>CAMAFY010000039.1 GCA_945833885.1 uncultured Bacteroidales bacterium
GAGAAGTGTCAGCCCTAATTTATTTGGCTTGCAAAAGTTTTACCGGACAGCAATATTTCAAAAAACTTTTTTCAGGGAGGGAATGTGAACGTTCCGGAAGCACAGAAACATCAGACTCCTATGAGGGAGAGTCCCGATGTCTTGCCTTGAAAGTTCGGATGTCTTGTGCAAAGAAATCTGGTAGGGTTGTCAACCGAGATTGCCCTGTGTCTTGAGAATGAAGACGAGAAGGTCTTCGACGTTCTTATTCTTATCAGGCCGTACTGAAAAGCGTGGGTTAATTGTGTTTTGTCAGTTGCAGATGTAAAATACGGGGCATATTGCTATCCGAAAATGTAGAAAAAACGTTGTTTTTATCTGCCAAACATGTTGATTTATACTAAAAAAAGCATAAAAAGTGGCAATAATGCAGTAAATTTGCTTCGCAAAGCGGCTTACGGCCCGTTCTTCGATGTGAGAAAGAGTCTCCGAAGAGGCTGCCATGCCGCTGACGCGACCATAACCTTAAGTCTGTCTTTTTCCATCTTCCATCATTTTGAAAACGCAGGCTACCAGTCCCCTGATGCATTGGCGACATCTTCGGCTGTACATCTTCCGATGTCCGGACCGCCGGTTGTCGTCAAGGTTGCTTTATACCTCCACCTTCACGTATATTCTTTTACATAAAAATACGAGGTGAAGCTATTTCCTGACATCGGAGTCTTTGTTGCGGATGCAGTCTATATGGCCTGTTCCTCAGTGAAAGAAACGACTGTCTTTCCTGCATCTGTAAGAAGAGTCTAAGGAAAAGTTCCACTTCTCATTCACATTTTCTCTCCAAAAACAAAATCAAGGTATGACAAAACGGCTAATGTCAGTCAGCATGCTCCTCGCCGCCGGTTTCGCTGCCGGTCATGCGTGGGCATCATCATCCCCTATCGAAAACAGCCTCTATGCTGTACAGCAGACCCAACAGTGCAGCGGCATCGTCATCGACGAATCCGGCGAGCCTCTTGTAGGTGCCAGCGTCGTTGTGAAGGGTACCACCCTCGGTTCGGTTACCGACCTTTCCGGTGCGTTCTCCATTAAGGGTGTGAAGAAGGGTGCCACCCTCCACATCAGCTATATCGGCTACGAGACACAGTCTGTGACCTGGGACGGCAGTAACGTGACCATCACCCTCAAGGAAAGCACCAACACCCTTGAAGAGGCCGTGGTGGTGGGTTACGGCATCCAGAAGAAGGAAAGCCTCACCGGTGCCATGGAAGTGCTGAAACCCTCCGACCTTACCGACATCACCAGCAGCAACGTCAGCTCCATGCTTAACGGCAAGGTCAGCGGTGTGCACGTGGCGCAGGGTAGCGGCCAGCCCGGTTCGTCGTCGGCCGTCACCGTACGCGGTACTGCCACGCTCTCCGGCTCCACCGCTCCGCTGTGGGTGGTCGACGGTGTCATCGTTGGCAACAGCGCCGACTTCCTCAATCCTGCCGACATCGCCAGCATGAGCATCCTCAAGGATGCCGCCTCCACCGCCATCTACGGTTCGCAGGGTGCAAACGGTGTCATCATCGTTACCACCAAGGGTGGCAAGAGCGGAGACATCCGTGTGAACCTCTCTGCCAAGGCAGGTATGAACATCCTCAACAACGGCAACCAGAAGATGATGACCGGCACTCAGCTCTACGACTATTATGCCTCGATGCAGAATGCCGACCAAATCAGTTTCACCCGTTGGAATCCCGAACTCCGCAACAGCAATTTCGACTGGTGGGACCTTGCCACCCATGTCGGGTATACGCAGGACTACAACGTATCGTTCCAGGGCGGTTCGGAAAAGATGAACGGATTCTTCTCGCTCGGATATTTCGATGAAGAAGGTGCCGTAAAGGGTTACGAATTCGAAAAATACAGCGTCAATGCCCGCATGCAGTTCAAACCCTGCCAATGGCTGACGCTGAAGCCTGCCATCATCGGTGTGATGAGCAACACCGGAGATGCCCAGTACAGCGTGAACGCCATGTACTCCATGCTCCCCTGGGACAGCCCCTACCTCGAGGACGGCAGCCTCACTCCCGACCGTTACCAGGGATGGGTGAATGCTACCCAGACCAACTACCTCAACAGTCTGGCCAACGGTGACCGCGTGGACTACAAGAACTACGACATCATGGGCAGCTTCAACTTCGATGTCCGCTTCTGCAAGTTCCTCACCTGGAACAGCACCAACAGCTACAAGTATCAGAGCTACCGCTACAGTTCGTACAGCGACCCCAAGAGCGATGGTACCGGCGGCAAGGGACGCATCAGCGAATACCACAGCGACGAAGTCATCCGCTACACCAGCCAGATGCTCAACTATGTGCAGAACTGGGGCGAACACCACGTCACCGGACTGCTCGGCTATGAATTCCGCGACTACAGCTACAAGTATATCCGTGCCAACGGTACGGGCTTCCTCAGCGGTTTCGACCAGCTGGGAGTGGCCGCCAACCCCGAGTCGGTGGGCGGTGCACTGAACGAGAGCGCCAAGCAGAGCGTCATCTTCAAGGCCACCTACGACTATGCCAACCGTTACTTTGCCGAGGTAAGCTGGCGTAGGGACGGTGCATCGTACTTCGGCGACAACAACAAGTACGGTAACTTCGGAAGCTTCTCCGCAGGCTGGATGATTAACCGCGAAAAATGGTTCAAGGCCGACTGGGTGGACCTGCTGAAGCTCCGTGCCAGCATCGGTACCAACGGTAACGACCCTGGAACCTACTATCCCCAGTACGACCTCTACAGCATTTCCGCCAGCTACAACGACACCCCCGCAGCCCTCATCAGCCAGATTGGTAACAAGGACCTCACATGGGAGAAGACGCGCACCATCGGTGTAGGTCTCGATGCCAGCTTCTTCAACAGCCGCCTGCGCTTCAATATCGACTGGTACAACAAGTATACCGACAACATTCTCTATATGGTGCCCGTGCCCGGCATCGTGGGTGTTACCAGCCGCTGGAAGAATGTCGGCGAAATGAGCAACAATGGTATCGAAATCACCCTTGGCGGCGATATCGTCCGTACACACGACTGGAAGTGGAGCCTCGACCTTACCCTCGGCCATAACGCCAATAAGGTGGAGAAACTCTATGGCGACAACCCCGACATCCAGATCATCAAGGCCGACGGCATTGCCGGAGGTGCCAACAAACTCCTTAAGCCCGGCTACAGCTGCGATACCTTCTACCTCCAGGAATGGGCTGGTGTGAACACCGAGACCGGTGCTGCACAGTGGTACTACACCGCTGAGGACGGCAGCCGGCAGATTACCACAGAATATGCCAAGGCCGACCAGGTAATCTGCGACCCCTCTACGCCCAAGGTGTTCGGTGGTTTCCAGACCGAACTGACATGGCGTGAGTTCTCGCTCGCCGCAGACTTCGGCTACAGCATCGGTGGCAAGATCTTCAACTACTCGCGTCTGGAATTCGACTCCGACGGTGCCTACACCGACCGCAACCAGATGGTACTCAAGGACGGATGGACACGCTGGGAGAAACCCGGCGACGTGGCCACTCACCCCGTAGCCATCTACAACAATTCCACCAACTCCAACAAGGCCAGCACCCGCTTCCTCGAGGACGGCGACTTCCTCAAGCTCCGCAGCCTCGTACTGGCATGGGATACCGACCGTTTTGCAAAGCGGCACATCAGCCATCTCCGCATTGCCCTGAGCGGTGAAAACCTCTTCTGCGTCACACCCTACAGCGGTGTGGATCCCGAACTTCCACCTTCGGGCGGAAAGGTTATCAGCTCAACGGGAGTCAGCGTATATCCTTCTGTACGCAAGTTCATGCTCAATGTCAACCTCTCGTTCTGACCATTTCTTATTACAAGTCATCTGTATAAGAATGTCAAAAAAACTCAAAACGAAGTAAGAAATCCAAGACTAACATGAAATCAAGAAATATCCTTACTGCCCTTGCTGCCGCGTTCAGCGCCGCTGCTATGCTTACCTCGTGCGACATCGAGTGTCTGCCCAACAGCAGTCTTGCCGCCGATGAGGTGCAGAACAATCCCGAACAATCGCTCGACGGACTCCTCGACGGAGCCTATGCACAGCTTGCCTATTGGAGCGACCCCATGCACCGTCTCGGCGAATATGCCGGCGACAACATGATGATCCGTGGCTCGTCGACCGACGCCTTCTACCAGTTCATCTCCTTCAGCCGCACCCCTAACAACTACCGTCTGCAGAATTTCTGGGACTATGGCTACAAGGCTGTGGCACAGACCTCGAACATCATCAAGATGATTGCCGAAGGACAAAACGACGAGGTGGACAGCAAGCTCGGTGAATGTTATTACATCCGCGGTATGATGTACTTCTATCTTACACGAGCCTTCGGACGCCCATACTGCCAGGCTCCGCAGAAGAATCTCGGAGTGCCCATCGTCAACGGTACACCTGACGACCTTGACAACCTGAAGCTCCCTGACCGCTCCACCGTGCACGAGTGCTACATGCAGGCCATCAACGACCTCAAGAAGGCCGAAAGCCTCATGCACGACGAGTATGCAAAGGGTTCGAGCTATGCCTCGAAGGCTGCTGCACAGGCTATGCTCTCGCGCATCTATCTGTATATGAGCGGAACCTACGAGAATCCCAATACGGAATATGCCAGGCTGGCCGCCGAATACGCCTCGAAGGTCATCGATTCCGGACAGTTCTCTCTCCTCTCGCGCGAGGACTATATGAAGTCGAACACCATCGACCCCGACAACAATCCTGAGGACATCTTCGTCATCCGTCGCACTGACGCCGAATTCCCCGAGTGGGACTACTACTACACCATCGGCGGAATGTACGCCAACATTCAGGATATGGGATGGGGCGAAATGTACGCTTCGGCAAAATACCTTGCCCTGCTCGATGAGAACGGACGCAACGACTGGCGCAAGGGCAGTGCCGGCATCATCGATGCCCGTGCAGCCTTCATTGACCCCCAATATACCGAAGACCATACTGAGGTGTTCCGATTCATAAAGAAGGTCTACAGCAACGGTGAGCATACCAACTTCAACTATGTGCAGGCACCCGTCACCCACCATGCCGACGGCACCGTCACCTGCACCGAGGGCGAAGACACCTACACCCTCACCCTCGTCAATGCCGAAGACGAGCGCTACGCCATCAACTATGCCGACGGCGAAACCTATGAAGGCTATCTCGACTGGCAGATGCTCCTCAACCGTGTATACCCGATGTTCTACATCACCAAGTGCAGTCTTGAAAACGGCTACAGCCAGCTTCACAGCCCTATCATCAGCCGTCTTGACGAGATGTATCTCAACCGTGCCGAAGCCTATGCCAAGCTCGGGGATTATGGAAAGGCGCTCCCTGATCTCAACATCGTGCGTGAGCGTGCTATCCCCGGAAAGGGTTACGCCGAACTCAACGCTTCCAATGCTTTCGAGCGCATCGACAAGGAGCGCCAGTTGGAAATGGCATATCAGGCTGAGCGCAGCTTCGACGTATTCCGCAACGGACGCGAACTCAACCGCCAGTTCCCCGGCCCGCACAAGGCGATGGAGAACATTCCCGCCACTGACTACCGTGTGACGTATTACATCCCGCAGAATGCCATCAACGCCTATCCTTCGGGATCCACGCTCACGCAGAATCCTACTGACAATTCCGGTGTCATCCTCAACTGACATTGATCCGTTTCCTTTCCCTGCCTATCGTTGCGCCCTTTCCCTTGACATCATAGGGACAGGGCGGACGGCGGGGTGAGGGATAGATGGGCGTCCTGGAGATGCTCCTTCACTCCGTATATCACGGCTCCCTGCATCCGGATTACTAAAGACCGGTTGCAGGGAGCCGTTGTGTTTGGTTTTCTCCTCATCTCAGCGGGAGCACGGAGGGTGTCCGTCCCCACGGTGTTTCCCAGAATCCACCCTAAACTTTCTTGTCTTTTTCCAGCCACCATTGTCGTTGCGGAGCGTTCATCTTCTCGATGGCGTAGCGTAGGGTGGTGCGGTGCATTTCGTGGCTGTGTCTTTCGAGGTAGTCTTCAAGAATGTCCATACGACGTTTTCCCACTTCGCGGAGCATCCATCCCACGGCCTTGTGGATAAGGTCATGAGGATGGTGGAGCAGGCGGTCTGCAATGCGCAGGGTGTCGGCATATTCGTCGTGGCGGATGAGCATCCAGTTGGTGACGATGGCGATGCGCTGTTCCCACAGGCAGGAACTCATGGCCAGCCGGTCGAGGACTGAGCGGTCAGGCATGCTGCCGTCGGGGAGGGGGAGCGTCATTAGGGACAGGTTCCGATGACCTCATTTGAATCCCTATACAAATGTTATATTATAACATATATGCCACGTCAAGCTCGTAACATATCAGATACTCATGTATATCATGCAATACTTCGCGGAGTCAACAAGCAACAGATATTCGAGTGTTCTGAAGACTATGAACATTTTGTTCGTATTCTTCAGCGGCAATGCGGACTGCCTGTAGAAACCCGACCTTCAAAGGTAAGAAATTATGGACTTCCTGTTACGCCATATCACACCTACGACGATGTTTCTCCATTCGTTGACATGGGAGTCGGAGAAGTAAGCAGGCACTGTTATATCTATGCCTGGTGTCTGATGGGAAATCATGTCCACCTTCTGATAAAGGAGAATGACGAGCCAATAGGTGATGTAATGAAACGCATTTCGTCTTCCTATGTCTATTATTACAATCACAAATATGACAGAATCGGACATCTGTTTCAGGAACGGTTTAAGAGCCAGACGTGTGATTCTTGGGACTATTTCCTTACATTACTAAGGTATATCCATCAAAATCCCTTGAAAGCACATTTGCTGAACAACCTTATAGACTACGAATGGAGCAGCTGGAGAGAGTACAACGGCAAGCATCCCCAGCCGTTCAGTTCTGTCGACACTGTTCTCGGTCGCATTACGATAGAGGAACTTGCAGAACTTGTCAACACTCCGCTGAAAGCATCTGCAGAACGAGAACTGATAGATGCGGATGTACAACCCAGATCCCGAGACGGATTCACCGACGAGGAAGCATGGCAGATATTGACTTCCCTCTGTGGAGCAACCAATGCTACAGAGTTTCAATTCCTCCCACGACCACAGCAAAAACATGTTTTGTATATGGCGCACGAGGAAGGTCTTGGACCACGCACGTTGTCGCGTCTTACGGGAGTCACCTATTCTGTAGTTCAAAAAGCAACCAGTGCAGCAAATGAATGTAACCGTCATCACAGCCAAATGGTATACGAGACGACACCCGAAGACGAAGAGTATATGACATATCTCTCACCCGATGAGTTCGTCAAATATCCAGAGTTTTAAAGAGGTCAACGGAACCTGTCCCTAATGACCCGACCCGCGGACCCGTGACCCTAGGAAGCACGAACTGGGGCGTATATAGGGATAAACGCCCTGCAAAGTCTGTATCACCCTGTACTTGAAAGGTGCAATGATAAAGTTGACGACTTGATTGTTTTATTATTAGGCAAGTTACGTCAAACTTTTCATCCGAATGTGTCCTACAATCGGCAAAATCACCCGCCAGCAAAAACGCACCTGCTGACTAACAGCAACTTACGCATCTCCGCTACACAAAAACACCCCGAAAATTTCTCAGATTTTTTTAGGGTGTTAAAGTTGGGTTATAATATAAGAAAACGCTACCCAGTAATTTTTTATTTTTACCCTCATACCATCACCCTTTACATAACTATTTATATATCAGTTCTTTAAACCAATATATATAGGTGAGGGCATGAGGGTATATGGTTAAAATATGGGGTAAGAGTGGCGATTTTTATATGTATAACGGTGAAAATGGTGCCATTTTTTGCATAAAAAATGGCATTTTTGAACGAAGTTTTACGTTTTCGTTAATCAAAATGAGTAGAATGAAGGCAAATGTGACGCGCTTACAATCTGCAAAATGACGAAAAGACATTGGATTGCTCCTTTATAATAAATTGCACAAGTTAGCCAACTACTTGGAATCTGGAAAGGTCGTTCGCCAGGACTGTCGACCGCGAGAATGATTCTGGGAGTCACGCGAATAGCCGTACTCGGTGACATCATTCGTGACGAAGCACGACTCCATAGTCTATTCGACGGTATTTTCGACCGAATGAGCGGGACACGAATCATGTAAAAGAGGGACACGAATCATGTAAAAACGGGACACGAATCATGTAAAAGAGGAGAAAAAGCCCTCAATTACCCAAACAAGAACAGGCAAAAACGACATCTGCGGACAAACCTTTTTATGTGGTTTGTCCGCAGATGTCATTGTGTATCGGGGCTGTGCAATCAAGAATTCCGGTCAAAGGCAAAGCACCCACAACACGTAAGTGTCTCAACGTTTCAGATAATCATCGAAATAACGGGTGATGCGCTCATGGAGATGCACCATATCCTGTCCCATCATGTTGTGGTCCTGACCGGGATATACGAAGTAATCGGGCTGGGTTTTCGCATCCTCACAGGCACGGAGGAAGGCAAGACTATGCTGAAGCAGGCAGGTCTTGTCGTTGTAACCTACGATGATTTGCAGACGGCCCTTGAGGTTCTTGGCCTTAGGAAGCAGACTGCTGTTATGGTAACCTTCAGGGTTTTCCTGAGGAGTGTCCATATACCGCTCGCCATACATCACCTCATAGAAGCGCCAGTCCACGACCGGTCCGCCGGCAACACCGACCTTGAAGACGTCAGGATACGTACACATCAGGTTGGTGGTCATATATCCGCCGTAACTCCATCCGTGAACACCGATGCGATCCGCGTCAACATAGGGGAGGGTCTTCAAGAAATTCACGCCCTGCATCTGGTCAAGCATCTCCACTTCTCCCAGATGTCTGTGTGTGCAACTTTCGAAGTCGAAGCCTCGGTCACCGCTTCCACGGCCGTCGATAATGAAGAGAACATAGTCGCGATTGGCCATATAATACTCCCAAGGACGCGCCTGATAGTTCCACGATTCCTTGACATTGGTGGCATGGGGTCCGCCGTAGACATAGACAACCGTGGGATATTTGCGGGCAGGGTCGAAGCCTACGGGGAGGACAAGGCGGTAATAGAGGGGTGTTTTGCCGTCGGCAGCGGTGAGAGTGCCGCCCTTCACCTCGGGCATGCTGTATTCGCGCCACGGACTTTCGCACGTTTGCAGGGTCATCGTCGAACGTGGACGTGCCGTAGTGCGGAGTTCCATGCGGCGGAAGACGTCGGGTTTCGACCAGCGGTCGGTGAAAAGTGTTCCGCCGGGCGAAAGATTGGCATAGTGAACGCCGACTCCGTTGTCGAGGAGTGTGCGCTGACCGGTCTTGAAGTCCACACTATAAACGTTCTCACGTATGTGTCCGCTCTCGTTGCTTACGAGAATAACGCTACGGTTTTCGCTGTTGAATCCGAGTAATTGCAGGTCTTCATAGGCTCCGGAGGTCAGTTGCCGTTCCTCGGAAATGCTGAGTTTTCCATCGGATTCCTCCATACGGAAGACGTAAAGATGGTTGAAACCGTCGCGTTCACTCTGATAAATGAAGCGCGAAGTGTCCCACGGAATGAAAGAAAGCGGGAACTGCGGCTCCACAAAACGCGCGTTTGTCTCCGTATAGAACACACCTATCCGCTCACCGGTACGGGCACAGTAGGCCACAAGTTCGCACTTATCCTGGCTGCGGGGCAACTCCATGAGGAAGATATAGCGCTCATCGGGCGACCATGAGACATTGGTAAAATAGCGGTCGGTGGGGTCTCCTGCGGCAAGATATACGGTCTTTCCGGTGGCGGGGTCAAACACTCCCACCTTCACCTTGTGGCTGGTCATACCCGCCATGGGGTACTTTTCGGGTGCAAGTTGCGCCATCTGTGTGGTACTGTCCACCTCTATGTCTACAAGAGGAAAGTCAGTGACCATGCTTTGGTCCATACAATAGAAGGCGAGGAGGCTGCCTTTGGGACTCCAAAACGTGCCTTTCATGATGCCAAACTCGTTGCGATGGACGGAAGTTCCGTAAAGAATGTCACGCGAACCATCGTGAGAAACCTGCAAATCCTTGCCCTCTGCCGTACGGACATAAAGGTTATAGTCCTTAATGTACGCCGTACTGTGGGAGGCGGCACAGAATTCGCGATAGGAAGTTCCGCGCAACACGGGTTGATGCCAGGCAATCTGGCGGGCTTTCCAGTCGTATTCGAAGACATTCTTGTCGCTTTGGAGGCGGACAACGCGCTGCTTGCCGTCGACGAATGCCGCACCTTGCAGGCTGCGCAACGTGTCTTCGGGGAACAATGCGTGGAGAACTTCATTGACCTCATCGCGGCTGAAAAGGAAAGACTTGGCGGATGCTACAGCACGTCCGCGCTGATCGGCGATGAGGGAACAGGTGTCGACGCCGGTACGTACAAGACTCTCTCCCCACCATGCCGTAGAAATATGCTCAGGTTGCAGGGACCAATATTTGTTACCGCCCCACATCAGTTCGTCAAGTGTGGGCTTTTTCAGATTTTGTGCCATAAGAACAGCAGGAAAAAGCAGTAGAAGGACTGCAAGAAGATTTCGTTTCATAACACGATTTACAAAATGTATCAGTTTGAAGGTGGGGGAAACCGGTGGAAACATATCGGACAGTTTGTTCCGAACACCGTAATGGCTTACCTCAAATGCCGTTAAAAAAATATTTCCAATGCCGTGTAGATTCGCTTCGAATGCCATAGAGATTCGCTTCGAGTACCGCAGGACATCGCTTCGAAGTCCGGTATCTTTACAGAATAAGTAGGTATTCAACATCCATTGATAAGGAAGAATCCGCTACGGACTCCCATTGAATACCTACTTATCCATTGTCCATTTTATCTGTCACGCCGGGAACCTTTGAAGCCATCGCGCCTGTCGCGTCCGCCTTTGAAGGCATCACGGCCTCCCTTTCCCCCGTCACGTCCACCCTTTCCTCCGTCACGGCGGTCGGTGCGACGGTCGTTGCGGTCGCGACCTGCGGTAGTCTGGCGGCGCTCACGGCTCTGTTGCTCCTCGAAATTGCGGTGGCGGTTACGCAAACTGCGGTAGTGTGCTGCCATTTCCTCGTCCTCGAAGAGGTCCTCAGGCCGCTGACGCTCGGTGGGAGCATCGTCGTTGCGGTCGCGATGACGGTTCTTGAAGTCGGGATTGTACTTGCGGCTGAACTCGCGTTCCCGTCCATCGCGCCGGTGTTCCCCCTGCTTCCGGAGGTCTTCACGCGACTTTACGACACCGCCTTCCCCACGGAACGAGGAGATGGAGCCGCTGAAAGTGACGTATTTGCGGACCTCGCAGTCGAGCGAACCGTTTTGAAGGGCTACGTTCTGCGAAGGTTTCAGGCCGATAGCATCGAAGAGCGCCTCCTTGCTGCTGATAATCCACGCCTCGCCTCCCACGAAATCGTGTTTGAGTTTACGGCCCAAAGTGCGGTAAATGGCGGTGATGTCCTCGGGATGCAGGCGCTCTCCGTAGGGAGGATTGGTGATCATCAGGCGATGGGGCTGCTCACTTCCCTCGGGAACTTCCGGCATAGCGAAGTCGCGGATGTCGCGCTGCTCGACGGTGATGCAGTCACTCACGCCGGCAGCCTTTGCATTTGCGATGGACGCCCTCACGGCATTATGGTTGAGGTCGAAGCCATAAATATGGTGGTTGAACTCACGTTCCTGGGAATCGTCATCGTAGATTTCCGCCAAAAGTTCGGCATCGAAATCCTTCCAGTTCTCAAATCCGAAACGTTTGCGGAAGACTCCGGGATGGATATTGCGGGCCATCAGGGCGGCTTCCACAAGGAACGTTCCGCTTCCGCAGAAGGGATCGACAATGTCACAATCGTATTTCCAGCCGCTCATCTTGATGATTGCGGCGGCGAGCACCTCGTTTATGGGCGCTTCCACCGTAGCCTCGCGGTAGCCACGCAGATGAAGGCTCTCGCCGCTCGAATCAAGCGAGAGCGTACAATCGTCCTCTGCGATGTGAATATTGAGTCTCAGTTGCGGATTTGCAACACTTACGTTGGGACGCTTCCCTTCTTTCTCTATAAAATAGTCGACAATGGCGTCTTTTACTTTGTAAGTGAGGAAGCGGGAGTTGCGGAAAGTGGAACTATATACGGTAGTATCGACGGAAAATGACGTGGTCAGGTCGAGATAATCCGACCATTCTATGCTTTTTATCGCCTGATAGACGTCGTCGGGGTCGTTCGCCTTGAAGTGTTTTATGGGTTTTAGGATGCGTACTGCCGTGCGCAGACAGAAGTTCGCGCGGTACATCATGCGTTTGTCGCCGACAAACGATACCATACGGCGGCCAATCTGGATCTCGTCGGCACCAAGTTCGGTGAGTTCCTGCGCCAACACTTCTTCAAGACCCTGGAAGGTCTTGGCAATAAGTTCGAAAGTTTCCATTAAAAAGATGGGAAATTGGAAAATGAGGGTATGGTGGAGCGTCAAGCATCGCGCCCCGGATATTGTGATAGAATATGGACTTTTGAGACGCGCCATGCCGCGGTCTGGCACGACATTGCCGGACAAAAAAGGAGGATGTTCACCGCTCCTCCGACCGGCGGATTCCGCCAATCGCGGCGATGCGTTCCGCCCGGAAGGGGATATGGTCCGGCTCTGCTGGAGAGAGATTGCGGAACTGCCGTGCTGACATCGTCGGATATATGTTGGAATAGCATGGCAAATCAAGTGACAAAGGTACGGCAAAAGGGTGAAAATTACAAACTTTGCACGGTTTTTCTACGAAAAAAACATAACTTTGCATCGTGTGATGGTGAAAAACATCCCGTATTCGCCATCATCGACATCCGCATTTTTCACACAACATTCCAAAACATTCCTCCCATAATGACCATTCTCACCTTCACACTCATCATGTTGCTGGCGGCGTATGGCGCCGGACTTCTCGGCAGTCTGACGGGCCTTGGCGGCGGCGTTGTTGTCATTCCCGTCCTGACGCTCTGCTTCGGCGTCGATTTCCACTATGCTGTCGGTGCCGCACTGGTGGCCTCCATCGCCACATCCAGCGGTTCCGGCTCCGCGTATGTCAAAGAAGGCATCACGAATATCCGCCTCGGCATGTTCCTGGAGATTGCAACGACGCTCGGAGCCGTCGCAGGTGCCCTCATCGCAGTATGGCTGAACAACAATGTCATTGCCGTCATTTACGGCTTCGTCCTCATACTTACGGGCACCATGCAGTTCGTAAAGAAGCAGGACCATACGGGCGTTAAAGGCTCGGAAGCGGCACGCCGGCTGAAACTTTTCGGAACATGGCCGCAAAAAGACGGCAGCCTGAAGGCCTACGAACTGAAACATGTGGGCCGGGGATTCAGCGTAATGGGCATCGCGGGCATGCTGAGCGGCATACTCGGCATCGGTTCCGGAGTGCTGAAGGTCATTGCTATGGACAACATGATGAAGGTGCCTTTCAAGGTTAGCACCACAACCTCCAACTTCATGATGGGCGTCACGGCCTGCGCTTCCGCGGTGGTCTATATCCAACGTGGCAACATTGTGCCGGGAATTGCCTGCCCCGTCCTTATCGGAGTCCTCTTCGGTGCCCTCACGGGTGCCCGTCTTCTCAAAAGACTTGACGTGCGGATGCTGCGCAAAGTGTTTGCCATCGCGGTGTTTATGGTGGCGGCGAACATGATATACATGGGCTTCACCGGCAAGTTCTGACCCATCCCCCTCACCCGAAATTCCATATTCTCCCCCCCCTTTTCCACAGACTATGTCCAACAAAGTTTCAGACCTCCAACTCCTCATCGCACACACGCTGCGTCTGGGCGTCGCCCTTGCCGCCTTCATCGCCGCGGTGGGAGGCATCGTTTATCTGATACAGCACGGCTCGGACGCCATGCCCGACTATACGACTTTCAGTTATTCCGACCCCACATTCCACCCTGCCGACTACACCACCCTTGACGGTATCCTCGAAGGCATCGGGCATTTGAACTCCCGCTCGTGGATACAGTTCGGCGTCATCGTGCTGATTCTCACCCCCGTGATGCGCGTTTTCCTCTCGCTCTTCGATTTTCTCCGCGAGCGCGACTGGCTCTACGCCGTCATCACCGCCGTGGTCTTAGCCGTCATCATCGCCAATTCCCTGGGAATCCATCTCTAAAGCCACCGGCATTCATCCGTGGTTCTTCAGGACTCCACGCCGAATCGCAGCGGAATCCTCTTCTGTTTCCACGGAATTCCACGCCCGACTCCACAGGAATCCACGCCTGATTCCACAAGACAACACCAACGACATCACCGGCATCCACCGCCGTTTCCCGCTCCGTGCGCCACCATGCCATAAGGGAAGCGCAGGTCCTCCTGCCGAAAAGACATGCCGCGCCCCCATCGCAGACTGCAACATCTGCCATGGGGGCGCGGTGTATTCGGGCGGCATCTACGGGGCGGCCTGGCGGAAAGTTCCCGCCTCGCGGTGGCTCATCGCCGTCGGGCATTGCCGGAAGCACGCATCAGAATGTGGCACGGAGCATGAAACGGATACCCCAACGTTGGGTGTCGCCGTAGATGCTTGAGGCATCGTTGATGTAAGTGAATCGGTGTACATACTGTATCCACAGGATCTTGAAGATGTTATGTATGCCGACGAAGGCCTCAACATAGGGCTTTTTGGGGTCCATCACCTGGGTCTGCTGCTGGTAAGCACCCGTGGCAGGATTGAATCGCGACGGGAAATAGAAGATGTCGGTACGGTTGCGGTTGGCTTCAAGATAGGGATTGTTAGCGTCCGTCACGTGACCCCACAGGCAGTTCACTCCGAAGTATTCGCGCCATTTCAGGCGACGGATGAGGGGAATGCGGTTAAGAATCTTACCGTTAAGGTCCCATTGCGTCATGAGAGATACGTAGCGGTCGTTGAGGAACTCCATGTTCTTGATCAACATGAACATATTATCCTCGCGGATATAACTGGTGTTTGCCCAGGGAGAACAGAGGAGTGGGAAGGGAACCTTGTTCCATTGCGCTCCGGCTTTCAGACGCGTGTCGATTTTTCCCCACGATTTCACCCACCAACGCTTGTAGATTTCCACCTCAGTATTGTTGTAGGTGTAGTCGCTCCACACGCCTTTGACACCGACGGTGTGGGAAATGGCGAAGAGGGGCGCGTCCTTGTTGACGAGGATTCGGCGCTGTTTGGTGTTGAGGAACTCGGCTCCGGGCTGCCATTGCAGGGAGAACGTGAAGTCGGTGGTCGTGAGATAGCGCCGGTTGAGTTGGGCAAGGGTGGCGTTTCCTGCGGCAGGGATGGTGAAGGTTTCGGGATCCACATCGATAATGCCGAAGGGACGCGCCGAATACGTCTTGTCATCCGCCACCGTTTGCAGGCCGTTTGCCACGGGTTGATAGAAGAGTGCGGACGTCGGTTCGTTGCGGTCGTGGCTGAATTTCCAGAGGGCGCGCCATCCGTTCTCCCATTCCTGCTCATAGAAAAGGCGGAAGTTCTCGTTGTACATCATGTGGTCCACTTTCGACCATTTCAACGCCACGAACACATTGTCCTTGTCCGTCGGCAGGTGAAGGTCGGAGGGCGACATCACATCGTTGGTATAAGAGAAGGTAAGGTTCCGCACGGGATATTCGCGGGGCAGGTACTTCTTCTTGTTGAATGAGTAGGTTATCTCGCCGCTTCCCTTCCATTTCTCATCCTTAAAGCCGTATGCCGCGTAGCCTTTGAAGAAGAAATGCGGCGAAAGGTTGGCGGTGGAGAGGAGCGAAGCACGGAGTCGGAGGCCGTCGACATCGTTGTGCGAGATGGTGGTGTTCACAGGTCCGTAGTCGATTTTGCTGCCCTTCTTGGGGTCAAGTGTGGTCTCCACGAAGTTCTCGATGAAGGCCTTTCCTACCCAGATGACGGGTTTGAAGCCCTTCATGTTCTGCAAACGTTCGAGGAAAAGGCTGACGCGGGTCTCGCTTTGTGTGAGTTCTTCGGAACGGTGTTTATCCCAGAACACCTGGTCTTTCATCTGTGCGTCGGCCATGATTTTCGAATCTCCCTTGATGCGGAATGCGATGTCGGGGATGGAATCGAAGGAGAAATCGGAGTAATCCGTGACACGCCGAGCCTGGAGTTTCAGACCTTTCTTGACGACTTTCATGACCAACAGCATGCGGTCGCTGACAAGAACCTGCTCGCCGGACGGCAATTGGTCGTAGATTTGCTCGACCTTCATGAGGTCGACAAAGTTGACTCCCGTATGGACAGGCACGCCCATTGACACGCGTTTCACGCGATAAGTGGAGTCGGCAGTGACGAAAAGTTCTCCGCTGAAGCCGAAGTCCTGGCTGTTGTTCGGCGTGAATTGCACCTCAATGCACTTGGTTCCGTCGATATAAGTGGTGTCAGCGAGGAAGTAACGATAGAATGCTATGCCGTCTTTTGCGGAGAGTGGCGATATGAACTGGTACTGAAGGAGGCGGACATTGTCCTCATAAAGATTGATTTCTGTGAAGAAGTCGTTGAGAAGTTGGGTGATAATGTCACCGGTGTTGAAGAGTTCGTTGATGCCTTCTTCGCGTTTTCCGATGATAATGTTCTTCTCTGTGTCGTCAGACTTCCTGTAAATCTTGTTCGTCACCGTCTCTTCTACGGTAAGGGGCAGAATAAGTTTACCGCTTTCTGGGGAAAGTTCGACGTGTTCCTTGAGGAAAGGCATGCGTTTGAACTTACCTTCCTCGAAGACTTTCGGCGTGACGTCGGCAAGAGCGAAGTTGAGTTTGTTGTATTGTTCAACCTTATAATAGTCGTGCTGCTTGAGGTCCTGGTATTTTTTTGCCTCAATCACCTTCTTCATGAACTCTACTGCGGGATTGTTCTTGCGGCTGTATTTGGTCTTTTTTCCCACAACCTTCGCCTCGCCGAAACTGAGATCGAGGGGCTGAAGTTTGATGTCGAGTTTGGCATTTGCCTCCGGTTTTACGGAAAAGGTCTCATATCCCACACACGAAACGGTGAGTTTCCGGCCCGAACGGTAGGAAATGCTGAAATTTCCGTCGATATCCGTCTGCACACCTTCGCGGGTCCCTTCGTAAAACACGTTGACAAAGGGGGCGGCCTCGCCGGACTTTGCGTCACTGACATGGCCCGTGATGCGCTGCGCTACCATCATCATGACGGGAATCAACGAGAATATGATAAAGGCAAATAGTCTTTTCATGTGATTTTTTTACAGATATTTTGTAACAGTAGTGGGGGAATCTTTGATGATATTTCAAGTGCAAAATTACGAAAACGTTGCGTAATCTATAAGTTTTCACCACCTTTTCCGCGTAATTTATTGAATTTCAAATGCTATATGCCAAACGGAGAAATAAATTTGATTAGATGACGGGAGCGGAAGAATGGGAAACGAGGGAAGAAATGTCCGTAAAAAAAGCGATGGAAAAACACAGGGAAAATTGTGAAAAATCATAAAAAAACATAAGGAACACTACGGAAAACACGCGGTTGTCAAGGGTTTCTCCCCTTCCGATACCGGCCATCTCCGGCATTCCCCCCGGCCTTCACCACGCCATCCCCGAGGATCTTCACGCCGTTTCTCCCGTGTTCGGGGCACATTCATAGAAAAGGGGGAAGACCGTTTCCGGCGACTCGCAACAACAACAGGGGGAATCGGGGAGAAGCGTTTCGCGAGGTTTGTTCAGCCTTTCGCGAAATTTTCGAATGGTTTCGCGAATATCTTTCCCGACTTCGCGGTAAACACACCTGAAAAGTGCGGAACTTTCATATACAAAATGCGGCAGTTTCGAGCGTAAAGTGCGGAACTTTCATGCACAAAGTGCGGCAGTTTCCCCGCGATACTGCGGCACTTTCAGTACGGTTTTGCAGCAGTTGCGTTATGCCTGTATGGTGCTTGGTCGGCGAATGGCCCGTCCTTCACGATGGGATGCTCCGCCAGCGGGGAGGGCTTTGCCTGCTCTGCAAAAACGAAAAAGCCGCAGGCCTCCGGAAAAACCGGAATGCCTGCGGCGGATTTATCATACGTGGTTCACGTCAACGACGGTTGTCGCTGTGACGGAACACGGAATTTCGGGATTTACTTCACAATGTACTTCTTGCCATTCATGATGTAAAGACCAGCGGGAAGGCTCTTGCTTCCGTTCACGCGAACGCCGGAAATGGTGTAAACCTTGTTGTCGGTGCTGTTGCTGATGACAACCTGTCCGATGCTGAGGATGGTGTTTTCAGCGGGGATGTACGAATCTCCGGTCTCGGTGGTTCCGGGAAGTTCAAGGAAGTAACCGGTGTTAGGAGCGACAACGTCGGTAGAAGAACCCTCAGAGATGAGGATAAGGCTGTGGTCGCTGTTGAAGAGACCAGCGCCGGTGGGAACCTTTGTGCGCTCGAATACGGCAACAAGACCGTTAACAGGCTCTGCTGTTACGTGAGTGGGCACGAATTCGCTGAGACTTTCACAAGCGGAATATACGTAAGCCGTGGAAGAAGGAGTAGCGGCGATGGGCTGGAGGATGTAAGCCTGACCGGCCTTGAGGGTTCCGGTTTCCTTCTTAAGTTGTACGTTGTTCGCAGCATCCTGACCGATTACGCTGTAGAATTCCACATATTCGTTGAAATCGGGGTCAGCATCCACGTCAACCGTGAAGGTAACCACCTGAGGAGCGGTCTTCGACTGCAGGTCAATGAGCATACCGTTGCGGAAGATGGTTTCCCAAGCAGCGTCAATATCCTGTGCGACGAACTCCCATGCGCTGTTGTCACGTCCCTCAGCAGAGGTCCAAGTTACAACACCGCCGCTGGGCTGTGCGTTAACATAGAGGTAGTTTCCATTGTAAGCGTCTTCCTCATCTACCAAGAGATTGAAGCAACCTTCAGTATTGGCGAAGCGGAGTCCGAATACATAAGGCTCAACGGTCTGAACAACGGCGTCAGAACCTTCGGCGGGAGCGAGGTAAAGACCAGTGTAGAGGTTCTTGTAGGTGTAACCACCGTCAACCTTTTCTACGTACCAGTAAGCGCCGACACGCTGTTCGCGGTTGGCTTCGTCCACATAAGTAGCACCGTCCTTCACACGTCCGCCCTTGTCAACGCGAACCTCTGCAGAGGAATTCTTGGCAATGATGATTTCGCCTTCGCAAGTTTCGTTGGAACTCTTGCTGCGGATCATGTAGTAACCGTCGGCGGGCTTGATGAGAGCATCCTGGAATGCGTCGAGGGCGGCTTGGAGAGCGGCGAGGGCAGCATTGATGGCATCGAGGCCCATACCGGGAGAATAAGCGGCCTCAGCAGCGTCGATTGCAACCTGAAGTGCGTCGATTGCGGTCTGGGGGAAGTAGCCCGGAGTGGTACCTGCTACGGCAGAATCGTGAGCGTTCTTGGCAGTCTGGATGAGGTTGAGCAGGTTTTCGGGGTTAGGAATGGCGGCCTTGAGGGCGTCGATAGCGGCACGGAGGGCGGCAATGGTCTCTTCCGTAGCGAGTTCGTCCGCAAGTTCTTCCTTAGCAGTCTCGACAAGTTCGTCAACTTTGTCGCGAACGGCCTTGTCGGCTACGTAGTAAGGAGACAGGGGGTCTTCGATAATTGCCCAAGGCTCTGCGCCTTCGTAAGCACGAAGTTCAGAGAGGTTGAAGTACATACCTGCATCGCCGAGGTTGGAATAGGTGTGGAAGACGTCGAAGCGTACGTGGCTGTAGCCGAGTTCGGTGGTGAACCAACCGGCATAACTCTTACTGCTGCCGTCAGAAGTGTCGGTACCGTTGTTGTAAGCGTTGAAGTACCAGTTGATTTCGATGGAGTCGTTTACGAGATTCCAGTTCTCTCCGTCGTTAGAACCGTAAACCTTTACAGAGTAAGGCATACCGTTATACTGGTTGTTACGCGTAGCAAGTTTAACGGTAACAGCGTCGACGTTCTTGAGAAGGTCGAGTTGGAGGTTGTGGAGCGACCAAACTTCCTCACCCGTGTCGGGGTCAGTCTCCTTGGGAGAGTCGCCGGTATGCCATGAAGAGTGCCAGAGATTCTTCACCTGACCATCGATGAGGACGCCAAGGTCTTTACCTTCTTGAGAGTCTGATGCGTTAGAAGCAATCTGATCTACGGAGATTACAAGGCCGTCTACCTCGCTAAAGTCGAGCCAAGCCTGCATTTCGTCAGAAGAAGCATAGTTGGCTGACTTGCCATCAAGCGCCATTTCTTCGTTGATATTGTCGGTCTTTACCTGCTCAGCCTCCTCAACGAGTTTCTTAAGTTCGGCATTAAGTTCGGGCTGGAGGGCATTTTCGAGGATAAGTTCCAGATCTTCTTCGGTCACAGTGCGGATTGTCCAGGAAGAACCCGGGGTGCTCTTACCCCAAGCCACAACGTTTGCGTAGTCACCAGAGGTGTGTAGACCGGAAACTTCGTTGGCTGGAGAGCAATACCAGTTGTTATCGTTATAGAAAGTCCAGTAACCGGGGTTCGAAGGATTGGGCTCCATGGTGTAAAGGTCCATCTCGAGGTCGAGATCTTCCTCAGCAACGGAGGGAACCTGCTTATTTTGGGTATCGATAACGTGGATGTATCGACCGGTAGTCCAGTTCTTGAAGTAGTAACGGTTCTTGACAGGAGAGTCGATTACCTGCCAAACCATGTACTTCAGACCGGCCTGCTTGTACCAATCGTCGCCCTCAAGTTCTCCGTTATACACGAAGGTTGAGTTGACATTTGTGCCGTTTGAAGAGGAGAAGCACCACTTCAGACCGTTCTTGGTGGCGTTGGCGTAGGTCTTATTGTCGCCGTCTACACCGTTATAGTTCTCATAAAGAGCACCGCCGACGGGGTCACGATAGGTGGTAAATACGTAGTAACCAGCCTGGAAGGGCACGAAACTGTCGAGCAGAGCCTGCCATGCCTCCTTCAAAGCATCGGCAAGAGCCTCGGCATTTTCCGCAGTTACGCCGTCACCGTTCGCAGCCTCGTAAGCGTCAACGAGGGCTTCGAGTGCCTCTTCGCTATACTGTCCGGGGTTGATACCGGTTTCGTAGTTGTCGGCATTGAAGCCTTCGGGGAAGAGTTCGTTGATGACTGAGTCGAGATAACTGAGGGCATCCTGCTGACGGGTCGCGTAAATGAGCCAAACATTCGTGTTGTAGTTGGTACCACGGCTCACACTTCCGGTAGTAGCTCCCGAAGCAAGACCGAGCAGATAGGTGTAAGTGCTGTACTTGTCGTCGGCATCATCAGCCTCGGCGGACACGATAACGACACCGCCATCAGCGGCACAATAGGTGGCGTTCGACAGGTCGAAGCCCTGACCATCCTGCTTGGCTTCTGCCACATAAGCGTCAATTCCGGTGTAGGTTTCCAACTCTCCGTCCTCGCCTTCTACGTCTACAGAGTGGTCAGGGTCAAGTACATTAGCCTTCTTCACGCACACTTTCCATGCACGCTGGTCGGAAGTTCCGTAGAAATTCTCGTTACCGGGAGCATAAAGGTAGTTACCTTCGCTGTCCTTAATGACGTAAACGGTGGAGCCGTCAGCGGCTTTCTTGCCAGTATCCTCAAAGGTATAGAGGCTGGTAGGCGTAAGATGGCTGGTGAAATTGAAGAGCGTACCGTTGAGGAACGCGTTTCCACCGGAAAGATGAGCCTGACCTCCCTGCAGAGCATACTGCACACCGGTCTGGATGTCCTCAGCATTGAGAGCATCATCTTTGGTCTCGTAGTAGCGATCTGCGGAAGCCGTCATACATCCTGCAACAAACATCGCAGCCGTTGCAAGAAATTGTAGACTTTTCTTCATAGATTAAATATTAAAAGTTATACAATATGGGAATTGAATGATTGTCTTTGGGGATGTGTCTTCCACTTTTGGGGATGTGTTCTCCGCCTTTGCCGCCGGGCGTATTCCGTCCTTCTTAAAACCTGGCTACGGGCATTCCGTACGGAACGGTGGAAGATTGCCGGGAGAAACGCGCTGACCGATGTGCCGACAGGCGGGACTATGTTCGGGATTCCATCTCCTTCATATAAATATTATGTAGAGGATTCGCCGACGATATGTGGCGGAAAAGCGGATGTTGCCTGATGGAAAGACCTTTGAAGTACGGCGAAAATGGTGTCAACGTATGGAGGAAATGTTGCCAACGTACGGGGGAAATCCTGTTGAAAAACAGATAAAATGCCGTTGATGTACAGAGGAGATGTTGTCAATGTACGGGAGGAAAGGCGGGTAATGTTCGGCTGAACGGATGCTGTCGGGCCGCATCGGGGAAAAAGGAGGACGCGGAATCCGCATCAAGGATTCGCTACTGCCGGCCCTGATTCCGGGGGAGTCCATGCGGGCCGCTCATACCTTTCGCACCTCTCTTTCAAATCTTTTCACCCGCTCCTGCCATCATTTTCTCCTGCGCTTTCCGCCGTCCTTCTCCACTTTGCGGGAACCACGACGGAGTTTTTTCATGGTCATTTGTGGAAATGCCTTGTGTATACTATGAATGCAACCATGACATTCCGATGCAAATATAATGTTTTTTCAAAGGATTTTCCGCACTTTTCCGCATTTTTTCGACAGAATGCGCAAGTTTTCCTCATAATTTGCCGCCGATGTATGCCTGTGCAAAGGAAAATGCTCCCGTCTATGGTCAATGAACCACGGCACAAGTTCCTGGAAACGACAAGACCCGGAACAATTTCCTACGGATGTTTGAAATTGTTCCGGGTTCTGATTATGGTAAAAACATCGGTTTTTTACCCTTCGTTTTCCCGCATCGGCATATCTCAAGCAAGGTGTCCCTGATTGGAATCTGCCGTCACGGATGTTGAGAACTTCACTTTTTCTCTGTCTGTTTCGCGCCGTTTTGCGAAGCCTTCGCCATGTTTTTCTGTCCTAACACGCGGTAATGGGGCTGCGCTTTGGCGGTGAAATTCTCAGGGTTCTTAGCGGCATTGGTCTTCGCAAGTTCCTTACGATTGGTCTCGCGTTCCTGCCATTCGGTCATCGTATAGTAGTTGCCTGTCACGGGATCCAGCAACTCCAGTTCGGGAAGGACCGGCGTATCGGGTTCCTTTGCATAGGGAACGAGGGCGGGAACATAGCCAGGATCAACCATGGAGATCTCCACAGGGCAAATGCCATCACGGATCATGTCGATATGACGTGCGGCAGCCATCGAGAGGTCTATCACGGCTCCCTTGCGGAAAGGTCCGCGGTCGGTGACCTTAACCACGACTTCCTTACCGTTGCGCTTGTTCTTTACCAGCAGCGTAGTTCCGAAAGGCAAGGTGCGATGTGCG
The DNA here is from genome assembly GCA_945833885.1 of uncultured Bacteroidales bacterium. Classification (GTDB taxonomy): domain Bacteria; phylum Bacteroidota; class Bacteroidia; order Bacteroidales; family Bacteroidaceae; genus Alloprevotella. Next base: position 23,289 of record CAMAFY010000039.1, read on the forward strand.
CACGTCAAGGAGTCACGATGGTAGATTTCACCGGAACTTGTACGGCGTCCATGCCAACGATTACCGTAGTACGTGGCATTTCCCTGCTTGATCCGCTCCTTATTCTCGGCAAGAACATTGATGTCTGCCACAACAAAAAGGGCAAAAAGTACGAGAACCAGTGACTTAACCTTCGCGCCAAACTTACACTTCCGCGCCGCCGTCATGACGGGCGACCACACATTCTGGTATGAATTTCTGATTTTTTGCATAACAATATTGGACGCTCGGGGGTTTCTTGTTTGAGGTTTTAGAATAAAAATTACCCACAAACTCTCCGCTTCCACGCACAAAAGGCGGAAAATCTGCGACAAATCGAACCTGTCTGTACGGTTTTGCCCTCATTTAATATTTATATAAAGGGCATCTTCCGACAAGGGGTACGGGAGCGTCCGACCGTTGTTTCCCATACTTCCGGCAACATTGCCCGACGGGAAATTCCTTGGTTCGACCTTTGCAAAGGTACGCTTTTTCGCCTCCTTCCGCAATATTTCTTGCAGATTATCAGCACTTTAACATTTATTGTGACGCTTTTATATAGTCTGAGATAGCAAAAAGCGAGAAAATTGCACAAAATCCGCCAATGTGTGTCTTTGCCACCTTTTTCCCGTTTTCCCAGCGTTTCCACCACCGCAGGCAACGTAAAATGTCCGTTTTTTACACACCCGTTGGGGGAGAAGCCCGTAAATTTGCACACGCAATCCAACACCACCTACCCCACACCATCTGAAAACACACTTGAAATGAAAGAATATACCATCAGAAACGAGCGGCCTGAGGAACGGCGCGACGTGGAGAATCTGGTCCGCGAATCGTTCTGGAACGTCTACAGGCCCGGATGTCTCGAACATTTTGTACTGCACGTCCTGCGCAACGACCCGGCATTCATCCCCGAACTCAACCTTGTCATGACCCTTCAGGACGGCGGAAAGGAGCGGCTCATCGGGCAGGTCGTCTGCATGAAGGCCGAAATCCGATGCGACGACGGCAGCATCCTCCCCATCATGACGCTGGGCCCCATCGGCATTCATCCCGACTTCCAGCGGCAAGGTTTCGGCAAAATCCTCCTCGACCACGTCCTGCAACGCGCCACGGAAATGGGATTCTGCGGCGTATGCTTTGAGGGAAACATCGGTTTTTACGGCAAGAGCGGATTCACTTATGCCGCGGATTTCGGCATCCGTTACCACGGTTTGCCCGAGGGAGCGGACGCATCGTTCTTCCTCGCCAAGGAACTTCGTGCCGGATATTTCCGCAACATCAGGGGCGAATACGCCACACCGCAGGCCTATTTCGTGGACGAATCTGCAGCGGATGCCTTCGACCGCGACTTCACGCCCAAAGAAAAACTGCGGCTACCGGGGCAACTTTGGTGACAACCATCGCCGACAACGGACCGACACGGACGGAAAGCCACACCTCATGGCGCGCATTTTGCAATGAGGAGTCCCGGATTTCACGACAAAAAATCACGGGACACTTATCAAGGAATACAAGACACTAAACACGGAATATAGGATATGAAACACGAAATCATTGAGTTTCAGGACGTCAGCATCATCGGCATGGCAAAGGATATCGCCTTCTGTCATCCCGAGGAATGCGGAAAATTCTGGGCGGAATATGTGGAACGCATCATCAAGCCTGTCGTCATCGAGGGCAGGGTTCCCGACGCTTTCCAGCAGGCGGCGCTCGACAACGGCATCGGCGAGTACGCACTTTGCACCTGCGGCATCGCCAACCACGACTGCGCCACCTGCGGTGCGGAGAACTTTGTGCCGTGCAACACCCGCACATTCACGTATGTCATCGGCGGAATCTACAAAGGCGGCGATGTCCCTCACGGCATGTCGCTCTACAAAGTCCGCAACGGCCGATGGCTGAAAGTGCATTTCGAGGGCGGTTTGGCGGCCTTCCAGGAGCAGTTTGCCAAGTTCCAACACGAATGGCTCCCCTCGCACCCGGAATTTTCATGGGCAAAAGATGCCTCAACCATGGAATGGTACTGCGGCAATCCGGAATCACCGGACTATCAATGCGGCGTCATGATGCCTCTTGAAGGGTAAACGCCATCCCGACGTCCGCATTTTTTACCGGACTCTCCCGACAAAATCCGTCAGGCCCTTCCGCCTTCTGCCGGTAGGGGAACTGCCCTTCCATTGCATCATCCTGCCATTCTTCTCCGAATTCCGAGCGTGTCCTCACCACCACTTGAAGCATATTGCACCCTGTTTTTACACGGAAAAACTCCTGAAACGTAGGACTATCCTACACGTTAAGCGGCATTCCACTTGCCTCCCTCACTCGAAAAAGCCCAATACACATTGGGGATCTCTGCAAACAATGCAGAATGCATAGGAAAAAATCGAAGGGAAATTTTTCCGGGAGAGGAGACAAAGCCCCTCCGCGCATCCGAAAGGCGCGTGACAAACCACGGCATTTTCTGTTCAAAAGTGCGGCACTTTCCGCCTGAAAGTACGGCACTTCTGGGTGGAAAGTGCCGTGGTTTTGTTTGCACACCTTCGGACTTCCCACAAATGTCTTTGAATTCCTCCCGTTCCTGTTCCATAGCAGCAGATGACGTGACGCAAGAATCGTCATCGCTTAGCACGGGAAAAGCCCTGGAATGTTTGGTCCGTTCGCAGCATAACAGCCTTTCATGCGACGTTGAATATCATTCTTCGTTTTCTCAACATGGCATATCGTAAACCGTTTTCAATTGTTTCCTTTCTGCACATTCGGCTTAACGAAAACCTTCTTTTACCACACTTCCTGCCCGGAACCTCTCGGACACAGCCTTCCAGACAGCCCGTTCTTTTCAGGAGCAGACAAAAGGATGGGCAGGAAACTGCAAGAAAGCGGACAGCTGAATGCAGAAAGTGAGGTCGGGAACAACGGGAAAAAGAAAAGGAGGAAGCAAAGGAAGCGCCTGGCGACAACAAAAAGGCGATGGTAGGGAAAAGGCATAAAAAAGAGAGAACAACCGATATCGGTTGCTCTCTCTTGCGCTTCAGGATGGGCTTGAACCAACGACCCCCTGATTAACAGTCAGGTGCTC
>CAMAFY010000040.1 GCA_945833885.1 uncultured Bacteroidales bacterium
ACAAATGAGGCAAAAATAACCATCTTCGCACAGTAAATTATCTCACAAGAAAAAAATACTGCGGAATTAAGGGATCTCTAAAAGTTTGCTGCAAAATTAGTGTACTTTTAAATATTCTGCAAGAAAAATCCGTTCCACCTTATTCCACTATTGTCTTTTTTTTCGATGGGGAATGCTGCCTTGACGTCTTGTTAATTTTATGTTAATTTGACTTACTGAAGGCTCAAAGATGGGATGAAACGACAGATATAGATGGCAAAAGGCATAAATAAATATCAAGTGGAATAAGGTGGAATGGGATAAATTTGCTTGGTGCCAGAAATCTTGATTTTTTTGCTTATTTTGAAAAAATCAAATTGCACAAGTGATGTTCTAAAATCCAGTTGGGAGATGTTCTGCTCCCTCGTACTTTGATAGGTGGGTAATCCAAATTGGATGATTATAGGTGGGTTCTATAAATTCCCACCGACAAAAGATATGCTATTGGTTTTATCTGTCGTTTTGCCATCTTTTGGCCTCTTTCCGGCTAAAAAAGCCTGTGTAGTCAGTCATATAGCCCGCTATACTCCTTCGTACACAACCATTTTTATCTCGAAAACAGCCTCAAAATCTGACAAAGCCAATTTTAGAACCCACCTAAAATTTGAAAGTTGAGAAACATTTATTTTCCCTGCACAACGTCAATCTCGCAACCTTCGCAGCCGAAATCACAGTAGATTGTGGCCTTTCTCTTCTTATTCGAAGGGGCAGGTTTGGCTGTGACGATTAGAGAGTTGTGTATTGACTTCACGGTAAGCCATTCATTTGATGCTGTTGGAATGCCGTCTATATCTTCATCATAGTATTCTTTTGAATCTGCCATTATTTCAAAGAAAACGGGAGAACAGTAACCAATAAAGGTCTGTGTGCCTCCTTCGCTGGGAAAACGTATCTTATGAGGATAGCCATAATATTCTTCACATGATATAAAAACCATGGATAGTAGCAGGGAGAAGAGAATAGTGATACCTTTCATAGTTTGAATAATTAGTATGTTATAACATGTAAATAATTATTATAATTCGTTGTTTTGCGATATTGTGATCCCGAATCAAGTTCTACATCAGAATCGTTCAATTTGAATATACCTGACTAATTTCGTAAAATTGTTTTTTCTCATATCTTTTAAAGATTTTAACATAGGTAAATACTTTTAGTCTATAATCGTATATTCATGACAAGGTTTTCTGTATCAAACCATAGGCTTACATTTCTTATTCTACCTACTCTTTTCTGGCCTTTCGATTTCCGCCGTCTTGTGTATCCCTTGCCCTCCTCCGCCATCCTCTCTCTCAGATAAAACAAGTCTGTGAAATCGGGAGAAGAGGTGGCAGGAAGGGGATAAACAATCAGTGATGAAGAACTATTTTTGCGTGGCATTATCTGCGGCCTATTTCAGCACCTTCCGGCCGTTCTCGATGACGATGCCGCGGGTATTGCCGTCAGCGCGGCGGCCGTCGAGGCCGTAACGGACGGACTCTGCCGTTCCGAGAGTGGGGGCGCTGATGCCGAGGATTCCGTCGGGGTCATAGAGGATGCGCGAAGGCGTGCAGCAGGCACGCAGGCGGGTTGCGCTGACATCGCCCGGCATGCCGCAGTTCTCCAACGGACCGTTGAGGGAGCCGAGACCCTCGACCCACATGCCGGCACTCTGCCTGAGCAGTTCCTCCAGGGGATATTCCGCAGCGGTCCTGCCGCCGTCCTCCACCTCCAGGAAGTACATCTTCGTGGCGTTGCGGGGAATGCCGGCATAGTCATAGCCGGCATAGTCGTCCGTCACCAGCTGGCACCATACGCTGCCGTTCCACACCCGGGTGGGCATATAATGGCGGAGGCCGAAGTTGTAGGCGAGGTGGGCGGTCGCCTCACCGGGGGCAATGAAATAGGTCAGGTAGGCCTCGTCGTAGAACGCTCCGGCGTATGTCCCGGCGCGGAACATGCATTTGGCAGCATGACCGCCGATGAGGGTGTCGCCCGTCATGGTGTATACGGTAAGGCCGTCCGATGCCGAAGGCTCGTCGACGTACCAGAGCTTGCCCTCCTCGCAGAAGGGAATCATCGTGTATTCCTCAAACTCATTGTCTGCGGCATAGGGAAGACCGTGCCATTCATTGAACCACAGTGCACCGTCTGCCGTGGCGCAGCAACGTATGGAGCCGCCCCTGCCGCCGGTCAGCGTGGGGTCGCTCCAGGTGTGGAGGGGGGATACCGTACTGCCGACACCCTCTATCCATGTGCAGCCTGTCGGCCCTTCGGCGTTCGACTCGAAACTGACGGTACGCAGTGTCCTTCCGTCATATTCCAACGAGCCGGTCCCCGATGCCTTGATGCTGGCCGTCTGGCCGTAGTCGCTGTAGACACTTGCCGTGCCGCCGGCCTCAAGGCTGAAGTCGTAGAGCAGCACGGCCTCTTCGCTGCCCTTCGGAACGATGAAGGTCCGTGCACCCTCATCGTAGAGGGCACCGCAGTAGCCGCCACCGACAAAGAGTTTCTTGCAGCTCTGGCTGCCGATGAGGGTGTCGCCCTCCATCTTCCAGGTCTCCACGGTCCACGTCGAGAAGGGATTGGGATGCGTGAGCATGTAACTGTCCGATTTCCAGGTCTTGCCCTCCTCGCAGAAGGAATGGAAAGTCTGTGCCTGCAGGCCTGATACGCCTGCCATGGCACTGAGTGCAAAAAGTAGAAGCTTTTTCATAATCTGATGAATTAAAACGATAGGATATTCGCCGATAAAACAGCGAACATTTCTGTCTATGTTGTATATGATTGGGACGCAAGGGAACCACACTTTGCAAAGAATCCGAAGGAGATTTTCATTGTTCCCAATTATTTATGATGCAAATATAGCAACTGTCCAACAAAATCTCCAAATTTTTCATGTTCGATTTTGTTGCGGTCGGGAAAATAATAAAGGGGCAAAGTGTGCAATTTTGTTGCGATGGCTGATTATCAGCGTGTTACGAAACCACCCCAAAACACGTTTTAAGATTTCGATTTCCAATTCCTGTGGCATTTCGTTGCTCTTTATCGTGTATGACATCGAAGGCGGTCCGTGTGTTTCCGGTCGTCCATACCTTTCCCTAATCCTATTTTAGGGATGAAGGACACCGGGAAGGTGCATTCAAGTCACTTTTCCTAATCATTCTTTATCTCCTCAACAAATCCTTCCATAGATGCTGCAAGCGCTTTCAAGAATAGGTTTTACATATTATTTTTTATGCTTTTTGCCCTGCAAAGTTACAATCAACAAATTGAACTTCCAAACTTTTTGCGTCCCAGTATGTCCCATGTTTTGAACAGGACAAAATTACAAGACATAACTATTTGCTTTACAATAAATAGAGCGTAAAAAATATTTTCATACCAAAACATGATTGGGACATTTTGGGACAGCCGTTTTGACGGGATTTTCGAATAATCCTTCCCGGACTATCCTGACATAATGAAAAATGTATTATCTTTGCCGCCGAAAAACCAAAATACCATGAAACACCTTACTTTTGCCTTCCTCGCCCTTTTTTCCACGATTTTATACACCTTCTCATCGTGCAACAAACAAGAGGAGTATGTGCAGACACTCCAAGAAATTCAGGTTATCGGAGACAGCAATCCGCAGGCTGCCTTGAAAGTCCTTGAGTCCATCAGCAAGAACATCGAGCAAAACGGAAACAAGCACAGCAAGATGAAATATGCGCTGCTGAAGGCCAGACTACAAGACAAGGCATATATGACAGCAACCTCCACCGATACCATCAGCATGTTATGCACCTATTTTGAGAAGGAAGGCACCAAACAGGAGCAGGCGGAGGCATATTATTACCTTGCCAGTGCCTACAGGGACCTCCAGGACTATCCCCAGGCCGTGACGGCATTCGCAAAGGTCAATGAAATCTGCGACCCGGAGACCGAGGAGGAGGCGATGTTGTGCAGCAATGCCTACTCACAGCTCAGCTACATCTTCGTCAAGCGGAACTTCCACCACGACGCCGTGGAATGTGCCATAAAGGAACTGGAAATCATGAAACGCTTCAGGATAGAAGACCCCACAACCTACATGGATGTGGCAACCAGCTACTTCCTGGAAGAGGATACCCTGCATGCTTTGGTCTACGGCGACTCAGCATACACCATGATACGGAACACCGGGAGCGAACAAAAGGATGTTTCAATCATAGCGGAACTCATGTGGATGTTTGCCGTAGACCGGCAGTTTGAAAAGGCGGACACCTGCTTCAGAATCTTGCAAGGCATTCCGGAAAACATGCGACCGACAAACTATCCCTTCAATATGGGGGCATACTATGTGGCAACAGGGAAAAAGGACTCTGCCAGCATCTTCTACAAAGAGATGTACGACAATGCCAAGACACCCTACGAGATACATAGGTCGGCATATTTCCTGATAAACGACTGCATCGACAAAGAAGACTACCAGTCTGCGGCACAATATATAAAGACGTACATCGCTGCCAACGACACGGTAAGAAAAATTCTGCAATCGGAAATGGCGGCACAGGCACACGGAGAGGCCATTTACCGCAGGAATATGGAGAAAGAAAGGAAAGCACAGGAGCAAAACGCCTCCCTCAAACAGACACTCAGCAGTAGCATCCTGCTGTTTGCCCTGGCGAGCGTTGCCGGCGCACTGTTCTACGTAAAAAGGAAAAAACGTGCCTTCAAACTACTGTCGGAAAAGGATATCCAAATTCGGAACTTCAAAAAAACCATGCACTCGCTCGTAGAGAAAGAGGAGGACTATAAAAGACTGATAGCGGAAAAGGAGAACGAGATAGCGGAAAAAGATAAGGAGATTACAAAATACGAACAGGAGAACGAGGCAAAACAGCAGGAGATAGCCCACTACAAACAGGTGAAGGCCGAAATGGAAAAGGACTGTTCCGCACTCAAGGAAGAAATCAGCGCGAAAGAAACGGAACTCTTGCAACTGCACATGGACAAGAACAGCATGCAGAAACTCATCCAAATGATGAGGGATTCGGAAAATATCCAGGAAAATGTGGAGCGCATCAGAAGCGCCGCAGCAGGAGGCCCGGAACCCACAGAAAGAGACTGGGGACGGTTCTACCAGACCATAGAAAGGCTCTTCCCCGAATTCGACGCTGCCATCAGAAGCAGACTGCGCCGACTTTCGGATTCACAAATCCGAACCTGCTATCTGATGAAAATAGGATTGAACAATTCGGAAATCATGCGTCTGCAGAAACTTCCCCGACAAACGGTATGGAACCGCGTGAAACGCATACAGGAAGAATTCGGACAGGATTTCTTCGCAAGAAGATAGCATCTTCCCCACACGGACAAGCTGCAAGGCATCTGAAAAAAGGCTTTGGAACACCTCCCTGCACCCGGAGGCATTCCAAAGCCCTTTTACATTCAATTCCCCCACCTCAGCAGGGAAATTCCACACCCCCACGCCGACCTGCACGGCCTTCCATCACCGCTAACGCTCCTCGAAATGGCGGTATGCCGTCTGCAGGAAAGCCTTGGCGGCATGTTCGCGACGGGAAGCCGCCAAAGTGTCGCACGGCTGGAGCGTCACGGACGACACCGTACGCTGGGTGTGGATATCGACCACAGAATGTCCGGTGGAATCGACCATGCAGAATCCCTCGGCCCAAGCGTGCTGGGCAGAAGGATAGACATAGGTCCGGGAAAGGACATCGCGGGAGAAAGGATAATCGGCATGGCTGATGCCCAACTGCCCCAACAAGGTGGCGGCAAGGTCGCTCTGATTGCAGATTTGCGGGATGCGACGCGGAGAACGGACGGCACCGCCGGTCCACAACAGCGGAATATGGTAGCGCGAAGGACTGAGTTCGCTGAGGGCATTGGGCCATGCTATACCATGGTCTGCCACGAGGACAACCAGCGTTTCGCGCCATAAAGGACTCTGCTGGAACCGCATGAGATAGTCGGAAAGACAATGGTCGAGATAGGCGAAAGAGTTGGCAATCCTGCCCCGGCGCAGCATTCTCTTATAGGGGACTTCCCACGGTTGATGGCTCGAAAGGGTGAGGAACGTGATGAAACGTCCGCGCTGGTCCTGGGGGATGGGCTCGGTGGTGAGTTGCAAAAGGCGGTTGAAGGTGATGCCGTCTGTCACACCCCACTGGTGCGTGGCGCGCTCTTCGGCGGTGAAATCCCCGTCGCCCCATACATGACTGTAGCCCATCTGCTGCAGATAGGCCGCCATCCGGGTGAAATCCTTGTCGCCGCCATAAAGGAAATCCGTGGAGAATCCGGCTTGCGAAAGGCTACGTGCCAATCCCGGAAGACGGCTGCAACGGTCGGCATGACGCATGACGCTGACATCGGGGAAAGCAGGATATCCACTGATGATGCTCACCAGTCCGCGGTCGGTGCGGAAGGAATTGGCATAACAGCGCTCGAAGTTCACCGCTTGCAGACAAAGGCTGTCGAGGCAAGGGGTGATGTCGTGCCACTTGCCGCTGAGGTTTCCCACCAGCGTACCTCCACACCCCTCCATAACGATGAGCACCACCTGGCGGCAACCGGGCAGGAGAAGGGAATCGGAAGAGGAGATGAGTGACTCCGTATTGTAACCCATCCGCGAAAAGATTCGCGCCGCCTCGGCATCGGACATGAAGGTGTCGGGACTGATGCCCTGGGCACGATCGCCCACAGAAGAGAAGAACGAATAGAGGGGATTGACGGCGGCATGGTTGAAGACACGCCGCGTAGTGTAGTATGCCACAGCGACGTTGGTGGGGGCATCCTCGGCACGCGAGGCCCACAGACGCTGCACGCCACGGAACATCAGGCAAAGGGCGGCACCCCAGAGCAGGGCGAAGCCAAAACGGTATCCCGCGGCAGCGGAGGAAAAACGGCGGCTTTTACCGGGAGAGGCGCAACGGAGAAGTAGACGGTCTTGGGGATACCATACCACCCATGTCACAAGAACGACCGTGAGAAGCCAGACGATGCAGAAAAGAGGCGAAACGCTGTTGACGGCACCGCGCGGAGAATCGAGGTACGCCAACACGGTGGAATCGAGTTTGATGTCCCAAAAAGGATAGAGGGCGGCGTCAGAAACGAGTGTCAAAGCGACGACGATGGAGATAAGGACCGCATAGGATTGCATGAGGGAAAAGCCCGTCCGCTGCCATTTCAACGGCAGGGGGGCGCCTCCATGCCAAAGCCGCCATAGCAAAGCACCGAAGCCGCACAACCATAACGGCAGGCAAAACGCTGAAGCCACACACAGATCGAGGGGAAGACCATGGACCACGACATCGAGGAAATCGGAGGCTACGGCACCCTGTCCCAACGTTCCCGTATAAAGCATGAAGAACGGACGGGCAAGGGCAAAGACAAAAACGAGCCAAAAAAGAAGGAAAAAAGAAAAAAACATACGATGAATACGTGGTTTTTGTGGAAGAGCGAAAATTATTCTACAGGCAATCAGGCATCCGGAAACAAACGCTGCCGGCGAAATCTTCAAGCCACGGTTGTACGGTTTTTCCGCATTTGCAGGCAACGTCTCAGCACCTTTCATCAAAAAAGCTACAAGGTCTGCATATCGTTCAGGCGTTTATAGTAACCGTTGAGGGCGAGAAGATGCTCGTGTGTGCCGCGCTCCACGACGCGACCTTCGTGAAGGACGATGATCTCATCGGCGTGGCGTATGGTGGAAAGGCGGTGTGCGATGGCAATGGTGGTGCGCTGACGCATCAGATTCTCAAGCGCTTCCTGCACAAGGCGCTCTGATTCGGTGTCCAAAGCCGAGGTGGCCTCGTCGAGGATGAGGATGTCGGGGTTCTTCAAGATGGCACGTGCGATGCTGATGCGCTGGCGCTGACCGCCGGAAAGACGGCATCCGCGGTCGCCGACAAAAGTGTCGTAGCCGTGTTCGGAAGCCATAATGAAGTCGTGGGCATTGGCAATGCGGGCGGCTTCCTCCACACGCTGGCGCAACAGCCGTTCCTCCTCGGGTGTCTGAGGTTCGGGGACACCGAAGGCGATATTGTGGTAGAAACTGTCGTTGAAGAGGATGGCCTCCTGATTGACATTGCCAATCAGGCTGCGAAGGTCGGACAGGCGGAGGGTGCGGACGTCGGTTCCATCGATGAGGATGCTGCCGGAAGTGACGTCATGATAGCGCGGAACAAGGTCGACCAGCGTGGATTTTCCGCTGCCGCTCTGTCCAACGATGGCTATGGTCTGACCCTTCCGCACGGTGAGGTCAACACCATGGAGGACAGGGAAGGATGTTTCGCCCGAGACATAGGAGAAATGCACATCGCGGAAGGTGATTTCGTGTTCCAGACTTCCAATGGTCTTCGGCTCGTCGGGCTCGGTAATGGGATTGGGAGCATCGAGGATGCGGTTGATCCGCTGCATGGACGCCATACCTTTCGGGATAGCATACGATGCCTTTGACAGGTCCTTCAAGGGCTGGATAATGCTATAAAGGATGACCATATAGAAGATGAAGGTAGGGGCATCGATGGGACTGGAATCGGAGAAGATGAGCGTTCCGCCATACCAAAGCACAAGAACGATGAGACAGGTGCCAAGAAATTCGCTGACAGGATGGGCGGAAGCCTGACGGGTTGCCACACGTCCGCTGATGTGACGGTAATCATCGATGATGGAATTGAAGCGCTGGCGCATGCGCTGCTCGGCGGTAAAGGCCTTGATGATGCGCATTCCACCAAGGGTTTCCTCAAGTTGCGACATGGTTTCGCTCCATTTGTCCTGGGCTTCGAGGCTGCGTTGTTTCAAACGACGCCCGATTTTACCCATGGCGGTGCCGAGAAGGGGAAGGACGATGACGGTGAAAAGCGTAAGTTCCCAACTCATATAGATGAGAACCCCAAAATAACAGATGATGAGGATTGGGTTTTTCACTATCATTTCAAGGCTTCCGGTGATGGAATTCTCCACTTCACCGACGTCGCCGCTCATGCGTGCGATGATGTCACCCTTGCGCTCGTCGCTGAAGAAGGAGAGCGGAAGGGAGGTGATTTTGCGGTAGACGGCGGAACGGATGTCGCGGACAATGCCCGTGCGAAGGGGGACCATCATGGCTACGGAGGCGAAATAGCAACTGGTCTTCAACAGGGTGGCGAAGGCGAGAAAACCGCCGATGGCAAGCAAGGTGGCGGAAGCGCCCCACACCTCCATCAACTGTGTGGTGTAGAAATAGAGGTTGTTGATGAGGATGTCCTTCATTCCCATGCCGGCAGCATCCCAGGGTATGAACTCATAGCGCTGCTTGTCGATGCCGAAAAGCAACTGAAGCATGGGGATGATGCTGACAAACGAAAAGACATTGAGGACGGCACTGAGGACATTGAACACAAGGCCTCCGAAGAGATAGGCCTTATAGGGAGCAACATACTGCCGCATCATGCGGAGAAAATCCTTCATAAAACGTATTTTTAATGGGGAGGAGAGAGGCTTGAAAACAGGAAAGTTCCGTAAGCGGAACAGGGAAACGGAGGGGGAAGGGGAAAGGCTATTTCCGTCCGAAATCAGCGGGGATTTCTCCCATGACGGAAGTGTCCCACTTGTGGATGGGCACCCGGAAGGTGTGGGTGCGGAGCCAGTTTTCGGCGCGGGCGATAAGATTGTATAGAGGTTCGGTGGCAGGCGTCCGTTCGAGCGTCGTTTTCGCCTTCTTGTTCCGCACCCATGCCAGCGCCGTAACGGAATCGGTGTAGATATCCATGATGTAACCCTTGCTTTCGAGCAATGCCAACGCATGGACAATGGCGAGAAACTCGCCGATGTTGTTGGTCCCGTGGACCGGACCGTAATGGAAAATCACACGTTCTGTGGGATGTCCGTCGTAAAGAAGGACACCCCGATACTCCATAGGACCGGGATTTCCAGAACATGCAGCGTCAACAGCAAGGGCGTAATGGGGATATTCTTTCATAAAAAACGCTAAAAAATCCCGGTTTCACCGTAGAAATCGGAAAAGGGACCCATCCTCCGACCGGTGTTCCGCAAAAACAGGAAAGGCTTTTGAGCGTCAAAAGCGACGCTACCTGCCGGAAAAGGGATGGAGAACATCCGCAGACCGACCGGAAGGATGGCAGCGGCGGACGGCGAATGTGCGGCATCCGCCACGGAAAGATGGGAGAAAAGAACAGAAAGAGGCGGGAACACGGGTCAGGTCCCACCCCTTTCTGCATGAATATGGAGGGCGTCCGGAGGAGGAGGGTTCCACCACTCGGGAAACAATGGATGGCAACCGCTTCCGCCCTGCCGGGAAACGCTATTACATACGCTCCGGAACCTCGATGCCGAGCAGGCTCATTCCGAGGCGGACAACCTTGGCGACGTTGGCGCTCAGCACAAGGCGGAAGTTGCGTATGTCGGCATCCTCCTCGCCGAGGATGGAGAAATCGTGATAGAACTGGTTGTACTCCTTCACCAAATCGTAGCAATAGTTGGCGATGACAGAGGGGCTGTAGTCCTGTCCTGCAGCACGAACGACATCAGCGAACTCCGAAACGCGCTGGATGAGCGCCTCCTCCTTGGTGCTGAGTTCGATGTTTGCGGGGAGAACGGCGGGAACAGCGATGCCCTTGCCGGCAGCCTTGCGGAGAATGCTGCGGATACGGGCATAGGTGTACTGGATGAAGGGACCGGTATTGCCGTTGAAATCGATGGACTCCTCGGGATTGAAGAGCATATTCTTGCGGGCATCGACCTTGAGAAGGAAGTATTTCAAGGCTCCCATACCGACAATGCGTGCCACCTCGCCGCGCTCCTCCTCTGACATATCGGCATTCTTGCCGCTTTCGTCCATGGTCATGCGGGCCTGGGCCACCATGCCTTCCACAAGTTCGTCGGCATCGACAACGGTTCCCTCGCGGCTCTTCATCTTGCCGTTCGGAAGTTCCACCATTCCGTATGAGAAGTGTACGAGGCTCTTGCCCCATTCGAAGCCGAGTTTGTCGAGCAGAATGGAGAGAACCTGGAAGTGATAGTTCTGCTCATTGCCGACAACATATACCATCTTGTCGATGGGGAAGTCCTGGAAACGCAGTTTGGCGGTGCCGATATCCTGCGTCATGTAGACGCTGGTGCCGTCGCTACGGAGGAGCAACTTCTCATCAAGTCCCTCAGCGGTAAGGTCTGCCCATACCGAACCATCGTCGCGGCGGTAGAAGATACCCTTGGCGAGGCCTTCCTCCACCTTCTCTTTTCCTTCGAGATACGTGTCGGACTCGTAGTAAATCTTGTCGAAACTTACACCAAGTGCTTTATAAGTCTCGTCAAAACCGGCGTATACCCACTCGTTCATGCGGCGCCAGAGGGCACGGACTTCGGGATCGTTCTGCTCCCACTTCACAAGCATGTCATGGGCTTCCACGATGAGCGGCGCCTCGTTCTTGGCACGTGTGGTGGCGGTCTCCTCATCGAGACCCTCCGACATCAACCGTTCCTTGATTTCCTTCACCTCCTCGCGATAGTGTTTGTCGAAGGCCACATAGTAATCTCCAATGAGATGGTCGCCCTTCTTCCCGCTGCTCTGGGGTGTTTCGCCGTTGCCCCATTTGAGCCATGCGAGCATCGATTTGCAAATGTGGATACCACGGTCGTTGACGATGTTGGTCTTGACGACACGGTTGCCGTTGGCCTCGGCAATCTGTGCCACAGCCCATCCGAGAAGATTGTTGCGGACGTGGCCAAGATGCAGGGGTTTGTTGGTGTTGGGCGAACTGTATTCAATCATCACCAGCGGACTTTCTGCGGTGGGGGCTACGAGACCGTAACGCTCGTCGGCGTCGATTTCCGCCAGAAGTTGCAACCACTTTGCAGGGGCAATGACGAGATTGAGGAAGCCTTTCACCACATTGTAGCCAGCCACAAGGTCGGTGTTCTGCATCAGCCATTCAGCGATATCGCTACCCGTATCCTCGGGTTTCTTACGGCTTACGCGGAGAAAGGGGAAAGTGACAATGGTGAGGTGTCCCTCAAACTCGGGACGTGTCTTCTGCACCTGCACCTGCTGTGCGGTGACTTCAGCGCCGTACAAAGCCTGAATGGCCTGTACTACGGCTTCGGCAATTAGGGAAACTATATTCATCTGTTTTTATATTTTTTCGTTCATAACGGCCCTGTTGCGGGCAATGATCTTGCTTGGATTGTGTCGAAGTACGGATTTCAGAATGTTTTATCACGGATTTCCGAACGCGCCAGATCGGGTTTCTATACGTAATTACTGGACTTTCGAATGTTTTATCGCGGATTTCCAACCAATCGAAATCTGGTTCTTGATAGCAAAAGGCCGGATTTTCAGACATTCAAGAGCGGGGCGGATGACCGCCGGAAAAGGAAGAACGACGTTTTCGGCAAGCCGGATGAGCAGGGCGGGAACAGGTGAAAACCGTTTACGTTATGCCATGGCGAGAAAACGAAGAATGCAATTCGACCTTTCGAATACGGCACCGTGGAGGGCAAATACAAAAAAATGCCACCTTCATTACTGTGAATTACAGCGCAATGATGGTGGCAAATTTAAGAAATATTTCTTAAAACGACGGAAAGTACGGAAGATTTACTTCCATTCGTAGGTAACAACAAGGGGATAATGGTCGCTCCATGTGGCACTGCGGTCGATGTGAGCCTGCAAAGGCCGCAGATGGTCGGTGAAAAACTGGTGATCGATGCGCACGGCTATGGCATCGCGGTTGAAACTCCACCCCGGTCCGTTGCCGACCATCCGGTAAGCATCGTTCAGACCCTGGCGCTTCATCCGCTGACATGCGTAGGAAATGGGAGTATCATTGAAGTCACCACAGACAATCACCGGAACTTCCGGTGGCAAAGTTTTGAGAAATTCTACGATTTCATCGGACATTTTGGCACGAATCACGGCAGAACGCGCCACCTTTCCCACGATATTCCTCGACTGGTCCAATGTGTTGTCGAAGGATGATTCGAGACGGCTCGACTCGTGTACCATCTGTTTGTACTTCTCACGGTCGGAAGCGGAGAGGTAATTGCTCTTCAAATGGGTGTTGACGACTATCATCTCGCCATCGTTCCTGGGACTTTTGAGCCAGAACGCCACAGCAGCGTTGGTGCCATCCTTGCAGATCGTCTCATGACGCAGGATTTCATAGCGCGACCACATCTGCAAACATGTGGTGCTGTCGACGGTGATGCCGTAAGGGTAGGCCTCGGTATAGAACTCGGGAAGTTGCGAATAGTAACGCATTTCATGGGTGCCTTCCTGAATACAGACGATGTCGGCATGCTGGTCGGCAATGTATTGGAGGAATTCCTTCCGCTTTTCCTCGTCGCTCGCCCCCTGCACGCCGCAAGCGTTGTACGACATGATGCACAGGGATTCGGTGGAGGGAGTGTGGGCCTCGCGCAGGACATTGATGGGGCAATAACTGCGGATGCTGCCGAAACAAAGCAACATTCCGAGAAAAGACATCCAGCAAACGCGGGGCGCAAAGAGGAGGGAGAGGAGGAAAACCGCGAAAGTTCCGGCAAGCATGATGGGAAAAGCCAAGCCGAGAGCGGACATTACGAGCACTTTCCCCGGACTGACATAGGCACTGGCGGCGCACAACCACAGCAAAACCACCGAAACTGCGGAAAATGCCGCGAATATCGTTTCGGTGAAGGTGCGGAGTATGCCACGCGATGCTTTGTCCTTCTGCTTCTTTTTCATGAACTTCTTCAGTAATTTTTACGGATTTCCCTACGGATGCAGGCCGATGAATCCGGCATAAACGCAGGGGCTTTCCCCAAAAAGGGATTCAGGAAGGCACCAACGACTTCCGCCCTATTTGTCCTCAAAGAGGGTGCGTTTCTCCTCTTCTGTCAGAGAATCGTAACCGGAACGCCGCACCTTGTCGAGAATACGGTCGATGCGCTCCTGCTGTTCCTTCGACTTTTCCTTCTTTTTCTGTGCGTTATAGTCGTGGTCGATGTTGTCGTAATGCATATTTCCACGCTTCTTCTTCCCGTTTTTTCCGAAGATTCCACGCACACCATCCTCAAGGGCGGCGCCAAAGCGCTGGAAAGCGGAACTGATACGCCGCATAACGCCCTCCTGACCGCCGTTAGCCTGCTGACGGGCATAGTCGTCCCAATCCGTGAAACGCGGACGGGAGGCAACACGGCGCCAATGACGGATCAGGAGATATCCGAACAGCATACCACCAAGATGGGCAAAATGCGCGATGTTGCTGTTGGAACTGAAAGCGGAAAAGAGTTCTATGGCCGCATAACCTACGACAAAATACTTGGCTTTGAGGGGAATGGGAGGGAAAAGGAGCATAATCCGCTCGTTGGGGAACGTCATTCCGAAGGCGAGAAGCACGCCGTAGCATGCTCCGGATGCGCCGATGGTGTTCCACATATTGAGGTATTCAGCCACGGGAATGACCCCTCTTCCGGTGTCGACAAGCGCATAATTGCCCATCCCCGTCAGATAGTATTCGGCTGCCTGCCAAACTTCCTGACAAAGACCTGCACCCACACCGCAGATAAGGTAATAGATGAGATAGCGTTTCTGCGACATGGTCTGTTCGATGATGCGGCCGAACATCCACAGAGAGAACATATTGAGCAACACATGACTCCAAGAACCATGTAGAAACATGTAGGTGAACAACTGCCAAATGCGGAAATCGGAAGCCTGATAGAAGTGCAGTCCGAAGGTCTGTACAAGGATGTCGGCACCATTGCCCACACGCTGCTGCAACACCAACTGCACCATAAAAATGATGATATTGATGAAAAGCAGGTTTCGGGTGACGGGAGGAATACTCTTTAACATAGGATTTTGGGTATAATAAATGTGGAGGTGGGAGAGGGCAATACGCGAAGGCCCTCTGCCAAAACGAAAACTAAGCCGGGCTCAATACCGCCATAGCAAATATTGAGCCAGACTTAGTTTTTCATAGTTTGCGGCATATTGTGGACAATAGTGGCACACTATCCCACGGTTTCATCCGGTGTCAGAGGGCAAAATGTCCGTGGAAAAAGAGCAAGTTCTGGAGCCAATAGCACAGAAGACCGGCAATGTAACCGATGAATGCCACAAAAGTGACCTTGCGAAGATACCATCCGAAGGTGATATGTTCCATACCCATGACGGTAACTCCGGCAGCGGAACCGATAATCAGCATACTTCCACCCACTCCGGCACAGTAAGCCAGGAGTTGCCAGAAGATACCATCCTTGGCAAAGTCGGCAAGTTCGGGGTTCAACGCCACCTCAGCGGGGGTGGAAATGGCGTACATCTTCATGGCACCTGCCACAAGAGGCACATTATCCACAATGCTACTGAGGACACCAATGACGCCCGTCACCACATAATGCTGCATGGCTCCGATGCCTTTGGTCGCATTGTCGAGCCAAACGCCCAACTCATGGAGCACGCCAATCTCGGCCAATACGCCGACGGCCATGAGGATTCCGAGGAAGAAGAGGATGGTTGTGATGTCGATACGCGAAAGCATGCTGGTGACACGCTTGGCCATCGTATCATGTTCCTCACGGTCGCGATAGAAGACATCGGTGACAACCCAAAGGATAGCAAGCACACAAAGGATGCCGACAAACGGAGGAAGACTGGTGAGAGTATGGAAAACCGGTACAAGACACAAGCCGCCGACGCCTATACCGAACACGATACGCCGACGGCTTCGCGTGACTTCGGTTGTGGCAGTGTCGGTATACTTCTTCGCAACATCGTGACGGCCCTGGAGGCTATATTGAAGAATGAAGCAAGGAACGATGAAACTTACGAAAGAAGGTATGATGATTTCCATGATGACTCCCAAAGCGGAGATCATCTTTCCATTCCAAAGCATGATGGTGGTGACGTCACCAATGGGGGAGAAGGCCCCACCGGAATTGGCGGAAATGATGACCATTGCGGCGTAAATGAGGCGGTCCTCACGACTATCCACCAACTTTCTGAGGATCATGATCATGACAATGGATGTGGTAAGATTGTCAAGTACGGCACTGAGGACGGCAGTCATGAACGCCATGCGCCAAAGAAGTTTGCGCTTTGACTGGCACTTGATGGTGTCGCGGACAAAGTTGAAGCCTCCGTGCTGGTCGACAATTTCTACAATCGTCATGGCTCCCATCAGGAAGAAGAGCGTGGTGCCGGCCTCGCCAAGATTGCGTTCTATGGCATGAGACAGTTCATGATGGTCAACGAATCCGCCGACAGCGAACAGCACCCAACAGCCGACGCACATGAGAAGAGCAAGGGCAGCCTTGTTGACCTTCAGCACATTTTCGAAGGCTATGCAGAGATAGCCGACGACAAATACGGAAATAATCAGAGGGGTCATCATAGCACTAATATAACAGGACTGATGTTTTTGATGATGTTTTTCCGGTCGCGGTTCGGAATCCTGTGCCGACGTATGGCGAAGACAACGGTATACGCAATCCGGATGATTAGATAATGGTTAGTAGTTAATGGTGGATTTCTATAAATAACTTGACAATTTTCTACAAAACGTCTGGCGGAATTACCGTAAAACGCTGAGGTAAACAATGAAAAAAACTGACGGTTTTCCACATGTCACCTGGCGGTTTTTTACAAAACACCTGTCGTGTTCCATAAATTTCCGCCGTGGTTTCTATCTGAAAGTGCCGGGACGCAGCGTCCGCGACGCCGGAGATTTTTCCGGAAAAGCGGCGGAAAGGAACAAGGTATTCCGGTGTGCTCCTGTCGGGAATCGAACCCGAATCTAATCTTTAGGAGAGATTTATTCTATCCATTGAACTACAAGAGCAAAAAAAAAGGGATACCGCTGTACCCCAATCTTGTTAACCTTAAATCTAATACTATGAAAAACACGATGCAAAGGTACGATGTTTTCTTTCGTATGTCAAGGTCTGGGGCGTAAAAATGCAATATTTCAACGATTTCTCCCTTTGTTTGGAAACTTGTCTTGGCAGAGCATAGGCATCAACCTACCGAACCTTCAAGACTGACAGCCAGAAGTTTCTGCGCTTCGACGGCAAATTCCATCGGCAATTTGTTGATGACATCCTTGGCATAACCTCCGACAATGAGGTTGACAGCGTCCTCGACGGGTATGCCGCGCTGCTGACAATAGAGCAACTGGTCTTCGCTGATTTTCGATGTCGTCGCCTCATGTTCGACGATGGCATCGGAATTATGGACGTCGATGTACGGGAAAGTGTGGGCTCCACACAGGCTGCCAAGGAGCAGACTGTCGCACGATGAATAGTTGCGGGCGCCGGAAGCATGGGTGTTGACCTTCACCAATCCACGGTAGGAGTTCTGGCTATGTCCGGCGGAAATGCCTTTGGAAATGATGGTGGAGCGGGTGTTTTTGCCTACATGCACCATCTTTGTCCCGGTATCCGCCTCCTGATGGTTGTTGGTAACTGCCACGGAATAGAACTCGGCCTGGCTACCATCGCCCATGAGGACACAACTGGGATACTTCCAGGTGATGGCACTTCCGGTCTCGACCTGCGTCCATGACAGGCGGGCGTTGCGGCCCCGGAGTTGTCCGCGCTTGGTGACAAGGTTGAGGACACCGCCGCGTCCCTCGCTGTCGCCGGGATACCAGTTCTGGACAGTGCTGTACTTCACCTCCGCATCCTCGCCGACAACAATCTCCACGATGGCGGCATGAAGTTGGTTCTCGTCGCGCATCGGGGCGGTGCATCCTTCAAGATAACTGACGTAGGCACGGTCGTCGCAGACGATGAGCGTGCGTTCGAACTGTCCGGTTCCGCTGGCATTGATGCGGAAATACGTGCTGAGTTCCATCGGACAACGGACACCCTTGGGGATATAGACGAACGAACCGTCGGAAAAGACCGCACTGTTGAGGGCGGCAAAGTAGTTGTCGCGATAGGGGACCACGCTTCCGAGATACTTTTTTACAAGTTCCGGATTCTCACGAACCGCCTCACTGATGCTGCAAAAGATGATACCTTTCTCCTGAAGACGCTCCTTGAAGGTGGTCTTTACCGAGACGGAGTCCATGACAGCATCTACCGCCACACCCGCCAACTGCATACGTTCTTCAAGGGGAATGCCGAGTTTGTCGAAGGTTTTCATCAGTTCCGGGTCGATTTCATCGGCACTTTTCAACTTCTTTCCCCGCGTAGGGTCAGCGTAATAGGAGATGTCCTGATAGTCGATTTCGGGAAGATGCACGTGTCCCCACGTAGGGGCTGTCTGCGTGAGCCAATATCGGTAGGCCCTCAGACGGAAATCCAGGAGCCATTCCGGCTCACCTTTCTTGGAGGATATCAGCCGTATGACGTCCTCGTTCAGCCCTCGGGGGATGATTTCGGTGTCAACGTCGGTGGTAAAGCCGTGTTCGTATTTCTGTTCCGCAAGACTACGGATAAGATTTTCGTTTTCTGCCATTTTTCAAAGATGAAGAAACGGGAAGTGCAGGATGATGGTTAGGGATGGGAAATGGGGGATTCCAAGCGCGGAAACAACGGATTCCGGACATGGGAATAGGGCATCAGCGCTTCGAAGTGTCCACCCAAATCGTATCGCTTACGGTAGCCGGACGGTCGGCAGGCGTGAACTGCTGCGTCTGCTCGGGGGCATCGATGGCATAATCCACCAAACTGCTGACCACTCCCTTGACGGGGGCGTAGAGGTGACTGCCGGCAACACGCTCCTCATTAAGGATATGAAGGGCGCTCATGGCACTGAAAACGCAACTGAGCAGGATGGTGAATTTCAGCAGGCTCACCAACGCTCCGGCTATACTGTTCAAACCTCCGAGATGAAGATTCTCGAAAACACGGGTGAGGATGTTGGCAACGAGGCCGAGAACAATGGGAGTGGCAATCCAAAGGATGAAGAAAGCGACGATGCTGGTGAACATGTTGGTCTCGGTTCCATTGACAGCAAGGTACGGAGCGAAGTAGGAATAGCAGGTGGCTGCAATGAAAAGTCCGAGAAGGAAACCGATGCTTGATGCGATTTCCTTGACAAGTCCGTTACGCCAGCCGCTGAAAAGTGCCCAAACGGCAACGATGATTACGAATATATCTAACATTTCTTACTTATTCTATTATTTCCTTCCTGAAAATCTCAGGTGGGTCTTTACGGAACCCTCCTAATATATTATATAAAGGAGTATTGGAGGTCATATACAGGAATGCCGCAGGCATGAAGGGGAAAATCCGCGTATTCCCTCCGTTCCGGCGGAGGTGTTTCCGCAAAAATTCTGCACAACCTTCAAAACTGAGCGGCAAAGATAGCATAAAATTATGGAAAGTGTGGGGCTTTTTTCAGAATTTTCGTGCTTAACGCCCGTTTTTCCGAAAAAGCAAGTCCGCATCGGCGGATATCATGATGCGGAAAGGCGTCGGGCAATGGATGATGCCGCCTGACAGGAACCGTGCGGAAAAAGGAGACGGACTACTGGATAAGGAGGACAATCATACGCAGGGCGAAGTCAAAGAACACCATTTGTGAGGAGGTGTTCTGCTCGATATCGCGCTGTGCCTGCGAAAGTTCGTCCATGATTCCAATGACATTCCGCTCGTTGATGAAGGGAGAGAATTTGAGAGAGAACTGACTTTCCTGTTCGGAAAGGTAGTTCAACTCGGCACGTTTGAAGTTGTAGACGAAATTTTCTCTGATCAAGCGCTGGCAATATGCCAGAAATTCCTTCTGCCGTTCCCTACCCCACTCCGAAACCTGCCGCGCCCAGTCGCGCATTTCACGGATGTCGCGAAGGTAGCATTTGCGCATGAGGAGCACAAACATGGAGAAGAAGAGCGCCTCGTCGGCACTGGTGCTGATGAGTTGCAGCGCCCGCGTGAAACTTCCGGCGGCGCTGTGTGCGATGGTTCGCGCCATGGCGGGCTCCAATCCCCGGCGCGAACAGAGCGCCTCCTCGATTTCAGCATCGGAAAGTCCCTTGAAATCGATGCGCTGACAGCGGCTGACGATGGTGTCGAGCAGACGTTCGGGATGCTCACTCACAAGGATGAAGACCGTCTTCTGGGGAGGTTCCTCCAACATCTTCAAGATTTTGTTCGCACAACTCTCGTGCATCAGTTCGGGAAGCCAGATCAACATGACTTTATATCCGCCCTGCGAGGCCATAAGATTGAGTTTGTGGAGGATTCTTACGCTCTCCTCGGAATAAATCTGCACCTTTTTGGCCTCTTTTGTCAACGACCCTACCCAAGCGGGCAGGTCGAAGTAGCAGTTGCTGCTGATGGCGGCGCGCCATTCCGCCATGAAAAGTTCGGAAGTAGGCGCCGAATTTGACCCCTCAGGCTTGAAGACGGGGAAGACGAAATGCAGGTCGGGGTGCTGCAAAGCATCGGCCATCCGGTGTCCGCGCTCGTCGGATCCCAACTTCACAAGTCCGACAGCGAAGTCGACAGCCATGGCCAACTTGCCGCAGCCTTCCGGACCGCAGAAGAGGAGAGCATGGGGCACACGGTCGTCATTGACGTACTTTTGCAGCCGCTGACGGACGGCATCCTGGGCTATGGCTCGGTTCATGATTTTAGGAATGTTGGTAAAAGGATGGGAATAGTGCCGAAGTTCCTGAAGGAAACCATGGAACGGCTAATAAATCTGACGGGCGATTTCTGCGATGCTTTCCACCGCACTCACCGTATAGAAATGGAGCGAGGGGACGCCATGTGCCATAAGTTCGCGGCATTGTGCGACACTCCACTCTATGCCTACGCGCCGGACGTCCTCATCGCTGCGGCATTTCAGAAGTTCGTGAGCAAGGGGTTCGGGGAAATCGCAGCGGAAAGTGCGGGGTACAACCGTAATCTGCGAGAGTTTGGAAAGCGGCTTGATGCCCGGAATGATGGGCACATTGATGCCCAATTCGCGGCAGCGCTTCACAAAAGCGAAGTATTTGGCGTTGTCGTAGAAGAGTTGTGTGACGCCATACTCCGCACCTCCGTCCACCTTTTCCTTGAAATATCGGATGTCCTGTTCAAGATTCGGAGCCTCCTCATGCTTTTCCGGATAGCACGCAACACCGTAATGGAAGGGCTTTCCCACGTGGTTCATGGGCGTTCCATCGTCGAAAAATCCCTCGTTGAAGCGGTTCACCTGGTGCTGAAGTTCCGTAGTATGGCTATGGCCTCCCGGGGTGGGACGGTAGAAAGGGTCCTCTTTTGCCTTGTCGCCACGCAGGAGCAGGAGGTTGTCAATGCCGAGAATCTGCATGTCGATAAGTTGGTATTCCGTATCCTCGCGCGAGAATCCGGAGCACAAAAGATGGGGCACAAGGGGTATGCCATACTCACGTTGGAGCACAGCGGCAATGGCAATGCTGCCGGGACGACGGCGCACGCGCTGACGCACCACAAGTTCGCCCATGCCCTCGGGCTGTGGGAAGGGGGCGGGACCGTAGACGTATTCGCTGCGATGGTTGGTGATATTGATGTATTTTGGGGCGAATTCGCGCAGACGTTCGATGGTACGCCGCAGGCCGTCAATGCCGTTTCCTTTGAGCGGCGGCAACACCTCGAAAGTGAAAGCCGTCGAAGATTCTTTAAGGAGGTCCAGTATGTTCATGTGTTTGCCAGCGGGATGTTTCCGCCAAAGTTATAGTTTTTTACTGACAATGCAAGAGCGCGACTGCCAAAGGTTTGCAGAAATCGCGGTGTCCTCAAAAGCGTTCGTGTGTCCACGCAATGGTCCGACACGCGAAAATTCGTGGCATCCGTAGGAGCAGACAAGGACTTGCACCCGATGTGGCGGCAAAATTACGAAAAAAACACCACAGGACAAAAGTGAAAGTCAAAATATGGCAGTAAGGCATCGACGCTTCCCCGTCGGCTGACACCGCACAACCGAAAGAAGGCGGACGCGGGAACAGCCGCAACGTCCCCCTTCCTTCTGTATGACAATGCCGGACTTCTCTCTTTCAATGTCTTTATTCAGAAAGAGCGAGACGGAAACCGAGATCGTGTCCACTGCTGTCAGGCATGAGGCCAACACGGATCGACACACGGCACCCTCCGGCGCCATACTCCCAGTTACCGCCATGGTACACACGGTTAGAGCCGCTGTCCGGACCAACAGGATCTGTCTGGGGCGTACTGCTATAAGCGTCTTTCCAATCCTGACGCCATTCAAGGACGTTACCGCTCATATCGTAAATACCCAACTCGTTGGAAGATTTTGTG
Source organism: uncultured Bacteroidales bacterium (assembly GCA_945833885.1). Taxonomy (GTDB): domain Bacteria; phylum Bacteroidota; class Bacteroidia; order Bacteroidales; family Bacteroidaceae; genus Alloprevotella. The sequence goes on from CAMAFY010000040.1 coordinate 22,213, forward strand.
CCGACACTGTGAGTCTTACCACCGCTATTGCGGCCATACCATGCCACATTACCAATCATATTGCTTCCACTATACTGATATCCGCGACTCTTGTTGCCGCCACGGGCGGCATATTCCCACTCCGCCTCCGTAGGCAAACGGAAATACTTCCCCGTCATCTTATTCAGTTTGAGGATAAAGGCCTGACAATCGTACCATGACACAAAATACATCGGATAATCGTCACCCTCTCCCCGCATTGGAATATCTTTATCTGCCTTCCCGCCTTGTTCTCTTACAGTGGTACCCATCACCGCCGTCCATAAGGCCTGTGTCACCTCATATTTACCAATATAATAGGGATGCTCGTAAATTAGTCAAAATAAATCTAACGAATTGATTGCCAGTGTTATATGATTTTTGTGCCTTTGCATAAAACAACAAAAAATCCCCCAAACTGCTGTGCAAGGCCTGTTTTGGGGGAAACGAAAAATAATCGTCATGGCAAATATATATAAAATCCGCGAGATTTTATATATATTTGCATATAACACGACTAAAAGTTAGCAAGATTGACAGATTTTAGTCGATACTGTTTGGTGGATTGAAAACTTCTCATCACCTTAACACTACCAAAAAGTGACAACATTGACAAAAACAAGAAGTGATATAATGGAAATAAAAAGAGATAAGTATCTCAAACATTTGGTAGAAAGCCAGCAGAACGGCTTTATCAAAATGGTTACAGGAATCCGCAGGTGTGGCAAGTCGTACCTGCTGAATTTCTTATTTTACTGAAGTTTCGGAAGTTCCTAACTCGCCATTTTACATTGATATAGTTTACAGATGTGGGCAAGCTCGTCAGATTCGTTGACCAAGGCATTAAGCACCTCTTCGTCATCAACGGAGAACACCTTTGTAATGGCGGCGACGAGTCCAAGAATCGCCTGTCAGATTCTTTCACTGATTGTCAGTTCGTGGCTGTCCTGTGTCACTTGTCTGAAGATTTTGCTGATAGTCTCATAGTCCATGGAACGCTTCACGGCGGCGAGTATGTTGTATTGGAGAGCCACAAGAGTGGTGCTTGCAATCTGTGCCGCAAAGTTTGAAGACTGGCATTTGCCAAGCCTCAGGAGTCCTTTGCTTTCCTTGAAGATGTTATGAGAAGCTTTACATAACTTCTTTAGGCAAATCAAAGCAAAACGAAACTATTAGCACATTTGCCAAGTCATTACCTCTAAATCAGGTAATTTCCCCAAAGTCCTTTGTATATAAGACAATAACAAAGGTATTCCAAATATACGGAAATATTTTATTCTATCTACGATTTTTGAAAGTTTTTTATGCCTGGGCGAGCCACTCTCTATAAAATATGGTATGAGCCATAAAAAACTCCGAAAACCGTGGTCTCAAGTAATGGATAAACGCTCAAAATACCATTAAGTATGCTATCGACCATCGGTTTCGGAGAATGTTGAAGGGAAGTTTCCTTATACCCATCTTCAGAAATCTCAGAAGATGTATTCTGGATGGGGGATTTGTCTTTTCGCAGTAATTTTCAGTATTTATTCAGAAACGTCCACATGTTCGTTGAGGAAGACTTGGTAAAGGAAGAGACTCGCCCTATTGCCCAATTCCTTTTTGCTGAGAGAATCAAAGTTTTCATAAGAATGACATAAGACATTGAGCGAATCGAGGATTTCCACCAACTTCCCTAAAGAAACGATTTGCTTGGTCTCATCGGGCGAGATGAGTTCTGCACAGCAATAGGGATTATCGCCGAGTACGCGAAACAGTTTCTTCAGGTCCTCTCCGCTGGAAAACTGTTTAAGATAGTTTTCAATGGAAATGTGTGCAGTCTTTGCCGCGGCACGGCTGAATTCATCGTCGCCCCCGCCATACATTTTCGTCACATTTTCGATTGCCTGCAACATCAGTTGCTGCCATTCGGCGGAATCCAAGTTTTCCTGCAATTTGTCAGTCCTGACGTCTGTAGCGCTACTCGTGGCGCTGGTTTGCCATGCACTTTCGGACTTCCGCCCTTTTACACAGAATACGCGGAAGTATACCTTTGATTCAGGCGCATCAAGCCACCACTCAATACCATCGGCACGGCGGTAGATGGGATTCTGGCGATTGTTGTGTACAATGATGGCGACGTTGTGACCTGTGCCACCCACGACGAAAGGAGCGACATTTTCCCTATAAAACATTTTTACCTGTATGTTTTCCTCGTTTTGATAAGGAAAGTGAAGCGCTCTCATCACACAATACGTGAAATCAGCATTCTCCTGACAGCGGTCATAATGCGACTGTATATGTTCGATAAACGCGTTTACCTTCTCGGCATCACTATATAAGGCGTAAGGATGAGTGAAGGTTTTAGCAGAGAGCATGCAAAGGGAATCGTTGCTATCCCGGCTTCGATGCATTATCGTTTCTATCCGTTCAGCCTTCAATGTTGTCAATAAACTTTCGGTGAGTTCGTCAGCCAAAAACGTCTGTGCCATGGTAGAACACAAAGGCATGGCCATGAGAAAGAGGGAAAAGAGAAAAGTCTTCATATCGAATAGGTTGTTTGTGAAATTCTTTGTTCTGCCATATTCTGAAGGAGGTCCTCCACCAGTTTTTGATATTGCAGTTCTTCCTGCAAACGTTGAACCACGAGTTTCATGGCCTCTTCCGACACATCCTGAGTCTTCTGCTGTGGCTCAGTCCGTTCATCCTTCACCACCGCATCAGGTTTCCTGACTGGCAAATCAGCCACATGCACAACCTCCGTTTTCCTTGAAGGCACAGCCTTATGGGTGAGGGAAGATGTGGAGGTTGCTTTCGAAGCAGATTCGGCATTCTGCCCGGTATGAGCAGACTGTGAAGGCTGAGCCTTCACCCGGGACTGTTGCATCGCAAAATCCTGTACGTCAGGCTGGCGGACGACAGATTGATGCCATAGCCAGCCCAGCGGGAGTGCAAGGAGCACGACGGCCGCTGCAACATAGCGCCATGACAACACCTGGAGAGTGTGCAGAGGCTTTCGGGACCTCCGCTGAACTTTCATCGAAGGCTTTGCTGCCGCACCGAGCAACATGGCTGCCACCGTGCGCCATTCCGCGGGAATGTCCGTGGCAGAACGGAAATACTCCGTCAGCCTACGCTCCTCCTCGATGGTGGTTTCCGCCATCATAAAGCGTGACACCAACTGCTGAATATCATCGTGATGCTGCATATTGATCTTGATGTTATAAAAACGTTTCTTGTTTAGGAAGCCCTCTTATCACATAAAATCCGTTAAGAGCTCCGCCATCCGCTTTCGTGCCTTGCAAAGCGTGGTGCGTACAGTACCCTCTGTGGTACCGAGAATCTGGGCAATGTCGGCATAACTGCGTTGCTCCTCACCACGCATAACCATCACTTGCCGCCAAAGATAGGGCAGGCATTGCATGGCATTCTTGTAGCATCGCTCATACTCCTGCTGCTCCATTCTCACATCAGGCAATGATGTACTGTCGGCAATATCCCTCATGCAGGCTGGTTTGGCATCCTCATCGTTGTCATCGCCAAAGAAAAGCCTCAGCAAGGGATGTCGCACCTTCGAACGGTATCGGTTTCGGCACAGGTTCCGTGCGAGGGTGAGGGCGTAATTGTCCAGCAGACCGGCATCAGGAATCAGCGATGCACGTTTTTCCCACATTCTCACCATCACCTCCTGTGCCACATCCTCAGCCTCTTCGGCATCGGCGAGGAAGGTCAGGGCCTCGCTATAGGCGCGTTGGCGAAGGTCGGAGGCTATACGAAGAAAGAGATGTTCCATGCTGAACGAGAATGTGGCTGAATAAGGATGGAAGAGAATACGTGTTCACAGGAGTGCAAGACACGCTGTTAGTTGTTGGAATCCTTTGACAGATTTTGTCAGGCTGCTACTTTCTATACACCGTACCTCACGTTTTGTTACAGCAATTATAACGTTTTTTATTGCTGTCCGGTAAAACTTTTGAAAGCAAAATAAATTAGGGCTGACACTTCT
>CAMAFY010000041.1 GCA_945833885.1 uncultured Bacteroidales bacterium
TTCAACGAAAATCATCGAAACTTTGAATGGAAATGTTCGGAACTTTCAACGAAAATCATCGAAACTTTGAATGGAAATGTTCGGAACTTTCAACGAAAAACATCGGAACTTTGAATGAAAAACATCAGAACTTTGAATGGGAATGTTCGGATCTTTTCAGTCCGGACAATAACGGGGGCTTACATCCGGTACAGAATTCCCCAGCATTTTCGCCAAAACAGAAAAGCCCATCGACCTATACAAAAAATGCCCATGAGTCCATCCGAAATCCGCAAAAAAAGGGCGGAAACAGAAGAACTTATGGGCAAAACCTGCCTACGACAGGAGCGAAAACATGTTCGAAGATTTACCAACACAAAAGTTCGTTGTTGGATATTTCCCTTCGTTTTCTCACTATGGCAAACCATAACAGGCATCATTTGCTGCCGATTCACGCATCAGATTTAATGAAAACGTTGGCATTCTCCCTCCGTTTCCCGCCATGATGTATCGTGAACAGGCGTCAATTGCTGCCGATTTACGCATCGGATTTAATGAAAACGTTGGCATTCTCCCTGCGTTTCCCCGCCATGATGTATCGTGAACAGGCATCACTTGCTACCGATTTACGCATCGGATTTAATGGAAACGTTGGCATTCTCCCTCCGTTTCCCCGCCATGACGTATCGTGAACAGGAATCATTTGCCGCCGATTTGCGCATCGGGCTGAACGTAACATCGTCTCACTGACTCAGAATCCGGAAATTCCGATTCAAAACACATTTGTAATGTAAGAGTAAGAGGGGGAGAAAAGCGGTCATTCTCCTCCTCTTTCCATGAAATCACCGGGCATCATGCCATAGAACCGGTGATAAACGGATGAAGCATACGCAATGGTTGGGAGCGGAATCACTTCGTTTGAAGTTCCACCACATAATCAATTCCCGACGGCACCTCCGGGAGAGAGAGGACCACGCCCTCATCAGTCTTGGTGACGCCAACGCGCTTTCCGTCGGGGAAGGTGGCGGCTTTCACCACACGGCACGAGAGGGGGAGGTAGAGTTCGCGGCGGTCATAGTTGAGGATATGCACGAAAAGACGGTTGTCGCGGCGGGTGGTGGCACCCCAATGCTGGACAGGAATGTCGCCAGCCGTGGTCGCACGGATGGTCGTTCCGTAAGTCTGCATCCATTCGCCCATCTCTTTCAGGCGCTGAACCGCGGTGGCAGGAAGACAACCATTGGGCTGAGGACCGATGTTCATCAACAGATTGGCGCCCTTTCCGGCGGTATTGACAAGATAATGCACAAGTTGGCGCGTCGACTTATAGTCCTGATCTACAATCTTGTAGCCCCACATTCCGTTCATCGTCTCGCAGGTTTCGAGAGGCAGACGGCTGATTTCCGCCGCCTTGTCCACGAATCCCGCCTTATTTTCTCCGGGAAGGTCACGTTCGAAGATCTGGATATCCTCACCGGGGTTCGGATTCATGTGGTGATTGTTTCCGACGAGGCAGGCAGGTTGCAGGCTATGGATGAGGGCATACTGCTCGTCAAGTTGCCAGTCAAAGGGCGTGGCGTCGGAATCATGGTCCCACCATCCGTCAAACCATATTGCACCCACCGGACCGTAGTCCGTAAGAAGTTCTGTCAACTGGGCGTTCATAAAGCGGTAATAACTGGGCCAGTCGGCACGTTTGGGGTCCTTTCCGCACTTCGTACCCGTGCGCCCTACAGGATAGTCCTCACGAGCCCAGTCAAGATGACTGTAGTAGAAATGGAGACGTATACCCTGACGCTGGCACTCATCAGCGAGTTCGCGGATAATGTCGCGCTTGAAAGGGGTGGCATCAACGATGTTATAATCGGACTGCTCCGTATCCCACATCGAGAAACCCTCATGATGGCGGGTGGTGATGGTAATGTACCCGGCACCGGAAGCCTTGATGGCTGATACCCATTCGCGGGCATTGAAGCGCGAAGGATAGAAGCCCGACGCAGCCTTGCTGTATTCGGCATAGGGTATGCCGGCGTTCTGCATATACCACTCGCCTTGGGCGAACATGGAATAAAGACCCCAGTGGAGGAATATTCCGAAACGCATATCAGAAAATTCCTGACGCGACTGCAGGTTTTCCGGAGTCGGGACATAATCAGACTGTGCCACGGCATCGCTTACCGGAAGAGACAGCAACGAAGTGGCCAAGAGTAGACGTGAAAAGATGTTTTTCATATTTTTCAAGATTGTATGTTTTAGCAAATATACGTCAAAATCGTCAGCGACGACCGACGGCAGTCGTATAGCGGAGGTCGTGACAGCGGAGGCAGAAAACGCGCTGTGACCCGTTATGTTTATCCAACGGACAACGCTTTTCCTTCTCCCACCCTCTTCCCGGATTCCGAGGGAATTTTACAGAACCTCCTAAAAACTCATGACAAACGACATGCCCGGAGCCTGGTTCAGACTGTCGTATGTAGGCGCCAAGACCATGTTGCCCGCCCCATTTCTACCCCGTTTCTTACGGCAAAACAGGCGTTCTTCGAGGGGAAGCAGCCAATATGCGGCCTGTGCGGACAGCACTCCCACACCCGCTCCGGCGAGGACATCATTGCACCAATGGCGGTTGTTGTAGACACGCATGGCGCCTACGGTCGCCGCCACAGCATAAGCCGCGGCACCATAGCCCCAACCGTACTCCAGACGCACGAGTTCAGCCCCCATGAATACCGTGGCAGTGTGTCCCGAAGGGAAGGACGTCTTGGCCCCGGTATCGGGCCTCGGCTCACGGACAAGGCGCTTCGTGCCCTGACAAATGGCCGTCATCAACGCAAAGGCCGTCACTCCTGCCATCATCCGTGAACCTATCTTATGCTCATGTCTGACTCCGGGAATGAAACCCAGGCCGACATAAGCCACCGTAGGCAGATATTGTAGGGTGTTGTCGAAGGTCTTTTTTTCCCTGTCGCCACGGGTGTCAATCAGATGGGACCGGATTCCGGCACTACCGACCGCGATGGCGGCGGCAGGAAAAATGAGTTGCGTAGGGCGGAACTGCGTAGAGGAGTTCACGAAAACACAAGTGTCAAGGGTGTCGGCCGCAACCGTCGAGGACTCGAAATCTGCGGCAAAAGCACAGAATCTGCAAGCGAAAGCGAATATCAGAAGCGGAATATAACGTAGAAAAAACATATACGTCGGATTGAAATTTCGGCAAAGTTAAGGAAAACCGCCGCAAAGCACAAAAAAATGGGGGCAAATATTGTCATTGTCTGCGCTTTTCTGTAAATTTGCCGCGCATTTACTATGCAGAGAAGTCTGGCATGTATGCCCTGTGTTTGCTGAAAAAGCCTACAAGACAGCCACGACGGCATGCTGACAGTACAAGACGACAGCAGGAAGAAATCCGGAATTGCTGCACCGGTTTCCACGGCGGACAGAAGTCCGACCTCCCCATTTCTCCTATCGATTTCATCATAGCCATATCCCGTCATGCCCTCATATTCCACCACCCCGCTTGCTGCTTTCCTTCGTTTCACCGTACTCGGCATCTTCCTTCTGCTGGGTACGTTCTGTTATGCCCAGGAGACAGAGACGGAAAATACGCCGAAAGCCATAGCGGCTACAGACTCCGCCGAGAACGACTTCCCTGAAATTTCGTTCCTGACCTGTGCGCCAGGACACGAAATCCACCGCCTGTACGGCCATACAGCCCTGCGTATCAAGACGCAAGACGAAGATTGGGCGGTCAACTTCGGATGGTTCAGTTTCAACACTCCGAACTTCGTCATGAAGTTTATTCTTGGCCTCACCGACTATTCGGCAGCCTGGCAGACCATTGGCATATTCCTCTACGACTTCTGCCGCGACGACATGGGCGTGACGGAGCAGTGCCTCAACCTTACACCCACCGAAAGCAGGAAAATCAAGGCTGCACTGTGGGACGTCATGGAGAAAGACGGCTACAAGACCTTTGACATTCCACTTCAAAACGACTATGCTCCTACCCGCAAGGAGCAGGTGATGGGAGCAAACTGGACCTACCGTTACAACTTCCTCTACGACAACTGCACCACCCGCGTGCTGGACGTCATACAATGGGCACTGCTGTCTGAAGGCGAAAGACTGGTGTTCCCCGAATTGCAGAACGAAAAGCAATTCTACACGCAGCGTGGAATGATTCACGAATTCACCGTGCAGAGCCCTTGGTATGAACTCGGACAGGACCTGATGCTCGGACCGGAAATGGACGAAAAGCACCGGTTGTCCGACATGGCATCAGCATGGAAGAACTGGATAGACGGCGAAAAGCCCAAAGCCAACGAAGACGCCACGATATTCTTGCCGACGTACGCCCAAAACATTCTTGAAGATGCCTATGTCCGCGACGCTGAGGGCAACCAGCGTCCACTGGTGACGCAGACAACCGACCTGACGCCTTTCCTGCAACGCAAGGCCGACCACCCCGCCATTCCCCTGACGCCGACCGCAGCGGGATGGCTGTTGCTGGCGATAACGGCACTGGTTAGTTTCGGAGAATGGAAAGCCCGTAAGAAGAACGCCCATCCGAACCTGAAAAAGGCATGGCGGATATGGGGCAATGCCCTCGACATCGTCCTGTGGACATTGATGGGAGGCACCGGCATCATCCTCACCATTCTCACGGGATGGAGCCAGCATCCCGCCGTCGACACCAACTGGCTGACCTTCCTTTTCTGCCCCGCATTCCTGATAGCCATCGCCCTACGCTTCTGCTCGGAGGGAGGAAACCGCACGGCTGCCGCCATCATGCTGGCTGCCGCAACGTTCACCCTCGTCTGTCATTTCGCAGGTTTGCAGTGGATTCCTACCGCCGTCCGGCTCTTTTCGGTTGCAGTCGGCATACGGGCCTCCATGGCATTGGCACAGAATGTGCAAAAAACGCCAGTACTTTCACTGTGGAAATCATGGGGAACATGGTTTTTCATCCTCGCCTATGTGGCGCTCCAACTGGTTTCACTCAGACTTTTCTAAGGTAGATTCTCCAGATTTCCACCGACAGGAATCCGGAAAAGGTTGCCAATCATTTGGCAAAGTTCATCAGCAGTCCCATCTTGAGGTTATGGTTCCGCAGATTTCTACCGAAAGAATATTTGAAATGGTATTTTCAATCATTTGACAAAATCCATTTGCCCACCTCACCTCGGGGCAATGAAGCCCTACACCCGACGACACTCATTATTAATATTATAGGGGACTTCCCGCAGCAACTGCAAGAAGTAAAACAGACATTTCCCCCGAAACATACTTATCCATCAACGTGTATCACCGCCACCTTCTCCTCACACTCATCACCCTTCTGACCACCCTGGCCTCCGAGGCCGAGGGGCAGACGTCGGCTATCAACAGTCCGAGGAATGGTGTTCCGCGCGTAGTGGTCAACATCATGATTGACCAGTTACGGAGCGATTACCTCGAAGCCTTCTCACCCCTCTACGGCAACGACGGCTTCAGGCGCCTGCTGGAAAACGGTTGCGTATTCAATGCTGCGGAATATCCGCTGGCTCATCCCGACCGCGCATCAGCAGCGGCCACCATTTCCACCGGAACTTCTGCCGCCGACCACGGCATCGTCGGAATGTACTGGATGAACAGGGAGACCCTGCGCCCGATGTTCTGCGTAGAAGACCGCAGCATACGCGGAAGAGTGACGACCGACCAGTTCTCACCCAAATGGCTCAACGTCAGCACCATCAGCGACGAACTGAAGGTGGCGACGGACGGTGAAGCCAGGGTTTACAGCATCGCACCCAACGCTGATGAAGCCATACTGGCCGCCGGGCATGCTGCAGACTTTGTCGTCTGGATTGACGACCAAACGGGATTCTGGGCCTCCACATCGTATTATGGCAACATGCCCGTGTGGGCGGATTACAGAAATTCGCGTTGCAGCCTGGAACAGAAGTTGAAGAACACGGTATGGAGACCCCTCAACAACGAGGTTGGAGCCTATTCCTACTTCCTCGCACGAACACCGGAAAAGCCGTTTGAACACGAATTCAAAGGCAATCACCGATACATCTCGTACAAAACCTCCGGACTGGTGAACGACGAGGTGGCAGCCACCGCCTGCATGGCCATAGAAACCTCGGAACTGGGCGATGACGCCGTCACCGACTATCTGGCCATCGGACTCTATGCGGGGAACTTCGAGCACAAGCCTGTGAGCGAAATGCCGCTCGAAATCCAGGACACCTACGTGAGGCTCGACCGCGCCATAGCGGCCATCATCAACAGTGTGGAGAAAAAGACCGGCACCGAAGGCGTACTCGTCACCCTCACCTCCACCGGATATACCGAAGAAGAGAGCGCCGACCTCTCAAAATTCCGCATTCCGACCGGAACTTTCGACATGACCCGTGCAACAAGTCTGCTCGGAATGTACCTCGTGGCGGTTTACGGACAAGGAAACTACATAGAGTCAACCTACGGCACCGAAATCTACCTTAACCACAAGGTGCTGGAAGAGAAACAGATAAACATCTCGGAATGCCAAAGCCGGACACAGGATTTCCTCCTGCAACTTTCCGGTGTCAAGGATGTCTACACCTCACAACGCCTGCTGCAAGGTGCATGGACACCGGGAATATCGAGAATGCGCGGAGGTTTCAACCCTCAACGCTCCGGCGATGTCAGCATACAAGTGTTGCCGGGATGGCGCATCAAGACAACGGACCCCAATGCTCCCGTGAAGATTTCAAGGGAATCGTACGTAGCATTCCCCATCATATTCTATGGCACCGGAGTAAAAGCGGAACAGAATCCGATAGAAGCATCGGTGGACCGCATAGCACCGACTCTGAGCAAGGCCATGCGCATCCGCGCACCGAATGCCTGCACCAAAGCACCGCTGAGATAGAGCACACAAGTGTCCACAGCATAAAACGGCCTTGCAGGCAACACCATTACAGGAGTGTCAGGAAAGCCATCTCCGACATTCATGGATAGAACTCCTGAATTTTCAAGGCCTTTCAGCCATACTTTCTCCCCATAAGGACGGAAGAAACAGGCATCATTATAGGTGGGGTTATGCATGTGAACGAAATTAGGCGAGATGAACTTCCGCATAAGTAAGTGAGTTAAACCGCATTTGTATTTCTAACGCCGTAATTTCCGAGCAGGTTTCGTCCCTGGATTCCATCCTTTGTTTTCCCGCTATGGCAAAGCGAAACCGACCTTCATCTGTTTCCGTTCTGCTCATTTGGCTTAACGAAAACGTCGGAGTGAATACGCATAGCGTACTATGTAATTGAATGACAGGACGAAAAAGTGCGGAAGATGGCAACACGCACCCCACAAAACAACATTTTACAATATATGGTGGCGTTTTACAGAACCCACCTGTCCAATAAAACACATCCCTAAAACATGAATTTCAAAAGCATCATATCTACCATTTTCGGCAGCAAGTTCTCCCGCGACATGAAGGAAATCCAACCCTGGGTGGAGAAATGTAAGGTTGCACAAGAAGCGCTGAAGGACCTCAGCAATGACGAACTCCGCGCACGGACCCTGGAACTCCGAGAGAAAATCCAAAGTTCCACCGCCGAACAGGAAGCGAAAATCGCTGAACTGAAAGCAAAGATTGAGGACACTCCCATCGAAGACCGCGACATCATCTTCAACCAGATTGACCGTCTTGACAAGGAAATCCTCGAACGGCTCGACAAAGCACTCGATGAAGCGCTCCCCGAAGCCTTCGGCATCATGAAGGACACGGCACGCCGCTTCACAGAGAACGAGACATTGGAGGTGACGGCCACAGAATACGACAAGGAACTGGCGCTGACCAAGGACTTTGTGGAGATCTCTGAGGACGGAACCAAGGCCATTTACCACAACCATTGGGTAGCGGGAGGCAACGATACCCTGTGGAATATGGTCCATTACGACGTGCAACTCTTCGGAGGTGTTGTACTCACCCAGGGAAAGATTGCCGAAATGGCAACCGGTGAGGGAAAAACCCTCGTGGCAACGTGTCCCGTATTCCTGCGGGCATTGGCAGGTCGAGGCGTACATGTGGTGACCGTCAACGACTACCTCGCCAAACGTGACTCGGAATGGATGGGACCGCTCTACCAGTTCCACGGACTCCGGGTGGACTGCATCGACAAACACCGCCCCAACAGCGCAAAACGCCGCCAAGCATACGAGGCGGACATCACCTTTGGAACAAACAATGAGTTCGGTTTCGACTATCTTCGCGACAACATGGCCATGCAGCCGCAGGACCTCGTGCAGCGCAAACACTACTATGCCATCGTCGATGAGGTGGACTCTGTGCTTATCGACGACGCCCGAACTCCCCTCATCATCAGCGGACCGGTAGCGAAAGGCGAAGACCAGATGTACGAGCAATATCAGCCGTTGGTTGAACAACTCGTTGGCGTACAGCGTACTTTCGCCACCCAACTTTTGGCAGAAGCCAAACGACTGATTGCAAGTCAGGACGAAAACGACCAGAAAGAGGGCTACCTGCTCCTCTTCCGTTCCTATAAGGCACTGCCCAAGAACAATGCCCTTATCAAATTCCTCTCGGAGCCCGGCATCAAATCCGGTATGCTCAAGACGGAGGAATATTATATGGAGAACAACAACAAGCGCATGCCGGAAGCCACAAAGCCGCTCTACTTCGTGGTGGACGAAAAGCAGAAGTCCTGCGAACTGACCGACAAGGGTACGGCATGGCTTTCGGAAAAGGTAAAGGATGCCAACCTGTTTGTGCTTCCCGACATCACCGCACAACTGTCAAACCTCGACGCTACCAACATGTCTGAGGAAGAACGTGTGGCAAAAAAGGACGAACTGATGGCAGAATATGCCACCATCAGCGACAGAGTACACACCCTGCAGCAACTCCTCAAGGCCTACACCATGTTCAATAAGGACGAAGACTACGTCATTATGGAAGGACAGGTGAAGATTGTCGACGAGCAGACCGGACGTATCATGGAGGGACGACGCTGGAGCGACGGACTCCATCAGGCGGTAGAGGCCAAAGAGCACGTGAAAGTGGAAGCGGCAACACAGACCTTCGCCACCATCACGCTCCAGAACTATTTCAGAATGTACCACAAACTGGCTGGTATGACGGGTACCGCCATCACCGAGGCCGGAGAGTTTTGGAACATCTATAAACTTGATGTGGTGGAAATCCCCACAAACAAACCCATCGCACGCGACGACATGAACGACCGCGTTTACCGTACACAACGCGAAAAGTACAATGCCGTCATCGACGAAATCGAACTTATGCGTACCAGCGGACGACCCTGTCTGGTAGGTACCACAAGCGTTGATATCAGCGAACTCCTCAGCCGCCTGCTGAAGATCCGCAAAATCAATGACCATAAGGTGCTCAATGCAAAACTTCATCAGCAGGAAGCAGATATTGTAGCCAATGCCGGACAGAGCAAACCCGGAAAAGTCTACGTGGCTTCCGACGGTCGCGCCTTCTGCGACAAGGCTACAGCAGAGATGTGGCAGAAGACCCTCAACAACACCCTCCAGGAAAACGGAAAGATTCACGAAGAGGAACGCCTGCTCGGAGCCGTCACCATTGCCACAAACATGGCAGGTCGTGGTACCGACATCAAACTTTCTGAAGAGGTAAGAAAGGCAGGAGGACTTGCCATCATCGGTACAGAGCGCCACGAAAGCCGCCGTGTCGACAGGCAACTTCGCGGACGTTCCGGACGTCAGGGCGATGTGGGCTCCAGCGTATTCTTCCTCTCGCTGGAAGACAAACTGATGCGTCTCTTCGCAAGTGAGCGCATTGCCAGCGTCATGGACAAACTCGGATTCAAGGAAGGCGAGATGCTGGAGAGCAAGATGATCAGCAATTCCGTAGAGCGTGCCCAGAAGAAGGTGGAAGAAAACAACTTCGGTATGCGTAAACACCTGCTCGAATATGACGACGTCATGAACCAGCAGCGTACCATCATCTACGAAAAGCGGCGTCATGCCCTGATGGGTGAACGCATCGGCATGGACATCTCCAACATGATTTGGGACCGTTGCGTAGAATTCATTGAGAAACTTGAATACGAAGACTGCAGACAGCGATTCATGGAAATCTTTGCTATGGAATGCCCGTTCACCCAACAGCAGCACCACGATGCACGGCGCGGAACGACGAAGATTGCCGACCTTGAGGAAGAAGCCTTCCAGAAAGCCATGGAGACGTTCCACCGCAGAATCAACGCCATTGCAGCCACCGCCAACCCCGTCATCCAGAAACTGGCCGAAGACCCACGCTACGACAAAATCAGCATCCCCATCTCCGACGGCAAATTCATCTACAACATGAACCTCTCCCTCAAGGAGTCTGCAAGTTCAGGCTGCAAGAACATCATCAAGGAGTTTGAAAAAATGACGCTCCTGCGCAACATCGACGATGCCTGGAAGGAGAACCTGCGCCTGCTTGACGAGTTGAAACACTCTGTCCGCAACGTAAGTTACGAGCAGAAAGACCCGCTTGTCGTCTACAAGATTGAGTCGGTGAAACTCTTCGACCAGATGGTCAACACCATCAATGACCAAGTTGTAGCCACTCTCATGCGTGCCCGCATTCCCGTACAGCAGGAGAACGGACAGGCATAATCCCCTTTCCACCTGAAAATGAGCGCATCCCCGTTGCCTCCGCTACCGGGGAGACAGCGGTGATGCGCCGTACTTTATAGGATACCGCATATCATCAGAAAACGATAAACCCACCATTAACCAATAAATCTCCTTTTATGAAAAAGTACAATTTCAATGCAGGACCTTGCGTTCTGCCCAAAGAAGCCATTGAATCCACCATCGAAGCCATCCGCGACTTCGACGGTACCGGCATCGGTCTTCTGGAAATCTCCCACCGCACTCCCGGATGGGAACGCGTAATGGCTGAGACACGTCAACTCTGGCGCGAACTCCTGAACATCCCCGAGGAGTACGAAGTGCTCTTCCTCGGCGGTGGTGCCAGCACACAGTTCTTCACTCTGCCTGCCAATCTTCTGAAGAAGAAGGCCGCCTATCTCCAGACTGGTGTATGGGCAAAGAAGGCTGCCAAGGAAGCAAAGAACTTCGGAGAGACCGTTATCGTGGCTTCATCAGAAGACAAGACCTACACTTACATCCCCAAAGACTACGAGGTTCCCGCTGACGCTGACTATTTCCACATCACAACCAACAACACTATCTACGGAACGGAAATCAAATATGACATGGATTGCCCCGTCACGCTCGTTGCAGACATGTCGTCCGACATCATGAGCCGCCCCGTTGACGTGAAGAAATATGGTGTTATCTACGGCGGCGCACAGAAGAATGTGGGTCCCGCCGGCGTTACTTTCGTCATCATCCGCAAGGATCTTCTCGGACAGATTGGTGACCGTCAGTATATGAACCCCCTCCCCACGATGGTCAACTACAGCACTCACGCCGCTGCGGAAGAGCGAAACATCTCCATGTTCAACACTCCTCCCGTCCTCCCCATCTTCGTCATGCACGAAACCCTGAAGTGGGTGAAGTCCATCGGTGGCGTCGAAGAGATGCAACGCCGCAACCAAAAGAAGGCAGAAACCCTATATGCAGAAATCGACCGCAACAAACTCTTCAAAGGTACTGCCGAAAAGGAGGACCGCTCACTGATGAACGTCTGCTTCGTCATGAACGAGGAATACAAGGAACTTGAAGCAGAATTCATGGAGTATGCCAAGTCATGCGGCATGGTAGGTATCAAGGGCCACCGCTCCGTTGGCGGTTTCCGCGCATCCCTCTACAACGCTTGTCCCCAGGAAGCCGTAGACGCACTCGTCAAGTGTATGCAGGATTTCGAAAAGGCCCACGCATAATCCCATTGTTCAACAAAGACTTATTCACCACATTCAGGCGGGTTCTGTCATTTATCACCATAGATTACAGGACCCTCCTTATAAAGAAAACAACAAGGAATCATGAAAGTTCTTGTTCTCACAGAAAAACCTTTCGCAGCCGCAGCAGTGAACGGCATCCGCGAAATCGTTGAAGGCGCCGGCCACGAACTTGCACTTCTCGAATCATACACCGACCGTTCAGCCATGTTGCAGGCTGTAAGCGACGCCGAAGCCATCATTATCCGCTCCGACAAAATCAATGCCGAGGTGATGGATGCCGCCCCGAAGCTCCGCATCATCGTCCGTGCCGGTGCCGGTTATGACAATGTCGATTTGGAGGCAGCCACCGCACGCAACATCGTCGTGATGAACACTCCCGGCCAGAATGCCAATGCTGTGGCCGAACTCTGCTTCGGACTCCTCGTCTTCGCAGCCCGTAAATTCTACACCGGAGCCGCGGGAAGCGAACTGATGGGAAAGCGAATCGGTATCCTCGCTTTCGGAAATGTCGGACGCAATGTCAGCCGCATCGCCAAAGGATTCGGCATGGAAGTATGGGCATACGATGCCTTCTGCCCCAAGGAAGCCATCGAGGCTGCCGGTGTGCATGCCGCTGCTGACCGCGACGAACTCTTCCGCGAGTGCGACGTTATCAGCCTCCACATCCCTGCCACCGCAGAGACCAAGCAGAGCATCAACCACGACCTCTGCGCTACAATGAAGAAGAACGCCATCCTGCTCAACACCGCACGTAAGGAAGTCATTGACGAGGCCGGACTCCTCGCTCTGATGAACGAGCGTACCGACCTGCGCTACATCTCCGACATCAAGCCTGACCTTGACGCAGAATTTGCCGCACAGTGCGCAGGACGCTACTTCGCGACTCCCAAGAAGATGGGAGCACAGACTGCAGAGGCCAACATCAACGCCGGACTTGCCGCAGCACGACAGATCTGCGACTTCTTCGCTACCGGCAACACACGTTTCCAGGTAAACAAGTAATTCATCCCCTATAGTCTACAGGCTTTCTCTAACAGCAGAAAACCCTGCTTGAATATGCACTTCGGAAGGTAGCGGTATCCGTTGCCTTCCGTTTTATTTTGCATTTTACAAATGCCAAAACATAAAATCCAGCACATTATATTGGGGGGGGGGTATTTTTCCATTTATAGTTTGCTGATTTCAGAAGACATTGCTATTTTTGCCATGATTTTGATGATATTCACCCCGAAAGAGAATCTCCAAGCCCGATATATTCACGCAAAAAGCATATAAAAGCCGCCCTTTCCCCCCAAAAAAAATCACGCCACATCATCATGCCCCGTATCATCCTCGTTCTTCTGTGCATCATCCTGCAACACTCTTCTGTCCTCGGCGCGGAACCTGCCGATACCCTGACACTGAAAGGCAACATACGCGATGCCTACACCTATGACTATCTCGACGAAGTAAGCGTGGAACTTCTCTCACCCGCCGACTCCAGCGTAGTCTGTGCCGACTCGTGCCACAATCTGACACTGGGCTTTGAAGAATGGCACAGAAAATGGCTCCGGCAGTCGCACACCGACATGGGGGATTACATCCTTTACAAAATGAGGGTGGTGCCGGGCGAATACCTCCTGCGCTGCACCCGCGAGGGCTACTCACCGCAAGTGGTGGCGCTGAGCATTCCTACAAGGACCTACGGGCGACGTACCAAAGAATGGAAAGCCCCCGACGTGATGATGATGCGCCAGATGCAACAGCAACTGGGTGAGGCCACCGTGCATGCCACAAAAATACTGATGGTAAACAAGGGCGACACCGTAGTCTTCAATGCCGACTACTTCCAACTGGCACAGGGCAACATGCTCGACCAACTCGTGAAAATGCTGCCGGGAATGGAAATCAGGGACGGCGGACAGATTTATTACAATGGCAGCCTGCTTTCGAATCTCTACGTCAACGGCAAGGACTTCTTCAACGGCGACCCCAAGGTGGCACTGCAGAATCTGCCGGCATACATGGTGAAGAAGTTGAAGGTCTACAAAAAGGAAGAGGAAGACGCTTATCTCAACCGACACCGTGATACCGTAAGCATCAAGACTCCCAACACCCTCGACGTGACGCTGAAAAAGGAGTACAACAAGGGTTGGATGGCGAACATGCAACTGGGAGGCGGTCCCGCCATAGGCACTTCGGCAGCGTGGAACAATGCAAAATACCAGGGAAAAATCTTTGCACAATACTACCAGGACAACATGAGACTGAGTATCATCGGAAACGTCAACAACATCAGCAATACGGAAGTGGCGAACGATGAGGGCACATGGAGTCCGGGATGGTATCAGGCAAAGGGGGTTCTGAAACTGGCATACGGCGGCATCAACTACAATGCATCGTCGAAAAAGCGTAAACTGGACTACGTACTGAACATGGTTGCTACAAGCGAGGTGACCGACCACGAGAGCCGAATATCTTCGACCACATTCCTCAACACCTCCGACACCTACACCCGCAGCCATGATGTGGGGCAGGAGCAGCACCCGCACATCTATATGAACCACTCACTACGATGGACGGGCGACAAGTTCTACGTATACGCTTTTCTGGGTGCCGACTATTTTGACGACCGGAGCGACTGGACGAAACGCTCGGCACAGTTCACCGCCGACCCTTCCGACTCCTACCGCGGCGCATCACTTGATTCCCTTTTTGCCACACCCTACAGCCAGCGGCTCGCCGACATCCTTACCAACCGCATGGAGCAGAACACCATGAGCCAAGGCACTACATGGTGGCAAATCAGCCGTCTCAACTTTTCGTTCAAAGATCCGTTGCTGGGAAACAAGATGAACATCTACACTTGGGGCATGCTCACCCACAAGACCTCGGACAAGTTCGAACACTACGACCTGCGCTACCCAGACCCCGCCGCCAACGACTTCCGAAACCGCTATACCGACTATTTCAGACAGAGTTACCATACCTCAGTCATAGCACAATACAGTTTTTCAAACATGATGAGTCAGGAACTGGCAGATAAACTGGACATCCGGCTCGAATACGGGGATGACTTCATCCGGGCGCACGGCCACTCCTGGCTCTACAACCTGCACCGCATTGAAGGATGGGGAAACTCCGGAGGACAGCCCGGGGAAGATGCTCCACAGACTCCGCCCCTGGGCACGCTTCCATCGGTGACGGGATGGCGGGAACAAACCGGCGTGCCGGATGCTAACAGTAATGACATCGACAGCAAAAGGAACATTCATAATCTGGAGGCTGATATACGTGCGGGGAAATTCGACAGTCGATGGGGATACTTCCAGCTGAAGCCTTCCCTCACTGTCCGGCACGAGCGTTATGCCGACAGCCGTACCGATGAGGAAGTGGAACGCAGGCTGACGGCTGCAAGCATGACGGTCTCCTATACAGTCCAGCACAAAAAGACTTTCGACGGGGACAAGAAGCAGGCAAGACGCTTCTCGATGGAATACGAAAGCTGCTTTTCGCCACACGACATCGAAAATATGCTCGACATCCGCGACGATTCCAACCCGCTTCACATTACGCTGGGCAACAAATCGCTCCGCAATGCCCGCACACACAAAGTGTCGGGCAGTTATTACCTGTCAATGCCTTCGACTGCAAAGATAAATGTATGGAGCCGTTTCGAACGGACAAAGGATGCACTGGCAATGGCATATTCCTACAACGAACAAACGGGTGCCTACACCTACCGCCCGGAGAACGTGAACGGGAACTACTCAACAAACGTCAACTTCTATTTCAACACCCCTTTGGGCACAAGACAGATTTACCGTCTATCGGGACGTACCGACTGGAACTTCCGCCACTCGGTGGACATCGTCAACAGCGCAATCTCTGCCGTCGACAACCATACCCTGAACCCCTTCCTGAAACTCTCGGCCCGCTACACCCGATTCCTGACCATTGGAATCTCGGGAAACGTCACATGGCGATATGCGACCTCGGAACGCGAAAACTACCACACACGCCGTACCTGGGACCTCAATTACGGTACGGACCTCACGCTCAACCTGACGTCCGACCTCCATCTCACCACCCAGTTCGGGACCTTCCAGCGCAGGGGTTACGACGACCGCTCCATGAATAATACGGAACTGGTGTGGAACGCCTCCCTGGAATGGAACTTCGACTTCCGACGCAGCAGTTATGCCCGCCGACAGACCGAGGACGATGCCACAGCAAAGGCTTCAGCATCTGGAACACGGCCGTGGAGTCTCACTGTCAAGGGGCACGACCTCCTGCAGCAACTCTCCAATACCATCCGGGTACTTAACGCACAGGGCATCACCGAAACATGGTACAACACCGTACCGTCGTACGTCATGCTCAGCCTCACCTACCGGTTCGCAAAGCTGCCGAAGAAAAGGCAATGACACGGGCATTCTGTTTACTTTGGATTTTATCCTTGGCTTCGCCTTCGTTTTCTACGCTCGGCATAGCTCAAGCAAGCTTGTCCTCTGCCCTCGCTTATCGAAAACGTTGTTTTTTTGCCCTGTCTGTATGATGACGAGGCTTTCGCATTGCGCACTCAGTCCTGCAATCTACCGTACATATCGACAAAAAAATGGGATTAACCGCACACTTTTACCTTTTTTGTGCATACATTTTGTTAATTTTGCCGCGTTTTTCAGTTTTTTTGCTCATCGTTCCTGTACTGAACGGAGAAAAAACTGCAACTACAGCAAGGCGAAGCCACACACACATCCCCCTATAATACCGATATGACACCCCCAAGTTTCATCGCCCACATCCAGCAGATCCTCGTGGAGCACTGGAACGGCAATGCCTTTACCGACTACAAAGGCGACACTTTGCGCTACTGCGACGTGGCACGCCGCATTGCCAAACTCCACATCGGCATGGAGACTGCCGGTCTGCGCCCCGGCGACAAGGTGGCCATCTGCGGCCGCAACAGCGCCAACTGGGCCGTGGCTTTCTTCGCCACGCTCACCTACGGCTGCATCGTCGTTCCCATACAGTGCGAATTCCAGCCCGAACAGATACACAATATCGTCAATCATAGCGAATCCCGCTTCCTCTTTGTCGGAGATGGCGTCGCAAAGGACATTGATTTCGAAAAGATGCCCAACCTCGGCGGCATAGCACATCTGCCCGACCTGACCATCCGCAACACTCGCAGCGAGAAACTCTCCTACGTTCACCAGCATCTCAACCAACTCTTCGGTGAACGTTATCCCGCACGTTTCAGCCGTGAGCACATCGTCTACACCCCCGAAGCCTCCCCCGAGACCCTCGCCATCATCAACTATACGAGCGGAACGACGGGATTTTCCAAGGGTGTGATGATTCCTTACCGCGCCTTGTGGGGCAATCTCGATTTCACGCTCCGCAATTTCGGACCGCATGTCCATGCCGGCGACCATATTCTCAGCACTCTCCCCATGGCGCACACCTATGGTATGACGTGCGAAATCATCTTCGGCTTCCTCAACGGTTGCCATATCCATTTCCTGTTGCGGCAGCCTGCCCCGTCGTTGGTCATGGAAGCCGCGGCGCAAATCAAGCCCGCCATCCTGATAGCCGTGCCGATGGTCATCGAAAAGATTGTGCGTAAGCATGTCTACCAGCGCCTCGACCACCACCGCGCCCGTTATCTGCTGCAACTTCCGCTCGTCAAGACTCGCGTGAAACAGCGCATCGTGCAATGGATCCGCGAACAATTCGGTGGAAACATCTACCAGATCATGACCGGAGGGGCACCGATGAATCAGGAAATCGAGCAATTCCTGATGAGTGTTGGCTTCCCCATCACCAGCGGATACGGCACCACGGAGACCGCCCCCATGATTACCTACAGCGATTGGAAGGACCACATACTGGGTTCCTGCGGCACCGTCGTGCCACACATGGAACTTGCACTGCTGACTCGCGACGGCCGCATCGTCCGTGCTGGGGAAGAAGGTTGCCATCGCTTTGAGGGTGAGGTCATTACACGCGGAATGCACGTTATGCTCGGATACTACAAAAACGAAGAGGCCACGCGCGAAGCCATCGACGCCGACGGATGGTACCACACGGGAGACCTCGGAAGTTTCTCCGCCGACGGCCACCTTTTCATCAAGGGACGCATCAAGAACATGCTCCTCGGTTCCAACGGCCAGAACGTTTATCCCGAAGAAATCGAGGATAAACTCAACTCCATGCCCATGGTAGGCGAGTCGCTCGTGCTGCAAGATGGCGACAGCCTCATCGCATTGGTCTATCCCGACCCCGACGATGTCGACCAGATTGTCCTCAACACCGAGGAAATCGCCCTCGTCATGGAGCAGAACCGTCAGGAACTCAACGCCCAACTGCCCGTATTCTGCCGTCTAAAAGAAATCCGCCTCCACGACCGCGAATTTGAAAAGACGGCGAAAAAGAGCATCAAGCGCTATCTTTACAAGGCATAAGTACGGCCTGCGACAGGATTAGGCACGTGCGCCGTCCTTCCCGAACACAAAAACATACGACATAATTCCCAAGGGGGCATCCCCTAAAAGAGCCTGAAACCGAGGGTATTCCCAAACGTTTCCGGCTCTTTTTTTCGTCATTTCCCGTAATAATTCCCGTTTTCTTTTGCCGTTTTCGCGCAAATATCTACCTTTGTCGCTAAATTCGTCAACCATATTTTCCGCCTTTTGCCGGGGCACGAAAAAGGAAGACGAAACCGATATGCAAATAAGACAAGTAAGTATCCTTATACAATCCGCTCTTGAAACTCCAACAGTAAACCTTCGTCTTCGTCAGTCTGGGAGCCATCCCAACGAAAGTCGCGGAAGACAGTCCGGGACAAAGCGAAGCGGCACCCTGTTTGAAGTGTATAAAAGGCCGTTCAAACTTACTTTTAGAAATAGGAAAATCGACTGAATTTCTTCACTTACTTATAACCTTAAACACACTCATACTATGCCAAAAGTAAAACCATTTTGCGGCATCCGTCCGCCGAAAGCCCTCGTAGAAAAGGTCGAAAGCCGTCCGTATGACGTCCTCGACAGTGAAGAGGCCCGTGCTGAAGCCGGCACCAACGAGATGTCGCTCTACCACATCATCAAACCCGAAATCAATTTCCCCGAAGGTACCAGCGAATACGACGAACGCGTCTATTCCAGCGGCGCAGAACAGTTCCGCAATTTCCAGGAGAACGGATGGCTCGTCCGCGACAAGGAGGAGAACTACTACCTCTATGCCCAGGCTATGAACGATGCCAAGGGCGAACTGAAATGGCAGTATGGCATCGTACTCTGCGCACACGTCGACGACTATATGAACGGTGTCATCAAGAAACACGAACTTACCCGCCGCGACAAAGAGGACGACCGCATGCGCCACGTCCGCGAAACCAACGCCAACATCGAGCCCGTGTTCCTCGCCTTCCGTCATAACCCCGTCCTCCTTGAACTCATTGACCGCGTAGCCGCCACAGAACCCGTCTACGACTTTGTCGCCCCCATCGACGGATTCAGCCATAAATTCTGGATCATCAGCGATGCCGCCGACAAAGCCACCATCACCGATGCCTTCGATAAGATGGACGCCCTCTACATTGCCGACGGTCACCACCGTTCTGCCGCCGCTGCACGCGTAGGTGCAGAGAAGGCTGCTGGTCCCGATGCCGAAAGCAGTTTCTACATGGCCGTATGTTTCCCCGCCGAACAGTTGACCATCCTCGACTACAACCGCGTGGTGAAGGACCTCAACGGACTGACCAGCGAGCAATTCCTCAGCCGTCTCGCCGAAAACTTCAACGTCGAAGACCGTGGCACTGAGATTTATCACCCCGCACACGCCCATCAGTTCAGCCTCTACCTCGACGGACACTGGTACAGCCTCGATGCTAAGGAAGGAACTTTCGACCCTTCCGACCCCATCGGTGTCCTCGATGTCGACATCAGCAGCCGCCTCATCCTTCAGGATATCCTCGAAATCGGCGACCTCCGCTCCAGCCAGCGCATCGACTTCGTCGGTGGTCTCCGCGGACTTGGCGAACTCAAGCGCCGTGTTGACTCCGGTGAAATGCGTGCAGCACTCGCACTTTTCCCCGTCAGCATGGAACAGGTGATGAACATTGCCGACACCGGCAACATCATGCCGCCCAAGGCCACATGGTTCGAGCCCAAACTCCGCAGCGGTCTCGTCATCCACTCACTCGACTAACATTTGACGTGGACGTAATGTAACTCCACGAAAAACAGATTGGAGGTGGGTTCTATAAATTAGTTTTTGCAAGATTTCAAGTCAGTTTTCATGACAAATTCCCGGCAAGACTAATCTATAGAGCCCACCTAAAATCATTCCTTTCGATCCCCAAGAATCCGTCATTCACCTTAAAACCACGAACACCATGAAAAACCTGAAAGTCAATCATTATCCCTTTCCTCAAATCGCCCTCTCCGAAATTCCCGCATGGCTCGACGGCCTCCACGAGGAGTTCCACCCCATCGACACCGTGAACTGGGCGGAATATCCCTACCGTCCCATGGCGAAGTTCCGCATCGTCGCCACTCCCGACGGATTCCTCCTCCATTTCCGCGTCCGCGAAGAGAGCGTGGCAGCCGTGGCCGACGGCGACGGAGGCAAAGTCTGGGAAGACAGTTGTGTGGAGTTCTTCTCCTCTCCTGCCGACGACGGCGTCTATTACAACGTGGAATGCAACTGCGTGGGCACGGTTCTCGTGGCGACAGGCAAGGACCGCAACGCGCGGACTCCGGCACCACGCGAGGTGCTGCAACAGATCCGGCGATGGTCGTCGCTCGGACGCGAGAATTTCGATGAACGTATCGGTGAGACAGACTGGGAAGTGGTGCTGCACATCCCTTATTCCGTATGGTTCCAACACGACATTTCCGACGTCAACGGCAAGGAAATCCGTGCAAACTTCTATAAGTGTGGCGACAAACTGCAAACGCCCCACTTCCTTTCCTGGAATCCCATCGACATCGCTCAGCCCGATTTCCACCGTCCCGACTTCTTCGGCACACTCCGTTTCTAAACCCTTCCTCCCCTCATCGCCCGCCATTTCCCCATGAATTCCCTGACACGCCTCACCCCCATTGCCCTTTCGCTGGCTTCCACCGCCCTCACCATCGCCGCCGAAGAACGGCCTAACATCATCTACATCATGTGCGACGACATGGGGTACGGCGACCTTGCCTGCTACGGACAGCGCTACATCGCCACCCCAAACATCGACCGCATGGCACGCGAAGGCATGCGTTTTACCCAAGCCTACGCCGGAAGTCCGGTATCAGCACCGTCGAGGGCATGCTTCATGACGGGACAACATACCGGACACACCCATGTCCGGGGCAATAAGGAGTACTGGACGGGCAGAAATCTTTACGGCGACAACCCCGATTATGCCATCGTAGGGCAGGAACCTTACGATGTCCGCCACCGGATTCTCCCTGAAATCTTCAAGGAGAACGGCTATACCACAGGAATGTTCGGAAAATGGGCAGGAGGCTATGAGGGCTCGCCATCAACACCCGACGCACGCGGCATCGACGAGTTCTATGGTTACATCTGCCAGTTTCAGGCTCATCTCTATTATCCCAACTTCCTGAATGCCTACAGTCGCGTAAATGGCGATACAAGGGTGCGCCGCGAAGTGCTGACCGGCAACATCGCCCACCCGATGTACGGCAACGGTTACGAACGGCGTACGGAATATTCTGCCGACATCATCCATCGCCGCGCCCTCGAATGGCTCGACCGCCAGACACCCGGACAGCCCTTCCTCGGCATTTTCACCTATACTCTCCCCCACGCCGAATTGGCACAACCCGACGATTCCCTCCTGCAACACTACCGCCAGGTCTTCACCACAGAGAAGACTTACGCCGGCAGCGAGGGCTCGCGCTACAATCCCACAGACTGCGGACACGCACAGTTTGCAGCCATGATTTCCCGTCTCGACCAGCAGGTGGGCGAGATTCTCGACAAACTCCGCGAGCGGGGCCTTGCCGAAAACACCCTCGTCATCTTCACTTCTGACAATGGTCCGCATGAGGAAGGTGGCGCCGACCCCGACTTCTTCAACCGCGACGGACTGCTGCAAGGTAAGAAACGCAGCACCTACGAAGGGGGCATCCGCATACCGTTCATCGCGTGGTGGCCCGGCAAGGTGGCGGCAGCGACGGTGAATCCCCACCAACTGGCGTTCTACGACATCCTGCCGACATTCTGCGAAGTGGCGGGCATAGACGGCATCGACGACCGCTATGTGAACCCCGAACTTCCCGGCGACGGCTTCGACGGCATATCATTCGCCCCCACGCTCCTCGGCAAGACGGGGCAACGGGCACACGATTTCCTCTACTGGGAATTCCACGAGACCGATATGATGGGCCTGCGGATGGGCGATTGGAAACTGGTGGTGAAGAATGGGGAATGCCGCCTCTACGACCTTGCCACCGATGTCCATGAGGATCACAATGTGGCACATCTGCACCCCGAGATTGTGGAACAGATGAAGGCAATCATCCACCGCGAACATGTGGAGAGCGACATCTTCAAGGTGACATTGCCAAAATGACAGGACCTGTCATCGGGAGTTTTGGGGAATGACTTCTCCCGGCTTCCCGCCATAAGGTGGAGCCTACCTGTCTGCATTACCGTTTTTTAGGTGGGAACCAGGATTAACGGTGGAGATCTTTATAGAACGTTTTCATTAAGCCAAATGAGCAGAACGGAAGCAAGTGCAACGCACTTACGGTATGCCATGGCGAGAAAACGAAGAACGAAGTTCAACGTTTTCATTAAGCCAGATGAGCAGAACGGAAGCAAGTGCAACGCGCTTACGGTATGCCATGGCGAGAAAACGAAGGATGAAATCCACCGGCTTCAGCCCCCATAAGCAACAAAAAGTTCCCCAACCTATGAACCCATCAGGCAAGATTCGCGGCTGATTATCAGAAGATAAGGGAATGGGATAGATACGATTTGCAACACAAAGTCGCACATTTGCAAACCATTTTCATTGGGGTCAAGCAAGTTTCTCGCTCTTTTGGCAAAGGATTTCAACGTTTTTTACTATCTTTGCACGATGAACGCTTCTCTTACAAAGAGAAGAGCGCAGAAAGAAGGTCGTCCTCCCGGCTTCCATCACCACAACAATATGAGGTGTGGCATACCTAAAAGGCGGATGTTTCCGAATCAATATCCAGAACCTTCGTCAGGATTTCCGTAAGCATGTTGACAAACAGACGCGACGCTTGTTTTTCAACATCCGGAACATTCCAACGCCAGACACCTTCCGACAGCACTACACCACAGGATTTCTTTACGACAATCGTGGAAGTGAATCCTGTTTTTACCGCGTTTTCGATAAGCCAGATGAGCAGAAGGCAACAGGTGAAACCTGATTACATTATGCCATGGCGAGAAAACGAAGAACGAAGTTCAACAATTAAGAATAATGATCACCGACTACATATCCGGCATGTCTGCAACCACTATCTTTTGGGCTGTCAATTCCATTGCAGTTTTCTGTGTGTGTGTGCTTTGTACAGGCCTTTTTATTCCACAGATATTGCGGATTTCATTCCGTAAGAGACTGTTTGACAAGCCCGAAGAGCGGAAAATCCACCAAGGGATTGTGCCGAGATTGGGCGGTATCGCCTTCAACCCCGTCATTTTTTTCGCCATGGCACTCGTTTTTGGTTTGTGCCAATCGCTGGGTTATCAGAATATGCTTGGCGAAATTGCAACGGAAAGCCGCACATTGGCATTTACCTTCTGCTGTGTTACCATGCTGTATTTTGTGGGAATAGCGGATGATTTGGTAGGGATACGCTATAAAGCCAAATTCGCAGTGCAGATTGCATGCGGTATAATGATGGTTGCCGGAGGAATGTGGGTAAGCAATCTGCACGGATTGTTGGGAATTTACGAACTCTCGGAATGGCTCAAATACCCTCTTACCATCCTTGTTGTCGTGTTCATCATCAATTCCATCAACTTCATCGACGGCATTGACGGTCTAGCATCCGGGCTCTGCGGCATGGCATCCTTGTTCTATGGGATAGTGTTCCTGCTGGTTCATGAATATGCTTATGCTGTACTTTCCTTCGCCACCCTCGGCGTTCTCGTCCCGTTCTTCTACTATAATGTCTTCGGTGACGCGACGAAGCACAGAAAGATATTCATGGGCGACACCGGAAGCCTTACCATCGGTTTGATTCTTTGCGTGTTGAGTCTGAAACTACTCCAATATCCTGAAACCGGAATACCCGAGGATTTTCCGAACGTGTTCGTGCTGGCATACTCTCCCTTGTTCATCCCATGCCTCGATGTTGTAAGGGTTTATCTGCACAGGGTTCGCAATGGAAAGAATCCTTTCCTGCCGGACAAGAACCACATACACCACAAACTTCTGGCGACAGGACTGCACCAACGGATGGCAATGGTTGCCATCGTCACCGCTTCCGTCCTGTTTTCCCTCTTCAACATTCTGTTATCCGTATACATCGACGTGACTTTGCTGGTAATCATCGACGTGATGACATGGACATTGATGAATGTTTGGCTGAGGAAAAGAATAAAAAAAGAATAGGCAATTCTGGAATTCTCTTACCGCCACACCAGACGTCCTGACGGCCTTTCACGCTCCCCGGAGACGGAATTTGCGAGTTACCGGAAAGGACATTCCCCCTCACGACCGGTCATTTCATCGGGGATGTTGGCAGGATGCGCCATAAGACGATTCCAACATGAAGATATAATGAAGATTTTATTTTTGGCAGATAACTTTCCTCCTGAGGTCAATGCCCCCGCTTCGAGGACATACGACCATCTGAAAGAATGGAAGAAAGCCGGACATGATGTGACGGTCATCACCTGCACCCCCAACTTTCCGAAGGGCAAAGTGTACGACGGTTATAAAAACAAATTGTACCAGACCGAGGTGATGGATGGTATAAATGTCATTCGGGTATGGTCTTATATCGCGGAAAACAAAGGTTTTTTCAGGAGGACATTGGACTATATCAGTTTTTCTGTAACATCCTTCTTGGTCGGACTGTTTGTAAAATGTGACATCATCATCGCCACCTCACCCCAATTTTTCGCGGCATTGAGCGGAAGGACATTGTCGTTCTTCAAAAGAAAACCCTGGATTATGGAGGTCCGCGACCTGTGGCCGGAATCCATAAAGACGGTGGGGATGATGAAGGATAATCTGTTCATCAAATACTTCGAATGGCAGGAAAAGCGCTGCTACCGTTCGGCCAAGCACATCGTTGTGGTGACAGATTCATTCAAAAAGAACCTTGTGGCAAGAGGAATTGACGCGGAAAAGATATCCGTTATCAAGAATGGAGCGAACCGCGAATTGTTCTCTCCCATGGAGAAAGACCAAGCCATCATATCGGAACTGGGGCTGGAAGGGAAAAAGATTATCGGATATATCGGCACACATGGTATGGCGCACAGATTGGATTTCATCCTGAAATGCGCAAAAAACATGGAAAACAAGAACGACTATCATTTCCTGTTGATCGGATCCGGAGCAAGGAAAGAGGAACTGCTACGGCTGAAAGAAGCAAAAGACATCACCAATGTCACGATGCTGGATTCCGTACCCAAGACCGAGGTGAACCGATATATCTCTATCCTGGATTTGGCGTTGATCAACCTGAGAAAGTCGGATTTGTTCAAGACTGTCATACCTTCCAAGATATTTGAGAACGCAGGAATGGAGATTCCCATCCTCATGGGCGTGGAAGGAGAGGCGCAGGAAATCATCGAAAGATACGGTGCCGGACTGTGCTTTGAGCCTGAAAACGAGGAGGATTTCAACCGGAAACTGAACGAACTGCTGACCAATGATACGCTTTATGCCAAATGCAAGGAGGGGTGCAGGAAATTGTCGGTAGACTTCGACCGGAAGAAGTTGGCGGAAAGGATGCTGCAAGTAATCGTCGAGAATTGCTGATATTGCCATCATCTTCCGTCGAATCGCAGTCCAAAAATTGGATTTGCCATACTCCTGCGCTATCATTACGCTGAAAAAGGCCAAAAGACGGCAAAGCACAAGCCATAAACATACAGCAAGATATTGCGCTGGCAACCTTATAAGCAGGACGGAACAGGTTTTGAAG
>CAMAFY010000042.1 GCA_945833885.1 uncultured Bacteroidales bacterium
CGCGGGACTGGAGGCGGAGACGGACGGAACGTTCGGGAAGTACCTGAACAAGTACCGCGTCATTTATCTGGATGTTACCTCCTTCACTGCGCGTCCGGAACTCGGAACGCACATTGTGAGAGCCATACAGGATAGTATCATCAAGGAACTCAAGACGGAATTTCCTGATGTGAATTACTGTGAGGATTCCGATCTTATGGATGTGATTTCCGCCATCCATCATAGCACAAACGAGAAGTTTTTCTTCATCATCGACGAGTGGGACGCCATCTGTCGAGAGTCCCCAAACCGCAAGAAATTAAAGGGCGTTTCCGAGGATGTCGCCCCCACCATCCTCGATGAGTACGTCATGCTCCTCCGCCGGTTGTTCAAGACACAGGATTCCGACGAGGTCTTCGCCGGTGTGTACCTCACGGGCATATTGCCGATAAAGAAGTACAACACGGAGTCGGCGTTGAACAATTTCAACGAATACTCGATGATCCGTCCCGGCAAGATGTCGACATCCCTCGGATTTACCCACGACGAGGTGCGTATGCTCTGCCTGAAGCACGGCATGGACCTGGAGCAGATGGAGCAATGGTACGACGGCTACCGCATCGGAAAGGCATCGCGCATCTTCAACCCCTACTCGGTCATCAAGGCCATCCATGCCGAGGCCTACGGCAGTTACTGGACCACCACCGGCGCCTACGACTCCGTCATCACCTACATCCAGATGAACTACGAGGGCCTGAAAGACGACATCATCCGCATGCTGGCAGGCGAAAGGGTGTATGTCAACACGTCGAAGTTCCAGAATGACATAAGCGTCGTCAGGAGCAAGAACGACGTGTTCACCGTGTTGATCCATCTCGGTTATCTGGCGTACGACGACGAAAACAGGCAGTGCTACATCCCCAACAAGGAGGTGGCCGACGAGTTTCTCAATGCCGTGGAGGACACATCGTGGACAAGACTCGTGGATGCCATCACCGCATCGCGCAATCTCCTCGACGCCACCCTTGCCGGAAACGCGCAGGCTGTGGCGAAAGCCATCGACCAGGCGCACGACGAGAACACCAGCATATTGTCATACAACGACGAGAACTCCCTGGCATGCGTGCTTACCGTCGCCTACATCTGGGCGCGCAACGAGTACGTCATCCACCGCGAGTATGCCAGCGGCAAGGGGTATGCCGACCTGGTGATGATACCCCGCCGCAACGTCAGCAAACCGGCGTTGGTCGTTGAACTGAAATTCAGCCACACGGCGGACACCGCCATCGACCAGATCCTCCGCAAGGACTATCCCGCAAAGGTGGCGGAATACACCGGCGACCTCCTCCTCGTGGGCGTCAACTACGACAAGGAGAGCAAGCGCCATACCTGCAGGATAGAGCGGATACGGAAATGACGGCAAGCCTTTCCCTTAGTGGCAGGCCCGTTTGCCCTGGTTGTTTACGAAGCATATCCTTTGATTTTGTTTGAAAATTAAGGGCTTTGTCAGACAGCATCGAGGGTTTTGTTAGGCATCATCGAGGACTTTGTCAGGCATCATCGAGGGCTTTGTCAGGCATCATCGAGGACTTTGTCAGGCATCATCGAGGGCTTTATCAGACAGAGATGAAGTCTTGTTCAAAACTCTACCGGAGGTTTTATAAAGCCTTTCCAGAACATCTTGAGGGTTTCATCCCTCGTTTTCCTGCCATAGTACATCGTAAGCGCGTAGCACTTGCTCCCGCTCCGCTCGTCAGGCTTGATGGAAACAGCCTGTTTTCTTGCACCAATTCTTTCCGTTTCATCGATAAATTTGTATATTTGCGGCGGATAGTGGGCATATCTCTCCCGCCGTCCGCATAGACATTCAATATGGGCACCTATATAAACAAGGGCAACAACGCGTTTCGCGACATCGTCAGTCACGAGTATGTCGACAAGACGTCGCTGATACCGCTGGTCAATGCCACCCTCAATTCCGAGGACCGCTACAGTTGCGTGACACGCTGCCGCCGCTTCGGCAAATCGATGGCGGCCAAGATGCTGTGTGCCTATTATGACAAGTCGTGCGACTCGCGCGAACTCTTCGCGGGACTGGAGGCGGAGACGGACGGAACGTTCGGGAAGTACCTGAACAAGTACTATGTGATATGCGTCGACATGACCGACTTCACCACAAAATACAGGAGGGAGAAGGACATCGTAAGCCTTGTCCAGCAGGACATCATGGCGGAAATCCTCAGCGTGTTTCCGGAAGTGCGGCCCAGGGAGCGCGACGACCTGATGGATATCCTCTACCGTGTGAGCGAACGCACCGGTGAACGCTTCATCATGATTGTCGACGAATGGGATTCCATCCTGCGGGAGATGGGTTCCGACGAATACATCACCACGTCGTACGTCGACCTCCTCCGCCGTTTGTTCAAGGGCTCCGGCTCGAATGACGTCTTCGCCGGGGTGTACCTCACGGGCATATTGCCGATAAAGAAGTACAACACGGAGTCGGCGTTGAACAATTTCAACGAATACTCGATGATCCGTCCCGGCAAGATGTCGACATCCCTCGGATTTACCCACGACGAGGTGCGTATGCTCTGCCTGAAGCACGGCATGGACCTGGAGCAGATGGAGCAATGGTACGACGGCTACCGCATCGGAAAGGCATCGCGCATCTTCAACCCCTACTCGGTCATCAAGGCCATCCATGCCGAGGCCTACGGCAGTTACTGGACCACCACCGGCGCCTACGACTCCGTCATCACCTACATCCAGATGAACTACGAGGGCCTGAAAGACGACATCATCCGCATGCTGGCAGGCGAAAGGGTGTATGTCAACACGTCGAAGTTCCAGAATGACATAAGCGTCGTCAGGAGCAAGAACGACGTGTTCACCGTGTTGATCCATCTCGGTTATCTGGCGTACGACGACGAAAACAGGCAGTGCTACATCCCCAACAAGGAGGTGGCCGACGAGTTTCTCAATGCCGTGGAGGACACATCGTGGACAAGACTCGTGGATGCCATCACCGCATCGCGCAATCTCCTCGACGCCACCCTTGCCGGAAACGCGCAGGCTGTGGCGAAAGCCATCGACCAGGCGCACGACGAGAACACCAGCATATTGTCATACAACGACGAGAACTCCCTGGCATGCGTGCTTACCGTCGCCTACATCTGGGCGCGCAACGAGTACGTCATCCACCGCGAGTATGCCAGCGGCAAGGGGTATGCCGACCTGGTGATGATACCCCGCCGCAACGTCAGCAAACCGGCGTTGGTCGTTGAACTGAAATTCAGCCACACGGCGGACACCGCCATCGACCAGATCCTCCGCAAGGACTATCCCGCAAAGGTGGCGGAATACACCGGCGACCTCCTCCTCGTAGGCGTCAACTACGACAAGGAGAGCAAGCGCCACGCCTGCAGGATAGAGCGGATACGGAAATGACGGCAAACCTTTCCCTTAGTGGCAGGCCCGTTTGCCCTGGTTGTTTTATGGGTTGTTCGGAGGGGCTTATCAATAAAACAGGAGGCATCATCTGACGGACTCGACGGCATTATAGTCATCTCTTATATTTCTACTAAACATTTCCCGCATTTCCACAAAACAGTTCCTGCATTTCCACTAAACATTTCCTGCATTTCCACAAAACAATTCCCGCATTTCCACAAAACAGTTCCCGCATTTCCACTAAATTGTTCGGAAAATCTTTTTATAAAAATCGGAAGTTCTTACCGTAATGTTCCGAAACATATCCTTGTGGATGCTGCAAATTGTCAGGAAATCCTTCACTTTCCGAATCACCGCTCCGCCGATGACGTTGAACTTCATCCTTCGTTTTTCCGCCATATCATAGCAGATTCAAGCGTTGCTTGCTCCCGTTCTTCTCATCTGACCTTACTGGAGGAAGATACTTTTGGGAATCAGACTCAATAAAACGGAAAAGTTAATTGAAAAGTTCAACTTTATGCAAAGCTTTTTCAGATCTTTGAAGCGCCTTGTATAGGCGCGTTGCAGAAATGTGGTTCAGGCAATTTCAATAAAACCAAGGTGGAATCTTTCTGCGGATGCCGGTTTGCAGCCATGCTTTTCGTTTCCCGTTTGTTTCAATCATTTTAATATAAATCGCGTTTCAAGGCAATATGTTTTTAAGTTTCAAACAAACTTTTCATTGTTTTTTATAAAAAGTAGAGGGTAAGGAGGCGTTTTTTTTTATTTTTTTTTGTTGAAGATTAGTTTTTGTGTAAATTTGCCTCATAGTATGGAGACATTGTCGTGGTGAAAAATCCGTAGCAGATGGCCTCTTCTTTTTAATATTTGTAACAGAAAAACAGCATGTTAAGTTTGTTTTTCCCAGTTTCTTCGATATCTTTTTGGGGCTCCTCTTTGGCTTAGGTGCCGTGGCTTTATTGCTGGTAGTCAGTCAGTTGATACGCAAGTCTTGTCACCATGGTCTAATCAGCATAGCCTTATCTATATTGGTGGGCATTTTTGTTACGGTCCAGGCAGGACTATGGATCAAGTCTGATGGAGTGTTAGCGTCCGCTGAAAGCAGTATGCGGATGGCTAATGGTATGATGGACCTTGTCGACAATGCACTGCCTGCCGACAGCGTCAGCAGTTGGACAAATGATGCTGTCGGCTCGGTTTATAATACCGGCAAAGAGGGACTGCTCAATATCTTCTCCATCTATGGAGAGGACATGATGGACAGCATCCGAGATTTCCGCAACCATCGTGTGTTGTGGGGCGTCATTGCCTTCCTTGTTGGTGCTGTGCTTATACCGATTTTTATGGAAGATGGTGGCAGAGGCCGCAGAAGACGTGTTGTGGGTGCCTCCTCTTCAGGGGGTGCACGCGGCAGACGCAGAAGGCTTTAAGCCATTCGCTCTGATGTCTTCACGTGAATGACATATTGTACGCAGAAAAAAACAAAGAAACACATATAATAAAAATATAATAGTTATGGCAGAAAACCACATTATTGTAGGTCTTGGTGGTACGGGCGGTAAGGTGCTCCGTACATTCAAGATGAGAATGTTTGAGGAGTTCCCCGATTCCCAGAAACGTCAAAAACTATCGGTAGCCTTGCTCTACGTGGACACGACTCGTGAAATGATGGGCATCGGTCGTGATGATTTCAACGTGATGGGTCAGGACGCCTCTTTCACACAGAATGAATTTCTGTACATCAAGAGCGGTGCCGTGACGGAAATCATTGATAATATCAACAACTATCCCCAGTTGCGTGGTATTGTCGGGAACGCTTCCGCCACCCGAAGCGCCATTGGCAACCTTGGCGAGGCCGCAGGTCAGAAACGCCGTGCCGGACGACTGCTGTTTGCAAAGAACGCCACGGAATATGTGAACGCCTTGAAGGATGCCTTTGCGCGATGCAAGCAGGCTGAGTCGAGCAACAACAGCAAGATTGTGCACATCATAGCAGGACTTTGTGGCGGAACGGGTTCGGGTTCCATCGTTGATGCTGTGGCACAGACGCGCAAGGCGTGGCCCGATGCAAAGATTCTTGTCTATGCAATGATTCCCGAACGCGACCTTCCAAAGTCTGACATGGACAAGGGCCGTTACTATCAGAACGGATATGCCGCACTCCGCGAACTCAACGCCCTGCAGACAGGAATGTTGAAACCGCACGACGTGACGGGAAATGGCGAGCCCCTCGATCTTTTCGATCCTGCCATCAAAGGCGTAGCCAATGGTATCACCGTCTATAGCAATGATAACGAGAATGGTGTATCTGTAGATTCTTTTGAGGAACTGCCGAAGATTGTCAGCGACTACATCTATGCACGTGTCTTCATCATCAATCCCACAACTCCCGGAGTTGGCGACATCATTCGTGCCTACAACTCTGAGAATATGGACGATTTCGCCTATGAGTATGATGAGACCGCTCCCGTAGAAGATGGTGTGGAATTGCCTATCGTGCGCACAAAACTCCTCAATTCCTTTGGCCTCAAACGTGTGGTTTATCCGGAATTCCGCATACTGAAGCACATCGTATACACCACCGGTGTCGACGTGCTGGAACAGATGCTCTACGGCAATTGGGTGGAAAATGTAGGATATGTGGATGAGGAAATCAACAAGGATTACCGTGGAACCTATCTTAAGGAAGAGAATCTGGAGCGTTGGAAACTCAAACTTTCCTACCTGTCCTATGACAAGAAGGTGCTGGAGAATGATGCGGCTGTAGAGACTTTTCATGACATCTGGCAACGTCGCGTCTTGGACTGGGCTGAGGACTGCAAGAGTTATGCTTGTCCGCTCACCGCGCTGCACGATACAATAGGTAAGTTGTATGACCGCGATTTCCGCGATACCCAAAAGTCCGTCGCCGACTATTTCAGAGGAAAGGCTCAGGCACGCAAGGACATTGCCAACGAGATACGCCGTAGTATCGAACGTGAAATCTTTGAACTGTGGAAGACGGGTACGATTTCCATCCTCGAGCTCAAGCGCATCGGTGAGGTGATTTATGACTTTGTCAATAATGACCTTCAGGAAGAACTCAGGAAAGCCATCACGGATAACGACAAGGTCAAGAAGGAAATGGAGTTGACTTTGGAAGACATCCTGGCCGATTGGAATGATGTGCCCATCCTGTTGCGACCGCTGAAGAGACCTCAATATTATGTAGAATATCAAGAGAAACTGATTGCATACTTTGAAGTTCGCACGAAAGTGGAGGCTTATCAGTTCGCCACTCAGGTACTTTCCTCCCTCGATGCTGAGATGCTCGCCATGCGCGATGAACTGGCCAAGTTCTGTGCATTCATTGTTCAAGGCATAGAGTCGACGAAAGAACTTGTTGCTGCACAGCGTAAGAAGAATCCCGGTTTGGAGGATATGCGTGGTGCAGAGATTGAAGTGAGTGAGGAGAGCGGCATCATAATTTTTGAGGAGAAGATGCGTGTCGACAAGCAGGTGATAGACACCATGTCCGCCAGCTTGCGTCGTGATTTGGTGGGCGATGCGCCGTTTACAGGATTCGCACGCCTCATTCTGGGCAAGAATCAAAGCAGCATCCGTGACTCCTTCGACCGTGTGCTCGCGGCACAGGTGATAGAACGTCATTCGGAAATGCCAAAGTCGGAAACGCGTGTGCTTGGACTCAGCGTCCTCTCGCAATTACAGCAGAAACTCGACACAGAGCAGAAAATCAATGAGTTCGCACGCGACATAATGGAGCAGAGCGGTGTATACATCTATCTTGACAAGAACCAGATGACCATGTCGCTCGATAATAATGTTATGCCGCAGGAAGGTACAAACGTGGGTATGAGTGAAATGTTCGTCTGCATACCCAAACCCGAGAGCAAGGAACTGGAGGCGTTTGCCGCCACTTTGGCAACAGCCTTCCGTAATCAGGCACCACAGGGCGTAAAACCACCGACGATATACACTGAGAGCACACGTAAAAACGAACTCTTCATAGTAACCATCAAATATGGTTTCCCGATGCGTGCCCTCAGTTGGCTGGCTGATTACAAGAAACGCTATGAATATCTACAGAATTCTCATAACGAAAACGCCGACCGTTCCAACCGTATTCTGCTTCACAGTGAAGGGACGGGTGAGGAACTGCCCGACATCTATGCCAAAAATGCTGTAGAGGCTGCAAGACTCAAGGAAGAACGTAAACAAAAGCTTATGCAGGAAATGCAGGCTGCTCAGGGAAGTGTTTCCCAGCCTGGATACGTTCAGCAGCCCGGATACGTTCAGCAGCCCGGATATGGTCAGCAGCCCGGATATGGTCAGCAGCCCGGATATGGTCAGCAACCCGGATATGGTCAGCAACCCGGTTATGGTCAGCAACCCGGTTATGGTCAGCAACCCGGATATGGTCAGCAACCCGGATATGGTCAGCAACCCGGATATGGTCCACAAGGTGCAGGAATTGCTCCGAATATGGGATGCGTACCACCACCGCCTCCTCCAGGTGCCGCAGGCTCAGTTCCGCCAACACCGGCTGTAAGTCTTCATCTGTATGCCAATGGTGTGACGGAGGGCCCGTATGATTGGAACACGTGCAAGCAGAAAGTGGCATACGGACAGCTTACCAAGGAAACGTTGGTGTGGGAAGAAGGTATGCCTGAATGGACACCGGCGGGAGCTGTATCTAAGTTGCAGATGCTCTTCGCGCCTACTCCGCCCCCGATGTCACCAGCACCGCCCACACCGCCTATGCCTCCTAAGCAATAAAAAGGTTGGAATGAAGATAAATGTGAACAAAATTTATTTATAGGCAGGTTCTATGATTAAGGTGTGTTCTACGAATCGTATTTGCCGGCTTTTAAGACGTAAAGAGAACAAAAGAGAACAAAGCGTAACTCAGGGATAATAAATTATGCCTGTATTTCGTAGAACCCACCTTTTATAGAATCTAAAATCAGATAAAAATTATGAGTAGAAACCGAGACCGAAGATTACAAAAATACGGAAAGTGTGTCAATGAAAAATGCGAAGATTATCGCAAAGCAATTCCTGTATCGGGTGAGATGATTTGCCCTAAATGTAAGTTAAAACTGATGGAATGCCCGCCGCCTCCTAAATCCACTCCTGTGTGGAAGTATGCAGCTTATGGTTGCGGCGCACTGGCAGTAGTTGTAGGTGGCTTCTTTGGCGTAAGTGCTCTTATTGATACAGGTTCTTCTGAAAAGGATACGCCTGAAAGTATTCAGGACACATCTGCTGTTCAGGATTCCCATTTGTCTGGTGAAAGCAAGCCTCAGGGGCCGAAGGACAACAATGTCGATGCTGAAAAAATTGTAGGAGAGGATGTGAAAAAGCCTTCGGAAGGTAATGATGATGAAAATAAACCCTCAATCGAGCAGCTTGAAGCGGAAGCCGCTGCCGTTGCTGATGTCGCTAAACAAAAGGCTGCCGAAAGAGAGGCCGCTGCTGCAAAAGCTGCCTCCCAAAAAGTAACCGCAAAGGAAAAAAGCAAAACTTCCACTACCACAACGCAAACTCCCCCAACTCCGGGAGCCATTAATCTGGGCTATGCCACTTATACAGGGCAGACAAAAAACGGAAAGCCTCATGGAAATGGAAAACTTGTATACAAGCAACGTCACAGAATCGTGTCTTCAAAGGATTACTATGCCGAGTCTGGCGACACTTATGAGGGAGTATTCCGAGACGGAAAGGTGAATGGTGGTCCCGGAAAATGGACACATAATGGTGTTGTTACAGCAATCATCCCATGAAGCGTATGATGCTTACCGCACTGGCAGGACTGGTGGCCATGTTCAGCATGGCTGCCGGTTTCCGTACTGTGCGGCTTTCGGAAATAGCCCGTGCTACGGATCTTCCTGTCAGAGCCATGCAGGGCTCAACGGAGGATATTTCCTACCGCTCTCATCCCTTGCGTGTCTGCTATAACGGAACGGGCGATATCTCACACATCGGTTACAGAATCTTCACAGACGCCCAATTGGAGTTTGCCGCACCGC
Organism: uncultured Bacteroidales bacterium; assembly: GCA_945833885.1. GTDB lineage: Bacteria > Bacteroidota > Bacteroidia > Bacteroidales > Bacteroidaceae > Alloprevotella. The sequence goes on from CAMAFY010000042.1 coordinate 9,462, forward strand.
GCGGAATACTTCTCTATCTCGAACGCTATCTTTTGGAAACTGACATTCCGCATTTGGGCGGAAGTCCGGGCTATACCGAGAATCTGACAGTGCAGGAAGGCGAACTCTCCATGCTTTTCTCCGTTACCGAAGAGACTCCAATCAGCGTAATGGAGAAAAGAAGGCAGAAATACCGCCTCTCCTTTGCCGTGTCCGATGGCACGGATTTGGTGATTGACGTGAAAGCCAACAGCCAGTTCATTCTTGGAGCCGACATAGTTGAACTGGAGCGCATCGCGATGCGCGATATCCAGCGTATGCCTCGCCTGTTGCCCCCTTATGATTGGAGCGGTGAGAGCGCCATCAGCATTGGCGACCGTCTGCTGCTGTGCCGCGAGTCGGCATTCCTCGACAACGCCATTCGAAGTGATGTGTATCTTACAGAATTCAAAGATGGTAGGAGGACGATATATTGCGACACAAAAAATCCGTGGCGAAGTATGGCGAATGTTGTCCTTACGGGTGACGTCCCCTTTCCTGTACCCATGAAACTCCATGTGCGCAGTTATGAGGAGAATTCCGACACCATCCTTGTCACACTGCAACAATTCATCGGATTTTGCCGCGACGAGGATTGCACGCTTTATTTCGGCATCAAGGGACAGGACAGTACAATGGTACACGCCACGCTCTATGCCCTCAGTAATCCGCTCTCATTCTGTCATGTAATTTCGATGGATATCCCGCAAACACTGACGGAAGATGTCATGAGGGAGAACGTGGAGACCCCCATCTGTTGTACGCTCTATTCCTATGTTCCCCTCCACTATATGGATGAGAATTTTTTTCAGATTCCTGACAATCAGTTATGGCCTTCTGGCTTCCCATCCACAGAAGTGGATGCCGGTCATACTCCATGCTACTCAACCCCAGAATCCGATTTACACACAAGACAAAGCGACGATATATGAAACAGATTCTCACATCCCTTGTCCTGTTGCTCGCCACGTCCTTTATGGTCTTCATCCCTGCTACAGCCCAGACCATCGAGGAGAACAAACGTTCCATCAACAGCATCAAGAAGAGCAATAACTACATCTATGCGGAAACCACTTCCGCGACAGCTGAAGAAGCACGTGGACTGGCGGAGGAACTGCTGGTAAAGAACGTGAAGGAATGGGCTGAAAAGCAGAGAAAATTCAAAGGTTCCGAACAGTTCATCATCAAAAATATGCAGAAAGCCATGGAGAGTGTTTCCCTGCCACGCGGTAACATGTTCAGATGCTTCGTGTATGTGAAAAAAAGTGATATTGAAGGCTCAAGTGGCACCATTACCCTTTCTGGCTCCAATTCCGGGAGTGCATCTGAAACAATGGTGTTTCCTGAAACCGTCATGCGCATAGCCTCCTGCAAGGACTATACGGCACTGGATAAAATGATGAAACAGGGAAAGGATGAACAGAGTATTTCCCACTATGACTTTTACGAGAACATCGATGATGTCACCAAGTATTATATAGTGATATACAACCGGGAATATAAGGTCCGGGCCGTTCTCTCTCCAGGTCCGAATCGTGTGAATGTGGTGAGCGGTTCCGTAGACTCCATCAAGAACTACAGTGGTCATGGTGCCGTCTGCTTCATTTTGGCGGAATAGTTTAAGCCGTCCTTTAAACTACATACATAAATCAAGAAACAGAAGCATAAACACATACGTATGAGACGCATTACAGTACTATTTTTCCTCATCCTCTTCAGCGTCATCAGCGGCCGTGCCGATGGTGTTAGTGTGACGCTGACCACCTATGAATACGAATCCCGTCCCGCTCATGTTGACATCGCCTCCCAAAACCTTTCCCGTCTGCTGAGTGAAATCAACCGCGCGCAAGCTTCCGGAAGCGCTGTTAACACCTCTGGTCTCAATATCAGCAGCCTCGCAAAGGAGACCATCGATCAGATATGGAAGTCCGCCCCATTCTATGTAGATGAAGAGGAGATAGTGGAGCGATGCTGGCTATTCGGTGATGGCACGCTGATGGTATCACATATACCGCTCATCATCAGTCCCGTCGGTGAGGACTTCGGCAAAGGAAGCTTTCAGGAGGCTGTTGTAGAATTTGACAAACGCGGAAAGATCTCCGATTTCCGCTTCGCTCTCAGCGCCCAGATGAGCGAAAGCATGGAGCGCATAGGAAGCATCGCTTCGAAAGAGCAGCAGATGATAATCCTGAAAAATGTTGAGTATTTCCGTACAGCCTATAACCGTAAGGACATAAACTACATTGAGAAGATGTTCAGTGATGACGCCCTTATCATCACGGGAACGGTTGTTGAGAAGTGTACAAAAGTAGACGGAATCATCAGACAACAGAACCGCGTTAAATACACAAAACAGACGAAGGAACAGTACATAGCCAACCTGAAAAAGGCATTTCTCCTCAATAAATGGATAGACGTACAGTTCGAGCCCATCCAAATAGGCGGCAGTTCAGACCAGGTAGTGTCTCGCTCGACCACTGACCCCACGAAGTTTGGCATACGCCTGAAGCAGACATGGCGCTCCAGCAGATACCACGATGAGGGATACCTCTTCCTTCTTTGGGAGATTCCAGAAGATGGTGGTGACCCCATCATTCATGTTAGGACATGGCAACCATGTTATGTCGGCAACGAGTTGGTGGAACCCGACCCCGAAATCTCCACGCTCCCAGGATTTGGAATTCCCTGATTCGTACACGTACAGTGATACTCAAATGTTTTAGGTGGGGTCTATATAATATGCTGCGTTCTATAAACCAGCTTTGATATTTTTTAGCAGCAAAAAAGTGCGACAGACGGCAAAGCAGTGCCCTCAAAAATAGTGTAGGTTTGCTGTGACAAATTTTTATGGAACCCACATCTGTTTTACACACAACTCCATATTCATGCGAAACTCTTTTCTTAAAATACTCATTCCTTTCCTCATCCTCATCTTCCCATCAGCCCTTAATGCTCAGAGCAGTTTCATTTCGCAGGTAGAAACCAAAGCGGAAAACTGCATAGCAGACTTGGGAGGAAAGGGAGGTGTACTCATCCTGTCCAAAATCAGCGACCTCGTCGTCCTCGTCGATGAACGGCAGGATGTGGAGGTGAGGTCCGAGGGCAAACGTCCCGACGGACTTTATGCTTATGTTGTGGTAGTTCCCACGACGCCCACCAAGGAAGTGAAATTGGAAATCAGTAAACGTGGCGATATTGACCGTATCAGTTTTGTCGTCACACTTAAGGCGGATTTCCTCAAGGCATACACCATTGAGGAAGTTGGCAAGCCTATCCGTATGGTCAATCAGACACAAGCCACCGACCTCATCACTGATGAAGACCTCTGTGAGATAGAAATCTCATCATCCGTCTCTGACCTGCAGATAGAGTGTCCTCCACAACTTTTGGCGCAAATCAGCAGCAAGCCCAAAAAAGACGACCCTTCTATCACTATAACTACCATTGTTTTTCCCGTCAAAACACTTGTAAATATCCGCAGAAAGACGGAAAAACTTCAGCACCAGCTGGACAGTGTCAACTCCATTATCTCTGAACAACTTGAGAACCGGACGTTGAGCGAGAGCGAGGTTGACGACTTGATTGACAAACAGGAGAATCTCACAGTTGAACTCAACGAGAACCTCAATCTTTTCAACGAAATCAATAGTATCAGTCTGTTTGCAGAGGATACCAATCGTTTGAGCATAGATATCAGCGAGGCCGGACCACGCAAGAAATTCTGTTGGGGTGTACTCCTCCGTGAGGTCAGGATTCCTGTCACGGAATTCGATGCCAAAGTCCAGGAAGCCGGCAGGCTCTATGCTTTGCGCGACTATAAAGGAGCACGTAGTAATTTTCTGGCGGCACTCAGTATGCCCGATGTAAGGCCGGAACTCATCCCTACCATTCAAAAGAATATCGCAGATTGCGACTCAGTTGCTTTCTATCACAATCTTACGGGAAAGGCCCTATCCGTTTACAAGAATGCCAAGACGCAGGAAGAAATGGTGGATTATGGTAATGCCGCTATGGAATTCCTTTATATCTGTAACAGTTATAATCCATGCGATTTCTATGAAAGTAGAATCCGGAAGATTGAGCAGAGTATTGAGGATGCTCCGCTTGAGGTCCGTTTCACTATCGTCGAGCGTTTCGCCGACTATGCGGGAATGATAGAGCGTAGTCCTATGGCGGGAGTTGAAATCCATGCTTGCAACACCACGACTCCTTTCAATGTCAGCGATTATAGCGAACGTTCGTTCAGACGTCTTGCTGAGAAGGAGCCCTGGAGATTCAAACTCATTGCTACCACCGACGCAGAAGGTGTTGTCAACGTGAAATTTAATCGCAAGGACCTGCCCAAGGCTTTCGTCTTTTTTGCCCGTGGCAACAAAAAGGCCAGTTTCAAGTTCATGACGTTGAAGGAATTCATGAACCAGTCTACCGGCTCTTACGTCAAACGCCAACTTCGTCTGGGCTTGCTCGTCAAACGATAGTCCTCCACCATTTCCCTTCTATGGTAAGGCAGTCCGCAATGTAGAGTATTTCTCGCATACATTGTGTGTAAATATGTGTAAAGACTGTTTTTCGTGTTTTATTTTGCCTTCGTCTGATGTCGACCCCTTTTTCGTAAATACACACAAAAAAACAATACGATAGTTTGAACAGGAGTTGTTAAACGAAAGAAGGCGAAATCAAATTCTCGACAATCCATTTTAAGGTTATACAATACACACTTATATATACAACAAATTTTCAAACGATTGAACAAATAATGAAGAAGACACTATTTAATGGTCTGTTTTTCACGGCCATGCTGTTTGCTTTTGGCACCACCAATGCAAGCGCACAGGGTTTCTTGAAGAAATTAAACAAGGGGCTGGAAAAGGTTTCCAACGTTGTAGGTAAGGGTACCGACGTGGTAGAAACTGTTGCAGGAACAGTAAATGAAGATCCCGCCAGCGTGAATTGGGACGCTATTCCCCAATACACATTGCAAAAGGTTTATCTGGTGGATGATGAAGGTAACAACGTTCTGAATGAGGATGGTACACAAGAGTACTGCGTATTCCTTGTTGACCAGTTTGGAAACCGCCGCAGCAAGGAAGCTGTACAGGCCCAGAATAAGGTCATCACCGCCCGTGTGGCAGCCATTCTTGTCAAACTTTCTGCAGGTACTGTCGCCGGAGCAAAGGGAAAAGGTCTTGCAGGTGCACTGATTGGTGCTGCTGTTGGTGCTGCCACATCTGCCGGAGACATTAAGATGATAAAAAAGCAGATGGAGTCGCTCAAGGCACAGAAGAAACTCATTGAGAGTTATTCCCAGAATTTCACGGATGAGGGTAAGCCTATTGATGCCAAAGTGGACCTTTCGGAGGTCCTCGGTGTGGAATTCAACGACGATAACACTGTTTCTGCCAAGACTTCCGAGATTAAGGAACAACTTGCCAGCGATATATTCAATACCACTGATGATGCTTGGGACCTTGACGAAAAAGAGGGCGAAAGCACAGGAGAAAGTAAATAAACGAAATATAGATACTCAAAAGGAGGTCGAACACTTTTCACGGCCTCCTTTAACTTTTTTCGCAACATTACACAAGTCTTGATTGTGATGCTTTGTGGACAGCAATAAGGGTTGCAACACTTTGTCTAACATGAGTTATTTTGTATTTGAATGCTGCTTTTTCATATTCATGCATCATTCTCCCCATCAGCGGAATAAACGAGTTTGTGCTCTCGCTTAACAGAAGGGCTGAACTGCCCCATTTCCTGGAAGCCATAAAGTCCGACGTGGCGGACATTCGCTACACCTTGCCCGACGAAATGGTGCGGGAAACCGTGGAGACGAGTAGGGGGTGACGATGGGGAAATCCCCATGTTGCGGTGCACCATTCTTCCGCCTAACCAAAAACCTTTTTTGTTGAATACACCTTGAAAGACAGCGTTTTATGTACAATAGAGCATATACACCCGAAAGAATTTCGGAATTGAAGGAGAACGAGATTTTCGTCTTTGGCAGCAATCTGTCGGGCATGCACGGTGGCGGTGCGGCATGGTTGGCCTACAAACGTTTCGGTGCCGTGTGGGGCGAAGGCGTAGGACTTTTTGGGCAGACTTACGCCATCCCTACCATGCAGGGCGGGGTGGAGACCATCAAGCCCTATGTCGACGACTTCATCCGCTTTGCCCGGGAACATAAGGAACTCACATTCCTCGTCACCCGCATCGGTTGCGGCATAGCCGGGTTCCACGATGCGGAGATTGCACCCCTCTTTAATGAGGCGCTTGATGTGGCGAACATCATTCTGCCCGAGGAGTTTGTCGAAAACATCGTAGCAGGTTCCGGCATCCTTCCGTCATGATCTTCAGCAGGGCGTGAAACGCTGCTGGCGGGTGTCAAGGATGGGATTTTCCGGATTCCGTGTTTCATGGGATTGAAAACATTTTGAAACCGCAGCGTCGACGCTCACTTGTCTAAAGCCTAAACGCGAAAGTAGGAGGTAGGCACCTATGCTGGGTGCTTACCTCCTACTCGATTATCGGCTCCAGAACATCCGCAAATCTTGAAGGAAAATGCCGCATTTCTTCTATGGAAATGCCGTAGATTATCTAAGGAAAAGCGAAGGGGGATTTATAGGATACTCTGGGGGATTTATAGGATATTCTAGGAGGATGCTAGGATACTCTAGGGGATTTATAGGATACTCTAGGGGGATGCTAGGATACTCTAGGGGATTTATAGGATACTCTAGGGGGATTTTAGGATATTGTCTTTGCTGATGTGCGGGGGATGGGGTAGGGGCCGCCGTGGGGGCTGGCTATCTGGCGTTGAGAACCTTCTTGCCGTCCACGATTTTCATACCGTGGGCATTGCGGCGGACGGGACGTCCGAGGAGGTCGTAGACGCCTTGTGGGGTGAGACTGTTGGCGGTGGTGACGGCCGGTATGCCGTCGGGGGCGCTGATAAGGTCGACCTTCCAGAAGGAGGCGCCGTTGCTCGTGCCGTGGGCGAACAGGCGGGCATGGGTGGCGTTGCTGACATTGTTGTTCACCGCCACGTTCTGGTTGGCTGCCAGACAGATGGCCACGTAGCCCGACATTGTCGTCTCGTCGAAGGTCCATGCCGTCTTTGCCGCTCCCAACGTCACGGCGCTGCCGCTTGCCGTGCCCGCCGCGTTGAGGTATTTCCCGCTGACGTTGCTGACGATGTAGTACTCTCCCTCCTTTTCTGCCGCTTTCAAGGTCCATTCCGTGCAGGCGTCGCCCTGTCCGTTCAGCGTTCCGTTGTTGTCGGCGAGGCATCGCGGGCGGTCGGTGCTCTGGTTGGTGAACTTCACCACGGCACCGTCGCTTATCGGGTTCTTATAGACGCGGTGGATATAGTCGTCCATCCAGTGTCGACCATAGATGTATCCGCCCAGGTCGAGCAGTTCGGTGTCGGCTGTCATGCGCGTCTTGAAGTCGCTCCAGTTCTTGCGGCTCTGGGTGCTCCATCCCGCTTCCGCCACACAAATCAGGCGTGGGAGAGCGAGATATTCAAGGTATTCGTCAGACGACACGTGTTCCGTCCAGAACGTTCCCTGTACGCCGATGTAGCGCTTTGCGTAGGCGGTCGGAACATTGTCCGGCACAGGCACATAGTTGTAGCAACCCTCTACGGTGTCATCGCCGTATCCTGCGCCCGTAGGCTCGCCGTAGTCGTTGCTCTGCCGGCGGTTGATGTAGTATCCTCCTGTGCTGCTGTGATACTCTGTGATGATGGCGTTGAGGCCCATTTCCGCAGCCTTTGCGGCACCGCTTTGGCAGGGGCTCCAGCACATGATGGTGGCCCCCGTCTCCTTCATCAGGTCCAGGTCGGCGCCGTCGGCGGTGATGCTCTCGTTCCAGCAGAAGAGTTTCTTGCCATACGTGGCGACGTGGTCGGAAATCTCCTTGATGAAGTGCGTTTGCAGGGCGCGGTAGTTCGTCAATCCCAACTCTTTCATACGCTCCTGGCAGAGGCTGTTGCTCTTCCATTGGTCGGTTGGGCACTCGTCGCCCCCGATGTGGATGTAGGGGTAGGGGAAGATGTCGCAGAGTTCGCTGAGGATGTTCTTCGCAAACTCCACGGCTTTAGGGTCGGCCACGTTGAGGACGTTCGACGATATTCCGCCGTTTGTCCATACCGACGGCGGATTGTTGGGGGTGCAACTGTACTCCGGATACGAAGCCATTGCGGCGACGAAATGTCCGGGCATGTCCACTTCGGGCAGCACATCGATGTGCCGTTCGGCGGCATACTCCACCACCTCGCGCATTTCCTCCTGCGTGTAGAAGTAGGGTCCGTAGGTTTTACCCGTATAAGCCCCCTCTCCCGTCCACCAATAGTCGTCGACGAGATAGATATCTGTGTTCCAACTGTTTGAGCGTGTCGCTCCTGTGGTGGTGAGTTTCGGATATTGCTTGATTTCCGCACGCCATCCCTGGTCGTCGGTGAGGTGCCAATGAAAGACGTTCATCTTGTAGATGGCCATGATGTCGAGCATCTTCTTGATCTCGTCTACCGTGAAGAAGTGGCGGCTGACGTCGAGCATGAATCCGCGATAGGCAAAGCGTGCATTGTCGGTGATGGAGACGATGGGGAGGAAATATTCGGTGTCTTCCGTTCCGGGGAGCCCCAGTGCTACGTGGGCGGGCAGCATTTTGCGTATGCTGAGCAGGCCGTAGTAGAAGCCTTTCTGCGTGAGGGCGGAAAGGGTGATGCCGTCGGCCTTGACGACGAGGCGGTAACCTTCGTTTCCGACGTTCGACGCCACGCCCGTATATTGCGAAATCTTGAGGAAGGCGTCGTCGGTGTTGTGTACCAGACTGACGTTGTGGCCTTTCATGCTGACGTTGAGGAGGTCGACAAAGCGCTGCGCCTCCTCCATCACGGTGTCGCCAAGTGCAGCGTCCACGCCCACGGTGAAGGATGCCGGCAGCGTGCAGCGTCCGTCGTAGACGAGCACGTTCTTCGGCCGGGGAGTCAGGTTAACGAATTCTTTTTCGGCCTTTGCCGGAAGCATTCCCAGCATTGCGGCCATCAGACATAAGATAAAATGTTTCATGGTAGGTGGTTTTCATGATGTTATTTGGCGACAAAGTTAGCATAAATTGTGGGAAAAAAGAAGTGAAACTTCCGCATTTTATCTTTTTCCCCCACCATTCCCCCGCATTTTTTCAGCGCTTTGTTTTGAAAAGTCCATTTTTCTCACATGTCAGACTGTTGTACCTCGCGTCAAATGTTCGCCCAAAACACATGTTACCAGTCGCATCAGTCCGTCGAGGTTTTAACGTATCCATTCCCTCTATGCTAATCCCCCTCCAGTCATTTCCCAATGATGATGGAAAATACGTTTTCAGAATCCCCATTTTGTTCAAAAGAAAAGAACCTGTGACAATGTCAGGTCAGACGTGTGTTCCGGCAGGATGATGAAACGTCTTCCTAAGTATGATGAAAAGCGAACGGCTTTATTGATGGTAGAAGATGCTCACGGGTATTGCCGGCGATGTGATAGAACAGTCCGTGTTCGGCTACGAGCGCGACCTTTATGAGTTCATTTTTGACAAGGCACCGGTATCTGTATGTCCGATTGATACGCAACGCGAGGCACAACCTAAATTAAATCTTGACCTGTTTGCGGAACTTGACAATAATTTGAAATACAATCCGGTCAGGAAGAACTTTAAGTTGGAAGCGGCAAAGAGTCTGTTGGTCGGTTATGTAAAGCCCGACAATACGGATTATTTCCTTGACGGAAGCCAGTCAAAGATTTACTATACGGGAAAGACGAAATCGTTTCCTTCAACAATAGCATTGAATAAACTCTATTATTTTATGCCATACATCAAGGGAAAAGGCGTTCGTGACCTTTATCTGATCCGGATTGCCCGCATCGGCAACAAGGCGGAAATTTATCCGGAATCAGAAGATAAAGAACCTCGCTTGGTATTTGAATTGGAGTACTTGCAGAGTTTCCCTGAATATGTGCCTGTGAAATTGAACATCTTCAATACATACAGGGATACCATGCTTGGAAGGATAATGGATATGTATCGGTAAAAAACGTAATGGGCACTTGGTGCCATGTTCTTCTTTCCAAAAACATCATCTTTTCCTGTCCGAGGCGCTTATGTGGAAATGCGCGAACAAGGCGGGTCAGTGCTTCAGATGTTCCGGGAGGATGGGCATGGCACCATTCTGCGTACATACGTATGCGCTCACGCCGACGGCAATGCGGTGAGCCTCGGTGATGCTCTTTCCGGAAAGGACGGACGCCACAAACGAGCCCGTAAACGAGTCGCTGGCGCCCACGGTGTCCGCCACCTCCACCCTCGGCGTCTGAAGATGCGAAACGGCACCGCGCGAGAAGACGTAACTGCCGTTGACGCCGCAGGTGAGGATGACCATATCGAGAACGTATTTGCCGAGAATCAGCCAGCATTTGTTTTCGGTGTCCAGATGGGGATAGCCAAACATTCCACCAATCATATCCAGTTCCTCATCGTTGATTTTCAGTACGTTGCATCTTCTCAACGACTCTTGTATAATCTCTTTTGTATAGAAGTTCTGGCGCAGGTTGATGTCGAAAACGCGGATGCACTCGCGTGGTGTGGCGTCGAGGAACCGGTAGATGGTCTGTCGTGAGACCGCGTTTCGTTGGGCCAGCGATCCGAAACACACGGCGCCGCATCGGCTTGCCATAGCCTCCATCCCGGGTGTGAGGGGAATGTTGTCCCATGCCGCGTTCTCGCGGATGTCGTAGGTTGCCACGCCGTTTGCGTCGAGCGTCACCATCACCTGCCCTGTGGGGTAGTCCACCCTCGGCATTTCCAGGTTCAGTCCTTTCAGTTTCAAGGCGTCGATGGTCTCATCTCCGAGGCTGTCGTTTCCCACAGCGCTCACGGCATAAGCCTTGAATCCGAATTGCGAAGCGTGGTAGGCGAAGTTGGCGGGTGCGCCACCGATTTTCCTGCCTTCGGGAAGACAGTCCCACAAAGCCTCTCCGAGGCCAACGATTATCAGGTTTTCCTTAGTCCAAGTGTGTGTTTTCCTTCCGCTGCTTGCGGGTTGTAAGGTTGAGTGTGGTGAAGTCCTGCTGGCGGTTTCTTGCCATAAGGATATGTGGTGTTTTGGGGGATGTTGTCTGCTTGTCAGGGATTTCTTCCCGCAGGCAGAATCAGTTTATGGATAATCGTCGGCCTGTCCGTGCCCATTCTCCCCTCATGCCCATTGAGCGTCAATGGCATATCCGGGCGTTGCAGATGAGGCAATGGCGCGATGGTGTGTAGGTGCCGAGTTCGAAGTTCCGTGCTTCGAGGTTGCGTATGATGTCGCCGTAGGTGTAGGTTTCCGTGTCGTATGCCACGATGTGCGTACTTTCGGGAACCGCCCCCTCAAGGTCGTTGTGGCAGGTGATGCGCACATTCCATACGTCCGCCCGTTCCAGCAGCGCGGCGTCCGTCGCTTCGGGGCCGTAGTAGCAGATGTTCAGCGGCTCGGCGTCGGGGTCGGGGAGGAGATATTCCACCAGTCCGCGCACCTTTTGGCGGAGAAGTGCCAGAAGCGCCTGGAGGATGATGGCAATCTGTATGGGCAGGGTGAGGGCGATGCTCGTGCGTCGGAAGTGTTTTCTGAAGAAGATCAGCATCGCTTTATAGAACGTGTGGACATAGCGGTAACTGCCCTTTTGCGTCGATTCCCCCTTATAATGTACGATGGGGGTGGGCACATACCAGTTGTGATAGCCCTCGAGCAGTAGACGGTATGAGAGGTCGATGTCCTCGCCGTACATGAAGAACTGCTCGTCGAAGCCGCCCGTCCGGGTCAGGGCATCGTGGTTGCAGAACATGAAGGCTCCGCTTACGATTTCTATTTCCGCCGCCTCGCGTTCGTCGAGGTAGCGCATATAGTAGTGCCCCAGCCATCGGCTCTTGGGGAAAATGCTGCAAAGTCCCGACATTTTGCAGAACGCCACCCACGGTGTGGGGAGTCCGCGACGCGATTCCAGGGAGAACGTTCCCCGCGAGGACAGCATCTTCACGCCGATGGCACCCGTGTCGGGATGGCTCTCGGCAAACCCGAAGCAGTCGGACAGCGTGTCCTCCGTGATGATGGTGTCGGGGTTGAGGAAGAGGACGTAGCGTCCCGTAGCCTTCTGCAGCGCCTGGTTGTTGGCACGTCCGAAGCCCACGTTCTGCGTGTTCGCGATAAGGTGGAGGTTCGGGTATCGGTGTGCGGGGAACGATGCGCGGAGATAGCCCACGGAATGGTCGGACGAATTGTTGTCGACCACAAACACCTCGACCGAAAGTCCGCTCTTCCGCACCGAATTCCATACGCTTTCAAGACACTGACGGAGGAAATATCTTACGTTGTATGAGACAATAATGATGGAAACATCCATTTTTTCAAAAACTTTATGCGTGCAAAATTAAGCATTATTCCTTATATTATGTATCTTTGCGCCATGATTTTGGAACAATTCCCCTCAAAACTCCTCGAACGTGCCGTTTCCGAAACCGCGAAACTTCCCGGTGTAGGGCGCAAATCGGCCCTCCGTCTCGTTCTCCATCTCCTCAGGAAGGATGCCCAGCAGACCCATGCCCTGGCGGAAAGCCTTGTCAGGCTCCGCGACGACATCCGCTATTGCCGTTGCTGCCACAACATCTCCGACAACGACCTCTGCGACATCTGTGCCGACCCCCGGCGCGACCGCCGCACCATCTGCGTGGTGGAGAATGTGCAGAACGTGATGGCTGTGGAGGCCACGGGGCAGTTTTCGGGGCTTTACCACGTCCTCGGAGGCGTCATCAGCCCCATGGACGGCATCGGTCCCGCCGACCTTGCCATCGATTCGTTGATGCAGCGCCTGCAACAGGGCGAGGTCAGCGAACTCATCTTCGCCCTGAATCCCACGATGGAGGGCGATACGACCAATTTTTATCTGTCGCGACGCATCGCCGCCCTCAACCTTCCCGAGGGCTCCCTCCGCCTGTCGGTACTCGCACGCGGCATCTGCGTGGGCGATGACCTGGAGTACACCGACGAGGTGACGCTGGGCCGCAGCATCGTCGACCGCATCGCCTTCCGTCAGGGGGGGTGACAAGCGGGGCTCCGGCAAACAGTTGCAGCATGAAACGCCGGGGTGCCTCATCGGTGGCAACCTGCCTTCCGGGCCGTCTGGCGCGCATCCTTTCCTCGGAATGCCCTCAGCACGAAGCGGATAGCGGCATGCAAATGCCACGGAACCCACGTCGGACTGATTGCCGAAACCTGCCTGTTACGTACCGTTCACCTGCTTTGATATCGAAATCCTCAAAAATATGAAATCCGCCAAAGTCCTTTTTGTACTCGCGTTCTTCATCGTCGCCATAGTGTTCGCCCTCTTTGAGTACGGTGTTTTCCCGGTGCATCTCATTCCCGACACGCCTGAAAACCGCTACGTTGTCGACGTTGCCTGCATCGTTACCGGCATCGGAGGCTTCTTCCTCCTCCTCACCATGCTCCGAATCCCCGTCATCCGCTCCGTCATCCGCCAGCCCGACGGCGTGATGGCCGAAAGGATGCTCGTACGGTATTCCGCATTGCGCATCATCATCTGGGCCCTCCTCATCCTTTTCAACGCCGTGATGTACTACGAGGCTCCCATGACGCGCAACCCCACCTATTGCGTCCTCATCCTCTTTGTGGCGGGAGTCTTCTGCTGGCCCAGGATGATTTCGGGCAACGATTGACGCTGGATTGCCATAGGACTTCCGATGAACATTCCTGAAACCACGCCTTTCCTTCAAGGAGAATCTGTAGGTTTCGGAAGCCTTTCCACGGTGAACATCTTGTGTTCACCCGTTGGTAAAACCTGCTTTATATAACCATTTGAAATAGAAAACATTATATGGATATAAAAACCGCTGAATTCTTTATCTCCTCCAGCCGTCTCGACCAATGTCCCGATGTGGGGAACCATCCGGAATATGCCTTCATCGGACGCTCGAACGTCGGAAAGAGCAGCCTTATCAACATGCTGACACGGCGTAAAGGACTTGCCATGACGTCGGCAACGCCGGGAAAAACCATGCTCGTCAACCACTTTATTATAAATAATGAGTGGTATCTCGTCGACCTCCCCGGCTATGGTTATGCCAAGCGGGGCAAGAAGGAGATGGAGAAACTCACCCACCTTATCTCCTCCTACATCAGCGGCCGCGAGGCCCTCACCTGCCTCTTTGTCCTCATCGACTCGCGTCTGAAACCGCAGAAAATCGACCTCGAATTCATCGAATGGCTGGGCGAGGAGGGCATACCCTTCGCCATCGTCTTCACGAAGGCCGACAAAAACAAGGCGGGCGAATTGAAGAAGAATGTCGACACCTTCCTCAAAACCCTCGAGGAACAGTGGGAGGAACTGCCCCCGCACTTCATCACCTCCAGCGAGAAGGGCCTCGGCCGCAACGAACTTCTGGCGTACATCGAGGAAATCAACGCCTCGCTGAAGGCCTGAGACGACAGTAGTTTTCCGCTGAAAGCATGAAGGTCTGGACCGACAGCATACGCAGGGTAAAGATAGCGCTCGTTGTCACCGCGGTGGTCATCGCCGTGGTATCACTCGTCGTGAGCCATGCCCTCATCCGCGACCTCCAGCGCGAGGAGGTGGAGAAGATGGAGGTCTGGGCGGAAGCCATGCGCTCGCTCATCAACGCCGACGAGACCACCGACCTGAACCTCGTGCTGAAAGTCATCAACGGCAACACGAGCATCCCCCTCATTGTGGTGGACGACGCCGGAACGGTCACCACACACCGCAACCTCAACATCATTGCCGCCACGCCCGAAGATTCCCTGCAGCAACTGCAACGTACGCTTGAACGCATGCGCAGCGAGGGAGAACGTATGGACGTGGCGTTGAGCGACGGTCCCGGACTTGCGGAATCCGCCACGGACAACACCGGCGCTGCCCGGAGCCCGCACCTGCAGATCCTCTACGAGGACTCCCTCATCCTCCGCCGTCTGGCATGGTTCCCCTTCGTCCAACTTGGCGTGGTGGGGCTTTTCGTTGTCATTGCCGTCTTTGCCCTTCTCTCGTCGAAACGGGCGGAGCAGAGCAAGGTGTGGGTGGGACTTTCCAAGGAGACCGCCCACCAGTTAGGCACCCCCATCTCCTCGCTTATGGCATGGACCGAGGTGTTGGGCGAACTTTATGAGGGCGATGAGATGATAGCGGAGATGAAAAAGGACGTGAAGCGCCTGGAACTCATTGCCGAACGCTTCTCGAAAATCGGAAGTGTGCCCGAACTGAAAGTGGGCAATCTCTGCGATGTCGTCGACCATGTGGTCACCTACATCCGCCGGCGCACGTCGAACGATGTGGTGATGGAGTGCCGCTTCCCCGCCGACCGCCGCGTGATGCTCCCCCTCTGCGCCCCTTTGATCGAATGGGTGGTGGAGGTGCTCTGCAAGAATGCCATCGACGCCATGGCGGGAAGTGGCAGCATCACCATCAGCGTCTTCCGCAATGGCTGGCAATGGGTGGTGGAAGTGGCGGACACCGGCAAGGGCATTCCGGGGAAACACCTCAAAACCGTCTTCAAACCGGGCTTCACCACCAAGCAACGTGGCTGGGGACTCGGACTTTCCCTCGCCAAACGCATTGTCGAGGAATATCATGGTGGACGCATCTTTGTGAAATCTTCTGAACTCGGTGTCGGCACCACCTTCCGTATAGAACTCAAAGCGTAGGGCAATGTTGTGGAAAGAGCGCTTTCCCATTGGATTACATCCTTCGTTTTCTCGCCATGGCAAACCGTAAGTGCTTTACAATTGCTTCCGTTCTGCTCATCTGGCTTATCGAAAACGTTGCTCTTTTCTCCCTTTTCCTCTACCCGGCCTTTGCCCCTTCTCACGGATGCCTCTGCTTTTTTTCGGTCAATCCGTAGCCCCTCAGCCTCTTTCTTTCCCGTCAGAAATCCATGCGATGGCGCCATGGAAAACCCGTTTCACGCCCTTTTTGAAATGTTAATTGAATGTTTAGCGCGTGTAAATGCGAGAAAATAAGATAATTTCCTCAAAAAATAATTAAATTCCCGTACGATTGTGCTAATTTTGCACTCAAATACTCGCGGAAAAGTGCGCTATAAGACATAGTCTTCACCATCTTCCGTCATCGGATTTTGCGGGCCATCCCCGCCGCTCCACATGATCTTCCCTTTCGGCAGCGCCGGTCAATTAACAGAAGGCCCGCATCCTTCCACTTTTTCATCCGAAAGCGATTTCCAGTTCATCGGAAAGCGACTTCCAGTTCATCGGAAAGTGATATCCAGTTCATCGGA
>CAMAFY010000043.1 GCA_945833885.1 uncultured Bacteroidales bacterium
TCCGTGGCCATCCGTGATTGTCCGTGTGATAATATAATTCTCCGTGTCATCCGTGGCCATCCGTGAATGTCCGTGTGATAATTAACTTGCGAAACGTGAATCATATTATAAATCTCCGTGTCGTCCGTGATTGTCCGTGTGATAATATAATTCAAATTTTACAAGTCCCCATTCGGAAAACATCGGACTTCTTTGCATAAAACATCCGTACTTTTGTGGCAAAACCTCCGTACTTTTGCCCAAAGAAGTCCGATGTTTCTGAACTTCCGAAACCTCCGCACGCTCTCCCACAAAAAAAGTTTTTTGAAAATCTCCTACATTTCCTACACCCGGCATGGAAACCCCCAATAAAAACTGGCGATTTCGGGTGTAGGTTAGGGTGTAGGATATGGTGCAGGGTGTAGGATAGGTGTAGGATTCTGCTGGTTTTGATGCCGTTTTTTTGACGATATCCCTGCATTTTCCCCAAGTATTTGGCACGAAACTGCACGATTCCGGCGCGTTTCCGAGGCGGAAATACGACGAAGAGGGGGGATGGAATAAGGCGGAAGATGTAGGATTATCCTACACCGTGTAGGAAATCCTACACCCAATCCTACACCCGAAATGGCCCATAAAAACAGGAACTTTGCGGTATCGGTGTAGGAAATGTAGGAGATTTCCCGAAACTTTTTTTTGAAGAAAAGAAAGGTGGCTTTTTCAAATTTATAGAACATCCCTGAATAGAAAATAACAAATAGTAAATAATAAAAAACAAATCAAAAAATGGACAAAAAAATGAAGAAACCCTACGAGAGTCCATCCACCAAATGCACTCTTGTGGAAATGGAGGCCGGACTCTGCGCCGCTTCCATTACAGACAAGCCAAGTTCAACCAAGGTTGAATCCACGTCCCAGGGTTACCGGGAATTCGAAAACGGTGAAGGTATTTCTTTTGATGATCAGACCTCAACTACAGGCTTCTAAGCCTATCATGTAACGAAAATCAAATTTAACAAAGAGTAAACAGATGAAACTATCTAAGTTTTCCCTGCTGGGTGCTTTCATGCTCTTGGCAGGTTGTAGTGATGATTTGGACTTTCATCCTGCCAAGACAGGCGAGAATATCCAATTTGGAACAAAGGCATATTTTGCAAATGCCGATACCAAGTCTTCCCGTACAGAATACGGTGATGTAAATGAGGATAAAAATGCCATTGAGCTCAAGTGGGTAAAAGGCGACAAGATTCTTATTGCTTGTCCTCAGGTGTCACAGCCTGTATCTGGTGCTGTAGAGTACCAGGTCAACGAACAGCATGCAATCACTGATGGCACATACAATGAAAAGGATGAAGCCACTTCGCTTTCGCCTACCTCGATGCCTGGACTTCAGTGGGGCGATGTGACAACGGCTCACAATTTCTATGGTATCTACCCTTCTGCAAACGATGTGAACCAGTTTGCGCTTGATCAGGTGGCTGATGGCAGGCACACAACCTTTACGGGTGTTCTGCCACAGTCTCAGGACCCGAAGGAGATTGACAAAACGACAGATGGCTATGTTGTTGCCAAACCAAACATGGACTATGCCTACATGGTTGCCCAGACTACCAATAAGGTTGGTCCTGAAGGTGTAGTGTCAAAGGACGTAGTTCTTACCTTTGAACCCATTGTGACTGCACTCCAGTTTGACATCATTGCAAAACAAGTGAGCAACGAAGGTTCTGCTGTAACCATCAACTCAATTAACCTTTACAGCCAGACGAAAAATATCAGTGGAGGTTTCACATGTGATTTCAATACAAAGAGTGTTACCGTTCCTGACGAAAATGGTGCGAAGAATGTAAACATGTTTTTCAAAGACGGTGTCACACTGAAGGTAAACGATCATCTTAACTTTACGCTCTTCTTCCTCTCGAATGGTGCTGAGACTTTGAATGACATGAAGGTTACATTCAACTATACGACCAATAATGTCGTGAAGACAAAGACTGCAACCATTGGCAAGGATATCGTTGCAAAGGTTAAGCATTATTTCAAAGGAATAAATTTTGAGGCCATTGAAGGCGAGAAGGCCGCAGGTTCCAATTGGTTCTCTCTTGTGGAAGATGCCGCCTATCTCAACCAACTTTCAATTCCTATCGCCGGTAATCCTTTCTCTTATCAATCGACAACGAACAAACAGCAGGAAAAGGATTATGTATCTCTATGGAATCTGGGTGTACGTGGATTTGAATTGCCGACAGACCGTGCTGCAACCACCGCAACAGACGCTTCATTGGATGACAAGAATTTCGTTGTTGGAGAATCGGAAGTTAGTGGTCTTACGTTAGGGGAAGCCTTGACAAAATTAAAAGAACTTCAGGGTCTGCCAGGTAGTAACCAAGAGCCCCTTATATTGGTATTCCGTTATTATCCTGTTTCTGAAAAATATAATCCTCGGGAATATCTTAAGCAGGTTGTACAAACGCTAAAGAATGCAGGATTGTTTGATAAACTTGTAAAGGTTGACAATCAGAGTACAGCATTGGACCTGAAAGGACAAGTCGTAGCATTTGTACGTCTTGGTGATGACGCATATATACGAATGGCTCGTATTGAAAAGACTATTACCGATTTCACATCTTGTAACGATTTGGTTCCTAACGGTTTTGAAATGGGTAATATTATGTTCATCAAAGACTGGGGCAATGCGTATGACTGTTGGGATAGACGTTATCCCAATGTAGAGCGTCAGTCTAACTGGACCGAGACATATAGTAGTGGAATGCCCAATGGAGTATCTTACGATGGGTATACAATCCAAGACCATGCGGCTGGACATATTTATAAAGGTTCTGGTATTGCTAACGGCCAGACTTACCAACTCACGAAATCCGGCATTTCCCGTATAGAAGATTTGCTGTGTGGTGTCTCATCCCAGTCTTCACCGTACAACGCTGTTGGAGGCAATTATTTGAACTTTGGTTCAGAACCGGCCAGATTGACGGATCATAATTTGATGTTTAAGCATGACATACATGGAGGAGGTACTGCCTATGTTCAAGAATGGTCGCGTGTAATATACAATGATACCGAAGCGACATCTACCGATGTTCGAAGTATAGGACAAAATACTTACACTGGATTTGCTGAAAATGGAAATCATTATCTTTTCGCAAAATGGTGGAAGTCTATAGATCAAAAGAAGTCTCAAATTGACGCATTGTTTGAGGATGCAATAACGAATACCGCCGCATCTCTTTTTGTGAATGTACTTTCTGGTTATTATGCTGTAGCAACAGAAAAAACAAGTATGATACCTTGTAAGCGTTGGATAGCAACACCAGAGACATATCGGTATTCGTTTCAAACTATGAATTATGCTCTTGTTCCTTCCGGTCAAGGTAAAGGTGGCGACTTTAGTGCATTGGCTCGTGATTTGAATACTTATGTCTATAACAAGTTGCGTACGGATGCTTATGGTATAGGTCCTTGGGGCTTTATCCAACTGGATTATATCGGTGCTAGTGCTAAAAGTTTCAGTACGAATTATCCGAACGAATATTCAGTCGAAGACGCTGTAAATGCCAGTGCCAACATTGTGCCGCTGATTGTTGCAAACAATTTCCGTTTTATCAAAAATACAAAACCTAAAGAAGAAGAACCGGTGAATGCTCCGCTAGTCTCCACTGATCTTGCTGATATGAAGATTGGCATGCAATAACAGATAGAATAAATTCAATTATTAAAAGTCTTTGTCTGGCACTTCTATATGTTGTGCCATTGAGTAAGGTGGTGATGAAAAAACAATGCCGAAGTGTCCCCTGTCTCCAAACTCCATGCGGAGCAGGCGGACACCGGCCATTCAGATGAACAATCTCTTCTACGTCCTCCCCCACAAGGGCGACAAAGTGAACCCAACCCACATTGCCGGTCATTCCCTGCCGGTAACCACCAACTTACCCTTTTTATGAAAATCTTTACAACATCCCTCGGTGCCCTGGCACTGACCCTCTGTGCTTTCGCAGGCTTTGCTCCTGCCGCCCAGGCCCAGACTCCTCCCACGGAGAAACTCACACTGTGGTACACCACTCCCGCCGACGAGACGTCGGCGTCGAACAAGTGGATGGACTACTATCTCCCCATCGGCAACGGACAGTTCGGAGCCATGCTCTCCGGAGGTGTCGCCACCGACGAAATCCAGTACAACGAGAAGACCCTCTGGACCGGCACCGTCGGACAGAAAGCGGAAAGTGAGAAAGCCAACAATTACGGTTCGTACCAGAACTTCGGTTCGCTGAAGGTAACGACGGACCACAGCAGCAAGAGCAACTATATCCGCACCCTCGACCTTACCAATGCTACGGGAACGGTGAGTTATACGAACGGCGGCGTGGATTACACCCGCCAGTATATCGCCTCGAACCCCGCGCAGGTGATAGCCGTACGTTATGCCGCCTCGCAGAGTGGCAAGCTCAACCTCACCTTCACCCTTGTGCCCGGTGTGACCGGCTCGACGACCTACAGCAATGGTGAGGGTTACTTCAGCGGCAAGCTCGACGTGGTGAGCTACAACTCCCGCTTCAAGGTGGTGAACACCGGCGGAAGCCTCTCCTCAACGTCGAGCGGCATCATCGTCAAGGGTGCCGACGAGGTGGTGGTCTATCTGGCCGGAGCCACCGACTTCGACAACACGAAGTCGACCTACGTCAGCGGCATCAGCACCAGTGACCTGGCAAACATCGTCAGCAACCGTCTGAACGAGGCCGCCAGCAAGGGCTGGGCATCGGTCTACAGCGAGCATGTGGCAGACTATCAGGAACTCTTCAACCGCATGAGTCTGAACTTTGCCAATGCCGCTTCGCAGACGAAGACGACCAATGCGCTTATAGACAACCACAGTTCGGACGCGGACAATCTGCTCCTCCAGCAGCTCTACTTTGCCTATGGCCGTTACCTTGCCATCGCCTCGTCGCGTGGCGTGGCACTGCCCAACAACCTGCAGGGTATCTGGAACAACAGCAGCAGCCCTGGATGGAACTCCGACATACATGCCAACATCAACGTGCAGATGAACTACTGGCCTGTGGAGGTTACCAACCTGAGCGAACTGCACAACCCCTTCCTCGACTGGACCATCAACATGTCGAACAGTGCGCAGTGGAAGTCGTATGCCCAGCATGCCTGCTCCGGCTCTACGGCCAAAAGCGACAAAGGATGGAACCTCTTCACCGAGAACAGCATTTTCGGCGGTACGGGATGTTGGAAGCACCAGAACAAGGTCGGCAATGCCTGGCTCTGTACCCACCTCTGGCAGCACTACCTCTACACCCAGGATGCGGATTTCCTCCGCAATGCCTTCCCCACCATGAAGTCCGCCTGCCAATACTGGATGGATATCCTGAAGGAGAGCAATGGTGTATATCTCTGCCCTTCGGAGTACTCGCCCGAACATGGTCCGGACAACGAGGATGGTGTGGCTTACGCCCAGCAGCTTGTGGCCGAACTCTTTGCCAATACCCTCGATGCCTGCAAGGTACTCGGACAGACCATCGATGGCCTGCAGGACAAGTACAACAAGCTCGACAAGGGTATGAGTACGGAGACGTATGAGAGCGGTACATATGGAGGTTTTTGGGGTATCGGTGGCACAAAATGGCCCAATCCCATGAACGGTGTTGCACACGGTACAGAGATTCTCCGCGAATGGAAGGATTCACGTTTTTATGAAGGAGATCAGAACCATCGCCACCTTTCCCCTCTGATGTGTCTCTATCCCTTTGACCAGATTACGGACGACAAAATCCGTACGGCCGCACAGAATCTCCTTACCTTCCGTGGCGACGACTCCCGCGGATGGTCGATGGGATGGAAAATCAACCTGTGGGCACGTCTGAAGAATGCTGACAAGACATTCACCATCATCGGCAATGCCCTGAAGCACTGCGGCACCTACAATGCTGACGGCTCCACCACCGGTGGCGTCTATTATAACCTGCTCGATGCACACCCCTACTTCCAGATTGACGGAAACTTCGGTTTCACTGCCGGCGTAGCGGAAATGCTCTTCCAGAGCCATGCCGGATATCTCGACGTGCTTCCCGTACTCCCCGACACCTGGAAGACGGGCGGAACGGTGAGGGGTGTGAAGGGCCGCGGAAACTTCACCGTCGACTTCCAGTGGAACAGCAACGGCAAGGTGACGGAAATCACCATTCTCAACGTCAAGGGCAACGCCCTCAAGGTGAAGTGCGACAAGGGTGCCAAGAGCATCGCCGAAGCCTACGTTACCGTAGCCGGCACCAAGGTGACACCGACCCTCGTGGAAGGCACCACCGACGTCTATGCCATTGCCAGCACCGCCGGGCAGGAGGTGAAGATTGACTTTGTCAACGACGCTCCCGTCGTCACCCCCGACCCCTCGTTCAGCCTTACCGCCGACGAGACGGTCACCGCCTTCGGCGAAGTGACTACCGGCGAGACCTATACCCGCACCGTCAAGGTGAAGGGTCAGGACCTGAAGGGCGCCATCACCGTTGCCTCTTCCGCTGAGGCAGTCCTCGTGCCCGCCGTCACCACCATCACCAAGGCCCAGGCCGAGGCCGGATACGACCTCAGCGTCAGCCTGAATCCCACCGCTGTGGCAGAGAACGCCACCGCCACCCTCACCTTCAACACCGAAGGTGCCGAGGCAAAGAGCCTCCAGTTCACTTGGACCGCCAAGGCCCCGGCAGTGCCTACCCTCAACGTCAGCACCGCCACCACATCCTTCGGTACTGTGACCACCGGCAAAAACACCACCGCCGCTGTCACAGTGAAGGGTGAGAACCTGAAGGGCGCCATCACCGTTCGCAGCAGCAATACCGTCCTGAAGCCCGCCGTCAACAGCATCGCCAAGGCCGATGCCGAGAGCGCTACGGGATATCTGCTCAACGTCGAACTCCTCCCCACCGAGGACGGTGCCGACGAGGCCACCCTCACCTTCACCGCCGATGGTGCCGAGGCAAAGACCCTCCAGTTCAGCTGGACCGCCCAGACTCCCGTGGTGGTAACACCCTCGCTCAGCGTCACCAAGAGCAGCTACGACTGGAGCAACCTCACCGTAGGTACCTCTGCCACCGCCACCCTCACCCTGCAGGGTGCGAACCTCAACGGCAACGTCACCGTCGCCTCGGACAATGCAGCACTCGTACCTTCTGCAACGAGCGTCTCCAAGGCCGATGCCGAAGCCGGCTACACCCTGACGCTGACCCTCACCCCCAAGGCTGCCGGTACAGGCTCCGCCACCGTCACCGTGAAGACCGACGGCGTGGCAGACCAGACCTTCACCTATGAATGGACCGCTACAGCCCCCGTGGTGGCAACCCCCGTGCTCAACGTCACCCAGAGCAGCTACGACTGGAGCAATGCCCTCGTGAACGGCACCGGTACCACCACCGTCACCGTGAAGGGTGAGAACCTCCAGGGCGACGTCAGCGTCAGATCCAGCAACAGCGTACTCACCACCTCTGCCTCTACCATCACCCAGGCCCAGGCGGAGGCGGGATATACCCTCACCGTCACCCTGAAGCCCACCAAGAAGGGTTCGGACAGCGGCACCCTCACCTTCACCACCACCGGTGCAGACGCCCAGACCGTGACCTACACGTGGACTGCCCGCAACATGACGTTCTGGGAGCGCATCTTCGGCAAGAAGACCTTCAGCACCATGGCAGTGCCCAGCAGCGTGGACATCCCCTCAGGTTTCCGCGCCTTCAAGGTCACCAACGTCGAAGGCGGCATCATCAGCCTAACCGAGCAGTACAACACCCTCGAGGCCGGAGTGCCCTACCTCATCTA
The DNA here is from genome assembly GCA_945833885.1 of uncultured Bacteroidales bacterium. Lineage (GTDB taxonomy): Bacteria > Bacteroidota > Bacteroidia > Bacteroidales > Bacteroidaceae > Alloprevotella. The sequence goes on from CAMAFY010000043.1 coordinate 7,801, forward strand.
CAACCAGAGCGGCCGTCAGGACGATGTGAAGGTTTCGGGCTACTACAACGAGGATGAGAAGCTCAACAACCTCTGCGTAGTGGATAACAACTACCTTGTAGGTGTGCTCTACGACTCCATACCCGACTACAAGTTCGGCGCCGTGAGCGGAACAAGCGACTACGTGCTTCAGGACCAGGGTTCCGGTTCGATGTTCTATAAGGCCGGCGACTTCACGCTCACCATCCCTGTCGGCAAGTGCTTCCTCCGCATCCCTGTCGCTTCGTCCGCTTCCGCTGCCCCCGCTTACCGCATCGTCATCGATGGCGACATCACCGGATTGGAGGCTGTAGAGACCGACAGCACGGACGACGTCATCTACAACATGATGGGTATGCGCGTCACACGCATGATTCCCGGAAACGTGTATGTGGTGAACGGCAAGAAGGTGGTGGCACAGTAATAAAACAACAAACAACAAATAATCTCTGATGCAGCCGCCGTGGCACATATATGTTGTGCATACGGCGGCCTTGTAACCAATCTTCAATGAAAAAGTTCATTCTATTATCTTCACTCTGTGCCATGGCCTTCAGCAGTGCCTTGGCACAAAACGTCACCACCGAGGAGAAGGTGGAGTACAGCAACGACAAGTACCGTGTGGAGACGAACCGTTTCCGCAGCAACTGGTTTGTCCGCGTCGGTGCCGGCGGTCTCTTCTACTTCGGCGACCACGACAAGCAGTGCAACTTCGGTGACCACATCGCTCCCGCCTTCGACGTGGCAGTGGGTAAATGGTTCACCCCCGGCATCGGCGTGCAGCTGATGTACAGCGGTCTGCAGGCCCGGGGTGCCACGCAGATGGGTATCCACGACGAAGGTGTGGAGGTGCCCGGAAAGGGCGGCCACGGATACTGGCTCAACAAGCAGAAGTTCAACTTCGGCAATGTCCACGCCGACGTCCTCTTCAACCTCAACAACCTTATCTGCGGATACAGCGAGAGCCGCATATGGAACATCAGTCCGTATGTCGGTGTGGGCTACGGCCGCGTGTACGACAGTCCGAAGACGAACGAGGTGACGGCGAACCTGGGTGTGCTGAACAGCTTCAGCGTATGCCCCTTCCTCGACGTGAACCTCGACGTCCACGGTTTCTTCGTGAACGATGCCTTCGACGGCGAGCCCGGCGGCCGTACCGGCGAGGGAGCCCTCAGCGTCTCCGTAGGTCTGACCTACAAGTTCGCTCCCCGCGGCTGGGGTCGCGGCAAGACGTTGGAGCGCACCATCTACAACAACGAGGCCATCAACGAGATGCGCCGCCAGTTGGAAGCCGCCACGGCAGAGAACGAGCGCCTGAAGGACGCACTCGCCAAGGGTGACACCAAGGCCGGTGAGGCAAGCGTGAAGCAGATTGCCGCCGCAAACCTCGTGGTGTTCCAGATCAACGAGAGCAAACTCTCGAACGAGGGCCGCGTGAACCTCGGCATCCTCGCCGAGGTGATGAAGCAGGGCGACCCGAACATGGTGTATACCGTGACGGGCTATGCCGACCGCGGAACGGGTGACGCCGCCACCAACGAGCGCCTGAGCCGCGAACGTGCCGAAGCGGTATACGAATGCCTGACGAAGGAATTCGGCGTGCCTGCCAAGATGCTTCGCATCGACTACAAGGGTGGCGTCGAGAATATGTACTACGATGACCCCCGCCTGAGCCGCGCCGTTATCACCAAGGGCGAATGATTTTATGCAGAAGGGCTATAAAATAGGCGCAAGGAAACCTTGAGGGCGCCATAAGCGCTCCATAAAACCTCGCAGGCGCTGCAAAGCATCCTCGCAGGCGCTGCAAAGCATCCTCAAAAGCGCTGCAGTTTATAGCCCCCGCCAATAGAAAGCCGCCACCCGTCAACAACGACGGGTGGCGGCTTTCTGTGGTTTTAGGTGGGCTTAGGTGGGCTTAGGTGGTCCTAGGTAGCCCTAGGAAATCCTAGGCATCCCTAGGCAATCCTAGGCAATCTTAGGAAGCCCTAAGCGATCCTATGCTAAGCATTCCTAAGTTTCCCTATTTCTTTTTCCAGTTCCTTAATCCTCATTTTAAGTGCGGCGTTCTCTTCTTCCAATGCTTTCATATAGGCGTCCTGCTCTTGGCGGTAGCCTGTTCTGGCAGCATGCATCCTTTCCTTGATGCCGCCTTCTGTCACAAACTTCTTCTCCAGATTCTCGATATAGGCGAGCATCATCTTGTCTGTCTGGTGGCAGAGCGTGAGTGCCAAATTCGCCATCTCCTCGTCGCACATTTTTGCCAGCAAAGGCTCGTAATCGCTGAAATCGTTGTTGGAGTGGCAGAATTTGCGCAGTCGCTGCTGGCGCTTGTTGCTTTTCTCCCAAATGGGCAGATGATGGGTGTTCAGATAGTCTTGATAGTCGGCACGCAGTTCCTGGAGGCTTCCACGCGCCACATTCAGCAGTTTGATTTCCATCTCCGAACTTGTCAACCCATCCTCGCTGCCTTCCACGATATTCTGTTTTCCAGAGCGGGCGGCCTGTATCATCTGGTCCACCGTGCGGTCGCCATGAGCAGGCAGGAACCGCTTGCAGAACTCTACCGTGATCTGATAGAGGGCATCGCTCTTGCGATAAAAGTAAAGTTCTTTCCAAACCACCGATTTCTTCAGCACCTTACCTTTTGTATCGTATTCCATATCTCGTTTGATTTATTTTGCCCGACCTTTCCAATCTCATCTTTCGAAAGATTGCCAATTTTATCTTTAAGCCTTTGCGATCTTGTCTTTAAGCCTTTGCGATCTTATCTTTCAAAAGATTGCCAATTTTATCTTTAAGCCTTTGCGATCTTGTCTTTAAGCCTTTGCGATCTCATCTTTCAAAAGATTGCCAATTTTATCTTGCCAAAAATACGGAGATATTCTCTATTATCGTCGCTTTTTGCAGGAAATTATATGCCAGAGGCGGGAAAAACCGTGCAAAACGCGCTTTTTTCAGTGGCTTTTAGGCAATTCAGGCAATTCGAGTGGGGCTTTTTATAGGAGGTCTTAGGTGATTCTAGGCAGTCCTAGGAAGTCCTATGTAGTCCTAGGTGATTCTAGGCAGTCTTAGGTGATTCTAGGCGGTTCTAGGCAATCCTAGGCGATCTTAGGTGGTCCTAGGTAGTCTTAGGAAAGTGTTCCAAAGGCCTCAATAAGCAATCCCCGCCATCAGCAAATGTTGTTGCCGATGGCGGGGATTTTATGTTTTCAGGAGAGGATTATCGGATAATCTTCTTACCGTTGATGATGTAGAAGCCGTTGCGGGTCTGCTGGACGCGGCGGCCCTGGAGGTCGTAAGTCACAGCCGGTTGCTGCAAGCCGTCGGTTTCGACATCCTGGATACCAACAGGTCCTTCCTCCACGTCCACATTGAGCACCTTGGAGGCGGAGCCCCAACTGTTGGTGGCGGTGACGGTGACGGGGAGTCCCTCGCCTTGCTCGCGGAAGATGAGGGATGCGCGGTCGTCGCTGCTGGACTGTACGAGGAAGTCGCCGGACCATGTCGTGCCGCTGTAGACAACGGGGAAGCCGCCGGTGAGGGCAGGTGTTCCGGGAGCGGTGGTCAACTGGTTCTGCTTGTCGTCAAAGACTTTGTTCGTCTCATCGCGGCGTGACGTCATATATCCACCGGTGACAGCGGTCTGATTACCCTTGTTGGGGAAGTAGATGTAGCCTTCGTCGTCGGTCTGCTGCTCCTCGAAGGTGAAATATCCGCGGAGAGCGTCGGGAACCTGTCCTTCGGCATATCCGTTCATCGCCTCGCGAACCTCGTCGCCGGTGAGGGCCTTGTTCCAGATCTGGACTTCGTCAATCCATCCGGTGAAGGAGGCGAGGTTCGTCATCGAACCGCCGACGTAGAAGGGTGCGCCATTCCAGTAGTGGGGATCGGCACCACGGCTGATGGCGGTGGCGACGGACTTTCCGTTGAGGTAGAGGGTGATGTTGCGACCATTGCAAACTACGCAGGCGTGATACCAGGTGTTGGGACGGAGGGAGTAGCCATCGGTGAGGAGGTCGACGTCGTTGTTGTGCTCATAGTTGTAGGTTCCTGCGATCGGACCGTGGATGCTTACGGAGATTTCGTTGTCGGCATTGTCGCGCTTGATGTTGTTGCTCTTGGCATATCCTGCGGGACGGATGGCGGTCCACATCTCACCCCATACGCTCTCTGTCCAGGTACTGCCGTAGTTGCGGTTTACCTTGGTCATGAGGAGGGTACCGAGACTCTGGTGACTGAACTCCTGCACCTTGAACCAGAGGCCGTAGGAAACCTGCTGATACTCAGAAGGACCGAGGATGTCGCCGCCTACGGTGAACTGGAAGGGGCTTGCCATATAGAGGGAGCGGCTGACGGAGCATTCCTTACCGTCGTAGGTGTTGCCTTTGGAGATTTCGGTGCGGAACTCGGCAGCCTCGCCGCTCTTCACGAAGTCGCTGGCGAGATTTACGCTCTTCACTTCGGGGAGACGACCGGTCTCTTCCTTGGTGATGAGGATGATGTCGCGGTGAACATCCGTACCTTCGGCGGTGGTTACCTCGACGTCGTAACTTCCCACAGTGGGGAGTGAGGTGGTGAGGCTCAGCGACTGCTTCACGCTTGCCATCTCCTTACCGGTCATGTTGTCGAGGATGCGGATGTCGGCATTCTGATGGTTGGGGTCTTCGAAACCGATGGTGAACGATTCTCCGGGCTTGATGACGGGCTTGTCGAGGGTGATGTCGTCGATGACGGAGAGGGGACTTTCGAGTACCGCGCTCCATGTGATATCGCTCTTCGTCTTGCCGTCGCGGCCTACCGTGCGGACACCAATCTGATAAGTGTCCTCGCTGCCGCTGAGGGGAGCCTCCACAACATAGTGTGCCCATGAGGTGGTGGTGGCGACGAGGGTCTCCACATCGCCCTGGCGGAGCCAGATCTCGTAGTACCATGCGCCGACTTCCTCGTTGTAGATGGGACGGCCTTCGTACTCTGCCGGGCGGGTGCCGGAGAACGGGAGGTCGAAGACCACCTTGAAGTCGGTACGGTTATAATAACGCTTCATCACCTCGGTGTGGGTGATGACGGGCTTCACAGGAACCTCGTTGAAATTGGCAGGAACATAACTCATCTCGCCGAGGAGGGTGCTGTAGTTCGCAGGGGTGTTGGTGAAGGAAAGTCCTACGCAGGCCACCACATCACCGGCTGCCAGACCGAGGTCCGAAGCCTTGAGGTCTATGGTGTTCCACTTTCCAGCCTTCACGCCGTCGGCGGGGGTGAGGTCGACGTACTTGAAGGTGTTCTCGCTACCCTCGCGGCTCACCATCAGTTGCATGGTGCCGTCGGTGGTGGCGGGCTTGTAGGTAAGGCTGAAGGTGTCGTCGGTGGAATTTACCGCCCATTTCGTCTCGAAGAGGCGCACATCGGAGCGGGAGGTGGCACCGTGGACATTCAGACAGGAACCTCCGAACCATGCATCGTCAAAGGTGAAGTCGAGCTGGATAGCATCCGCAGCGGGAGTCTTGCCATCGCCGTTGTCCACCCACCAGCGCCATGTCGGCAGCAGGTCCTGCATACCGAGGTTGTACCACTTGTGGGCATTGGTGGTGACGCCTTCGTTGTTCAGCATCGCACCGTTTCCGAGGTTGAAGCGGGTAACGAAGGGGAGTTCGTCAAGGGTACTCTGCTCGATAACCGCCGAACTGTAGCCATGCCAGTTCTTCAGCGAAGCGTAACTTGAGGTGATGTTCTCGTCGGTAATCGCCGGACGGTCGAGGACGTTTCGGGTACCTCCGGTGAAGAGGAGTTCCTGCTTGGTCTGGTATTCGCTTTGGATGGCCTTGTCGGAGGTTCCGCCTTCCGTGCTGGAAGTATAGAGTTGGCTGCGGTCGTGGGCTCCCCAGACGCAGATGCTGATGGGATATTTCATCAGCGCCGTCCATCCTGCGTTGCCGTAACGTCCGTAACCACGTCCCTGCTGGTCGAAACCGGCATAGACGTCGAAGGAGTTTCCGCCAACCGCTTTGGCGGTCTCTACGGATGTTTGCAAGCCCGATTCGGACCAGTTATAATTGAGCATATAGACATCGGTGACGGGGGTTCCGGTGGATTCCTCCATGAACCAGGTGTCGCAGTTGCTGTCCAGTTTGCAGCCGCTGTCGGTCAGTGCGCCGCTGTCGCTGACGAAGGCGTACCAATCCACGTGGAAGGGCCATCCTTTCTCCTCTGCCACGCGGTGACACTCTGCCAGGAAGCCCTTGAGTTGCGTCTGCAGCGAGCCCTGCCATGAGCCTTCGGGGTTGAAACCGATGCCGTCGATGCCGTAATAACGGAGGTATTCTACAAATTTCTCGGCATATTTATATTTGCCGCCACTCTTCTTGGAGAGTTCAAAGAGGTACTTTCCGATGTTGCCTTCGATATTGTTTACCGAAGCGCCCCAGTCGATAAAGAGGAGACAACCGGTGCGTACACCATTCTTGTGGGCCACATCGTTGAAACTTCCGGGAACGCGCCACCAGGAGTTGGACCAGTTTCCGTGGATGTTGATGTACTGCCACATGTTGAAGTTGTCGCCGTCGAAGTTCCAACGGGGCAAGGGTCCCCACTTCTTGGTGAGTTCGCCGATAGGGGCCCACCAGCAGAGGTTCTTGGCGTTCTCACCTGCCACGAGGTCCTTGTTGGCCTGCTGCGAGGGGCGCGAGAAACGGTCTTTGAGGGGCACGCGGGAGATGAAGAAGTTGTCATCGGTGTAGGCATCGCCCTTGTCGCTGGCCATACCGGAAGCCTTGCCGGGTTCCCAAGTGGGCAAGACATTCATCATCTTTTCAAGGCCCACATAACCGAAATCGACATACATCTCATGCGTAGGCACGCTCTGTGCCGACGACTGCAGCGCACAGGCTACAGAAGCAGCAAGAATTGTGTAACGTAGATTCATGCTTTTCTTTTTTTTAAGTTAACAATTGTATTTTTGTTTCTGATAGAAATATTTACTGAAGGAGGACATGGGTTACCCAAAGTCCTGAAACGTCCCTCACTCAGAAAGGCCAGAAAATGGGCACCAGCCATACACTGAGGATAAGGCAAAGGATATTCAGTGGAAGACCAATCTTCACGAAGTCGCTGAAACGGTAGCCGCCAAGGCCCTGGACAATGAGGTTCGTCTGATAACCGATGGGCGTGCAGAAACTGCATGATGCGGCAATGCAGATGACGACGATGAAGGGCATAGGACTGACGCCGAGATGCTCCGCCACACTCAGCGAGATGGGGAAGATAAGGGCGGCAGCGGCATTGTTCGTCATCAGTTCCGTAAAGGTGCTGCAAAGGATAAACACCAATGCCAGCAGGAGATAGGGGCTGTTGCCACGGCTCAAATCAACCGCCCATGCCGCGATGGCATCCGCCATTCCTGAGTTCTGCATCGCCTTGGAGATGGCAAAGGCCATGGCGATGGTGATGAGGACATCCCACGAAAAGTATTTCGTATATTTGCGGGCGTTGAAGATGTTGAGCCATGCCATAATGACAGTGACGACGCATACCCAGAAGAACATGTCGAACTTCATGCCGAAATTCGCCTCCGCCCACTCGCGGGTCATCGGAAGTTCACCCACAGCGGCGCCGAAGATCATCAGGAAGAGGAGGATGATGGTGAACCAGCGTTTCTTGCTTCCCAGGTCGTGTTCCTTCTGTGGTTTTGCGGCATCGACCATAAGGAAGAAGGATGAGTCGCCCCAGTTTTTCATAAAGTCGTCGTCGCCGAGGATGACGAGACGGTCGCCCTCCTGATAGCATTCTTTCCGGAGGTCGTGGATGATGTGCCGCACTCCGCCACGGTGAAGTTCAAGTACCGACGCACCGTATTTCTGCTGGAAGTTGAAGTCCCTCACCTTTCTTCCGATGGCGGGGAAGCGTGCTCCGAGCACCAGGTCGATGCGGTAATAGCGTCCGCCGCTCTCGGCACTGAGGGATTGCGCGGAACTTTCCGACTGCCGCCGCTCGGGGAGGAGCCAGCGGGTGGCGATGAAGATGTAGATGAGGCCGGCAATGGCGATGAAGACGCCCACCTGTCCGATTTCGAACATCGTCAGACCGCGTATGGAAGGATTGGTCAGCGACTCCTCAAGCGCCATACCATGGACGACGAGGTTGGTGGAGGTTCCGATAAGGGTGCACATTCCTCCGAGGATGGTGGCGAAACTTAGCGGAATCAGATACTTTGTCGGTGACTGGTTGTGGTTCTCCGCCCAACGTTTTATCATGGGGCCGAAGATGACGACCATGGGGGTGTTGTTGAGGAATGCCGAGAGGACCGCCACGATGGGTAGCATACGCATCTGGACCTTACGGATGGTGGCGGCACCTTTCGGGAGCAGACGGCCGAGCAACTGCTCGAGAAGTCCGCTGCGGCGCACGCCTTCGCTGACGAGGAACAAAAGGGCGACGGTAATCATACCCTTGTTGCTGAAGCCTTCCAGCAACTCTTTGGGGCTGATGATGCCGCAACACATGAAGACTACCGCGCCGGAAAACAAGATCAGTCCCGGACGCATCTTCTCTTTCATCAGTGCTACGAGGAGCACAAGGACGACGATGGTGGTAAATATGGCGTATCCTGACATGGATTCTGGGAATAGGGTGGGTTCTGTAAATCGCCAACTGTTGCTTTATCCGGCGTTTTCGCTAAGCCAGATGAAGAGAGTGGAGGCGTGTGAAACGCGCTTACGACATGCCATGCCATGGCGAGAAGACGAAGGATGAAATCCAGCGATAATCGTCGCCTATCTGGCAGCCTTTACGAGGAAATAGGGATTCAGCAGGTCGGCGCGGTTGTAGCGCAAAGGCGAGCCATCGGGCTGTGTGACGCTGGCTCCTGCCGCCAGACAGATGGCATGTCCTGCGGCGGTGTCCCACTCCATGGTGGGGGCATAGCGGGGATAGTAGTCCGCCTTGCCTTCAGCGACGAGGCAGAATTTCAGACTGCTGCCGGCGCTGACAACCTCAATGTCGGTATTTCCTGCCGCACGGAGACTGTCGATGAAGGCTTCCGTATCGGCATTCATGTGGGAACGGCTTGCAACGACGGTGGTTTTTGCCAACTTTCCGGCATGAATTGCGGTCGTTTCCGCATTCTCCACACCGTAGCATCCCGCGGGGATGACGGCGCGGAACGCCTTTTCGCCCACAACGCCGCAGTAGAGGACACGGGTGACGGGGACAAAGATGACGCCTGCCACAGGTTCTCCGTCGGTGACGAGGGCGATATTGACAGTGAATTCCCCGTTGCGCTTGATGAATTCCTTCGTTCCGTCGAGGGGATCCACCACCCAAAGTGTCTGCCAATGGCGGCGTTCCTCGTAGGGCAGTTTGCGGCCTTCCTCGCTGAGCACGGGAATTTCCGTAGTTTCAAGGGCAGCGGCGATGACTTCGTGGCTCTTTCGGTCGGCGAGCGTCAGCGGACTGTTGTCGGCTTTCTGCTCCACCTGCCAGTCGGCCTGCGGACTTTCATAGATTTCCATTATGGCCTCGCCAGCCTTTATGGCGGCGGCGATGGCGGTATGCAGATGAGATGGATTCACGGTTTTTGGGGGATGTGGGGTAATTTCGCGACAATGTCCGAACCCTCATAAAGAAGGTCCGGAACATTCCTGTCGCCACTATTCGTATAGGAATCGGCCTTTATGGCGTTTTTTCATGGTCAGCATAGATGCGCTATGGTTGGGAGGCTGAAAAGTTCCACCGAAAAACCTGAGGATGCTGACAATATACCTTGCAGCGGTGATGGGAATTTCACACGGCAGGCGGCACTGTCGGTATGGTAAGAAGGACAATGTCTCCCTCGAATCATCCGAAGAAACGATGCCATAGTGCCTTGTGCCTGCAACGTAATTTCGCTGAAAATCAAGGATTTGCTGACGGTGGATGGCCTTAGCAACAACTGTGTTTTTCAAAATAGGTAGCAAAAGCCCTTGTCCGTACCCGCCGGAAGGAATGGCGGGATTAGCGGTCAATGCCGCTCACGACGCACGCTGATGGTGCCGGATTTTGCCGAACTGCTCTTCGTCTTGGCGGGTTTTGCCGCCTTGGTCTTCGGTGTCTTCGGAGCCTTTGCGGCAGACGACTTCGTTGAGGTAGCCGGACGGCGGGAGTTTGTCGCGGTGGTGCGGCGCGAAGAAGTGGATTTGCTTGCCTTCGACTTTTCCGCCTCCTTCACGTTGGGGGCATCCACCCCTTCGGGATTGGGATAATCGTAGGTGATTTCGATGGGTTTCCCGTTACGGTCGAGGAGAGGTTCTCCCTTTTCGTTGACGGCGAATCCGCGCTCATTGACGAGAACGGTGACCATCCGGTTGTCCTTGTTGAGGTTTTCGGGTGATGCCACCGCCACGCTGTCAGCCCTTGCAAAGGCGATGCGGCGGCCTTGGGCGTCAATGAGACGGCCTTCGGCGTCACGGGTGATGGCAAGTCCGGCAGTATCGGTCACCGCGAGTCCGAAGACATCCTTTACGGAGTCGTTGCGGTGTCCCCATACGCGGTCCTCGAAATGCGAAAGTTCCTTTTCTATACGTTCGCGCTCGCGGGATTGTGCCTCGTCGTCCTCGGCATATTGGGCGATGATGCGGTCCTGGAGGTTCGTCGTCTTGTAGATGTCACCCTGATAGCGGTTCATGGTGAAATAATCGTCGGCGCTGATGACAGAAGCGTTGTTGATGCTGGATCCCATCAGCGAAAGTTTCGCCAGATAGGGCGCTGCCTCCTCGTAATTTACCCAGAAGAGGGGGATGCGTTGCATGTCGCTTTCTCCGAATTCATTGGTGCCGCTGACCATCACGGGGCAGATGGCGGTGACCTTCGTACGGAAGGATGCGGTATGCTGGTCGTAGACGACGCTCTCCTTGATGAAGTATATTTTCACATCTTCCGAGGGCAGGTCGGCATCGTTCACGCGGATTTTGCCGTCATTACTCTCGTAATAGATGTTGTAGGTGTCCATGATTTTCTTGCCCTTCAACTGATGTTCCTCGTCGAAGTGCTCGTTGGCATCAAGGGTGTATTCGTACGCCTTGATGTTTCCGCGCAGAATCTGCCGGAAGAGGTATACGAAGAGGTTCTGCCGTCCTGCAACGGGAGTCACGGGATAGTACAGTGCGGCGTTCGCTTCCTTCGTGAGGTCGATGGAGCGATATATGTCGCGTCGCCATGCCGCATCGTCGGGAACGTTTGCCGCTGTGGGGAATTCCCTGACGAAACTTTCCGATGCCGGTTTGTTCACCACTCCACCATTGCGTCTGCTCTGCGGGCGGTTGGCGGCCTGCGATGCGTTGTTCTGCCGTTGTTGTGTCCGTGCGGCAGCCCCCGTTGTCCGAGTCGTCCGGTCGGGCATGCCGTTTCTCGACATCTGCTCTTCGGGCGGTGTCACTCCCTCAACGTTGGCGTTGGCTCTCTGGCGCGCCGTCACGGGACTGGTGACAGGTTCCCTTACCGGAGCGGTATTTTCGGTCTTTTCCTTCTTGCCCATAGAACGTCGTGCGGGCATCTGAGCCGATGCGGTCAGGACACCTGCAAAGAGTGCAAGGAGAATGATGCGATATGCTTTCATAAAAGAATGGGTATTGCGGTGGAAAGGAGCGTCCGCGAGGAGGAAAAATGCGGCAGCAACCACCATAAAGCGGGGATTATTAGTTTACAATCACTTCAAGAGCGCCGGGGAGCGTGCGTTCGATGCCATCAGGACCGATGGCGCGTACGGAACTGATATAGAAGCGTTTGCCCTTGTTGAGGGTGCGCATCAGGTCGCGTTGAGCGTCGGTAAAGTTGGCACCTGCGGACTTTTCGGGACGCACATTTCCCATACGGTCGAAGAAGACGCACTCGAACGAGAGGACCTTGAAGGGGATATTGAGGAGACCGTCATCAATGGCTGCCCCGAGGGACTTGGCGCCGACGATGCTGCCTTTGGCAATTCGTCCGCCCCGGAACATGTCGTCGCCCACCTGGATATAGGCGGTAGGATCGGGGAGTTTGCGCACCTTGAAGGAGAATTTTCCCATTGCCTGGGGCTTCCCGTTCACTACACCGTTGATGTCGAAGGTGACATCCTGACCCACCTTGGCGGGACGTGCCACATAGTGTCCGTCGCCCTTCGAGGTGAGTTGTCCGCCAGTCATGCTGACGGTTATCTTGTCGCTGCTGACACCGGAGGCGCTGACGGATATGGGGTTGTCAAAACCGGCATAGAGGACATTCATCAGGTCGGCGGCAACGGTGGCGCCGGAGGGTGGGGCGATGACGTTGTAATGCTGCTTGAAATCGCGGCGGATAATCTCGCCGGCGGCATTGGGCATCATGATGTACCCCGAAAAATCGTATTCTCCCGGGCCTCCTACGCGGAAGTTGTAACTGCCGTCGGTGGAGATCTTCTTACCGTTGACGTAGATTTCCGGACGTTGGGTGGTGTCGACGGCGGCCATGAAGATGCGGCTGCGGAATTCGTCACCGGGGAAGAGGGTGGTCTGCTCGGGCAAGCAGTATGCACCGAGTTCATTGACACGGATGTCCTTGACGTCGACGTTTGAGATTAGGCTGTGCAACACCTCGCTCTCCGCCTTTCTGACGTCGCTCTCCAACTTTGAAAGCATGGTGACGGCGGCGATGGCGGGCATGGTCTCGAACATATATTCCTGCCACTTCTTATCGCGGTTTTCTACGGTTTTCGGCACTTCCGTGCTGAGGTTCGAGGCGATGATGGCGCGTTGGCGCGGATCGGTGACGTAGTGGAGGATGAATTCGCGGTACTTGTTGATTTCCTCATAGAGTCGTCGGCCGTGCTTCTTCGGTCCGTTCAGCATGACAGCGTCGGAGGCGTTGAGGTCGTCCTTGTTCTCCAGCGCCAGAGGGTTGCCGTCCTTGCCGTCGGCCTCGCGTGCGATGGCCCATTTCAGCAGGTCGGCGTAACTGCAGAGAGAGTCGGAGGCGGCCTTTACGCGGCGTGCCTTCTCAAACCAGGGTCCTACTTTGGCAGGATTGGTCTTCATCTGCTGCTTGAAATCTTCGTATATGGCCAAGTTCTCCTTCTCGGCGTTCGATGTGCTGCGCTCAAGACTGTCGCTGACGACGGAGAGGCCTTTGAGCACATCGGTCGAGACATTAAGCGCCAGCATGGCCGTCAGGACGACGTACATCAGATTGATCATGCGCTGACGCGGAGAGACCGGGTTTTTCTTTACTCCCATATTGCGGTGGGGTCAAATAAATTGGATGGTGGCGGCGTGGTGCTTCCACCGTAAGTTAATGTTTGTTTGTCGCTTTCCCTGCCGATGCCTCTTGCTGCGAATGGGCTTCTTCCAGTTGTCATGTGGCAGAGGAGGAGTGGCATTCCGTGTCGGATACTCCGTTGGGAGACGGCACTTCCGCGGGTGCACCCTCTGTCTTCAGGACTTCGCGTACTCCTCTATAATATTATAAATGGGGAATTGATACTATCTTTCAAAGGAGGGGGGAAAGCCGGAGGAGGGGATTGTCGGGGGGAGAAGCGGCGGTGTGGTCTGTTGATAGGCACGGGATTTTGTCTGTACATCCCTCATCGCCGGTTGTGGCGGATGGGGGAGAATGTCCGGCATCTCATCGCCGGTTGTAGACGATGTCGCGCTTAATCTTCTGAGATGTCGCGGGAGGCGGGGGATGCCATACCGCCCATGGGGTTGGTCATGATGGAGAGTTGCTGCATCATGCGGGCATAGATGCCGTTCACTTCCTCTATCTTTGCCGCCAGTTGGCGGGTCTGTTCGTTGATATCTTCGATGGTTGTCACCTGCCGGCTGATGCTGGCGAAGTGGAGATCGTACACCTTGTTGATGCCAATGAGCGTGCGGTTGAGGTTCTCCATCTCTTGAGAATCGCGTGTAAGGCGGGCACTCTGCTCGTCGACCTTTCCGAGGGTTTCGTTCAGGGCTTCGAGTTTTTCGATGTAATCCTTCGTGGCAGCCTCCATTTCGGGGGATAGCACTGCCTGAGCGCGGCGGAGAAGTTCGTCGTTCGCCAGACGGATGATGGTGGCCAATTTGTCGGCCTGCTGCTCCACGGTGGCTTCTCCCTCGGGAGAATCGTAGATTTCGTCGATAGCCTGCTGTATGGGGTCTGCGACGGGTGCGGTTTCTACGGATGCGGGAACGTCTGTTCCGGCGTTCACGCTGCCGCCGCAGGTTGCTGTCCCACCGCCGATGATGACGGTTCCACCGGGTACGCCACCGATAACCGTGGTTCCCTGTCCGGCACCACCTTCCACCATTTGTGCGCCACAGGCGGGGTTCATGGCGGTTTCTTCGGCACGGGCAATCTCCTCGTCCGTCTCGAAGTCGGCGGGGAGTTCCTTTCCTACGGAGTTTTTGTCGAAGGGACGGTCGAAGGCTTGGAGGAAGAAGACGAAGGCTTCGGTTCCCATACCCAGGAAGAGCATGAGGTTACCACCTGGGAGGTGGGTCAGTTTGAAGAGGGCGCCAAGGATGACGATTGATGCGCCCCATGAATAGGCATAATTGAGAAAGGTCTGTCCCGGTACACTGTCAATCCAGTGTTGCATACGGGTAACAGGGTTTAGTTTGATGGCCATATCTTATGTATGATGGGGTCTGTGGAATGATGTGGAAAGATGGGGAGTAACGCTCCCTTTTTTCGGAGGAAAAACAGCGGAAGTCGGGTCTTTTACAACCATACTGTTGCTGCTTGGCTCCGTTGTACTGTCATTTCTTTTTCTTGCCTGTGGCGGTGTTGCTGGTGGAGGCTGCCTTTGAGCGGACACAACGGAAGCCGATGTAACATCTCGGCTGGTTCTGGTATTCATAAGTGCGCCATGCCGACTGTATAAGGGATATCGGGTCTTTCCACGAACCTCCGCGCACGCTCTTGCGTTTGAGGAAGTAGGGGTCTTCGAGTGCGGCGTCGTACCGCAATTCGGGGTTGACGTCTGACATCGAAACCACTCCCGCTTCCGTATAGACGGTGTTGGTCCATTCCGCCACATTTCCAGCCATGTCGAAGAGGCCGTTGCTGTTGGCGCCATAGATTCCCACCTTCGAGGTGATGAGGTTTCCGTCTTCAGTATAATTTCCGCGGTCAGGTTTGAAATTGGCGAGGAAACATCCCTTGTCGCTTGTCGAGGCATCGCCCTCCCAAGGATAGGGGTTCCCGTTCACGCCACGTGCGGCATATTCCCATTCTATCTCCGATGGCAGGCGGTAGCGCTGGACATAGCGTGCCTGGGCACCGAGGCCACGGAGCAGATATTCCGTCCTCCATGCGCAGAAGGCCTGTGCCTGTTCCCACGTCACGCCGACAACGGGATAGTCGTTGTACGCCGGTGCAGAGAAATAATTCTTCATGTACACCTCGTTGTGGGCGTTGGGAAAGTCGTTCACCCAGCAGGTGGTGTCGGGATATACAGGCACGATATACGTATTGACGAAATCGTAGAGCGAAGAGAGGGGGCGATTGATGGTCTCGCGGACGATGCGGCCTTCGTCATCGATGTATGCCGTATCCTTGCTGATCATCACCACGGCGTCGGGATCTGTGGCAATATCGGTGTTGAGATTGCGCTCGGAAGGATTGAGGCGGTATTTTCTCAATGCGGCCTTCTCGTAGTCGAACACCTCGTAGCGGTAGTTCAGTTGTGCTGCGTCGAGCATTTTTGTGCCATCGATGGGATGTCGGGTATAGACGCTCTCAATCGCTCCCTTCTGTTCATCCGTCGGTTTGCGCCAGGGGATGGGCTTTGCCCAGTTGAGGTGCGGGGTTACAGGGTCGCCATATTTGTCGACCTCTATCTTGAAAGTTTCGTCACCTCCGAACGAGGGGTCTGCAAGTCGTTCGCGGATGATGCTGTCACGCACCCATTCCACAAACTGCCGGTACATGGAGTTGGTCACCTCAGTCTGGTCCATCCAGAAACCATCGACGCTGATTTCCTTTTCGGGGACGATGGTTCCCCAAAGGGAATCATGGTCGCTGATGCCGACTTTCAGAAATCCACGCTTCACTTCTATCATGCCGTAGGGCTCGGGCTCCATCACCGTCGATGAGCGTTGTCCGGTCACCTCACCACCGTTTGACATGGCATGGCTGCTACCCATGCAGGAATACAGGGCTGCCGCCAGGATGAGACTAAGGGAAATGGAGAGTATCTTGTTCATTTGCTATGATTGTTGTTTCAATTTGTTTTCGACCTTTGTGGGGTTGCCGGGGTGTTTCGGGCGAACAGGGTGCTGCTTCGTCAAAGCCAGCGGACCGACTTGTGTACATTCTTGCCTTTTTTCCCCAGATTGAGGTCCATGCGGTAGGCGATGGTCACCTCATGCTGACCGGCTTGCATCCCTATGCCCTCGGTATTCGCCTCATAACTGTAGCAGAGGTCGACGCCGTGGAGGGTGCCTCCGAAGAAGATGGCGACGCTGCGTTGGGGAGCATAGTTTACGCCACCATACATCCGCCGCTTTTCATATTCGTATTGCAGGCGACAGGTGATGTCGGTACGGTAATCCGCGAAATCGGTGCGGAACATCACAGATGGCGTTATTGTATATAACGGAGATTTCAGCCGTATATTGTATGCACCGGAAAAATTCATTTGTCTTTTCATGGCATACTCGTTGGTTTCTCCCATCGTGATGACAGGTGCCATAAGGTGGTCTGCCGACAATCCGAGTTGAAGTTGCTTGCGGGCGTAGTAGAGTCCGAAGCCAATGTCGAAGGCGGTTCCCGTAAGGTCGGTTGTGGGGAATGCGGGGTCTGAACCGTCAGCAAGGTCAGCCTTGCTGCCTTCAATCTCTTCCGAAAGGAGGTCGAACTGTGTGCCGATGGAGAATGTGCCGCCCCAGAGTTTCAGATGATAGGCATACTGCACGGAAAAACTTTTCTGCGAGAAGAGTCCGAAGACATCGTTGACGAACATGGCTCCCACACCATGGCGTGTCTTTCCCGCCTGTAGCGCCATGTCCACTCCGGCATACATAGTAGAACCGGCGTCTTCGAAACCTGTGGCATGGGTTTGGAAAGCGGCATTGATGGAAAGTTCCGGCGTGCGTCCCACTGCCGCAGGGCACCATTGTGGCTCCAACTTCCAGTATTGCTGAAAAGCGGCGTCCTGCTGTGCGGTGGCGGGCTGGACGACTAACGTGCCCACCATTGTTGTAGCAAGGGCAGAACGCAGGGATTTTGGAATGCGGAAGTTGGACATGTCGGTTTAGGAGGTGTATTTGATGGTGCTTTGAAGGTGCGGAACCGGAAGATTGTCTGTAAAAGATTTGAAATTTGCAATGCGAAGACCAATGCAAACATATTATGATAAGGTGTGTTTTTACGCCTTTTCGCAACGCTCGATGGCGTAATCCTCGATGGTTCCGGTGTCGGAGGAGAAGTTGATGCCGAGGAGGATGACGGGACGCGGGTCGGAAATGTAGGGCTTGAAGTAACCCTTCTCGCGGATCTGTGCCATGGCGTCCTTTGCGGAA
>CAMAFY010000044.1 GCA_945833885.1 uncultured Bacteroidales bacterium
ACGCAGTTCTACCAGTGCGGGCATATAAGCGAGGCGCTCGGCTGCAAAGAACCGGACGCTGCCTTCTGTACAGAGATTTTTTCGGAAAACAAAAACATCGGACTTCTTTGGGCAAAAGTACGGAGGTTTTGCATCAAAAGTACGGAGGTTTGCATCAAAGAAGTCCGATGTTTTGCACTTCCCATACACCACTACAAAATCCCTCCCTCTACCACTTTGGAAGCTGTCTCGGCACTCCTCAAAAAAAAGTTTTCTGGAAAAAACCTACATTTCCTACACCCTTTCACAAAACTTCCTTTTTGTACAGGCTTTTTCGGGTGTAGGATGGGGTGTAGGATGTTGCTTCTCGGTGTAGGATCCGGGACCAAACACTGCCAAAAGGTGTAGGATTCGATGCTTTTCCACGATAAATAATGCAAAATCAGATGCAGAAATGCATTGATTTCTGGCAAAAAGCACAAGGGAACTGCACGATTCCGAACAGTTTTCATCACTGTTCCGGGAATACTACCCCTCAGACAATCTCGTCGGGAAGGTCCGGGAAGAATCCGGAAAGACCGTAAGGCTACCAACGCTATATGCTCTTCCGGACAAAGCGGCAGAACGAGGTGACAAAAGCGTCAGAGGTTGTCAGTTAACGAAATGCAACGAATCTTAACCGGTGTAAGAATTCCGGCGTCTGCGGAAAAATCAGTGCAAAATGTCTTAAAAAACGAAGGGGAGACGTGCCATCCGGCATCCCATTTGCACTATACCCTGAGTGTCGGACGGAAGGCCGAAGGGACAAGGCAAAGCACAGGCGATGCATCCCCGAGGCCGAAGCCACAAAACACTGGAAGGAGGTCCGAACCACTTCGGACAAAACTTCAGGCAAAATCGCATAATATCCTCTATGACAGAGAATTGGTTAGGCGAAATATATCACAAGTACTTCAAAAACTTACTCCCATGTAATGCAATGGAACGTCTGCATTGATTGCGACACATTCACTCTTAACAAGAAATCCAAGATAAAACAATCACCCTTAAAAATTTATACCATTATGTTGATTCCTACCATTTATACCGGTCGCCAGAATGGCTGGCTCCCCTCGCTCTTCAGCGAACTCTTCGACAACGACAGTCTGTTGAACTCCACCACGTTCGGCACTTCGCCTGCCATCAACGTCTCGGAAGACAGCAAAGGCTACAAGGTTGAGGTGGCCGCTCCGGGCATGACGAAGGACGACTTCGCAGTCTCCCTTGCACCCGACGACACGCTCATCATCTCCATGGAGAAGAAGACCGGCGACGTCCCCGAAAAGGGCGAAGAGAAGAAGTATCTCCGTCGCGAATTCTCCTACAGCAAGTTCGAACAGCGTCTCTCGCTCCCCGATGGTGCCGACCGCGAGCACATCGATGCCTCGATGTCCGACGGCGTACTCACCATCAGCATCCCCAAACTTCCCGTTGAGGAGAAGTGCGAAACCACACGCTGCATCGAAATCAGATAAGGCCCAGAGGCCGGAACGGCAGGCATTCCAGATTGCCGACGTCCGCACAGGCACCTGAATCCTGAAGGCCAGGACATTCTGAAAGACGAGACGAAGGACGGCTCACCCACCCGGCAAATCCGGGGAGTGAGCCGTCCGTTGTTGTGTGATGATGCGGCGTTCCGGCAGCGAGAAGATGGATTTTTATCCCTGCCCCGACGAAGCCCGCAACGGTTCAATCCGTCACCTTCTTTCCGTTTTCAATGCGGATGCCGGCGTGATGCTGGCGTCTGATGCGGCGGCCCTGCAGGTCGTAGACCGGGGCATCGGCACCTGAAGAACCGACCACCGGCACGTCGAGGCCTACAATGGTAGCGGGATCCTTGTATTCGGCAGCATCGAAGGGTATCTGCTGGCATCCGCCCCAGACGTACTGTTCCAGTCCGGGATAGTCGATGTAGGGGTTGCGGTTGTGCTGGATACCGTAGACCGCCTCGTTGCGGTCGCGTTCCTTATCGCTGACGGGGTCGTCCTTCGCCCATTGCAGCAGCATGTCAATCACCCAAGCCTTGTATCCCGGCCATGCGTTTCCGGCGAGCATGATGCCGCCCTCGCTCTCTTCCCATTTCGCGAAACTGCTTTCGTAGGCGGTGGCCATATAGAAATAGGTGCGTGCGAAGTCGCCCTTATATTCGTCAGCAGGTTCGAAAACCGTGCCGCTGTAACCGTTGATGGCGCAGGGTCCCACCTTGCTGAAGCCCTGTGCGCTCTGCTTTGTTGCGCTTGTCACCTCGCCGAAGGGCAGGTTGCCGCGCATGCCGTTCACGTATCCGTCGGTAGGGTAGAGGTGGAAAAGGTCGGTATATGCCGCCTCGCTCGAACTGCCGCCCCACCAACTTTTCGGGAACGAATGCTCACGGTTGTACTTGTCGCCCTCGTCTTTGAAGTTGCCCGCCTGGTCGTCGCCGAACTTATAGTTCGTGATGCAACTGTACATGTCCCAGACGCAGCCGTCCGCACGGCAGTCGGTCTCCCGGAAATCGCTCCAAAGATTGGCGTAAGTGCGCACGGTATGGTCGCTGACAATCTTCGACAATGCCGTTTTCAGTGCGGCACCTTTCGTTCCCGTTGCCGCAGCATAGTAGGCCGCATCCTGTGCCCATAGGGCGCCGGACAGGCATATCGCCACGGAACATGCCGCCCAGCGGAGCTTCCGGCTGAGGGCTGTGGCGGAGATATCGGTAATGTTCATGGTCATAGTCCGTTTTGGTGAGGACTCTCAATCAACATTGCTGAGCGGAAAATCGGTGAAAACCGTTTCCGTTCAGCGCACTTTGGCAAGTTCCTTCGCCATCTGCTGCTGGAGTTCCTTCGCCTTTTCGCCAGCCACCTCTGCGAAGCGTTCGGTGCTGTCGGCATAAATGATGCCGCGCGACGAGTTGACGAGCAGTCCGCAGTCCTTGGTCATACCGTAGCGGCACACCTCTTCGAGGCTTCCGCCTTGGGCTCCGACGCCGGGAACCAGCAGGAAATGCTCGGGAACAATCTTGCGGATGTCCTCGAAAAGTTTGCCCTGGGTGGCTCCCACCACGTACATCATCTTCTCGTCGTCAGCCCACTGCTGGCTTACGCGCAGGACTTTCTCAAACAAACGTTCGCCGTCCTCGCGGCTTTCCGTGAGTTGGAAGTCGTGGCTGCCCTTGTTGCTCGTCAGCGCAAGCAGAATTACCCACTTGCCGTCGTAGGGGAGGAAGGGCGTCACGCTGTCCTCGCCCATGTAGGGTGCCACGGTCAGCGAGTCCACCTGGCTCTCTTCGAAGAAGCAACGGGCGTACATGGCGCTCGTGTTGCCGATATCGCCGCGTTTGGCATCGGCGATGACAAACTGGTCGGGATAGTTCTCCTTGATGTATGCCACCGTCTTTTCAAACGCCTGCCACCCTTTCAGGCCGAAGCATTCATAGAAGGCAAGGTTCGGTTTGTACGCCACGCAGTAGGGAGCGGTCGCGTCGATGATGGCTTTGTTGAAGGCGAAGATGGGGTCTTCCTCCGTCAAAAGGTGCTGGGGAATCTTCTTTAAGTCGGTGTCAAGACCTACACAGAGAAACGATCCTTTGCGAAAGATATTCTCTACAATTTCTTTTTTTGTCATGAAACAGGGAATGTTAATGGTTTTTTCGTCCGCAAAATTAGCAATTTTATCCCTTTTATCCGACCATTACAAAAATATTTTGGTACTTTTGTGCCTGAAAAACACCAAACACTACTGCTAACCTTATTTTTTCTAATCGTTTATGGATTATAAAATTTCCATGAATCCCAATCCGCTGGTACAATACCTGCGGAAACTTCCTCATGAATTTACGCGGGAAGACCTCGTGCGCTATTGCCGCGAGACCGGTGTGCGCTACCTCAATTTCCACTATTGCGGGTGGGGAGGCCGCCTGAAGACCCTGAATTTCGTCATTCTTGACGAGGACCATCTCCGCACGGTCCTCGAAGCCGGTGAGCGGGTCGACGGCTCGAGCCTCTTTCCTTTCGTCGAGGCAGGCCGCAGCGACCTCTACGTCGTGCCGCGTTATCACACCGCATTCCTCAATCCTTTCAGCCAGGAACCTACGCTCGATGTCCTCTGCGCCTTCTTCGACCGTGAGGGAAAACCCTTTGCAAGTTCACCCCAACACATCCTTCACAAGGCCAGCGAAGCCTTCAAGGAGCGCACAGGACTCCGCATGGAGACCATGGGCGAACTGGAATACTACATCGTCGCTCCCGCGGAAGAACTCTATCAGGTGGCGGATCAGCGCGGATACCACGAGTCGGAGCCTTTCAACAAGTTCACACAGTTCCGCGTGGAAGCCATGGGAATGCTGGCAAAGTGCGGCGCACGCATCAAGTATGGCCACTCCGAGGTGGGCAATTTCACGGCATCCGGCAGGGTCTTCGAGCAGAATGAGATAGAGTTTCTCCCCGTCGACATCGAGGACGCCGCCGACCAACTCGTCATCGCCAAGTGGATTATGCGCCAGTTGGCCTACACTTACGGCCTCGAACTGACGTTTGCCCCGAAGATAACCGTCGGGAAAGCCGGTAGCGGCATGCACGTCCATTGCCGTCTGATGCGCGGCGACGGGAGTGCCATGCTCCGCGACGGCCAACTCACCGACGAGGCCCGCCGCGCCATTGCGGGATGGATGATGGCAGGAACATCCCTCCCCGCCTTCGGAAATCCCCATCCCCTCTCCTTCATGCGCCTTGTCCCCCACCAGGAGGCCCCCACGTCGCTCTGCTGGTCGTTCAGCAACCGCTCGGCATTGGTGCGCGTGCCCCTGGGATGGACCGTCCCCCTCGACATGGCGCACACCGCCAATCCGGCGGAAAAACCTTCGCTCCTCGACTTCTCGGGTAAGCAGACCTTCGAGTGGCGTGCCAGCGATGCCTTTGCCGACACCTACCTCCTCATGGCGGCCCTCTGCTGTGCGGCACGCCACGGCCTGGAAAACCCCGAAGCTCTCGAAGTGGCCCGGCGCACGTTTGTGGAACTTGGTGTCAACATCCACGACCATAGCAACCAGCAGATTCAGGAATCGCTGGAACAACTCCCCGCAAGTTGCGCTGAAGCCGCCGACGAATTGGAGAAGGACCGCGCCATCTACACCGCCGGTGACGTCTTCTCCGACAGCATCATCGACTATACCGTCCGCTACCTCAAATCGTTCGACGAGAATTGCCTGCGCCAGTGCATGGCGGGCAACGATGAGGCTTTGAGACAGATGGTGCGCGACAGCATCAACAACGGATGACAACGTCTCCCGTAAGCCGGTTTTAAGCAGGTGTGCAACATCAATCCGCTCTTAAACGCAGTTGTCCTCGAGCGTTCTTTCTTCGCTGACTGACCTGCCTCCTTGTTCACTTGCTGAACTGTAAACCCCGTCAGTCGTCATGCCGAAATCTGATTGTTGAAGCCATTTGATGGGCTTCATTTATGCAAAATCCCAACCTTCCGGAAGCATATTTGCCGAGCGCGTGCAGTATGCTTCCTTTTTTTTGCATCCGCAAAACGGGAAGGTCCTGACATTGTTCCGCGCATAATGGCGATGCCGGTAGCCATACGTCCGACACAGGGTTTGATGGGGCTAAAGCAAATGCGGAATATCCTTTAATAATCTTTTGAAAATAACCTTTTCAACGTGAGTTTGTTAAAGTAAACTTTCAGACTGTTCTCAATAAACACCTCCGTCCTTTCCATCGGAAATATCGGAAGATTCCATCAGGAACTTCCGTATTTTTCACCGCAAATCTCCGCTCTTTTCATCAATCGCCTTTTCACGTTTCAATACCTTTTTGTCGGGGTGCGGTGGTACGATGTGGGTAGATTCCCGTGGGAAAGTTTCGGAGGATGACGGAACGTTTGCGTTATGCCATGGCGGGAAAACGAAGGGTACCCCCAACGTTTTCATTAAGCCAGATGAGTAGAACGAAAGCAAGCAGTGCTTGATTTTGTTATGCCATGGCGGGAAAACGAAGGGTACCCCCAACATAAAAAGCATTTCCCGACAGCCGGAGGGAGTGGCTATCGAGAAATGCTTCGGGGATGTCGAGCGTATGTGTCGCTATCTTGCGGACAGACGTTTGGAGCGTTTGGCGCGTGTCTGCCGGAATCTCAGAACACTTCGGGGGCGGGAACAGAGGTTTCCGACGGCAGTTCGATGTGGAGTTTCTTGACGATGAAGTCGCGGATAAGGGTTGCCGTTTCCTCGATGCCCAGCACGGAGGAGTTGACGCAGAGGTCGTAGTTGTCGGCACTTCCCCATGTTCCCGACGAATAGAAGTTGTAGTAACTGGCGCGTTGGCTGTCACCCTCCTCGATTTTCCGCAATGCCGTCTTCATGTCCACCTTGTCCGTCTCCATGATTCTGCGCGCCCTGTCGTCGGTGGATGCCGCGATGAAGACACTCGCCATCCGCGGATGGTCGCGGAGAATGTAGTCGGCGACGCGTCCGATGAAGATGCCCGAGCGTTCGTTCGCCACCTTTTTGATGACGCCGCTCTGCAAGGTGAAGATGTTTTCCTCGGAAAGTTGGTTGGCATAGAAGTCGCCGCCGCCGAAGAAGGGTTGCACGGCACCGAGGAAGGTGTGGAGAAATCCCTTACGTTCGTCGTTGCGTTCGAAGACGCCACGCCCCAGTCCGCTCTCTTCGGCGGCGATGGAGAGGATTTCCCTATCGTAATATGAGATGCCCAACTGCTGGGCGAGGATGTGACCGATCTGTCTTCCGCCGCTTCCCAGTTGGCGTCCTATGCAGATGACGTATGGCGAATTCATGATTGACTGACGTGTTTGTTGATGTGTTTATGGGGTAGGGTATAATTTCAAAACGGGCTCAATGGGAGGGGGTGTCAGGGATTCGTTTCAGTTTCTTCACCTCCCGTATGAGGAGCCATGCGGAGAGCAGGGTGGCGGCAGCGTCGGAAATGGGCATGGAGTACCATACACCTTCAAGGGGGTCGCTGAAGGCCAGGGGTAGAAGATAGAGCCCCGGGAGGAGGAAAATGAGTTGACGGGTGAGGCTGAGGAAGATGCTTTTTGCCGGATATCCTATGCTTTGGAAGAAAGCGCCGCTGACAATCTGCATGCCGATGAAGGGGAAAAACATCACCGTGATGCGCAGTCCGTGGGCGGCGGTGCTGACCATTTCCTCGGCATCGGCGGCAAAGAGGCGGACGAAAGGTTCGGCCATGAAGGTGCCGAGGGCAAAACCTGTGGTGCTGACCACCGTGGCTGCCAGCACGGCATATTTGAGAACCTTGATGAGACGGTCGTAGCGTTGCGCCCCATAGTTGTAGCCTGCGATGGGCTGAAGCGCCTGGTTGATGCCGACAACAATGAAGACGATGAGCATGGAGAGGCGTCCGATGATGCCGTAGGCTCCCACCGCCGTGTCGCCACCATAGGTGGTCATGGCGCGGGTGAAGCATATACTGACGAGGCAGGCGCAGGCGTTGATGAGGAATTGCGGGAGACCGATGGTGGTGGCCTCCGTCATGATGCGGAGCGAGGGTTGGAAAATCCGGCGTTCCAGACGGATGATGTGGTCCTTATGCCGGAAGAGGCGGTACTGCCAGCACAGCATGATGAGTTGCGAAATGGCGGTGGCCCATGCCGCGCCTGCAATGCCCCATTGGAAAACAAGGATGAAAAGGGCGTCGAGAACAATGTTGATGCCCACGGTTCCAAAGGTGGCGTACATGGCACTCTTCGGACGGTTCGTGGAGCGGAGCATGGCGTTCAATCCGAAATACAGGTGGGTGATGGGATTGAAGATCAGCAGGATGAACATGTACTCGTGGGCGTAGGGCAGGGTGGATGCCGATGCGCCGAAGAACTTCAATATGGGATTCAGGGCGGCGATGATGGAAAGGGCGAGGGCAACACCCAGGAAAACGTTGAGGATGACCACGTTGCCGAGGATTTTCCGGGCGGTGGAATAGTCCTGTTGTCCCAGTCTTACACTCATGATGGTGGCGCCTCCCACACCGATCATGGCGCCCACCGCTGCCGTAATGTTCATGATGGGCGCGGTAAGTGCCAGTCCGGAGATGGCGTTTTCGCCGACACCTTGGCCGATGAATATGCCGTCGACGATGTTGTAGAGCGAGGATGCCACCATGGCGGTTATGGCAGGAATGGCATACTGCAGCAACAGTCGTCCGACGGGTTGTTCGGCAAGTGCGAGAAAATCTTTTTCTTGCTTCATGCTTGTTCGCCACGCTTTTCGTTGGCCTGTGGCGGGGTCTTGGATAGTTTTTATGGTGGGTTCTCCCGGATTGCTTTGTCGTTGCGTCCGGGAAAGTCGGTATTATGGATGCCGGAAGTCAGTGACGCTTACAGGGAGTCACGCGTTGTCTTCCTGCATATACTTCTGGTAGAATTGTTCAAGCGCCGCCAATCCTTTCGGCGTGCAGCAGCCTCTGAGGAAGGTGAAGCCGGTGTTGAAGAAGATCTCTTCAATCTTATAGGCCTGGAAATCCGTGGAGCGCGTGAAGGCCATGTTGTTCTGGTAGATGTAACGCACGGCAATGTCGAAATTGATGTCGCTGCGGAGCGAGCCTTCTACGGCACCCTGGCGGAGGAATTCCGCACCCTCGGTGTAGAACTCCTGCTTGAACGTCTCGAAGAACGCCTTTAATTGGGGATAATGCTCGATGTCGAAGGTGAATTTCGGCGACATCTTCTTGAAAATCTGCAGACGGTTGCCGATAATCGACAGGATAATGGTGATGACATCCTGCTTTTCTTCAATCATCTTCAAGGACATTTCCTTGGAACGTGCGAGTTCTTTCTCAATGCAGGCAATGATAAGTTGCTCTTTGTCAGAAAAAAGTTGGTAGAGGGTCCGCTTCGACATCTTCAGGCCTTGTGAAATGGCGTCCATCGTGACGTCGCGGATGCCGAATTCAAAGAACTGTTGGGTGGCGTAGTCGATGACTCTTTGTCTGACAATGTCGTTGTGTTGGGGTGTTGCTGCCTTCTGCATGAATCGAGGGTGTTGAACAGTTTGGGGAAAATGTGGAAAGTCGGGGCGGCGTGCCGTGGGGCTTCCGTCGTCCCTATGCGGAGCAAGGCGGTTTTGCGGCAATATGTGGCGTGCAAAATCCCGGGAGTTCCTTGCGGTGTGATTTGCAGGACCCACCTCGAAGGTTCATCATCGCCGCTCCCTGTCGTCGGCATCGTGCGGCGCGTCCTTGCGGTTTTCGGTGGAAAGTGCGGGATGCCTAAATGCAGACTCCCAATTTCTGTCGGGTGAAAACTTGGGCAAATTTACAAAGTTTTCTGCATAAAACGAAAACTTTAACGCCGCTAATCGTTAAAATTGCTTTTTTTTCGGATAACGTTTCCAAAAATACAGAACAGGCATATCAAGGAAACGTGAGAAAAAACGTAACTTTGCATACCGGAAAAGCCGCTTTCCGTGTGCTGAAAGTGCCGTGAAAACGGCAACCTTGTGCCGGAAGCCGCGCCTTTGAAGGGCGGGAAAACGGCAACCTTGTGCCGGCGCCGACCGCAGGCATCTCGCTGAAATAGAGGCGGTTCATCCGATGTCCGGCTTTTCATCTATTAAGGAATGCCGCATTCATCTGCAAAGGTACACCGCCGGCATTCCCCCGGCTTTCACTCGGAAACAACACAGAAGCAAACGCTATAAACAAGAAATCCTTATGGTAAAAATCACAAAAGAGGCGGCACTTGCCTATCATGAGCAAGGGCGTCCCGGAAAAATCGAGGTGGTGCCTACGAAGCCCTACCGCACCCAGACCGACCTTTCGCTGGCTTACAGCCCCGGAGTGGCGGAGCCCTGTCTGGAAATTCAGAAGACTCCTGAAGATGCCTATCGCTATACCAACAAGGGAAACCTTGTCGCTGTCGTGTCGAACGGTACGGCGGTGCTGGGACTTGGCGACATCGGGGCCATGAGTGGCAAGCCCGTGATGGAGGGAAAGAGCCTCCTTTTTAAGATATATGGCGGCATCGATGCCTTTGATATCGAGGTGGACGAGAAGGATCCCGAGCGATTCATCGCCGCTGTGAAGGCCATCGCTCCGACCTTCGGAGGCATTAACCTTGAAGACATCAAGGCGCCGGAGTGCTTCGAGATAGAGCGACGTCTGAAGGAGGAACTCGACATTCCCGTCATGCACGACGACCAGCACGGCACGGCCATCATTTCGTGCGCTGGTCTCATCAACGCTGTGGAGGTGGCGGGCAAGAAAATCGAGGATGTCCGCATCGTCGTCAACGGTGCCGGCGCCGCAGCCATCAGTTGTACGCGACTCTATTGTGCGTTCGGAGCCCGCAGGGAGAACATTGTCATGCTCGATTCAAAGGGCGTGATTTCCGTTGAACGTCAGAACCTTACGGAGCAGAAGGCGGAATTCGCCACCACGCGCACCGACATCCACACCCTCGCCGAGGCGGTAAGGGACGCTGATGTCTTCATCGGTCTGTCAAAGGGTAACGTGCTTTCGCAGGATATGGTCCGCACCATGGCGCCCAAACCCATCATCTTCGCCCTCGCCAATCCCGTTCCCGAGATTACGTATGAGGCGGCGAAGGAGGCTTGTCCCGATGTTCTGATGGCGACAGGACGCACCGATTATCCCAATCAGATCAACAATGTCATCGGATTCCCCTATATTTTCCGTGGCGCACTCGATACTGCCGCCATGGCAATCAACGAGGAAATGAAGATGGCTGCCGTACGTGCCATCGCCGATCTGGCGCGGCGTCCGGTGCCCGATATCGTACACCGCACCTACAACGTCCGCGATTTCACCTTCGGACCTGACTATTTCATCCCGAAACCTGTGGACCCCCGTCTCATTACAGAGGTGTCAATGGCGGTGGCTCGTGCGGCCATGGAGAGCGGCGTCGCGCGACGTCCCATCACCGATTGGAAGGCTTACCGACAGCATCTGCGGGAATTGATGGGCCAGGAGACAAAGTTCTCGCAGAACCTTATCGATTCCGCACGCCTCCATCCTGCGCGGGTGGTATATGCTGAAGGCACACATCCTGTGGTGTTGGAGGCTGCTGTGCGTGCCCGGGAGGAGGAAATCTGCCATCCCATCATCCTGGGAAATGTGGAGAAAATCCGCAGAATGGCATCCGAAATGGGGCTCAATCTCGACGGTTGCGAGGTGCTCGACCTCCGCGAGGCCAAATATGCTCCCATGCGACAGCGGTATGCCGAGATCCATGCGCGGAAGATGGAGCGCCGGGGATACACCCTTCAGGAGGCCATCGACAAGATGTATGAGCGGAATTTCTTTGGAATGATGATGGTGGAGACCGGCGATGCCGATGCCATGGTGACGGGTATGTACACGAAATATTCCAACACCATCAAGGTGGCGAAGGAGGTTATCGGCATCAGGTCGGGGTTCAAACACTTCGCTGCCATGCACATTCTCAATACAAAACGCGGACTTACGTTCATCGCCGATACGCTCATCAACCGCAGTCCTAACAGCGAAACCCTTGAGGACATCGCACTCCTTTCGGCATCGATGGCGCGTTTCTTCAACCGTACTCCCGTTTGTGCCATGATCAGTTATTCGAACTTCGGTACGGATTTTGAGGGAAGTGCCGGCATGGTGCAGGAGGTTATCGCACGGCTCCATGAGCATCATCCCGAACTCGCCATTGATGGTGAGATGCAGGTGGACTATGCTTTGAACCGCGAACTCCGCGACGAGAAGTATCCTTTCACGCGCATCAAGGGTATGGACGTCAACACACTCATCTTCCCGAACCTGTCTGCGGCGAACACTTCCTACAAGATGTTGAAGAATCTTGCTGAGGATGCCGAGGTCATCGGCCCCATTCAGATGGGACTGAACAAACCTATCCACTTCACGGACTTCGAGTCGAGCGTGTGGGACATTGTCAACATTACGGCGATTGCCGTCCTCGACGCCTACACCCGCAACCTCCGTCATTGATTTCCTCCGCAGATTCCGCCCCGCGTCCTCGCTAAACCGTTCAGCGGTAGTACGCAATCCTCCTCAACGTTTCGCCTAATCCTCTTTAATGCTTTGTGCAATCTGTTTCAAAGGTGCGCCTAATCCTCTTTAATGCTTTGTGCAATCTGTTTCAAAGTTTCGCGCAATCCTCTTTGATGCTTTGCGCAATCTGTTTCAAAGTTTCACGTAATCCTCTTTGATGCTTTGCGCAATCCGCTTCAGGGATGCGTGAATCTGCATAAATAGGTTGGAAGAATCCAAGGTGATCTTCCGTATATTCAGCGTATTTTTCGTACATAAATACCCCCGGTGTTCAATGGCTTATGCCGTTGTTCACCGGGGTTTTCCATGCCTTTTCTCCGCCTTTCCCCTTAATCCTTCCGCAGGACAGGTGGAAAAAAAGAAGGAGACAAGTACTGGAATGCTGTACTTGTCTCCTGTGTTTCAGATGTTTATCTGGCATACATCAGACCTTTTCAGGAACTGATGCGGCAGTTTGCATTATTCAGCCACGCAGATAACGACACGGTTCTTGCGGTAGTTAGCCTCATCGTTGGAGAAAGGCTGAACGGTGTCGCCCTTGTAGTCCTTGGTGATGCGGTCAGCGGCGATGCCTTTCTGGATGAGAGCATCGTAAACGCTGTTCACACGCTGCTTGGAGAGGCGGGCATTGATGGTGGCGTTACCGGTGTTCTTGTCGGCGTAACCGGTGATGTCGATCTTAGCCTCGGGATACTTCTTGAGGTATGCAACAGCCTCGTCAACCTTTGTCATTTCGCTGGGACGGATGTCGTAGCGGTTGATGAGGAAGAATACGTTCTGGATGCAGGGCTTCACCTCTTCTACCACGGGAGCGGGCTCGGGCTTTGCTACGGGTTCGGGCTCAACTACGGGCTCGGGCTCGGGAGTTACAGGCTCGGGAACCACAACGGGAGCAGCGGGCTTTTCGATTTTTCCGAGACGGAAGCAGAAACCTGCGAGCATATTGAACTGCCAATCGGCGTTGTCAGCGTCCTTGCTGTTGAAGTGATCGTCGAGGACGGTGGCGTTTCCTTCAAGGTTGAAGTTTACGCGTTCGCAGAGACGGAGGTCGAGATGCAGACCAAAGCGTCCGGTAACATAGTTGCGCTTGTCCCAATAGAGGGTAAGTTGCTCGGGACGGTTGTTGGCAGCGAAACTTTCTTTCAGTTCAAGAGCGTCGTCGTTGCCGAAACTGCGGAGGAAACCAACGCCACCGGTGAGCCAAAGTGTGGCAAAACGGTTGGGCTTAACGCCTCCAAAGACGCTGGTAAGGTCGAGCATTCCGTCAAGACCTACCTGTCCGTAGTTGTACTTATAGTCTTCGCCGATTGTAGGAAGCACACCTTTTCCAGTCCATCCGCTGCCATTGAGGCGCAGAGCAAAGTAAGGATTGAAGCGATAGCCAACAGAAAGGGCTGCGGCAGGCGACATAAGGTCACCGAAACTTCCTTCACCGCGGGTAACACCAAGGCCGCCTTGTACACCGATGAACCAGTAAGACATGTCAGGTTTTACCTCGGGTGCGGTTGTTTCCTGTGCACTGACATTAAGAGTAGCAAGTGCAGCGAGCGCACTTACAATGAGAGTTTTGAACTTCATAGTGCAGTTTGTATTAAATGTTATTTTTATTTGTTTATCTGTTTGGCCGTGGTTTCGGGGTAATTTTCTGGTATGGAAAATTGGAAAGAGTTGTATGTTCCAACCTCCTTCCTCATTTTCTTTTTCCTCGCGAACCACGCTTTGTGGTTGATTTCAGGGCACAATTATCCCTAAAAGTTTAGGCAAAATTACACCATTATGCTAAAAACTCCAAGTTTTTACGGAAAAAAGCGACCTTTACACTGAAAAAAACAGGTAAAAGTCGCTTTTTTATTACATTTTAGCAAGCGTATTCAGCCTTTCCGACGCCAAATCTTTCTACTTCGAAGTGACGGTTGTGCCTGAGTTCGGGTGTCAAACCTGACTCTTGAATGGCGGTTGCTGACGGCTCCGACGCCAAATCTTTCTACTTCGAAGTGGCGGTTGCTGACGGCTCCGACGCCAAATCTTTCTACTTCGAAGTGGCGGTTGCTGACGGCTCCGACGCCAAATCTTTCTACTTCGAAGTGGCGGTTGTGCCGGCTCTTGTTGCCAGGTCTTTTTTTCGAAGTGCTGTTTATGCTGACCTCTGAAGTCCAGTACCTTTTTCGTGAAGGCTGCGGAACAAGCCTGCGATGTGGGGGCTTTTTTACTTGAAATAGCGCTTGAGGAGGCCTTCGAAGCCGCGTCCGTGGCGTGCCTCGTCCTTAGCCATTTCGTGTACGGTGTCGTGGATGGCGTCGAGACCCTCGGCCTTTGCACGCTTGGCAATCTCCATCTTGCCCTCGCATGCTCCGCACTCTGCCTCGCAACGCTTCTCAAGGTTGGTCTTGGTGTCCCAAACGCATTCGCCGATGAGTTCAGCGAAACGGCTGGCGTGGTCTGCCTCTTCGAAGGCGTAACGCTTGAAGGCCTCGGCGATTTCGGGGTAGCCTTCGCGGTCAGCCTGGCGCGACATGGCGAGATACATTCCGACCTCGGTGCATTCGCCTTCAAAGTTTGCCTTCAGACCCATCATGATGTCCTCGGGGCAACCTTTGGCAACGCCGATGACATGTTCGGTAACGTATACGCGGGCTTCGTCTTCTTTCACTTCCTTGAACTTGGAAGCGGGAGCCTTGCACTGGGGGCACTTTTCGGGAGCGGTCTCGCCTTCGTGTACATAACCGCAAACGGTGCAGATGAATTTCTTTTTCATTTTTGTGTGTCTTTATAGAGGTTACTTACTGGATATGCGATAAAATCGCATGAAATGATTGGTATTCTTTCACGTATTCTGTTGTCGTGCCGCGCATTCCGGACAGAGTCCGCGATAGTAGATCTGCGTGTTGTGGAGCACGAAGTTCCGCGGCAGCGTGTGCGACGGCGCGTCCTCGGGGAGGGCAATGTCGGCGATGCTGTTGCAGGCGGAGCAGAGGAAATGTGCGTGTCTGCTGCAATCGGCGTCGTATTTCGTGGTGCGCTCGTCGATGGTGATCATCATCACCGCGCCTTGTTCCACCAGAAGTTTCAGTGTATTGTAGACGGTCGTCTTGGAAAGTGTGGGAATGTCGTCGTGAAGTGCGGCATAAATGTCCTCCACACTCGGATGGGTGAGGTGCTCCATCAGGTAACGCATCACGGCGATGCGCTGTACCGAGGGCTTGATGCCGTGGGCTGAGAGGTATTCGATGACGGTCTTGTCGGACATTCTGCTGAGGTCTGGGGCGGTAAGACGGGTATGATGGGAAACAAGAATTTGTAATTGTTATAATTTTGTTTCTGATGCAAAATTAGTAAATTCCGTCATTTCCTACAAATGTTTCTGCGTTTTTTTTCGCGAAATTCCTCAAACTTAACCATTTTTGGCTGAAAGCGAGGGTGGTGGATGACGTTTTTCGGGGTGTCCGCTTAGTGCTTTCCGCCCCTCATGCTTTGTGTTTCTCGTCTTTTTGCCTTGCAACTTTCTTGTGCGCGCGGGATATTGTGATAGGAAAACCGAGGAGGACTGAGGAAAACCTACGGTTTCTCTCCTGCGTGCGCGCGGGATATTGTGATAGGAAAACCGAGGAGGACTGAGGAAAACCTATGGTTTCTCTCCTGCGTGCGCGCGGGATATTGTGATAGGAAAACCGAGGAGGACTGAGGAAAACCTATGGTTTCTCTCCTGCGTGCGCGCGAAATAATATAAGTGATGTCGCTGGTCTCTAAAGTGATGCCGCTGGTCTCTAAAGTGATGTTGCAGGTCTATTCTGCGGTAATGTTCTCGCCATCCTTTTCGCGCATCCCAAGAACTGGAAATGTTGCGGCGGGATTCGGGCGCTTCATTGTGCGGGTTTCGTTTTCAGCGGCTCGATGTGGAGGTTGATGAGTGTGGCGTTTCCGAAGGCCTCGCGCAGACGTTTTTCCAGCAATGCGGAGCGGTGGTGCGCCTCGAAGAGTGGCGTGTTGCCATCGATTCGCAGGTGCATCTCTATGGAATATACGCTGCCGATGGAGCGCGTGCGCAGGTTGTGGAGGCACTGGAAGTCGCTCTCCTCTTCGACGATGCGGCGTATCTCGTCCTCAACCTCCTTGGGCAGACTCTTCTCGAGCAGTTCATTGAGGGCGCGGGCCATGATCTTCATGGCGGTGAAGACGATGAGTATGCTCACGATGCTGGCGGCAATGGGGTCGAGAACCGCCCAGTCGGAGCCCAACATCAGTGCGCCTCCGATGCCCAATCCCGTGCCTATGCTCGACAGGGCGTCGGTGCGGTGGTGCCAGGCGTTGGCAATCACGGCATCGCTGCGCACACGTTTCCCCACGCCGAGCGTGACGTGGTAGATGAGTTCTTTGAGAATGATGCTGGCGATGGCGGCACCGAGGGCGATGAAACGCGGCACGGCGGGCGGATTGCCCTGGATGGCGTCGATGATTTTCGTGCTGCTGTTCTTCAGAAGTACGGCACCCACCACCAGCAGACTGGTGCCGACGAGCAGCGTTGCCAGGGTTTCGTACTTCCCGTGTCCGTAATGATGGTCCGCATCGGCGGGTTTGCTGCTGATGCGCACAAAGAAAACCACGATGAAGTCGGTCAGAAGGTCGCTCAGCGAGTGGACGGCGTCGGCAATCATCGCGGCGGAATGGCCGATGATGCCCGCCACGAACTTCAAGGCGACCAGTAAAAAATTCACTATCGCGCCCCATAATGTGACGCGATAGATGGCTATGTTCCTGTTTTCCTGCATGGAATTTCTGTCGGTTTTGAGGATGTTTCCGGCGGTGGGGCGGGGGAGGTTCCGGGCAAACTGCCGCACGGTGCGGTGCCGCCGTCCGCTGATTCCGCCGCAATGCCGCGAGGTCTCCGGCGCGTAAATCCGCAGGTGTGGCGACGAAAATCGAGGGGCAAAATAACGTTTTTCTGACGGATTGACCAAGGCAAGGCATGATTATCTCCCTATTCTGTGCGGCATTATTTGCCGTTTTGAAGAAATTCGCTTATTTTTGCCGTGTAAAACCGGGGAACTCCGGCAGAACTTCCGCCTCCCCGCACCGGTCTTCCGGCATCGGAAACTTGCCCCTTTCGCCCGGTTTTTCCTGTAAATCATCAGTTTCACATCCTCCGTTCGCGAAGAATTTCGCCGAACCCTCATCGCAATATCTCTGAAAAATGACCCCGAAACGTGCAATCATCATGGGTGCCACCTCCGGCATCGGCCGCTCGGTCGCCCTTGCCCTTCTGCGCCGAGGCTGGACCATCGGTGTGGCAGGACGCCGTACCGAAGCCCTGGAAAACCTGAAAGAGGCGGACCCCGACCGTGTTTTTCTGCGAACCATCGACGTAACGCGCCCCGAAGCACCGCAGTTGCTGGCGGAACTCATTGAGGAAATGGGCGGAATGGACCTCTATTTCCACAGTTCGGGTTGCGGTCATCAGAACACGGCGTTGGACCCTGCCATCGAAGACCGGACCTTGATGACCAACGCCTTTGGATTCACGCAGATGGTGGGCGCCGCTTTCCGCTATTTCCGCGATGCTTCGCGCCCCGGACACATAGCCGTCATCAGCAGCATTGCGGGAACCCGGGGCCTCGGTGCCGCACCGGCATACTCCGCCACCAAACGTTTCCAGTGGACATACGTTGATTCGCTGGCACAACTGGCGCGCATGGAGGGGCTCGATATCCGTTTCACCGACATACGTCCCGGATTTGTACGCACAGACCTCATTGCCGACAAGGACTATCCCTTGCAGATGTCGACGGGAAGTGTGGCGGGACACATCATCAGCGCCCTCGAAAAGGGTCGGAGAGTGACGGTCATCGACTGGCGCTACCGCCTGCTTTGCTTCTTCTGGCGCCTCATTCCACGCTGCATTTGGGAGCGTCTCCGCTTCGTACGCTGACACTTGGCGGGACATGATCCCACGCTTTACGAAGGAAACTCCCGCCGGAAACACCGAAAACCACAGTCCTCAAACCACCAGAAAACACCAGTATGTCCTACACCATTCGCCCCGTTGCCCCTGCCGATGCCGCACATCTCGCTGCCATCTACGCCCCTTACGTGGAGCAGACGGCGGTGTCGTTTGAATATGTCGCCCCGGATGTGGCGGAATTTGCGCGGCGCATAGCCGGCATCACGGAACATTACCCCTATTTTGTCGCCGTCGACGATGCCACAGGCTTGCCCGTGGCGTACGCTTATGCCCATGCTCTCCACGAGCGTGCCGCATTTCAGCACTGTGCCGAGGCGTCGGTCTACGTGCATCCTCAGCACCACGGACGGGGATTGGCGCGAGGCCTCTATGCGCAACTTGAAGATGCCCTCCGGAAGCAGGGCGTCCGCCAGTTGTATGCCTGCATCACCGCCGTCCGCCACAGCGATCCTTACGTCACTTCCGCGAGCATCGACGCGCATCATGCCCTGGGTTTTGAGACCGTTGGCCGCTTCGATGCCTGCGGATATAAGTTCGGCAGATGGTACGATGTGGAATGGTTGCGGAAAATCCTTTGACGACCGTTATCGAATCGTTCCGGATATTGCGGTTCATCATCGTCGTATCTTATAACCATCCTCGTGCAACTTTTATAAAATCGTTTGGACTTTATATAAAAATGCTTCTACCTCCGTTGGTAGCATCCTTGGAAATGCAATAAGGTGCTTTCGCAATCTTTTTTGAAAAGGTTAGGACCTGTGTTGGTAGCATCTTTGGAAACGCCGTAAGGTGCTTCCGCAATCTTCATTAAAACTTTTGAATACTCTTATAAAAACCTCCGGCATCGACGGGCAATATCCCCACTCCGCACCGCTTTTCGGTACGCGGTTTTCTGCGGAATGATTCGCCTTTGTCGTCCGGAAATTCTGCAATACTCCCTGAAAACATGGAAACACGAATCACAAAACTCTTCGGCATCACCAAGCCAATCATCTCGGGCGGTATGGTGTGGTGCAGCGGTTGGAGGCTCGCCTCTGCGGTCACCAATGCCGGCGGCTTGGGACTTTTGGGCGCGGGCAGCATGCATCCCGACACACTGGCCCATCATATCGACCGCATGAACGAGCATGCCCACGGAACTTGGGGCGTGAATCTGCCCCTGATGTACCCTGAAATCGATGCCGTAATCGACCTGATTATCGAGCGTGGTGCAAAGGTTGTCTTCACCTCGGCGGGAAGTCCGAAGAAGTATACGGCGCGCTTCCAGGCGGCAGGCATCAAGGTTGCCCACGTCGTGTCGAGCAGTCGCTTTGCCGTAAAGTGCGAGGAGGCGGGTGTGGATGCCGTGGTTGCCGAAGGTTTTGAGGCAGGCGGACACAACGGACGCGAGGAATTGACCACCATGTCGCTGATTCCCCAGGTGCGACGTGCGACGTCGTTGCCTCTGATTGCGGCAGGCGGCATCGGAAGTGGCGAGGCTATGCTCGCAAGTATGGCACTTGGCGCCGAAGGTGTCCAGATTGGTACGCTGTTTGCCCTTAGTGCTGAGAGTTCGGCCCACGCTTCTTTCAAGGAATACTGCATTTCCTTACCGGAAGACGCGACGATGCTGGCGCTGAAGTCCATCTCTCCCACGCGTCTTGCCCGCAATCCGCTCTTCAACCGCCTTGCTGAGGCTGAGGCGCGCGGCGAAAGTGCCGACGTCCTGCGGGAGATTCTGGGGCAGAAGGCGGCAAAACGCGCCATCTTCGAGGGCGATGTTGAGAACGGAGAGGTGGAAATCGGACAGGTTGTGGCGCAGGTGAAGCGCATCGATTCCGTGGCGGACATCTTCAAACGCCTCGAAAGCGAATACCTTTCCGCGCTTCAGCGCATCCAGTCATTGGGATAACCGAAGGTCTTGCCTTGACCATTGGGATGCGTTTCTTTGGATATTCATAAATTATCCTTTGAATATTTTTGAACGTGCCTTTGCACATTAAGATATGTTCCTTTGAACATTCGTATATAAACTTTTGAACATTCCCGAACGTACCTTTGTACAATGGGAAATGTTCCATTGTATAATTGTAAACAAATTTCGGGTCTGTCACCTTTGTCTTTACGGTTTCAAGCAAAAAACAACCGCCTCTGCGATGGGAATTTCGCGGAGGCGGTTGTCGGTTTATGCTGTGGTATGGTGTGCCGTCAGCAGACTGCTGGGGCAGGAACCGCAGGGATTAGAATACGCCGAGTTTGCCGTAAACGATGAGAAGTGTGTAGGCAAGGGTGAGGGAGATGACGCCGACGATGAGGCCGACTTTGGTCATCTGCGAGGTTTTCACCAAACCTGTGGAGTAGGCGATGGCATTTGGAGGCGTGGAGATGGGGAGTGCCATGGCAAAACTTGCGCTGAGGGCGAGGCCGACCACGAGGGTCGTGACGCCGCCGATGGGAGCAAGTTGTTCCTTCATACCCTCACCGACGGTGATAAGGATGGGAACCATGAGTGCGGCACTCGCGGAGTTGCTGATGAAGGTGCTGAGGAGCCAGCAGATAAGTCCGGCACCGATGAGCACGAGGAACACGGGGAAGGTGTCGAAAGGTATGCTTTCCACCATGGAACGTGCAAGGCCTGACTGGCGCATTCCCGTACCGAGGGCGAAACCTCCCGCAACCATCCAGAGCACACTCCAGTCGATGTGCTTGATATCTTCCGAGGTTACGATGCCGAGGGCCGTGAAGGCGCCTACGGGGAAGAGGGCAACTACGTAGGAATTGATACCGAAAATCTTCTCGCCCATCCAAAGGAATATGGTGAGAGCCATGACGATATAGATGGCGTTCGTCTGCCATCCCTTCTTCGCACCACCCTCAATCTTGAACTCAAGATGGTTGCTTGTGAAGCGGTAAAGGTTGAGGAGAAGGGCCCAACTGATGGTAAGAATCACCAGCATGAGCGGCACCATCATGATCATCCAGTCGAGGAATCCGATGTTGATGCCGGCATCTTTCAGGGCACCGAGCGCGATACCGTTGGGAGGAGTTCCGATGGGAGTGGCGATACCACCGATGTTACAGCCGATGGGGATGGCAAGTGCCAGTGCGATGCGCCCGCGTTCGCTGTCGGGAAGGGTGCGGAATACGGGAGCAAGGAAGGTAAGCATCATCGCCGCTGTTGCAGTATTGCTGACAAACATCGAGAAAATGGCGGTCACAAGCATGAATCCGTAGAGCACAACCTTGGAGTTCGTGCCGAAAGGTTTGAGCATGATGCGGGCAAGGCTCACATCGACACCGCTCTTCGACGCTACAAGGGCAAGGATAAATCCGCCCATGAAGAGCATAACCGTGGGATCGGCGAAGGCTGCAATGATGTCTTTGTAGGGAATCAGTCCCTGAAGTTGTTCGACACCTTTGGCATTTACCTCCGTAGCAGCGCCAGAATAGTTGTTAATATCGATAAGCATCGATATGGAAGAGTCGCTAACGGTGAAGAGCATCACGACAATAATGAGCACAGATGTGACCCATGCGGGCACGCCTTCCGTAATCCACATCAGGGCTGCAAAGGCAAAGATGGAAATCATTCGCTGTTCGATGACCGTAAGTCCGGGAATGCCGAAGCAGGCTGTGGGAAGATTCCACAAAAGTAGGGAAAGAATGATGACAGCCGTGATTTTTATGAACCTCACGACGTCAAATTGAGATGCAAAAGATGGGCTCTCGTTGTTGGATGTTTCCATAGGTTTTATAGTGAGACATTATTTTTTCTGGGTCATTTTACGGCTTTCGCAAGTCCGGTGTCCGGTGTTCCGCGATACAACGTCCGGTGTTTCGGGGGTAAACGTCCGATGTTTCGGGCTCGTTGTCCGGTGTATTATGGAACTTTTTCTTGGACAGCCCTTGCCGAAAGGGGTAAAATTCGTGTGCAAATGTACGAAAAAATCATGGATGTCGGGCTGTGTAAGGGTGAAAAAGCAGTGTTTCTGTCCTGCAATATCCGATTTTGGCACAAAAACTCATGTGTTTTGTGTAAAATGCGGACGGGCGAACGTTTATTGACTCCTCCGGGATTCTCCGCTGGATACCGGTGTTTGTGTAGATAAAAGATGGCCTAAACTTGCTTTCGGATACAAATGTGGCGTAATGTTGTTCTCTTCCTTATCATTTAATATTCAGCGTTTTGCGGCCGTAGGGATGTGCGTTGAATCTCGTGGTTGCGCTGATGGAGGGGGGATGCGCGCGGGTGATGTTCGGTAAGCGCGGAAGATGTGGGGATGAGGATGGGTGGTGTCGCCAAAGATGCAGAATGGTTTGCCGGAATTGGTGCTGAAGATGCAGCCGCAGAACCGCGATAAGTAGCCATAACGGTGCTGAAGATGCAGCCGCAGAACCATGATGGCTTGCCATAGAACCACGATGGCGGAGGCGGGGAAATGCGGAACATCGCACAAAAAAACATCCTCGATCTTCACAGACAGAGGATGTTAGGAGTTATAAATTGTTGAACAGTTAAATGTTTTCTGCTGTGTAATCCATTGAAAAGTAGTAAAACATGTGATACACAGCACGCTAACACACATTGTGTCTCTCAGTAGTGAGGGGCACACAGAATTCAATATGACGTTGCAAATATACGTGATTAGGCAGAACAATAAAAGCAAAATCCGCGATATTGACCATTATTCGTTTCGTTTGTACTAACGTTTATGGTTGAGTGTGCAATATTTTGGATATGCGGATGCCGTAATGGCCGACGGGGGTGTACGTACGCATCGGGTGGTTCCGCCCTTCCCCCAGCCTCCTTACTTGGCATTTCACGGGAGGGAACAAGGCGTTCCCCCTGATTTTTATTGATAATGTGGCTGTAAATTCGGGCAAAACCATGGCGGCAAATGCCGAGGAACGATAAAGACAGACCGTCCTTTTTGGCCGCAAATGCTGAGGGTGAAAAAAAGACAGACCATCCTTTTTGGCGGCAAATGCCGTTGTGGGGTGGTCTGTCTGTGGGGCTTCCGATGGAGTTATTCGGCTACGGAGAATTCGTCCTTGCCGACTCCGCAGAGGGGACATTCGAAGTCATCGGGAAGTTCTTCAAAGGGTGTGCCGGGAGCAATGCCTGCTTCGGGTACA
Source organism: uncultured Bacteroidales bacterium (assembly GCA_945833885.1). Taxonomy (GTDB): domain Bacteria; phylum Bacteroidota; class Bacteroidia; order Bacteroidales; family Bacteroidaceae; genus Alloprevotella. The sequence continues at coordinate 23,110 of CAMAFY010000044.1, forward strand.
CCTTCGGCGGGATTGTACTCCCAACCGCAAACGTCGCAAACGTATTTCTTCATGATTTTCGTACGTTTTAATGGGTTAATAATAGGTTATGTGCTGAAAGGCGGCTGCCGGGGACGGATGTTTCCGAGTGCCTGTTTCCGTTGTCAGGTTGTGGTCCGGCGGAAACGCGCCTTTACGGTATAGGTTGTTGGTTTTCAGATGTTTGGGAATCCTCGGTTGAAGTCTCGGAGGCTGCTGCCCGAAATTGCGGACGTTTGGATGAGAAACCTTTCAATGTCCGCTGAAAGTCTTTTGGTATTCGACGGGGGAACCTTTCAACATCCGTTGAAAAGTCTTTTGGTATTCAATGGGGGAACGTCGGGCTATGGCCTTTCGTATTCTCGCCATGGCATAACGAAACCTCGTTTCACTTGTTGTCGTTCTGCGTGTTTGGCTTAACGAAAACCTCCGATGTTTGGAGGGAAAAGTTCCGATGTTTTCATTGGAAAGTGCGGCAGTTTCTGCGTCAAACTGCCGTACTTTTCCATGTGGGATTCCAGGTGCCGCATTGCGGACAGCGTTTATCTTGAAGATCTGCCGCCGCTGAAACTGCGGTCGCTGCGCGGTGTTGCGCTCTGCTGGGTGCGTCCTGAACGTGAACTTGTCGAGACGTTTCCACCGCGACTGCTGTTGTTCCGGTTGCTGTTGCTGGGACGATAGCCGCTGTTTCCCGACTGGTTGCCCTTGTTGTCGGGACGATAGCCGCTGTTTCCACCGGGGCGTCCGTCGCT
>CAMAFY010000045.1 GCA_945833885.1 uncultured Bacteroidales bacterium
ATAGAACACCCCTTATATTCGCGAATTAACCAGTAAGACATTCAATATGATCAAGATTGAAAACCTCACTAAGGTGTTCCGCACAGAGAATGTGGAGACCACGGCACTGAACGGTGTAAGCATGGAAATCAAGGAGGGCGAGTTTGTGGCCATCATGGGGCCTTCGGGCTGCGGCAAGTCTACGCTGCTGAACATCCTCGGACTGCTGGACAATCCCGACAGCGGCAACTACTACCTTGACGGGGAAGAGGTGGGGCACCTCAGGGAGAGCGCCCGTACACGTTACCGCAAAGGACGCATCGGATTCGTGTTCCAAAGTTTCAACCTCATCGACGAGCTGACCGTGGAGGAGAACATCGACCTCCAGCTAAAGTACCTCAAGGTGCCCAAGGCCGAGCGCAAGCAACGTGTGCTCGACATCCTGCGCAAGGTGAACCTCTCGCAGCGTGCCACTCACTATCCGCAGCAACTCTCCGGCGGACAGCAGCAGCGCGTGGCCATTGCACGTGCCGTGGTGGGCAAGCCCAAACTTATCCTTGCCGACGAACCGACGGGAAACCTCGACTCAAAGAATGGCCTGGAAGTCATGGAACTCCTCTCGCAGCTCAATGCCGAGGGCACAACCATCGTCATGGTTACCCACAGCCAGCACGATGCAGCATATGCCCATCGCACCGTCAACCTGTACGACGGCGAGATAGTTGAACACACCATCCTCTGATTTCCCCACATGAAAACGCTACTCCATCTTTTCACCCGCTACAGACAGGCATCGTCGTTCAATCTCTTCGGGCTCATCCTCGCCTTCGCCGGCTGTTACGTCCTGCTCACCCAAATCAAGTTCATCGGCAGCTTCAACCATGGCATAAAGGACTATGAGAACATACACCGTGTCTACATATACGGAATCATGGAAGAGGGTACCTGGAACAGCACATGCAGCCGTCTGCTGGCAGACAACCTTCAGAATTGTCCGCTGGTGGAAAGTGCCGGTTATATGCGCAGTACCGAAGAGGTCCGCTTCGACAAGAACGGCAGCGAAGTGATTTCCCCTGCCTTTATGATGAGCGATGACATGCTCACAACCATCAACGCGGAGCTGGTCGACGGCACGTTGGACGAAATCCAAGCTACAGACGGGGGGCGTCATCATCCCTGCATCCCTGGCCGAAACGTATTTTGGCACCGCCATGGTGGCAGGCAAAACGATGAGGATGGCCGGAGGTGAAGAAAGGACCGTTACGGGCGTATACAAAGACTTCCCCAAGAACTGCAACTTTACGAATGCCGTCTATATGTCTTTGGGCGACGAGAACAAGGACAACGGCACCAATTTCAATTACACGGCATACATACGCACGAAGAGCAACGCGAATGCCGGCGAAATGGACGCCACATTAAAGAAAATACTGAGCGATGTATTCACGGAGTATGGTGTAAGTTCGAATGATATAAAGGAGTATCTTGGCAGAATACGGTTCTCGGCACTTCCATTGGACAAGACCTTTATGGACGGACACGACCCCGAGACCGACCGGGGCAACAGGACGGTGTACTGCATACTGCAACTGGCCGTCGTGCTGTTGCTGCTTGTCACCCTCATCAACTTTGCCAACTTCTCCATGTCACAGGCTCCTGTCCGTCTGCGCAGCATCAACACCCGCAAGGTGATGGGCGAGAGCAACCTTCGGCTACGGCTGCAACTCATGGCCGAGGGCGTCGTCGTATGCCTCTGTGCCCTTGTCCTGTCGCTGCTGTGGGCGGCCTGCATAGGCAGGTGGGAGTACATCGGCGAATATACCTTCGGCTCCATTGCCGTTTCCGACCATCCGGACATCGTGCTTCTGCTGACTGCCGTAAGCATCGTTGTGGGCATCTGCGCCACAGCGTACAGCGCACACTACGCCACATCCTTCCAGCCTGCTATGGTGTTGAAGGGCAACTACGGGCTGAATCCGGGCGGCCGCCGCCTGCGCCGGCTCCTTGTAGGCCTGCAACTTGTCGTCGCATTTGTGATGGTCATCTTTGTCGGCATTGTCTATTGCCAACGCAGCTACATCTACCACTCTGACTATGGCTACGACAAAGACAACGTCCTGACGGCCGACCTTACGGCATTGCCGCAGGAGCAATACGCAGCTTTGCGCAACGAACTGGAGAAGGTCAACGGGGTGGAGAGCGCATCCTTCTCCTTCGAGATTCTCGGTGCCAACGACACGCACATGAAGTGGGCACGGCATAACGACGGTGCGCCATACCAATTTGTGGCATGGCCCGTAGACTGGAAGTTCCTGCGCACCATGGGCATTGGCATCATCGAAGGGCGCGACTTCAAGGAAACGGACGGCGATGTGTGCATCATCAACGAGGCTTTTAAGCGGAAGTGCCCGGACATCATCGAATTGGGCAAGCCGCTCGACGGCGGCGACCTGCCCATATTGGGGGTGTGCAGGAACTTTCGCGCCAGCACCGTCCGTACAGACTGCAACACGGAGCCCCTTGCCTTCATCATTTTCGGAGAGCGAAATGCCGGATGGGGCAACCAGACGAGAATCCTTTACGTACGCACGGCACCCCACGCGGACAGGAAAACAATGAGGACAGAGGTAAGCCGGACGCTTGAAACGTTCTACGACGGCCAGGCCACAACACCCGAGGTGAAGTGCTACGACGACATTCTGGAACAGACCTACAAAGACGAGATGCGTTTTATGGCGCAGACGGCGGTCAGTACCCTCCTTGCATTCCTCATCACCGTCATCGGCGTCTTCTGCCTCACGCTGTTCGAGACGGAGTACCGCCGCAAGGAGATTGCCATACGCAGGGTGATGGGCAGCAGTGTGAGCGAGGTGTTGTCGCTCTTCGCCATGCGCTATGCCGTGCCGCTCATCATCGCATTCCTTATAGCAGCCCCCATTGGCTACGGCATCAGCCTGCAGTGGCTGCAGCAATTTGCAGCACACGCCCCCATTCATTTGTGGATATTCCCCCTGGCTTTCGGCATCGTCAGCACAGTCGTTCTCCTTACCGTCATCGTCCAATGCTGGCGGGTGGCAACGACGAATCCTGTGGAAAGCATCCGGACGGAATAGTCCATTCCCACCCCCGACAGATGGTATCCCCCTACATATAGATTGCCAACTACCGTTAGGGATACCCCCACGCTGGGCTTGGATGGGAATCCAAAGCCAAAGCCGAAAGGACTCTGATTTGTGGTTATAAAAACACTGTTCTGCAGAGGTTTTACGGTATTTTCCCAAAAATTGTTCGTACCTTTGCACCCACATTTCAGCCGCTACTATGGCAAGGCTGTTCTGCCCCACTCGGGGGTTATTGACCGGACATCTGACCTCGTATCGGGGTGTAGCATCAGACACCGGCACCTCCCCCCCCCAAAAAAATACCCAGCCCTCCAACATTTCATATTACATGACAAGACTTTTACTCTCCATCCTCCTATCGTGGACCACCCTCGCATCGTTTGCAGAAGAGATCACCATCGACGATTTTTATCCGCCGACGAACAGCCGAGAGGTAAAGATTGAGGAAACGAACCTGCCCATCGTGTTCATCAACACTTTAGGGTCGGTCATCCAACGGGACGACAGGATTACCGCCAGGATGAAAATCATCGATAACGGCACGGGAAACCTGAACTACGGCGACACGGTTGCCTATCCGCTCCAGACGGTTGACTACGATGGCTACATCGGACTCAAATACCGTGGCAACACTTCGTTCGAGAAGTCCGACAAAAAGCCCTATGGATTCAAAACGCTCGAACAGACACTTGAGGAAGGGGGCAAAAAACAAAAGGTGTCGTTGCTGGGAATGGGGAAGGACAACGACTGGGTGCTGCTCGCCCCATTCGCCGACAAATCCATGATTCGTGACGTCCTCACCTTCGAGCTCGCACGCCCTTATTTCGCCTATACGCCGCACACACGTTTCTGCGAAGTGATTCTCAACGGGGTATATTATGGTGTCTACATCCTCTCGGAGCGACCGGGCAAAGGCAAACACCGCCTCAACCTGAACGCCCCCGGAGAGGATGAGGGCGACCTCACCGGGGATTTCCACGTAGAAATCGACCGCAACGACGAGGAAATCTACTATACCTCGCCCTACCCTCCGAAAAACCTCTTCGGACTGGACGATTCCTCGCGCAAGATTTTCTATCAATATGACAGTCCCGACCCCGACGACCTGAAGGAAATGCCTGAGGAGGTGAGAAACAACATCGACGCTGCCATCAACGACATGGAGTCCTGTTTCAAGCAGAGCAACTATGCCGACCCCGATGAGGGCTATTCCCGATACATCAACCCCACATCTTTCGTCGACTATTTCCTCACTACCGAATTCACGCTCAACATCGACGGCTACAGACTCAGCACACACCTCTATAAATATAGCGAGACACGCGCCCTGAACGAGGGTCTCGACCACCGCTGGCAAACGACGTTGTGGGACTACAACATCGCCTATGGGAACGATTCGTTCTACGGCGACAAGGTGGACATCTGGCAATACAACTACAACAAGTGGGGCATCGCGAGCGAACACCACATCCCCTTCTGGTGGGAAAAACTCCTTGCCGACCCGGCTTTCAACCAAGCCGTCCGCCAACGATGGACGGAATACCGGATGGGAGGCTACACCGAAGATCATATTATCTCCGTCATCGACGAACTGGCTGACGAACTCACCATGTACGGAGCCGCCGACAGAAACGAACAGGCATGGGGCACTTACGGACAAAGGATATGGCCCAGTTACACCACCATCGAGAACTTTGAGGAAGAGATTGCCCATCTGAAGACCTGGATCAAGAGCCGAATGGCGTTTCTCGACAAGAATTTCCTGGTCGCTACCGGGATGCCGGGGGAAACCGTCACGGCAGTTCCCGCGTCGGAAACCGTCGTGGGCTATTATTCCCCATCGGGTTGCAGGACGGACAGTTCGTCAAAGGGCGTCATGATGGTCAGGTATTCTGACGGCACCGTCCGGAAGATTGTCAGATAATTCGCAGGGGCCGACATGTCCCTGCCACAGATTCGTTGTTGAAATCATCATATCCGCTGGCGGCAGAGGTCTGCCAGAGAAGGGGCAAATGTCTGCCAAAGAAGCGGCAGATGTCCGCGAAAGAAAAGGCAGGTTCCTCCAAAAACACTTCGGGAAATCCATTGTCCCGGATGTTTTTTGGAGGAACCTGCCTATATTATTCTGTTGTTTCCGTAAACCAAGATGGGCAGAACGGAAGCAAGCAACGCTTGATTTTGTTGTGCCATGGCGAGAAAACGAAGGATGGAATCCACCCCTCGATGGTTGTCGTGGCGGATTATCGGTTCAGCATCTTGCGGTCGCCCTTGATGACGATGCCGCGGCTACGGCTGTCAGCACGGCGTCCCTGGAGGGTATAGGCGGGAGCGTCCGCAGCGTCTACGGATGTTTGGGTGATGCCTGTGGCCTCGCCGTTCTCGGTCACACAGATGTTGTTGAACATGTTCCCGCTATAATTCGTGTCGGAATTGAATTCCGTCACCATGTGAATGGCGAGGTAATAAGTACCATCCTGCGCCACATCGAAGACGAACGACTTGTCGGGAGTGGCGGATTCGTCGTTGAAACTGTTCATTTCGCTGCTTGCCACCACCTGGTCGTGGACCTTCGCCATCTCGGCATCCGTGGCAGCGGCCTTGCAGAGCCAGATTTCATGATGGGTATCCAACTGGTCGTAGCGGTTGTTGATGACACTATAATCGCAACGGTACTGGGTATTTCCCTTCAATTCCACGGCAGGCAGGAAGCACCAGTCGTCGACAACGGTGCCTTTGTCCGGCAAAACGCTCATGTTATAGTTCAACGCGCGCTTCGAGGTGCTGCTGTTGTAAGCCCAGAGATTGAAGTCGAAGGTGGTGCATACGGTGACGCAGTTGCTGAAATCCGTTTGTCCCTGCTGCTTGTCGGCGGAGGCATCGTCGCCTTTCGGGAACCAATGCGCCACGACATCGCCTTTATCGGCCATCATCTGCAAGGGGAATACCATGCCCATAAGGGCGGAAAGAGCAAAAAAGGTAAAGATTTTCTTCATAGTTTTCTACTTTTCTGAAATAAATAATTTGTCGGCAAAAGTACGGCTTTGGAATATTTCTACAAAATTTAACGGCGATAATATCCACGAAAAGTGAAAAAAATATGGCAAACTGCCGTAATTTACACGCTTTTTTAAGAATATGTCCTGTTGTTAGACCGAAAAGTTATAAATTTGCCGCCGTTCAAACATGGTATAAGGCGGTTATAAAAAAATAGGATTTGCAGCACCCTAAGGTCGGTTTCCGCAAAAAGAGGCCGTAAAAAAGCAAGCGTACCCCTGTTTTGTTTCAGAGAATTTCATGGTGGCGGTTACAGTATCCACCGGAAATTTCGCAGAGGTCATTTACAGCATCCGCCAAAAATACGGTGGTGATGAAACAGAATTCCACCCTTACCACTATTGTTCATCAGAAAAGTTTAATTCAAAATCCCAAGAAAAGACAATGAAAGGAAAACTCTTTTCCCTGCTTGCCACGGCTCTTCTATGCCTGGTGGGCGCATGTTCTTCCGACGACGAACCCGAAGTAGTAGAGGCTACGCCGCTGAATCTGACGCTTGCCGTGGAGAACATCACAGAAAACAGTGCAGACGTAAACGTCACCGCTGACGACCAGGACCGCACCTACTATGCCGGAGTGTTGCGCTCTGAGGATGTGGCGGAGGGCATCAGCGACGCAGAACTCGCAGCCTCTCTGATGAAAGACCCCAACTTCAGCATCGGCCTGCGCAAAGGTGACGCCACATTCACCGCCGACGGACTGGTCGACAATACGCAATATCTGGTTGTAGCGTTCGGCATCAATGCCGACGGCACCGCCGACAAGGTCAGCAAACTCAACTTCATGACCGCCCAAAAGCCGGTGACAGGAGATAAATTCACCGTCTCACAGGTGACGCCGGGCTACACTTCCGTGAAATTCCACGTCCAACCGCGTGAACTTTCCCTGCAATGGTACTATTATATTATGGAACGTGCCAACTACGACGGCTATCTCAGTTCGGAAGGAGAAGGCGGTCCCATCACCCATACCTACTATGCCTGGAACAACTATGGCCGCGACCTCAGCATGAACATCGGAGAGTTCCTCCGCCTTGTGGCTTACAGCGGAGAACGCGATGTGGAGGTTCCCGACCTCCAGCCCAACAAGGACTACGTCATCATTGTGGCTTACGTCGACCCCGTCAACCAGGTTGACCCCACCGAAATTTTTGATTACGAATACTCCGCTACGCCCTTCACCACCCTGGAGGCCACAAGCGAGGCTCCCGTCGTGGAATTCCTCGACTACGGTGTCAACCATCTGGACGACGGCTACGTGCAACTCTATGCCACCGTACAGGCATCCGCAGCAGTAAACGGCAAGTACTCCTTCTCGTCGCTTGCGGGATGGCTGGCACAGGGTGACATCTTCTCCACCTACGAGACCAACGAAGACATCGCCTACACCATGGCAAATCTCTTCGGACGCGCCTTCAACGACGATATGTACGCCGGAATTACCACACAGGCAGGCTACACCTTCACGCAGAGCATCTCGGAAGAAGATTATGATGAGATCAAACCCGTCGTATTCTCCATCTGGGTATCTGACGAACAGGGTAAGCGCACCGCCAAAGCCGTCCGCATCGATTGACGGAGGAACAGAGCGGGTATTGTACTCCGATTTCATAGAACCACAACACAGAAATCCCCATGAAAAACCTATGGTTTCTCCGCGGCAGCATCCTCAGCATGGTGCTGTTGGCGTGCATGAATATGCTTTGGAGTTGCTCCGAAGACGAGGAGGAAGTGCTTCCTCCTGCCATTGAACTGACCACCCAGGGCGTGGAAATGAAGGCGCTCGGCGGCGATGCCACCGTGATGGTGAACGTTGCGAATGCCGTCGAAGGCGCGGAACTGAAGGCGGAATGTTCCACGGAATGGATTACCGACCTCAAAGTGACGGAGAGCATTGTTTCGTTCACCGTACTCCCGAACAGCGCGGAAGAGGAGCGCGAGACCACCATCAACATCTCCTATCCCGGAGCAGAGAGCAAGACGCTGAAGGTGGTGCAGAAGGGAATGGGCAACATGTTCAACCTGCAGGCTGCGGCAAAGGATGAAAGCACCATTGTCGCCACCATCAAGCCTGACGACAACACCATGCCCTACATCGTCATGATCATCCCCCAGACCGAGGCGGACGCCTACGGAAGCGACGAGGAAATGTTCAACGATGACATGACCTACCTGAAATACCAGGCCGGCAAATTGCAGATCACCCTCGAACGCATCATTGAAATCAACCAACGTCTAGGCGAGGTCAACCTGGAGTTCTCCGGACTTGAAGCCATGACCGGATACTGCATCTACTGCTACGGCCTCTCCAACGCCGGCGAACGTCTCACACCGATTACCAAAGTCAGCGTCACGACTGCCGCACCGGCAGGACTCGACTGCGACTTCGACATCTCCTATGACGTCAATGGCATAGAGGTAACCATGAATGTCACCCCCTCAAACAACGAGGCCCGCTACTACTTCAACATGCTTCAAGCCGAACTCAGCGACGAGGAAGTTATGGAGAAGGTAATGGATTATCTCGGACAAATCGTCTATCTCTACGAGCAGAACGGCTACACCCGTGAACAGGCCATCGAGGCCATCACCTTCACCGGACCGCAGTCCTACACCTTCAACGTGCTTGAAGAGAACACGGAATACAAAGGTTTCGCCTTCGCCATGAGCCCAAGTGCCGTCACAGGTCCCATGACGACGAAGAATGTCAAGACAGGAACCGTGGCGATGTCCGACAACATCATCGACATTGAGGTCTACGATCTGCAGCCACGTCAGGTGAGTGTCCGCTGCACACCTTCGAACAACGACCCCTATGTCGTGTCGTATGCCCCCTTCGACTACTACGGAAATCTCACCGACGACGAGGTTCTCCCCTACCTTGCCGAATACTTCAAGAGCGGACAGGTGCAGTCCGTCAACGGAATCTACGAGAACGACCTGACACAACTGACGCCAAACACGAAGTACGAGATGCTGGTTGTCGGCGTCAACGGCTTCTCGCCCTCCACCAAACTCTTCCGCAAGACGTTCACCACTCCCAAAGAAGAGCAGGTAGACCTCAACCTGACCGTTGAAGCCTCGAAGTACTTCTCCGCCTCCGATGCCGCGAAGATCTATCCCCAGGAGTTCGGTCCCTACACGCAATACGCCATCCTTCCCGTCCGTGTGATGGCAGATGGCGGCGCACAGGTCTACTATAACATCTACCAGGGCGACTATTGCGACGAGGCAAGCGCCAGTGATGACGTCATTATCCAGAACCTCATCGGTGGCTATACGGACCTGCGCACCGATTTCTTCGTGGATTTCGATACCGACGTCACACTCCTCGCCACAGCACGCGACAGCAAGGGCAACTTCTGCAAGTGTTTCCGCCAGCATCTCATGCTGACCCGCGACGGCGTCTCCCCCATTGAGGAATACGACTTCCCGGGCATCGAGCAGTCATCGTCCGCCGCCAAGGCTCCTTCCGCCGCCACCAAGGCGAAGACCCTCAGCCGCCATGCCGCCACCATGCAGGCCATCCCCTGCCAGAGCGCGCTGAAAAAGGCGGCCCCCTCACGGAGCGCCGTGGTCGACACGCAGCGCGACGCCTACAAGGGACCCTTCGTCAAGGACATCATGCGCCGACGTCTGCCGGACGCCACACGCTGATGCCGGCGGAAATCGCCGACGAGACATAAACCTGCAACCGCAGTTCACGGTGGCAGACCTCTCTCCAACGGGTTCCGACATGCCCGGGATTTCCCTCCGGCTGGCGGAACCCGTATTCTTTTTCCCTACCAAACACCACCACTTCCATGAAATACATTCTCCACATCTTCTATACTCTCCTCATCGTTGCAACAGGCGTCCTCTGCGTTGCCTGCGGGGATGAGGAGGACGATTCCGCCGATTCCTCCCAGGATTCCACCTATCCCGTGCTGCAAATCACGCCACAGGAAATCCTCGCCAACGGCAAGGACACGGCATGGATCAGCGTCACCTTCCAGGGCAAGGACGTCACCGACGAGGCCTCCATATTCGTCAATGGGAAACCTTATGCCGGAAAAACCTTCACCACCCTCAAAACCGGCACCTACGAAATCCATGCCGTCTACCAGTACCAGGTGACCGACAAATGCGTGGTGACCGCGCTTTCCGACCCGGACACCGACACCCGCTACTCCAACTTCCGCCGCCGTCTGCTGGCAGTGCAGTACACCGGCACATGGTGCGGATACTGTCCACGGGTATCGCTCGCCATAAAATACTTCAACGAGCACTACGACACCGCCGATGATGTGGTGTTCGTAGCGGCACACTACGGCGACGGCATGCAGACGAACTTCGCAAACGTACTCAATGACTACCAAAAGATTGAGGGATTCCCCACACTTCTGCTCAACCTCAACAACAATGCCGTGGTGGATCAGGCGCAAGCCAACAAGTCGGGTGCGGAGAAAATAGAGATTGCTCGCGCCAGCGCCATGAAGACTGAGGCACGCTCCAACATCCGCGCCGAGGTTTCGCAAGCCGACGACCAGGGAAACATCACCGTAACGGCGAAGGTGAAGGTGAACACCGACGGCAAATACCGCATCGCAGCATGGCTCCTCGAGGACAGCGTGGCGGAAGCACAGCACGACTACATCCAGTACAACGACCCCTCCATCCACACTCACCACAACATTGTCTGCGCATCTTCCGCACCGCAATCCGCCATCGGTGAGCCCTTTGAAGAGGGAGAAGACCTGAAGGCTGAGCACACCTACCCTGCCATCTTCACCTTCAATCCGGCAAAACAGTGCGTCAGCAATCCTGAAAACTGCCGCATCATCATTGTCGTCACACGCGCCAGCGGCTCCACTTTCTACGTTGACAACGTGAAGAAATGCGACATCGGCGAAACCGTGGAATACGAATACAACGACTGACCATCTCCTCTCCGGGACAGAACTTCCATACCTTCTGTCCCGGATTTTTTGTGTTCCGGAATTTCTTTTTCCGAAAGACCGGGCAAGACGCTGCGTAAACCATCCGGAGCAATGCCGCACGGCCATCCCGCGTCTTGCCGCAGCGGACGGAACAGGCACGGCTTTCCGGTGCCGAAACACGGCAACTCCGGAGGGATGCCTGCAACGGATTTTTTACAGTATACGGACAAAAAACCGCCATGCTGATGAATAATTTCACGACATTCACGATGAAAATAAGGAAAAGGCTCCCACATTTCAATTTTTATGCCTACCTTTGGCTCTGATTTTCCTTTATGTCTTGATGCTTTCTCCCTTATCACCGAAAGGAAAACCGCAACAAGAACAGGGGGAAAGCCGAGGGGGTAAACAAGCAGACACCCCATCCACAAAAAACTGATTCCGCGACCATCAACACCACACGAATGGAACTTTCACTATATCAATACTCATTGTGCATCTCCCTCCCCCTGATGTTGTTCTTCGGGTTTCACATGCTGCTGGGGCATACTCCCGAAAAGAAGGTCTTTTCAAACTTCCTCTTGTCCCGACGTCTGATGGGTATTGCCCTGCTCGTCCTTGCTGCCAACTATTCCGTACACCTGTTCTACGGTGTCAGATTCAAGGACGTGAATGCCACCATACTGATGAATCTGACAACCTACTGCCTCACCTACTGGCTCTTCAGTTCGGCATTGATGACGCTTCTGAACAACCGCTACATCACGAAGATGCGGTTTCTCCGCCACATCATCATGTGGCTGGTATACGCCCTGCTGGCGCACCTCCTGCTGTTTCTGCCCGCCGGAAGCGGTCTCCTCACAGGAGGAATGATTGCCCTTGCCGCATGGCTGATTATCTATGGTGTGTGGCTTTCCGTCCGCCTGCTGAAGACTTATACCAGGGCGACCCGGATGTTCAAGGAGACGCACTCCGATGACATCGGGGCATACATCCAATGGCTCTCCATCTTTACCTACTGGGCAATCATCTACGGTGTGGGATGCGGACTGCTCACATTCCTCCCCGACAAGTATGTTTTCCTGTGGATATTGTCGTCCATCCCCTTCTACATCTACCTCTATTGCAGTTACCAGAACTACATTCTGTTCCACGAGCGGGTGGAAAACGCGCTTACCGAGGACTACGCTGCCGCTGAAGGCCATGCGGAAGGACCCGTCACCGGCATCCCCGACGAGGACTCTCCGACGTATCATTCCCACATTGTAAAGTACATTGAGGAATGGATTGCCAACGAAGGTTTCCGTCAGCCGGGCATCACCTTGAACGATTTGTCGCAGCAACTCCTCACGAACCGTACGTATCTCTCGGAATACATCAACAAGGTCTACCACATGAGTTTCCGCGACTGGATCACGGATCTGCGCATAGAATACGCCAAGCGCCAGTTGCAGCAGCGCCCGGAGATGACCATTCAGGAGATTTCCGATGCTTCGGGATTCCTTTCCGTGAGCCATTTCAGCAGGACTTTCAGTGCCAAGGAAGGATGCTCGCCGGCACGGTGGCGCGACAGTCTGCAGAAGAAATAGCGCATCCCCGCCATTGCCCGCCATCCCTTTCGGACGGTATCTGCAAATATGCTGTTTCCGCCATCCGACATCTGTTTTTCAGACACCGGAACCTTGCGCCATAAACATCAGAACTTTCCCTTGTAAAGTGCGGCACTTTGGCAACAAAAATGCCGTAAATTGACAACGAAAGAACGGCACTTTGTCAACGAAAGAACGGAACTTTTGGATGCTATCACCGGAACGCTGTGTCACCACCATCAGAGCATTCCATTCCATGCGGACGTCTGCACCATAGAGGCCGGAACATCTCCTTTGTAACAAACGGCACCTTTTTGTTGAGACATTCGCAGCAATTTTACTGCCCCGATTGTGAAATGAAATAACAATCTCTCTCCTCCCAGAGTTTTTTTTTGCGATTTTTTCCTACACATCCTACACTTTCGAGGGAAATCACCAGTCTATATTAGTGGTTTTTGCGTGTAGGATGGCGTGTAGGAGAGCCTGAAACGTGTAGGATTTTTCTGCACAGAGGCGGAAAAGTGCGCGGAAACGAGGGAAAAGCCACTTCATCATTTTTGATTTTTCATGTCAGAAATGACCGAAATTCGAAGAAGAATGCGTTTTTCTTGTCATTTCTGAAGCATAAAACCGCGTTATAACGAAGTGATAAAATCTTGTAAATCAGTTTTTTAAGCATCAAAAATCATCATAATTTTACACACACTCTTTTGATGCTTTATTTTCGTTTTTTTCGAGCGATTTTTACGGTTTTTCGCGCAAAAGTACGCGGAAACGAGGGGGGACGTCCTGCATCATTTTTCATTATTTGTCAAAAAACACGTCAAAAAATCGCGTTGTGATGAAATCCTAAAACATTGTTTATCAGACACATAACCACAAATTTATCAAACGAAAATGCAGTTTCGCATTTGCAAAGTCGTAGTTTTACACTTTCATCGTTGCAGTTTTCCATGTTTTTTCGTGCCTGTTTCCACGTTGTTTTAGGGTTTTCTAACGGACGGATGGGGCTGTGAATCTCCCACTTTATGACCGACGGCCATAAGTCCGGGCGAAAAACGGGAAGAATGGGGGCAAGCGTCTGTCCGGGACACAAACGCCCTTCCGGGCAGTCCTTCACGGGTTTCCTGGCTCCCTTGCTGCAAGAAGGCGGCAAGGGTGTCGGGATTTCTCTTTTCTGTACGCCACACACTGTCCCATTCACATGGGAGAGGGGTGTACGGGGCCGTCCGGAAGCCTTACGCGACATTACAGAAAATATACAACAGGCATCGGAAGGTAAACTCACGGACCACTTAACAAAATTTGTAAAAAATAGATTTTTCAACTGAAATCAAGAAAATCTTCACGACTTGCCAACATATGCCTAAACAACAATTGACGAATAGGCAAATGCGCAGGGCTTGCTATCTTGACAAAATATTTTATCTAAACATCAAAAGAAACACCCGACACCGGCATTTATTCCGATTATTATAAATTTATTTTGTAGTTTTGCTTGCAAGATATGGTAGACATAAGATTGATTTTATTCAAGTTTCGCAAGTTAACAAAACAAAACGTTACAATCCGCAGACCCGGTGCCCTGAAGGTTTTTACGAATTGTCGTATATCGTTTTGACCATTGTTATGCAGAACAGTTTCTGTCATTCTGCCAACATTCGACGGCAAAAAGGCCTCAGCGTGTAGGATAATCCTACACTCCAGCCCCATCCTACACGCCATCCTACACTCGAAAATCATCAACAGACATTAGTCATTTCCCCCGAAAGTGTAGGATGTGTAGGAGAAAATCGCAAAAAAATATAGGGGGAGAGAAGAGAATGATTTTTCATTTTTCATTATTTCCCATCAAAGACTGCCGACTCCCATCAAAGACTACCGACGTTTCAACCTTTTGAAATCAACGACAGGGCAGCAAAGTGCCGAATCTTCTCTGTAATGATTCATCACATGGCGTCATCTTCCCGTCTCCTGCCGGCTGAGGACACCCCGAAATCCAGCACGGCAGATTCGTAGAACCCGACTTGACTGACCATCCGTGGTTTCACCCCTCCCTCAAGACCACAGAGGGAAAATGGGGAAACACGGAATCATCCACTAAACAAATATTCATCAATTTATAATCAATTAAAACTTTTGACTCATGCATGATCAATTCTATCAACGGACATTCTCCCCTCCCCTCTCGTCAGGCGGGAGAAAGTTCAGAAGAGCATGGACGATAATCCTGTTCCTCATGGCTTTGCTGCCGTTCAGTCAGAATGCTTACGCCATCAACACGAGAAATCCATCCCTCAAAGTCTTGAAAGCCTACAAATATCCTACCCAGGCACACATCACTTTCAGGCTGCAGGTTCACAACTATCATGACAGTAATGCCCTATGGGTAGACAATCCAAGTGACCCTAACCAACAGTTATACCTGTATATCAACGGTGAAAGAGCCATCAGACTTAACACAGTATGGAAATCCATCGAAAATTACAATGGTGTAGAAAACAGTAAAAAGGAGGACTTTTTCAAGAACAGTGCCAACAATGCAGGCGTACTTGGCTCAGGCACTTTCAGCACAAGCATGTACAATGGAAAAGTCACCATCTATAATAAGTACATAGCGAAAAGCGAAAGCGAAAGCCAGAAATGGGCTACTGTAGACATTGATGTTGTTCTCGAAAACTTGTTCTATGGGAAAGACCTCAAGTTTACAGTGAAAGGTAGATGGCTGGACGGGAATTCGAATAACACTTTTTACCCCATTACGTTGAATGAAACGATTACCAATGGGGATTATCAACCCATCAGTGGATGGCCAACGTTCTCCGTTCAACGCAAAGGTAACAAGGAAGTGGACATCACAGCCACAAACCTGACTCCCAACGAAAAATACAATGGCAATGAATGGAAGTACCGCTTTATTTTTGCAAATTCAAACACGGGTTACAAAGAAGAGCCTGCATCCAGCGCACGATACACCATCCTGAAATACATGGATGACAACCAAACGTCGTGGTTAGCCGTAAATGGAGATAAGAAATATGTGCAAGGGGCGAAGACGGTATATACCAAACTTCAACTTAGTGACAACTATCAGGCCTACCGCATTTATCCTCACATCTCACGATACGTCGATAAATACACGGTATACCCTGTAGTAAATTCAACTAAAACAAGTTGGAATACAACCTTGCGTTATATCCGCAACTACGATAAGAACACAAACAACAGTGAAATATGGATTAACGGACATCCCCGTCCAAAGAATTTCACTTTATCCTATGACGCATGGGATAAGGAAGTATACTTAAATTGGACACCGGAAGTACACAACAGTGCCCATGTCGATGCAAACGGAACTTGGGTTATCTTCCGTCGTGATGGCAGTTCAACAACGTATGAGAAAATAGGTGAGGTCAAATATAATGTGAATTCCTACACGGACAAAACCAATATAGATTACGATACAAATTATACTTATGCCGTGGTGTTCCAGCCGACAGCATGGAACAAAGAATTCGAAAAGCCTACAGACGGTGAAGGACTTTACAAAGAAAACAGCACGACGATAACGCGCACCCCCCCCTTTACCAACCTGAATGCAACTACTAATTTGTTAAATGAGATAGAAATCACCTGTAAATACTCTCCGTTTCCCAACGCATCTACTTCCAACAAGTACGTTCTTCAACTCTATCGTCGGACAGCAGGTCTTTACAGCAATGACAATGAAGGCTGGGAACCCGTAGAAAACGCTACCCATAACATCACCAGTGCCGTGGAAGATAGTTGCAAGTTTTCAGTTAAATCTGAAAATCCCTGCGACCATTACGAATTCAGAGTGAGCGTAGAAATGATGGATGTCACGTTTAATTCGCCCATTTCGGCCGGATACATCCTGGGAACAAACGATGTGACAAGCGTCACCGCAAGCCGGGGAACCTATAATGGAACGGTACGCATCACTTGGAAGGTAAACCAACTCACCACCGAACCTACCTACTTCAATGTGAAACGCCGCCCCCTTGGCAGCAAAAACGAGTCTGACTATCAAACCGTCTACACCACATCAGGCGTAGCAAGCATATACAGTTACGAAGACAATACGGCACAACCTGGTTCATACTACCAATATTGCGTGGAGTCTTACAGCATTTGCAAAAACTCAGAGACAGATTCCGGTTCTACAGTTCCTGGACAAAGTATGGAAACGGACGGTTTCGCCCTTGCCACAGGTATCATCAGCGGACGCATTTCCTATGGTACAGGAACTGCTGTCGAAGGTGTAAAAGTGAGCCTGACGACCAACGACGATGTGAACAGTACATTCCATTCCCTAAAAGTAAATGGTGACCAGTCATACACAGAATATGACATGACTGGCAAAGAATATGCCTCTCTATTTAACGGTTCCTGGACTGTACAGACGTACTTCAAGGTGGACAAATTCAATGACAGAGCCACATTCTTCAAGACAAACTTCATGAATCTGTGCACTGATAAGTCGGGTTCTATTATTTGTTGTGGAAGCGCTTGGACTAATTTAGGGATACAAATCAAGGCAGGAGTCTTCTATAATATATCTTTCTCCTATGACAAGTCCGATGCTGACAATGCCTTTGTCATTCGTACCGTAGACGAAAATGGTGTTGTGCAGAAGGCTACTTTTCCTGAAACGAAGTTCCCAAGCATTGCTGCAACGAAATCAGAAACGCAATCTGGCGCTTTGATTACATTCGGTAATTACTGGTCTAATTCAAATGGAACTTCCAAATACACCGGTTACATAGACGAATGTCGCATATGGGCAAAGGCTCTTACCGATGAAGACATAATGGACAACTACAACCGCACCCTCTCAGGTTCGGAAGATGGATTGTTCCTTTACTACAAACTCGATGAAGGTATTACAGGGCAAACCATCGCCTACGACTATTCGAAGAAGAATGGTATAATGAACGGTCGTCATGGTACGATAACGGCAATGAGCGTTTCTGACAACGTGCCCACCGAGGACCAACTCTCCATCTGCGGCATAACGGATATAAACGGCAACTACATCATCACCGGCATCCCCTTCTCGGGTGAGGGTAACTCCTATACTGTCAGACCGACAATGGGAATACACGAATTTACTCCCTCTAAGACCAACCGTTACATCAGCGCGCAGTCGCTGGTTCACAATGGCATAGACTTTGAAGACGTAAGTTCGTTCACCGTGAGCGGTACCGTATATTACAAGGATACGAACATCCCCGTTGAGGGCGTACAGTTTGCCGTTGACGGTACTCCGTGTACAAAAGACGGTGCTTACGTCACCTCACGCAGCACCGGTGAGTTCGAAATCAGCGTACCCATTGGCAGCCACTACATCAGTGCCAGCCTGACCGGCCACACCCTTGCCAACGGAAATGACGAGACGTACAACGACAAAGTCTACTATCCCCATCCTGCAATAAACTCAAACAACGAACCAGTCTTCAACACCATTGAGTTTACAAAGGACATTACGGGACTGACTTTCTATGACAATACGCTCGTAACCATTGCCGGACGTGTTGACGGATCAACCATCGAGAAAGAAAAGCCTCTCGGTTTCGGAGCATCCAACAATAACATCGGTCGTGCAGAACTGAAGTTGACCTACGGCTACAACTATAAGTTCAACTACAATCCCGGCGACCGGATTGACGCCACGGAAGGCCGCACCTTCGATGTTCCCGCAGATGCCAGATGTTCGTCCACAGCCACTACCGGCTATGGCGAAGATGCCACGACCATCACCATTGTCACCGACCAGAAGACCGGAGAGTTTGCAGTCAAAGTGCCGCCACTCACCTACACGGTGAACAGTGTCACGGTCAAGAACAGCGATATCAGTTGGACAGTCCCCGAAGTACTTGACGCAAGCAATCCGCAAAGCGTGACGACCGACTCGATAGAACAAGAAAACGGTTATTCGAAATTTGAATATGTGGCAGCGCTGAAGAAATGCTACATCAGCGAGCCGAAAGTGGAAGTCACACAGAAAGACGCTCTCGCCAAGGGCGCATTCGGTGAGTTCAAACTCCCCATCAACTCCAGCGAAGAACAGAAGGACAGCATAGAGACTTACGTTCAGACTGCCGAATTTGGCATACCCACTGAATCGCAGGACAACTATACGTTCGGCTATCCTACCTTCAAGCAGTACGCTGACTACGCGTTCGATATAAAAATATATGAGGAATACGTCAACAATGACACCGGAGATCCGGAAAATCCGCAGATTAAGACAACAATTCCTCTGAGCGGAACCACCTTAACGTTCTCCAACCAAATGGGAACGGGCGCGGCTGTCGACCCCAACACCTATGAATATATCGAAGAGTTGTCCAAGACAACCGAACTGACATTGGACGAAAACGGTGAAGGCACCTACTATTGGAAGGCTGGTATACCAGATCCCAATGGCTCGCACACCCGTACCTTGAAAGCCTCATACAACAACGGCTCCGAGCAAAGTTGGCCCAAGAGCGGCTCATTCACAGGTATTGTCGTCGGCGAAATCTCCTCTGGAAGCAATTTCGTCACCGCAGGTCCCGATGAGGTTGCCATGATTATCCGCGACCCGGGAGGCTCCGGCTCAAGCGCATACGTGGAAGAAGGCCAGAGCGTCACCAGTACAAAGACACGCGGAGGCATCATCACGACCGGAACAGAGGTGCTGGAACACGCCTCGGTAGGTCTTCAGACGAACATCATCACCGGTTCTGCCGTCGGAGCGATTGTGGCAACAAGCATCCAGACGGATGTGAAACTCGAATCACAATACGGTCTTCGTATCAGTGAAGAAGTGGAGACAAATACCACGAGCACGCAAACCGTCACCACTACCAAGCGTATCTCCACAAGTGAAGGTACGGAATACGTAGGAAGCGCGGGCGACGTCTTCATCGGAAGTTCCACGAACTACCTCTTCGGAAAAGCCCAAAAGGTGGGTGTGTTTTACGATGAGAACAAAAATCCTGTCCTTGACACGAAGGAGATTATGAGCGTAGGCACAAACTTCACAACAGACTTCATGTACTCTCAGAACTATGTTGAGAATGTGCTTATCCCGAATTTCGTGACCCTGCGTAACAACAGAATCAAGAAGGTTACCAAAGGCGAATTCGAAGACCCCAATTATTCCAACTCTTCGAAATACCCCATCTACATCTCTGCCCTCGATCCCGAGAGCGTTCAATTTGGCTCGAACAACTACGACAAGAAGGTATGGGGCTCCGCTGCCGCAGAAAAGGGTTCTATAAACGGTCCGTCCTACAGGATGATTCTCCCGAAAGACGCCTATGATGCAAGCGGCAACATCAAGAGTGATTACAACGTAGGAGACAGCATTGTATGGTACAACGCCCAGATAAGCACTTGGGAACAGGTGCTCGCCAACAACGAGATGGCAAAGGTAACGGCCATTCAAAAACGCGACTCCCTCATCATCGCCAACTACTCATTCGACTCCGGTAGCAGCCTGTCAACGTCTGCCAATACGACGAAATCGAAAGATTTCACCATAACGAGCAACACCAACATCACTGTCATCAGTGGTCTTCTGGCAGGTGTCACCGTCAACAACTGTGGTCTAACCGTAGAAACCATGACAGAGACTGGCATTTCCGCCGTGACTGCTGATAGCGACACGGAAGAAAGCAGTTTCGAAGTGGGCTTCACGCTCTTGGAAGACGGTGACGACGACGCACTCTCCATCGACGTCCTCAACGCTCCCGACGGCTTCGGGCCCATCTTCTACACCCGCGGCGGACAAACCAGTTGTCCCTTCGAGGATGAGGAGAGAACCCGCTACTATGAAGAAGGCTTCGTCATCCAGGAAAAGACCATGCAGATTGAGAAGCCCCACATCACCGCTAAGGAAACTATCAAGACCGGTGTTCCCAACGGCAAGCCCGCAACCTTCACCGTCATTCTCGAAAACGACAGTGAGACGGACGAGGACTGCTGGTTCAACCTCAACGTCGTCGACGACAGCAACCCGAACGGCGCTGAAGTGACGATGGACGGAAAGAACATCACCGACGGACGTACCATCCTTGTTCCCGCAGGCAAACAACTGATCAAGACGCTACAAGTCAGCCAGACACAGATGGAAGTCTACGAATATAAGGACCTGATGGTTCGAATCTCCAGCATCTGCCAGCCTGACAATACCGGTATACATCCCGAAATTGCAGACACCCTGATCCTGAGCGCCTACTTCCAGCAGACGGGTAGCGACGTCGCAATCAAGGCCGAGCAGAGCGCCCTCAACACCAAGACCGGCTCCGCCCTTAACCTGACCATCTATGACTACGACCACACCGCAAAGGGTCTGACGGCGATAAGACTGCAGACACAGCGGGAAGGCGACTCCAACTGGACAACCCAAAAGGAATGGGATGTTAACGATCTCAGCACCAATGGTACGTTCAAGTATACACTTGACATGAAGGATACCAACGTATTCCCCGATGGTCAGTGGAATATTCGCGCCATCACCGCGAGCGACTTCGGCGGCGGAGAAGAGGTTTACAACTATTCTGAGGTCCTCTCCTTCTATAAGGATATGGCGATTCCGCAACTTATCAGCAATCCCAACCCCACAAACGGTGTGCTTACCGCTGACAGCGAAATCTCTGTAACCTTCAATGAGGACATCCGCTACAGTGCTCTGACGAAAGACAACTTCTATATCACCGGTGAACTCAACGATGCCACCGTTGACCACGATGTGGCAATGAACCTTACAGGCAGCGAAGGCGCGAAGACGAATGCCAGCGTCAACCTCGACAACCGCCCGTTCGCCATCAACATGTGGCTACGCTATACCGAGAACGGAGAAATTTTCGCACACGGTACCAACGACAACAACATCAAGGTTAGCGTCAACGAGAATGACAACCTGGTTGTTGACATTAACGGTGTATCGTACACCAGCGAAAACACGCTGAAGAAAGACAAATGGTCGTTCCTGAGTTTCGCTTACGATAAAGACAGTACAATCAATGCGAACTACGTTTACGACGATGTGAATGTCATCCTCTTCAACAAAAAGTCCGTCAAGGCATACAACAGTATCGGTAAGTTCACGTTTGGTAATGGCCTGACAGGTCAGATGCACGAAATTTCGCTTTGGGACAACGCACGTTCGTGGTCGGAAGCCCTGAATGAAAAGAACGAAAAGAAGACCCGTTATACCAACGGTCTCATGGGTTACTGGCGACTCGATGAAGGTCACGGCACCACCGCCACCGACTATGCACGCAGCCGTACGCTGACCCTGCCGGCAAATTCCGCATGGTATCTGGCCAACAAGAACTATGCAATGACCCTCAACGGCAATACCGGCACCATCATGGCCATCAATGCCAGCAATCTTGCAACAGAAGAGGATGAAAGTTACGCCGCAGAACTGTGGTTCCGCGCTGCAGAGACCCAACAGGGTACCGCAAACATCGTTGGATTCAACAGCAAGGATAAACTCGACCTCTACCTTTCCGACACGGGACAACTCTTCATGACTGCCCAAGGTCTGGAATACCCTGTATCAACGACCGACTATCGCGACAACCAGTGGCACCACCTCGCCCTCAATGTATTGAAGGGCACATCCGGCAGTGCGACAGTATACGTGGACGGTGTTGCAAAGAAGCAGGTGAGCGCGGCAAACGTTCCTACCCTGAACACCAGCGAAATCCTTCTTGGAGGACACTACAACGGTGAATCCTACGACCATCCCTTCACGGGTTCCATCGATGAAGTGCGCGTATGGCACGGACATCGCACCGCCGACGCCATTATCAATCGCATGTATGCACGCGTTAGCGAAGACACCGAGGGACTCGTTGCCTACTATCCCTTTGAAGTTCTCATGAAAGACGCCTACGGACAGTGGGAGACCTATGAGACAATGGCCGATCAAAGCACCAAGAAAAATGGTGAAGCCTACAAACTTTCGGGTACTGCCGATTCGGAGATTACCACGGAGAACACGGCTCCGCTGAAGACCGCTCCTCATTCCGAATTCGCAAGTTTCTCGTTTGTCGGCAGCGACCGCAAGATTCTTATCAAACTCACTGACACCCCACAACGTATCGAAGACTGCACAATAAGTGTTACGGTACGCGATGTCCACGACTCTCACGGCAATACCTGCGAGTCCATCACTTGGGATGTCTACGTCCGTCAGAACCAACTCCTCTGGAAGGAATCTGCAGTCAGCGCTGAAAAGCATGGCACAGAGACCGTAAACTTCGAGGTTGCCATCGCCAACAACAGCGGTTCCACCGAAAACTGGAAGATCAGCAACCTGCCTTCTTGGCTGACTGTAAATGAAGAAACGGGAGCACTGCCCGCCGTCTCCAGCACCACGCTCAAGTTCACCGTTGATCCTTCGCTCAACGTCGGTTACTACGAGTCTGTTGTCTACCTCACCGGATCGCTCGGTATTGCCGAACCTCTCGTTGTCAAGGTGAACAGCACCTGCGTGGCACCCGATTGGAGCGTCGATCCTACGGACTATGAGTACACGATGAACAT
>CAMAFY010000046.1 GCA_945833885.1 uncultured Bacteroidales bacterium
CATCGTGTCCGAAATAACGCATGGCATTGACCAACGGACGGACATACTTGTAGCCGTCATAACCGTTCTCATCCTTTGTCTTCAAGAAGGAGATCCACCCCTCAGGTGTCAGACCGGGTGTCCAACTTTCAAAGAATTTTATTCCACTATAAATGCCCGTTCCATTGCGGTGTGCGGCATCGACCACACATCCCGGAGCGCTGAAAAGCCCGTGGTTCCAGGTTCCGAACACAGTTGTATAGTTCCATCCGGTATAGGGGTCGTCGCTCCAATTACTTGAAGGATAGCCGCCCTGATACTTGCCGATTCCGATGGGAATGTTCATCCACAACTTACGGTTTGGCACCACATCGCTGACGGCGTTCATGTCAGCATTGTCCAGAACAGCCCTCGGAAGTTCGTGGGAACGCACGAAAGCGAGGTCCATTCTGTGGACACCGACGGCCTCGAGTTCCTCATAAGTCGGGAACTTGCGCCCTTCCGCTTCCACTTTACTGAAAAGTTCCAGCAAGTCAGGCGAGAAGGCGTCGAGGTCATATACGGACTTATTCTGCGCCATGGCCGACAGTGCCGTACAGGAAAGTAGGGAGAGGAAGATCTTTTTCATGGTATTTTGTTTGAAGATTTATGCAATCACCGTCTCCAACCTAAACAATGGAGAGGAGGCCATACAGGACGAGGTTGGGATGATACAGGCACCGCGAAGCGACATCAGGCGACATCTCGAAGCGGTTACCGCCCGTAAGGCATACCCGCAGGCGGGGATATTGGCGTTGCAGGGCGCGGATGTAGCCCTCAATCTCGAACCTTATACCATGGAGTGCCGCGGAAAGCATGCAATCCTCGGTGTTCGTTCCCATCAAGGGCGTCACATGGGAGGCACCCTGACGGGAGGCATGGGCGGCATCGCCGTTTCCGTAGAGGTTGTAATGCAGATGGTCGAAGTCCGGAGAGTCGAGATTGATGAGGGGAAGCAGGGCGGTATGGTCGTGCATCGCCTTGAGGCGGAGTTGCGCACCGGGGCTGATGACGCCGCTGGTGACGCGGGAATTCCGGATGAAGTCGTAGGTTATGCACGTGCCGGCATCGATGACCAGCAGTCCGTCACGGGTGATTTCCTCCGCCGAGACGTGCGGCATCTGCTCTTGAAGAACGACGATGGCGCCCAGGTCATCGGCAAGACGGTCGGAGCCATACCCTTTCGGCGTATCGCGGAGCAGGCAAGGCGTGTCGCTATCCAGCCATATAAACGGCCAAGACTGCTGACGCAGGGTGTCGGGCAGCGAGGCATCGTAATGCCCGACGCAACTTACAGCACAGGAATCTATGGAATATATGCTGCCGATGCGGGTGAAAAGCGAGGCCCACGATTCGCATTCGCTCTTGCGTTCGATGTAGACGATTTCGCCTTTCCGCCCATCTTTGCCGGAGCATCCTACGGCAAGTTTGGTACAAGTGTTTCCAATGTCGATGAGTAGTTTCATACCCAAGATCGTTGAGGATGGGAAGTTTCCGACAACTTCCCGGAATGTTTTCTGTTGATAAGCAAGTGTGCAAAACGTTTTTATGTTTGATTCGCTGTCGTTTCCGGGCGGAAGGAACGTCGATTGTCCATCATCGTTCCCGTCCGTATGGGAAACACCCCCAACGGGGCAACCGGACATAGCCCGGAGAAAGCGATGCGTTGCACCTGCTTCGCCTATTTCATGATTTTCTTTCCACGGAGGATGTAGCATCCGTGAGCGTCACCCTTCACCTTGCGTCCGCTGAGATCGTAGAGGACAGCGCCGTCGTCGGCAGCGTCAAGGCCGTCAACCACCACCTGCTTGATGGAGGTGATGTCCTGCAACGTCCGTTCCTCGTCCGACACTTCGGGCACCACTTCATAGAGACGGAAGGGAGTGCCGTCCTCATTCACCAGCAACAGGGTATAGAGATAGGGGTATGCCGTGAGGTCGATGCGGGTGACGGCGGCGTCAAGCGTGCCGATTTCCACACAGGATTCCGGATTGTCGCCAGCCTGAACGTTGCTGCCGTAAACCTTTACGCCGGGATGTGCGCCGTCGCTGTAAATGGTCACGCCGGAAAGCGGGCTGAATTCCTGGAAATTGTACAGCACCTGACTGGCGGTAACACCGGTGTGGGGCTGGTTGTCGCTGATTTCCGGAGTGTCGACGCTGGAAGGTTCATTGAGGCCGAACTCGGGTGTGAACTCCGCAACACGGATCCATTTGTTCGTTGTCGCCGACTGATTGTAGAAGCGGATGTAGCGTGCCTGCTGCAAACCGCCGTCGAAATAGAGTTGGTAGATGTAGGCACCGTCGGCATTCTCCAATTCATTGCCAGAGCCGTCCACGGGTTTCATGTCGGAAAGGCTGAACGTTGTGGCCTGTTTCCCGACGGGCGACAGGCGTTTCCACGATGTTCCGTTCTCGGAACACTCGATGCGGCCGGTCTTCATGTAGTCACCGTTGGTGGTATGTATGGCAAAACGCACGCGGCGGAGGGGTGCTGCGGAAGAATAGTTCAGGCGGATGACGTCGCCGGTACGCTGGTCGGCCATCGGCGCCCAGAAGGTCGTGAGGTCATCATCGCTGATGTTCGCACGCTCGTTGTAGTTCTGCTCCGTGGGAGCGTTGATATCCGTCAGTGCGGGTTCCTCCACAAGGGTGAGGCGCAGCACGTTCTTTGTAAGTTTTACGCTGCGCACGGCGTCGGAGGCATTGGCGACGATGACGTACTTCACGTAGCCCTCGATGGTTTTCACGTCATTTCCGGTGGGAAGCACCTGACTCCAATCGCGTCCGTTCGCGGAAACGAGGAGGCAGTTGTTCTGGCAAAGGGTGTCGGTGGCCAGCAGTTCGCCGATGACACTCGGCTTGGGAAGGCTGAAACCCACGTATTCGCCGGGGGCATAGTTCTTGGCGGCGAGGGTGATATAGACGTTGTTTTCGGAAGTGGTGACGGAAGGCACGTAGGAAGTGTTGGTGAGACGGACGGCCTTCGTCGGAAGTGTGGGGAAGATGTCGCTGACGGCGGACTTGCGGAAGGTCGTGAGATAGGGCATCAGATACTTGTCGGAAGGTTTCACGACGTGGTTTGAAACCGACACACCCGTTCCCATTCCTTCAAGGGCATACACCTTATAGTCCTCCTTGTTGCTGAGTTCGTCAATCAGGCTCACGGCAGTGAGATAGTCATGCCAGCGGTCATCGGCGTTGTCATACTCGTTGATTTTCACCTGGGCCAGGAGTTTTACGGCATTCAGCATGGTCTCGAGTTTGAGAATCCACGGTCTGAGGTCGCGCCAAAGCAGACGGTCGCTCTCGATTTCGCTGTCTTCGAGCATTTTTATTACGGCAATGTTGTCAAGAAGTCCGGTGGCGTTGGAGAGCATCTTGGC
The DNA here is from genome assembly GCA_945833885.1 of uncultured Bacteroidales bacterium. Classification (GTDB taxonomy): domain Bacteria; phylum Bacteroidota; class Bacteroidia; order Bacteroidales; family Bacteroidaceae; genus Alloprevotella. The sequence continues at coordinate 3,404 of CAMAFY010000046.1, forward strand.
ATTTGTCGTCGAGGCGCCGAACTTTCCGGACGGGTCGTTGGCGGTCAGATATGGGGCAAGCGCTTTCAGGGCATCGGCGAAGGCGGTACGGTCGCCGTTGTCGCGGCCCTTTCCGTTCTCAAAGATGAGGGGGAAGGCTGCGTTCCACGAGGTCTTGTTGACGAATTTCGCATTGTTCCAGGCATAATCGGCGATGGAAAAGAGGGGAATCTTCGCCACCTCGCCCTGCTGCATGGGATTTGCCACGATGCCGATGCCGCTCGTCAGTTGGGAAGGCAGGCGTGAACTGCCGTCGACTGCGGACATATCCTCGAAATTCTGGTACATATCCATCGGATAGATGCGGTCATCGGCGTTGTCATTGCAGGGATAGTTCCACCACCATGCGACGTCGCGGCCGAGATGTTCCTTCGGCATGGCGAAATCTCCGCTGTTCGGAACGCTCCACACGCCCCATCCGGTGGTGTAGATGACGATGTTTTCCGGCGTCGACGCCAAGGCTTCGAAGAAACGGCGGTACTGGTCGTCGCTCGACGCAAAGGAACGGCAGTAGATTTGCGGCACGAAATGCAACGGACGTACGGTGTCGGTGGCGAGGGCGTCGGCGGTGTTCCACTTTTTCTCGATGCGCTGTTGCAGTTCCGCCAGACGTTGCGCGTTGAGTTGCAGGTCGGCATCAGCGGATGGTACGCTGACGTCGTCGACAAATACGCCGAACTGGCGGACACCGAGGGCATGCATCTTCTCGAATTTCCCCATAATGTCGTCGATAACCGTGCTCGACGAGAGGAAATTGTTGCCCGGATGTATCGCCCAGATGAAGTTCACCTTCGTGGCAGCCGATGTCTGACACACATCGCGCATCATATCTTCCGACAACCATCCGTTCTCTTCCTGCTCGTCCGTGACGGTCTGGGGATAAGCCTGCCCCCAATATTCCGAATGATACGGGTCGGACTTCGCGCCATACAGGTAAGTGTTCATCTTCATGCGCATCATGAAGCGCATAAGATCCTTCTTCACATTCTGGCTGTACGGATATCCGTAGTAGCCCTCCACGAGTCCGCGCTGCTGCTGGTCGGCATAATCGCTAATGTCCACGCAGGGAAGGGCGGAATTTCCCGCAGCATCGAGCATCTGTTCGAGGGAGGCGAGGCCCATGAATGTGGCGTCGGTGTGCTGTCCGGTGATGGTCAGGCTGGCCATACCGTTGGTCATGGCTTCAAGACGCAGGTGATGGGCATCGTACTTGCCGCTTACGGCAACGGAGGGGTCGACTTTCAGGTAGATGACGCTGGTACATGCCTGCTCGCCATCGGTGTCGTTCACCTTCAACCCATGCTCTTCGAGCACCTGGTGGGCGCGCTGACGGGTGGCGGCATCAATCTGATCGTCGCAAACCAGACACACTTCGCCGGAAAAAGATGCGGAACCGTCAACGGCAGTCATCTTCTGCGGCACGGGATAGATGGTATATTGCGCTGCCAGAGGCAGGAATCCACCTGTAAGGAGCATGAAGGAAAGGATGTGCTTTTTCATAGTTGTTGGAATAAAATGTGGAAAAGGCGGGTGGGAAATATCACCACGCATTGAATATCTTTGCTGTTTGGTAGAGGGCGTTTTACCATCTTCCGTAACGGGATGTTCCGGAGAATGCCTCGCTTTAAGTCGGTGAACAAGGTTAAACGACAGGACGTTCAGGTTGGCGTATGGACGCATCCATTATCACGAACACGTGTTTTGTTCACATACCTATACCGCTGCAAATTTAACTTTTTTTTCGCGTCCTGCAACAAAGTATCTGTAAAAAGTAGTAACTTTGCCGAGGTTTTGCACAAGGTTATGGCTTCCGCCGGACGCTTTGCACGGATTTCCGGGAAGCCCTGCGGCATTCTCTCCGGTCTGCCTTACCGGATTGCGCCGCTTGCCACCCTCCCCTTTCCAGGGTTTTATGGGGTGTTTTCCGCAAGCCTTTTCCGCTGTCCGCCGCGCCACATACCCTCTTCGCCCCCACCATTTTCCGCATCCGTCACCGGAGGCGGGGCGATGTCCGTCCGCAGGGGTCCGCCCCCACCCTTTCCACCACCGTCAAAACCATCCTCATTTTCCCAACATCTCCACTCGGCAACGCCGAAATCGCACACATGAAGAAAAGCGTTTTTGTCAGCGGCTGCTACGATCTTCTGCATAGCGGCCACGTAGAATTTTTCCGTCAGGCGGCAAATTACGGCCGGCTTTACGTAGGTATCGGTTCCGATGCCACCATCCGCGAACTGAAACATCACGAACCGATGTTCCCGGAGACGGAACGTCTGTTCATGGTACGCGCCATCCGCTATGTCCAGGACGCCTTCGTGAACCGTGGAAGCGGGTATCTCGACTTCACACCGACGGTGGATGCTCTCCGCCCCGACGTCTTTGTCGTCAACGAGGACGGGGCTTCGGAGGACAAACGCCGGTTCTGCGCCGAACGGGGCATTGAATACGTGGTGCTGAAGCGCACACCCGCCGACGGACTTACCGCAAGAAGCAGCACCGACCTCAAAAAGACCCTGAAGAAATAAACGGACATCCACCGACGATTTCCGCGTTTTTCATCAATGGAGGCTACATATCACATCCTCCAATTTCCCCTGTTGCCACCGGCAACGTCCAAGATTTCCAGCCATGACTTTTGACGAATCATTCCTGACACGCAACTTCGAACGGTTCAACCGCGAGATTTTCCACAACGAACTTCCAAAGGTACGCTTCGTCAGCAGCCGTGCCCGGACTTATGCGGCACAGTACAATTACCAGAAAAGGTTCATGACGAACCGGACAATCCCCGAATCACGCTGCATCCGCTACAACATTTCCTTCTCCTTTCCCGAAAGAGTGCTTGAGGAAATTCTGATCCACGAGATGCTGCACCTGTACATCGAGGTGAAAAAATTGAAGGACACCTCGCCTCACGGCCGCATTTTCAAAGCGTTAAGCGCACAAATCAAGGAGGCTTACGGATATGACATCAGCGTATCGCTGAAAATTTCCCCGGACAGCGGCGGAAACACGGGAGAGGACACCGGAAACATGGTGCAGGACGCCTGCAAACGGCAGCGGCATTTCTTCTGCCTGCTGGAAATTGATGCGGAACATTACGGCATCTGCACCGTCACCCAGCCCGCACTCTTTGACCTTTGGGACAAATTGGGCCCCGCTTTCCACAGCAAGTCCTGGACCTGGTACGTCAGTTTCCACCCTTTCTTCCAAAGTTTTCCGAAGTCGCGGGGAAAACTGCGGTACTATACCGTTGACCGCGCGGCAATCGAACCGCTGCGGGACGGAATGAGACCGCTCATCCGCAAAGGGAACCGCATAACCTGGGGCTGAAAACACTTGGGAAAGCCCCGGGAACGGCACCGGGAAGTGCCGGCATCTTCCCGCCACTTTGCCCGAATCTCCAGCGTTTCCGCACGTGTTTCGGCACACATGCTCCTTACGCCAGAGCGTCGCTATGCCGGTTTTCTCCGCATTTTTCATTGGTTTCCCCCGCTTTTCTCACCATGCAACGCGTACGCACGCACGATGTTTATAAATTGGTGCAACGGACCATCCTATTGGTGCAACGGACCATTCACAAGACATTTGCCATTGGACGGCATGGCATCACGCCTGCCGGAACTGAAAAACCTCCGTACTTTCGAACGCAAAGTACGGAGGTTTTTCTATCAATGTGCCGCATTTCATCAAGCAAAGTGCGGAACTTTTTCATGCAAGGCACCGCATTTTTTCATGCAAAGTGTAGCATTTTTTCATGCGAATTACGGCATTGCTTCATGCGATGTGCGAATCTTTCCCGCATCCCGACGCGCTGCCGGAACGGCGGTGTTCGACAATTCGGGGGAGGAGGCCGCGGACTTCCCTACCGGCTTTGCCAGAATGAGGGGATGAAAGGCAGGATCAACGAGAAGATTTCAAGACGTCCGGCAAGCATCAGGAACGATTGTAGCCACAACGCCATATCGGGCAAAACGTCCCAGGAATCAAGAGGACCGACGGCATATCCCAAAGCCGGACCGATGTTGGAAAGGGAAGAGACCGTGATGCCTAAGGAATCGAGAGGCGAAAGTCCCAGCAACAGCATGCAGGCGGAACCGAGAACCAACAGGAAGCCATAGAGGAAAAGGTAGGCCACGGCACTGCGGACGACCGCATGTTCCACCGTCTCCTCGCCGAGGCGGATGGGCAGGACGGCACGGGGATGCAGGATGCGGAGAAACTCATTGTGGATAATCTTCGCCATAAACACCAGACGTATCACCTTGACACCTCCGCTCGTGGAGCCGGAACAACCGCCACAGAAACTGATGAAGATGACAACCACCCAGCATATCGACGGCCAAAGCATGAAGTCGTGTTTGGTGAATCCCGTAGACGTCTGCAACGATATGGCCTGGAAGAACGCCGAACGCAACGTCTCCTCGCACTCGCCGAGGAAGTAAAGAATGCCTTCGGGTGTGAAGGACATCCGCGAGAAATCGACGAACGACACGAAATACGAGACGGCAAACACAAGGACCGCCGTCAGGGATATGGCAATGAAGGCGCGAAGTTCGGTATTCCCGAAGACAACACCCACCCTCCGCTTCACAATCAGCAGGTACGTGAGCGAGAAGTTCACCGATGCCAGCCACATGAACAGCATCGCGACATACTCAATCAGGGGGGAATCGAACCAACCTATGGATTCCGTGTGCGTGGAGAAGCCACCCGTCGCCAGGGTTGCCAGGGCATGGTTGACAGCATCCCAAACACTCATACCGCAAAAGTAGTATGCCAGGGCACAACTTACGGTAAGCAGGAAGTAAAGCGACCACAGCCAATGGGCGGTTGTGGAGATGCGCGGATGGAGTTTGCCGATCTTCACGCCCGTCACCTCCGCAGCAAACACCTTCTGCTCGCCGATGCCCAGGGTGGGGAGTACGGCAATCGTGAAGAAAATGATTCCCATTCCGCCGAGCCAGTGCATCAGCGAACGCCAGAAAAGCAGGGAGTTCGGCAGCACTTCCACCACAGGAAACGCCGTGGCGCCCGTGGTTGTGAAGCCGGAGATGGTCTCAAAGAAGGCAATGCTCAGACGATCCGTGCTACCGCTCAGCAGAAACGGCAGCATTCCGAAGACGGAGAAGATAATCCATGTGCTGCTGACGATGAAATATCCGTCGCGTCGACCCACGGTGTTCTGTGCTTTCTTTCCGTAGTAGAACAGAATGGAGCCGATGGTCAGTGCCGAGAGGATGGGAATGGTCCATATCCGCCATGCAGGCTCGCCAAAATAGAGGCTGACGACAAAACAAAGCATCATCAACGCCGATTCAAGGGCAAGCAATCCGCCGACGGCCTTGGCTATAATTCGTTTGTTGATCATAGAATCTGTTGGTTGATTCAATAGGGACATCCGTCGATGATGTCCGGAACATTAGAGGAAGGTGTGTGCTTTCCGCCCTGTCCGGAGCGATGCCCTCCGTTCTTCGTGAAAACGGCATCCCGCGCCTTAGCCGGGATTTTCCGCACAGCGAACGGCGGCGGACGGCATCTGGGGGCGGAATCTTCCTACTTGAAGTAGTGTTCGAGTTTCTTCAAATAACCTTCGATGCAGAACACCACCACGGTATCTCCGGGAAGGAAGGTGGTCTTTCCGTTGACGAGGAATCCGCGACCGCCGCGGACGAGGCCTGCAAAGTTGGCGTAGTCGGGGAGGTCGAGTTGCCAAACGGGCTTCTGGGTCACCTTGCTGCCCTCCTTGACATGGTAGACCGCCACCTCGGCAGCGGCAATGTTCAGCGCCTTTACCGTCTCCACATCCGAACGGAGCATCATTCTGTATATCAAGCCTGCGGCAAACGTGCGCTTGTTGATGATGGAACCGACGTCGAAACTTTCGGCAAGGGCGACGTAATCGCTGTTCTCCACCTGCGCGATGGTCTTCTGTACTCCCATACGCTGCGCGGCGAGACAGGCCAGAATGTTCGTCTCGCTGTTGTCGGTCGTCGCCACAAACACCTGATGTCCGCGGATGTTTTCCTCCTCAAGTTTATCAAATCCGCGCGCGTCCTCGTTGAAAAGCATCACATTCTTGTTGCGGATCAACTTCTCAAGTTCCTCCACCCGCTCGCTGTCAATCTCGAAAAGTTTGGCATGGACGTCGGCGGGCAGACTGTTGATGGAGCACAATGCGGAGTCGGACGCGCCCATATACATCACATGTTTCGCCTTGCTGTAACCGCTTTTTCCGACGACGTTCTGCACATATTCCACATGTTGCGGTGTGGTGGTGATGAATGCCAGGTCGTTGGTGCGGATAATGTCCTTACCATGCGGGATGATGGTCTCCCCGGCACGCTTGATGGCGGTGATGTGGAACGGCTCGTTGGGACCGCAAATCTCCTGTATGGGCTTGTCGATCAGCGCCACCCCCTTGCGGATTTTCACACCAAGCACAATCAACTGGCCGTTCTCCATCTCCCACCAATGGCGTACCCAGGGGCGTTCGATGAGATGGTTGATCTCCTTTCCCACAAGCCCTTCGGGATAAACCATGGAGTCCACGCCGAGACTTTTGAAGAATTCGCGGTTCTCGGGGGTGAGGTAGTCACCGTTGTCGATGCGTGCCACCGTCTTCTTTGCCCCCATTTTGTGGGCAAGTATGCAACACATCATGTTCGTACTCTCGCTCGGCGTGACGCCGACAAAGAGGTCTGCATGGCGAATGTCCATCTCCTCGAGCACTTCGATGGAGGTTGCCTCGCCCTGCTTCGTGATGATGTCGAGGAAATTGCCGACGACGGCAAGACGTTTCTGGCTGTTGTCGATCAGCGTGACGTCATGTTTTTCCTTGGTGAATAGGCGTGCCAGGTGTATTCCTACGGAACCGGCACCGGCGATAATGATTTTCATTGCTTTAACTCACAATAAAGGAGGTTTCTATCTGTTGCCACCGTATTCTCTACATGGTGGGTTTTAAGTAGACTTCAACAATTAGTTTCTACAAAAAACACACAGTATTGCACCTTAACTTTGTATGGTCCTCCCCCGCTTCGGCGGGACTTTCACCCGGAATGCGCGGCAGTTGGGCATGGAAGTCCGCGGAAGGTGGTGGAAAGTGGCGCAAAGAATGGTGGGGAGATGCGCGAAAGATGTTGGGGAAGTCCGCGAAAAAACGATAACGCGAGCCGCGGACGATGGCGGGGAATGCGCGGCGTCAGTCCTGAAGGATGGCGTCGATGATGGCGTCCTTGTCGAGGTGGCAGAGGTGGTAAAGTTCGGGGACGGTGCCGTGGGTGACGAACTCATCGGGAATGCCCAGCCGCAGGATTTGCGGCAAGGTCCGTCCGTCGGCAACGATTTCTTTGGTATGGTCGGCCACAAGTTCCACCACGGCGCTGCCGATTCCGCCTATCCGTGCGCCGTCCTCCACGACAATGATGCGCGGAAAACGCTTGGCGGCACTGAGAACAAGGGCCTCGTCGAGGGGTTTGGCAAAGCGCAGGTCGAAATGTGCCACACTCAGCCCCGGATGTGTACGCTCCACCTCCCCGATGGCATCGGCGGCAAGGTTGCCGATGGGGCCGAAGGTGAGGAGGGCCACGTCCTTTCCGTCCTTCAACATGCGGCCTTTACCCACCTCAACCGCCTCCAACGGACAGCGCCAGTCGGTAAGGCGTCCGCCGCCCCTCGGATAACGGATGACGAAAGTACCGCGATCAGGCTCCTGGGCGGTGAACATCATGCGCCGGAGTTCGCGTTCATCATAGGGCGAACATAGCGTGATGTTGGGGATGGCGCGCAATGCCGGGATGTCGAAAGCCCCGTGGTGCGTGGGGCCATCCTCGCCGACGAGTCCCGCACGGTCGAGACATAGCACGACGGGAAGTTTGAGCAAGGCGGCATCATGGATGATATTGTCGTACGCCCGCTGGGCGAAACTGCTGTAAATGTTGCAGAAGGGCAGAAGACCTTCCTTTGCCATTCCTGCCGAAAAGGTCATGGCGTGGCCTTCGGCAATGCCGACGTCGAAGGTGCGGTTGGGGAACTCCTGCTGCATCATGTGCATGGAACATCCGGTCAGCATGGCGGGGGTGACGGCCATGATGGCGGGATTCCGGCGCGCAAGTTCCACAAGCGTGGCGCCGAAGACGTCCTGAAAACGCGGCGGACACACGCATTGCGGGGTGGAAGTGCCGTCGCCGCGCTCACCGGTATCCTTGTTGAAGCATCCGGGAGCGTGCCAAATGGTGGGTTTCTCCTCAGCAGGCTCATAGCCTTTGCCCTTGATGGTGCGGATATGCAGGATGCGCGGACCCTTCATGTCCTTAATCCGCTGCAAGGTATGCACCAGTTCCTTGATGTTATGTCCGTCGAGGGGGCCGAAATAGCGGATGTTCATCCCCTCGAAAACGTTCTGCTGGGCGGTGATGGCGGACTTCAAGGCATTGCCGAAGCGGATGAGGAACTTGCGGCGTCCGGTGCTGAGCATGCCCCACTTCTCCAGACTCCGTGCGGCACGGTTGCGCAAACGGTTGTAGAAACCGGAGGTGTGGACATGATGCAGGTATTCATTCATGCCGCCCACCGGCGTGGAGATACTCATATTGTTGTCGTTGATGATGATGAGCAGGTTGTTCGGCGTGTCGGAAGCGTTGTTCAGCCCCTCAAAGGCCAGACCTCCGCTCATGGCACCGTCGCCGATTACCGCCACGACATGGCGGTCGGTCTCCCCCCGGCTGAGGGCCGCCGTGCTCATACCCAAGGCTGCCGATATGCTGTTCGACGCGTGTCCGCAGGCGAAAGTGTCGTATTCGCTTTCCTCAGGTGAGGGAAATGGCTTGATGCCTCCAAGTTTACGGTTGGTGTAAAAGCGGTCACGACGCCCCGTAAGTATCTTATGGGCATACGCCTGATGCCCCACATCCCAGACGATACGGTCGTAGGGAGTGGAGAAAACGTAGTGCAGGGCAACCGTAAGTTCAATGGTGCCAAGACTGGATGCAAGATGTCCGGGGTTTTGTGCCAACTCATCGAGGATGTCGCTGCGGAGTTCACCGCAAAGCGTGTCCAACTGTCCGACGTCAAGTTTCTTCAAATCGTCCGGACTGTCAATGGTCGACAGCAAAGGATATTGTTCTTGTTTTTCCTGTTTGTCCATGTATAGGTTGGATCTGTCAATTACCACCTTAAACATTTTTGGTGGAATCTGTATATTTCCACCGCATTTTATTTGTTGGGGTGCGGGTTGCGTTTTGCCATTTTCCGGCCTTTTTCGGTTGAACGTCCCTGCTTTTTCTCTCTTGGGAACAGGGGCTTCAAGGATATTTTCACCTCGAAAACAGGCGCGTATTCCGGTAAAACAGATGTTCGGTGCCCGTCCTTTTAATACTGCACACCGACGTTTTCATTATGCCAGATGAGCAGAACGGAGGCGGGTGCAACGCGCTAACGGCATGCCATGGCGGAAAAGCGAAGGATGGAATCCGACGCTTTGGAGGCTTTCCGCAGGCATTCCATTGCGGCATTATGCGCGGGAAGCGCCGTTTCCGCCGGCGCGAAGACCACAGAACGGGCAAGACGGCACGGGCGGAAGCCACACTATCTGCCGATACAACCCAAAATATACTGCCGCACCATCTCCACGGCACGTTTCTCGCCACCGTAGTTGGGGATGATGATGTCGGCATATTGCTTGGTCGGCTCTATAAACTCGTCGTGCATGGGTTTGAGCACATTGCGGTATTTGTCGACGAGCATCTCCAGGGGATGCCCGCGTTCGGCGATGTCTCTTTGGATAACGCGCAGAAGACGCTCGTCAGGCGAGGCGTCGACATAGATTTTCAGGTCCATGAGTTCGCGCAGACGCTGGTCGAAAAGCGCCATGATGCCCTCGATGATGATAACCTCCTTGGGCTCCACATGCACGGTCTCTTCCTGACGGGTGCAGGTGAGATAGGAATAGGTGGGCTGCTCTATGGCCTTACCGTTCCGCAACATTTCTATCTGTTCTTCGAAAAGAGGCCAGTCAAATGCGTTAGGATGGTCGAAATTCGTCTTTTTCCGGAGTTCCTCAGGCACGTTCCACTGGTGGTTGTAGTACGAGTCCTGGGGGATGACCGCCACACTTTCTGTCGGCAGAGAGTCGACGATGTTCTTCACGACGGTGGTCTTTCCCGACCCCGTTCCTCCGGCAATTCCGATGATAATCATAATTTCTGATATGGATTCTGACTGTCGTTTTCTGGTATTTTCCGATGCTCCGTCCGCGTTGCCGCCGTTTCCGGCACCTCATCACCGCATATTCCGCATCAAGGATTTCCGCATCTTCTGACCATTTTTTCCACGCAAATATAGTATGTTTTTTTGGAAATTCTTAACTTTGCCAAAGTAAAAAGGTTAAAATGCCATGCTTTTCAAAGAAATCATTGGAAAATACTATCCTTCGGACGACAATCTGCGACGCTTGCTGCTTCACCACAGCCGGCAGGTGGCGGAACGTGCGGAATTGGTTGCCCGCCGCCACCCGGAGTGGAACCTGGACACCGAATTCCTAAAAGACGCGGCGATGCTCCACGATGTGGGGATTTTCCGCTGCGACGCCCCCGGAATACATTGCCACGGCAGCGCAAAATACCTGCACCACGGCATTATCGGGGCGGGAATCCTGCGCAAAGAGGCGGAAAATGCTGACGAAACGATGCGTACGTACTACGAACGATTGGCACGGGTATGCGAACGCCACACAGGAACAGGGCTGACAGCGGAGCAACTGGAGATGCTGGACATCCATACAGAATCGCCCGACCTTATGCCGGAGACGCTGGAGGAACAGATTGTCTGCTACGCCGACAAGTTCTACTCGAAAAGCCATCCCGAACGCGAGCGGAGCATTGAACAGACCATCGAGAGCCTGCGGAAATTCGGCGAGGACGGTGTGCTGAAGTTCTGCGAATGGGCACGCCGCTTCGAAGGCTGGCAGGGGTAAGACAATCCATTCCCCGGCACGTCCGGCCAAGAGCATCACCACATCACGGCTGCAAGGAACAGCATCCATACAGGACAAGACATAAAAATCCCGCACTGCCCATTGGGGCAATGCGGGATGATTTTTATCTATGTCGCTCTGTCCTTGTCAGACAGAAGGGCAATTTACTTCACGATGTACTTCTTGCCACCGATGATGTAGAGACCGGCGGGGAGGTTCTTCGTGCTGTTCATGCGTACACCGGAGATGGTGTAGATGGTGTTCTCCTTGCGGTTGTCGATGACATTGACGATACCGGTGTTGGAAGAGATGTTACCGTTGCAGAGGATGGTGATGTCACCAGTCTGGGTGGTCTCAGGCATCTTAGCAAAGTAACCGGTACCGGCTGCCACAACATCGTTCTCCTCAGAAACGAGAACCGACTTGTGGTCAGTGGAGAAGACACCGTATCCAGCGGTAAGTTTAACACTTTCGAACACACCAACCAGACCGTTTTCGCTGTCGGCGACGTTGGTCTTCTGGCACTCGGAGAGGTTCACACCTTCGGGTTGGAAGAAGAGAGCGGTCTCGCTTTCCTTGCCTTCAGCGGGAACATAGATGTAAGCGAATCCGGCCTTGAGGACAGTACCCTCGGGAACGGCAACGAGTTCGATGTTGTTGTTGCTGGCGTTCTGGCCAAGAACGGTATAGAATGCACCGGCCTCGTCGCTGACATAGGGATCCATGTCTATGGGGAAGGTGTATGCCTGAGGAGCGTCAACGTAGGGAACGTCGAAGAGCATACCGGAGTTTGCGAGTTCATCGTCGACATCTTCGAGAACGGCAGCGGTGAAGGTGAATGCACTGTTGTCGCGACCGCTGGCGGCACTCCAGGTAACAACGTTTCCGTAACCGGGCTGTGCGTTGACATAAACATAGGTGCCACCGTAAGCATCCTCCTCATCAAGTACGAGGTTGAAACTACCGGGCTCCTTAGAATAGCGGAGTTCGAATACGTAAGGTTCGTTGCTCTGTACGACAGCGTCCTTCTTCTTACCGAAGGGAGCCAGATACATGCCGGTGTAAAGGTTCTTGAAGGTGTATCCACCATCAACCTTTTCGGTCTGCCAGTAACTACCTGCACGGAGGTCGGTGTTGGCTTCTTCAGCACCACCACGGAGTTTCACGTTGTCGGCAGTAGATGCGTAAGTAGCGGTAAGCGCCTTTCCGTAAACGGTTTCGTTGCTTGAGTTGCTGGTGATGACATAAAGTCCGCTTGCAGGAACATGGAGGGCGGCGTTGAAGGCAGCGATAGCAGCCTCAAGAGCAGCCTTGGCGGAATTGATCTCATCGTTGGTCATCACGGGCTTCACAGCGGCCTCGGCTTCGGCAATGGCCTTCTCGAGAGCCTCAACTGCACCGGCCTCGTAGTAACCGATACCGTCACCCTCGACAGCACCATCCACAAGTTCCTTAGCGTCAGCGATGACATTGGTCAGACGTTCTGCAGCGGGATAGAATTCGATGAACTTGTCATAAGCCTCCTGGAGACGCTTGAGAGTAGCCTCGGTAGCCTCACCGTCGGCAATTTCTTCCTTGGCAAGTTCGATAGCATCCTGCAGCTCCTTGAGGACAGCCTCGGGAACAGCGCTGATGGGAGACTCATCCAGGTTGAGGGCTGCGCGGTAGAGACGGAACTCAGCGCCGTGGAAATACTTGTTTCCATTGGGAACGTCACCGTCAGCGACACGGGTCTTGACAGCCATACGGATGTACTTCACAGGTTCGGTCAACTGTACGTGCAGGAAACCTACGGTGTTTGCAAGGTTCTTCTGCTCGTCAGCAAGCGTATATTCGAAGGTTCCCTTACCGAGTTCCTTCCATGTCTGCTGCCATGCGTTGTACTCTTCTGCAGTAGATGCGCCTTCAGCCTCGTTGACTTCAAGGTCTTCTTCGTTATTGGTTCCCCAGATTACAACATCCTTCGGAGCACCGTTGTCCCTGCTGTCACGCTTCACCCACTTGAAGAGGAGATCGCTCTCGGGTTCTTCAATGGTCATCTGCAGGAAGTGGTCGCCTACCCAAGCACCGCTCCACGTAGAGTGCATATAAGTATCCTTGTCGATGTCGAAGAGAGCATCGAGGCTACCCTCTTGAGTTTCGTTCATGGGGCAGGCAATCTGGTCGACGCTTACAACGAGACCATCGAGTTCGAGGCTACCGGTCTTGCCGTATTCGCTCTTCGTACCGTCAGCATTGAGGGCATCATAGGAGTAACCATTGGTGATTTTCTCCTCTGCCTCTGCCACGAGATTGGTGAGCGCAGCAAGACGCTGGGGACCTTCGAGGTTCTCCTTCAGGAGTTCAACCTCGTCTTCGGTGAGGGTTTCTACCTTCCAGCAGGAACCTCCGACGCGCCAGTCCCAAGCAACGACGTTGTTCACGTCGCAAGAACAGTGGAGACCAGAGTAGTCAGCGGGATAGCGAGAGTCCTCAGAAGCCAGGGTGAGTTCGGGGCTGTAGAAACTGAACCATCCGGGGAAGTTGGGGTTGGCAGCGATGGTGAAGCCCACCTGAGGCGTATCGTGCATAACGACGGGGCTGTAAGTGGCGGGGTCCTTACCGATGTACTTGCCGGTTTCGATGTTCTCGAAGTAGTAGAGTTCATTGCCTTCATCGTCGGTGGTGCCGCTCTTGTAGGCATGCCATACGAACTTGGCGGTCTCGTATGCCGTCTTATCGAGGGTTTCGAGCCAGAATTCCACTTCGTCGTCAGCCTTGTACGACCAGCGGAGGTTGGCATCGCTGCTGTTGACTACAGAACCGTCGTAGATGGCACCGTCATCGTAGTCCGAACCGTTACGTCCCCAAGGATATGCAGCCTCGGTCCAGTTGGGGCTGGGACGCATGGAACGGAGGATGTAATAACCTTCGGTCAGACCCTTACCGCTGTTCTTGAAGGCCTCAAGAGCGGGCTGGAGACCTTCGGCGATGGCATCGATTTCTGCGTCAGAGAGGCTGAGTTCGCCTTCGAGGACGGCGATTGCCTTCTCCCAGAGTTCCATAAACTTCTCATAAAGATCGGCATCATATTCGCCGGCACCGGTACCGAGTTGGTATTCACTCAGATCGATGTCCATATCACCGTTGGTGATTTCGAAGATGATGGCCTCGAGGCTCTCTACAGCCGACTGCTCCTCGGCTACGTAAAGCACCCAAGTGTTGGTGTTGTAGTTGGTACCGCGGGTGACAGAACCGGTCTTCACATTCTCGCCGAGGCCGAGAACGTAGGTGTAAGTGCTCTGAGCGGTTTCGTCATCGGGCTCTGCCGATGCGATGACTACGGCATTGTCGGCCTCGCAGTAAGTGGCGGCACTGAGGTCGAGGGGATAATCCTCATCGATAGCCTTCTGGATGTAGGCATCCATACCGGTGTATTCCACGAGTTCCTCGTTCTCATCGTAGCCCTCATAGACGAAGTCCTTGTCCTTAACATCGGCGGGACGGACGGTAACCTTCCATGCACGCTCTACGGCAGGACCGTAGAAGTTCGACTGTGCGGGGGCATAGAGATAGGTGCCATCGTAGCGCTTTACGTAATAGACGGTAGTGCCGTCGGCGGTAGTCTCACCAGCGTCAACGAACTGATAGAGGTTTTCAGTCGTAAGGTTGGTGCTTGTGGTGTGAAGGGTTCCGGAAATGAAAGCGTAGTAGCCTCCGAGGAGAGACTGTCCGCCTTGCAGAGCGTACCATTTCCCGGCTTCGAGGCCGGAAGTCTCCACTTCTACAGGAGAGGTAGCGTCGTAGGTCCAGAAACGCGCTTCAGCATTCATTGTTCCAGCCACCAGCAGAAGACCGGTAGCAAGAGCGGAATAAAGATGCTTCATGGTTTTTGAGCGTTTGGTTAATAAATAAAAAATTAGGGTTATGTATGTTTCAAAGTTCAGAAAGAAAAAGGCGGAAAATGAACAACGACTGCCGATGTCCACAACGACTTTTCCCCTTGATAAACCGTGTGTGTTCATCATTGCATGCGCACACGCACATAATTTATATTGGTATTAGCGCTACAAAATTACATTTCCTATTTTTGTGTTCAAATAGTATTTCTCCGTTTTTCGGCTGTCCAACCTCCCCAGTTAACGTTTTTGCTACATATAGATTGCAAACCAAGCATCCATTTTTTTATGCCATTACCACAGGGGTGCCGCATATCCGCGCCCTTTAACAAGATTCCACCTCCTCAGGCAACGACCTGCAGGAACCGCATTCTTCCAGGCGCACGCCGATGTGCAGGACTACAATAACCGCACAAAAGCGTAGAGCCCCGCGACCAGTCAGGCCTTTCATGTCCGCACCTCCATTCCGCCACCTTTGTCTCCCATCAAAAAAAATGCGGAACTTCGACATGAAAACGTCCGATGTTCCGACCGCATTCTTCCGCACTTTCCGTCGGGAAGTTCCGCACTTTCCACCGCCCCCTTCCGCCACCGCCACCTGCAAGGCACGACAGGGGATTCCGCATCCTCAAAACAAACTTTTCCGGAAAGACGCAAACACTCAGGACGCCCGCAGGATTTTCACGTAAAGGAGAAAACGGAAGGCCATAAGTCACAGAGCCGCACTTACCGTTTTTTGCAGGGGGACAGACCGCCATTCACAGCCTTTGACAGGTGCGAAAATCATCCGCCATAGGCAATATCACCGCATGCGACAACGGGATTGGCGTTTTTCGTCTGCAAACATTTGCCGATATGAAGTTTTTTTGCTTTCTTTGCCAACAGAAACAACGCATTCCGGACTTGTCTTTTCAAACGACGGATGGAGGACTGAGCGGAAAAATCTTACAGGTTTTGCCGACCATGCCGAACCGCCGCCAGACATCGGTGCCGCCAAACGGCGCGCCATGCGCAATGGACGACAAGACAAAAAAAACAGCCGGACATATCCATTCGGTTAAGCGAGGGCAGAGGAAAACTGTTCTTATGCCGAGCGGAAGAATGGACAAATTCAACGAGTTTGAAACACAAAACCAGTTCAAACCCACTCACAACTGTATACATCGTTTAATATTGCTCACACACTTATGAAAAAAACACTTGTTGCGATGGCTCTCTTCGCCACGATGGCCACCACCGGATGGGCACAATTTGAAACCGGAACAAAATATATCGGAGCATCCGTCTCCGGACTTTCACTGAGTTACAGCAAGGCTGCCGACGTATCTTTCGGCCTTGACGCCACAGGAGGTTACTACTTCTCCGACTGCTGGATGGTGAAAGGCAACTTCGGATATGGCCACAAAAAGTCGTACGACGACTTCACACTGGGAGCAGGAGTGCGCTACAATTTCTACCAGAACGGCGTGTTCCTCGGCGCAGGATTGGAATATCAGTTCCAGAACTTCGGCAAAGAGACCTGCACGGAGACTGTCATCGTGCCGGAAACCATTGTCAATGATGTGACGGGCGAGACAACCACCATCAACAATGCCAAAGAAGTCACCTACACCCGCAAGATGCGTGAAAACAATATCCGCATTCCCATTGAGATAGGTTACACCTTCTACCTCAACCAACACATTGCCATCGAGCCCTCGGTGTACACAAAACTCTCGCTGAACGACTTCAACGACGGCACGGAATTCGGACTCCGCTTAGGTCTGGGCTACTACTTCTAAACCTTCGGGACGGCTGTTTCCGCCAGAACCACCGCCAACAATGATTGGCGGTGGCAATACACCCGACCACCGGAAGACGGGAAACGGCCGGAAGACAGCAAAACGCAACACTAATAAATAATGAAGATTGACGGTGGAAGGTATTCGATTCCACCCCATAACCGCTTCACCACAACGACAGCATGCAGATATCTGAACTGGGCGAGTTCGCCCTTATCGACCGTCTTACAAAGGATGTGAAACTGCATCACGCCTCTACGCTCAAAGGTATTGGCGATGACTGCGCCATCGTCGACACTACGCAGATCGCCGGACGGGCATTGCTCACCACCGACCTCCTGCTCGAAGGCATACACTTCGACCTCGTCTACACCCCCCTGCAACACCTGGGATACAAAGCCGCCATGGTGAACCTCTCGGATGTCTACGCCATGGGGGGCACTCCCCGACAGATGCTCGTCAGCGTGGCGGTAGACCGTCGCATCACCGTCGAAGCGCTTGAAGACTTTTATGCCGGACTGCGGATGGCCTGCGACCGGCATCACGTCGACATCATCGGAGGAGACACCTCCTCGACCCTCACAGGAATGGTCATCAGCATCACCGTTCTGGGCGACGCTCCCGCAGAAGATGTGGTATGTCGCAGCGGTGCCAAGGACACCGACCTCGTATGCGTAAGCGGCAACCTCGGCGCGGCATACCTCGGCCTGCAACTCCTCGAACGCGAAAAGGCCATCTATTTCGACCAACTGCGCCAACAGCCGAAGGGGACGGAACTGCCCTTTGAACCGGATTTTGCCGGAAAAGAGTATCTGCTCGAACGTATCCTCAAACCTGAAGCACGGCGGGATGTCATCGAAAACCTCAAAAAAGCGGGCATCCACCCCACGGCAATGATCGACATCAGCGACGGACTTTCCTCGGAATTGCTCCATATCTGCAAGGCCTCGGCATGCGGATGCCGTATCTTCGAAGAGCGTATTCCCATCGACTATCAGACGGCTTCAACGGCAGAAGAGTTCAACATGAACGTCTATACCTGCGCCCTGAACGGCGGAGAAGACTATGAACTTCTCTTCACCGTCCCACTTTCCGAACACCAACGTGTTGCAGAAATCGAGGATGTCAAGGTCATCGGCCATATCACACGCCCGGAATTGGGAACCTTACTCGTCACACGCGATGGTGGAGAATTCGAACTGAAAGCACAAGGGTGGCAACACAATTCCTGAAAACCGACAGCGCAATCCTCACCGGCTGCAGCATATTCCCCGAAAAAACGCCAACGCCTCGATTAAAAACGACAACGTTTTTCAGGAGAATGAGCGCATATTTCTTGGAAATTGCAAAGTAAGGTTTCGGAAACATCCATATAACCGATAAAAATCAACAAAACATTCCGCATTTTCTTGCAGGATAGCAAATATCGCCGTACCTTTGCACTCGCAAACAAGCAACAATGGTAGTTCACCGCTGAAACGCTTGAAAATGCAAATTGGTGCCATAGCTCAGTTGGTAGAGCAAAGGACTGAAAATCCTTGTGTCCCCGGTTCGATTCCTGGTGGCACCACAGAAAGAGACAGTAACACTCGTTGCTGTCTTTTTTGTTTTGGTAGAGCAAAGGACTGGGGCTTTGAAATTTTGGCCTTGTGTCCCCGGTTCGATTCCTGGTGGCACCACAGAAAGAGACAGTAACACTCGTTGCTGTCTTTTTTGTTTTGGTAGAGCAAAGGACTGGGGCTTTGAAATTCTGGCCTTGTGTCCCCGCACCGATTCCTGGTGGCACCACAGAAAGAGACAGTAACACTCGTTGCTGTCTTTTTTATTGCCATAAAACACGTAAAAAGTTCGTAGAGCAAAGGACTGGGGCTTTGAAATTCTGGCCTTGTGTCCCCGCACCGATTC
>CAMAFY010000047.1 GCA_945833885.1 uncultured Bacteroidales bacterium
TCAGCGGTTTCGCAGGGGTGTCGTCGATGACAATCTCGTCGTCGCCGGAGGTCTGCTGGCGCGATGCCGGTTTTTCCGCTTCCTCGTCAATGAAGAAGGTCTCGGAATCCTTTGGCTGAGCATCGTCTTCCTCGTAGAATTCCTCGTCCTCATTGCGCTCCTCCTTATCGGTGTCCCCGGTGTTTTCTGCCTCTTCGGAAGTGTTCTCTCCGGTTTCGCTCTTGTCTTCGCCTTCCGTATTCTTGGTCGGTTTGGTATACAGACTGGCATCGGGGATCGTTTCTTCGTAGTCAGCATCGTCGGCAGCCTCGTCCTCGGGGTCGTGACCTTCGGGGAGTTCCGTAGTGATGTCGAGGGGGACGAAACAGGAATCGTAGAACTGGCGGTAGTCTTCGTAGGTATAGAGCGAGCCGAGTTTCTGCAGATTCTTTTCAGAGATCAGTTCAATGCGCGTCTTTCTCAGCACTTCCGCCATGTCTTTGTCGTGGAAAATGCGCTGGGCATAGGCATGGACGTCGTCAAACGACCGGAATCCCGTGACGCGGAATTGGGTGATGTCGCTCTGACGTTCCTTGACGATGTCGAAACCTCGGAACACATAGGCAGAGAAATTGAAGCGTGCGAGGTTGTAAAGCAGCATATCATCGCTGGCAGTAGGCCCGGCTTCGGGGGCCGTTTCATAGAGGGCTTCGCCAGTGGGATAGGCAATGAGGAAGACGAACGGCACGTCGCGGTCGGGCGAAAGGGCGCGTTCCGTTCCGGAAGCAGCGTTGTCGGCCTCCGTTTCCTCCGTACGCCGGTTCCAAAGGCTTGCGATGTCGTAGGTGCCGCTGCCGATGTCCCTGCCGGAAGCAAGGCCTTTGGCAATCATACCCGCCATCTCCGCCACATCGCTCTTCGGATATTCCTGCACCAATGTCTTGAGCATCGATTCGATGCTGTCAGACGGTACCGTTCCCAGTTGCGACAAAGCGTTTACGAACATGAACTTCGGACGGTTGAGGCCCTTGGGGAAGTTCTTCGTGGACCGTTGGTAAAGTTCCTCCACACGTTTGCGGTCGCCACGTCGGTAGGCGTCGTATGCGAGGGTATAGAGCGAGTCTTCGATTTCCCGACCATAGCGGGTGTTGTGCTCATAGTCGGGGTCGCAGATGACCGAAGTCATGGCATGTTCGGGGAATACCGTGCGCATCCGTTCGCGGTATTGCTCGGCAAGTCCTTTCAGACGTTGGGCTTCGGCGGTGCGTCCTGCCGCACGTTCGCGCTCGCTCCACCGGCTGTAGAGGAGGAACATGTGGTAGCAGGCCTCGTCGAGTTGGGTGAATTGGGGGAACTGCCGTTCGAGCCGTAGGAAGGTTTCCGCGGCAAGTCCGAAGTCCTCGAGTTGATCTTTCTCCACGACGGCGGCGTCGAACAGAGCCTGACGCAGGATGGAATCCGACTCAGCCTTCTGCTCCGGTGTGAAAGGAATCTGAGCAAGGTAGTACTCACGTTGGTGCGGATCGTTGACGGGGTCGTTCTTTTCCGCCTCTTCGGCTGCAAGGCGTGCCTGTTCCTCCGCCTCCTCCTGCTCCTTGAACCATCGTTTGATGTCGCGTTCGCTCATTCCTGTGGCGGCGAGCGAGTCCTTTACGGCCTGTTTTGCGGCTTCGATGCTGTCGGCGGCGGCATAATCGTAGCCCTCATTGTCGGTGTTGGCAAGTACGGTGCGGTTGCTCCGGCGCCAATCGTCCTCATTCTTGCGGTTGCCCCACGCCTTCTTGAAGGCCTGTTTGCCCTCGTTCACCAGTTGGACGTTGTAGAAATACCATTCTTTGGAGGCGTTGCTTTGGGCATTCTTGTTGGTGGTTCCCGCCCTGTTCCCGGCGTTCTCACCTTCCTGGTCCGCCTCTCCCCGGCGTGCTGCCGCCGCGGAGTCGCGCTTCGCCTTCCGTTCTTCCTCCTCCTTTTTCTTCAATTCGGTGATGACACGGTCAATGGCGGCAAGGCGTTCGCTCTCGCTGGCTATCGCCAACCATTGGAGGGAGTCCTGAAGATGTATGGCGGTCGTCGGCGGCACCAGGGCGTCGAGCACCTTGGAACGTCGGGTAATCTCGTCGTAATTCTCGAATTCCTTGTCAATAAGTCCGATGGCTTCGGTGAAACACGGCTGTGCCTTGTCGAAACGACGTTGGTCCCAATAGATGTCGCCAAGGCGTAGAAGGAGGACTGCCGTCTCAAGTGTGCGCTGCGTTGCTTTGGAACGTCCGGTCTCGTATGCGGTGATGGCGGCCAGCGTGTCGCCTTGCGTCATGTGAATGTTCCCAATCGCGTAATAGACTTGGTCGAGATAATCCTTGTTGTTGTCGCTCTTTGCCATCCTACGCAGGCGTTTTACCATCGATTTCGCGTTGGAAGGGTTTGTGATGGCCTCCGTTTGCAGGATGCGGGCATGGAAGGTCATCTCGTAGGATGGACTGTTTGAGATACATTTTCCCAAGGCCTTGTAGGCATCGTCCTTACGTTCGAGCGCCATATACGTCTGTGCGAGGAGATAATAAAGGCGTGCCCTGCGGGCTTTTCCCTTTTCTCCCTTGATGGCGCGTTGCAGATGCGGCAAGGCTTCCTCGAGGTGCTCCTGCCGGATGTGCCAGTCTGCCAGGGTAAGTGCGCGTTCCGCAGCCAGACGTTGCGGCATGGTGTCGCGGTCCATACGGCGGATGACGTCCTCGGCGTCGTAGAACCAGTCCATTTCCGCGTAGCACCGTGCCAGCCAGATGCGTGCTTCCGCCACGACTGCCGGCTCCGGGGCATAGAAACGTGTGATGTATGAGAAGGTTGCTGCGGCTTCCGTGAAGTCACCTTTCTGGAATTGCGCCTTTCCCATCAGCAACCATGCGTTTTTCAGGAAGGGATTAAACTCCTTCCTGCTGAGCCATTGCTTCTGTTCCGCCGTCTTTGCCTTGCCGGCGTCCGAAGCCGGTTTCTTCTTGATGCTGTGGAGTTGGATGGCTTTCTCGCATTTTGTCACGGCATTCTCAAAGTTGCTCTTGCCCAATGACCGCTGTTTCTCATAGCCGACGCCGAAAATCGGGAGGCGTTCGGTGTAGTTCTCCTTCAATCCCTTGTCCTGTGCGGTACGACCTTCCAGGTATGACTGCTCGGCGTTGAAGTACACATTGTAGCGCGTCACGAAGGATTGCCACCGACGTGTCGATGCTGTGTTCTTCTTTGTCGAGCAGGATATGCCGAGAAGTACAGGAATCAGAAGGAAAAGGATATGGCGGAATTTCATGGGAATGACGGTAAAAGGAGGGTGGAAGGGTGGTGGGAAGATGTGGGGGATGCGGAATTATTGCCGGCGCTCGCCGACGATGAGGATGACATCATCGCGCAATGTCTCGGGAAGTTCTATACCTCGGAGTTGGAGGGAACGGACCCATCCGGCGACATCTTCGGAACGTAGGGTGGAAAGGATTTCCTCAAATTCTTCCGTTTCGCGGCTGTCGTAACTGTCGGAACGCCGTCCTGCGAAGCGGTCGAGTTCCTCATCATCATAGTATTCGACGTCTTTGCTCACGGCAGCCAGCAGGCTTTCCTTCTCGCACACCTCGTGCTGGCCGCAGCAATCGGCGGGACGCTGGCGGATGACAGGCTCGACTTTGCCGTCGGGGCTGTGGAGCGAGCGCCACCATTGACGGACAATTCCGATGCAGGCGGCGACAATGCCAAGGGCGAGAAGCAGGAGAAGGAGTGCGGTCATTTGGGGGAAAGGGTGGGGAAGAACGGGAGAAAACGGTTCAGGATTCCCGGGTAAGGCAGGAGAGATGCTGCCAGAATTCGGGGTAACTTTTGCTGACGACCTCGGGATGTGCGATGTTCAGTCCCGGGAAAATCCATGCTGCGGGGGCGAAAGCCATCGCCATGCGGTGGTCGTCGTAGGTGTTGATGCACGGCATGGTGGCATTTGCGGCGGCATTTTCCGCGGTTTCCTGCCGGTCGTCGTGGGTGTTGCTGCCGGAAAAGGCGGCGATGGGGGCGGAAAGGCTGGCGGGAGAGGGGGAGAAATTCAGATGTCCGTCGTCCGGAGATTCGAGGCGCAGCCCCAATTTCTCCATCTCGGTCATCAGCGCCGCCATACGGTCGGTCTCCTTTATTTTGAGGCTTTCGAGTCCGCTGCAGGCAAACGGGATGCCCAAGAGCGCGGCGGCGACCACAAGACCTTGGGCAAGGTCGGGACAATCCGCCATGTCGAAATGCTGGATGTCGGAAGGTAGGCGGTAGGATGCCGCCTTGACGATGCGCAATCCTCCGTCACCGTCGGCAAGGGTCTCCACTCCCAGGGTGCGGAACAGCGTGGCGCACACGCGGTCGCCCTGGATGCTTTCGGCGGAAAGTCCGGTGAGTTTCACCGTGGCTTCGGCATCCGGCGACAGTGCCACCAGCGAATACCAGTAGGACGCCGCGCTCCAATCGGGCTCGATGCGGTAAGTCTGCTGGCGGTGGTAGCCGTTTCCGGGCAGGATGGTCAGTATGTTGCCGCAGAAAGTGGCGTCGGCACCCCATTGTCTCATCAGTTCCAGCGTCATTTCTATGTAGGGTCTGGATGCGATTTTCCCGAGTAGTTCGATGACAAGTCCTTGTGGCATGACGGCTCCTGCCATCATCAGCGCCGAAATGTATTGGCTGCTGATGCTTGCCGGTACGCTCACACGCCCTCCTTGCAGGCGATGTCCGACGATGCGCAACGGCGGAAAGCCCTCCGCACCTTCGTAGTGGATTTCCGCACCGAGCGTCCTCAGGGCATCCACCAGCGGACCTATGGGGCGTTGAAGCATGCGCGGCGTGCCGGTAAGCACGTGGGTCTCGCCCTCGCAGGTGGCGAAAAATGCCGTAAGGAAGCGCATTGCGGTGCCGGATGCTCCGATGTCGATGGTCGTTCCGTGGCGTCCCTCGCCCAGGGCATGCCGCATGGCGCGGGTGTCGTCGCAATGCGAAAGATTGTCAATCATGGCACTTTGTCCGGCAAAGGCCTGCACAATCAGGGCGCGTGCCGAGATGCTCTTTGACGGCGGCAGCGCGATGGTGGCCCGAAGGGTCGGACGAAAGCGGAGCGTCAGGGGGGCGGCGGTGTCCATAAGCGTGGGGATTTTGGGGAGAATGCTGGGTGTGAAGGAGGGGAATGTCCCGCGGGTGGAAGGATGGAGACAACGTCTTTCCGGAAGGGTTCCGTGGGATGCCCGAGGATTAAAGTTGGGTTCTATAAATTATTACCGCAAATCTTGTTTGTTGCAAGTGGGGCGCGTTTTGTCGCCTTTCGGTCGTTTTCCGGCTTAAAATACCTGTTCATTCCGTCATGCAGCACGCTGTACGCCCTTATAAACAGAAATCTTCATCTCGAAAAAAGACCAGAAATCCGACAGAACAGATTTAGAGAATCCACCTGATAAAACGCGGTTTTCCGGAAAAACGTATGTAAGACGTGTGAAAAAATGTCTGCGGAGGTTGTGGGGATTTTCTGAAGAATCCCTGGGGATGTATGTATGGCACCTTTGAGATGTGCGGTACCTGCCTGAAAAAAGTGCCGATGTTTTGTGAAAGAAGTTCCGCACTTTCGGGGCGAATGTTCCGTACTTTCTGTGCGAAAGTTCCGCAGTTTTCAGAAGGGGGTGCCGGTGGCTCTGCGGCGGGGTGTTGTGGAAACGTGGAAACCCTTTGCGGACTCTTGGGAGAACACGGGCGGTTGCCGCCGCAGACTTCCGCTCTGCGGTGCGCCATACCGGCGGAAAGGGTTGGGGAATGTGCCTATTATTCGTGCGGTTTTGCCGCCTTTTGACCCTTCATCATCTTATATATTATATATAGGAGTGCGACGGCGACGACGGCAAGAATGGCATAGCCGATTTCATGACTGTAACGTCCGGCAAGTTCCACCACCTGTTCTTTGGTCTCCAATCCGGGAATCTTGCTGCAATAATACCCCAAAAGGGCAAGGATGGCGTTCCAGATTCCGGCGCCAAGACTGGTGAACAGGACGAAACGTGCCAACCCCATGCGCGCCAGTCCGGCAGGAATGCTGATGAGTTGCCGCACGGCGGGCACCAGACGTCCGACGAATGTGGAGACGGCGCCGTGACGGTCGAAGAACTTCTCGGCGTTTTCCACCTTCTCAGCGTCAATCAGCAGGAGGTGTCCCCAACGGCTGTTGGCGAAGGCATAGACAATCGGACGCCCGAGTCGCAGGGCAAGGACATAGTTTATGAGGGCTCCGATGAGGGCACCTACGGTAGCGCAGAGGATGACAAGTGCGATGTTCATCTCGCCACTTACCGTGGCCAGCCAGGCGGCAGGCGGGACAATGACCTCGGAAGGGAAGGGGATGAAGGAACTTTCGATGGCCATAAAGACCACAATGACCCAATAACTCAGGTGTTCAAGCACCCATTCGATGATAATTTGCATAGCGGTTTGGGGGATGGGATGGGGAGGACTCACGCTGAATCCCCGTTAAAATACAGGTCTATTTCTTGTCGAATCGGAAGGTGGAAGTGGGCAGTCCGGCGTTGTTCACCATATTTGCGCGGGTAAAGGGCTGCCAACCGTAGCGGACGCTCACGGCCTCCTTGACGGCGGGTGCGGTCACCAGGAGTTTTCCCTCCGCAATCGGTGTGGCTTCCGCGGGATAAAAGATGCCGTCGCGCCCTGCAATCTCGAAAGTCCTCAGCACATCGCCATCGCTGGCATGGAGGTCTTTTCCGAAATCGAAGAACACGGTGACCTTCTCGTCCGTAAATACCGCTCCCAGGGGCAGGGGACCGGAGGGGACGATGCTGGAGAATCCGTAGCGTTCATGGAGTACCTGTGCCGCCAGACGCTCGCCGACCTCGCGCTTCCGCCGGGGATGGACATCGAGACTGTCGCCAAGGTCGCTGCAAACCACCATACCCGTGTTGCGGATTTCGCTTTGAAGGATGCGCTGACTGTCGCGGAACCATGTCCAGGAAGGGCGTGAGAGGCTGGAAAGTTGGACGAAATAGAACGGCAACCCCAAATCATTCCATTCCTGACGCCATGAATCGACGAGCAGGGTGAAGAGTTTGTCGTGCGATTCCTTGTTGTGTGCGTTCGATTCGCCCTGATACCATGCCACGCCTTTCAGCGGAAAGGCATGGAGCGGTGCGATGGCGGTCTCGAAAAGATAGGCGGGTAGGAAGGGGTGGCGCAGGAATCGGGTGTCCTCGGCGCTGCATCCTGACACCCCGAGGTTTGTGGTAGCCCGTGAGCGTGCCCAATCCTGAATGAAATCGTTGTGCATCCAGGGGCGCAGGATGGCGGGAAATTCGCGTTCTAAGGTCTGACGTTCCACCCATGCTTCCGTGGTGGAGCCCCCGACAGCATTGCATATCAGCCCCACAGGCATCTGCAGGGAGTCGGCAAGGACGCGGCCGAAATGGTAGCCGATGGCGGAAAATTCCGCCGCCGTCACGGCATCGCAATGCGTCCAGTGCGCGGGTTCGAAGTATTGGAGGGCGTTGACGGAGTCGCAGGCCTCCGGTGACCACGTGAAATCGTACGTGTCCCAGCGTCCGCGCATGTGGAAGAATCTGAGGCAAGCCCCCTTTTCCACATCGTTGTAGACCGGGGCTTGGAGGACATCGTTTGCCGCGGTCGCGCACTCCTTGAGGCGGAAGGCCATGTTGCTTTGTCCGGAACAGAGCCAGACTTCTCCCGCGAGGACATCGTTGAGGCGCAACGATTCCTTGTCGGAAGTCTCGATGTCCACGATGTAGGGTCCGCCCGGTTTGAGGGGCTGGAGCGGCACTTTCCATTGTCCGTTGCTGTCGGCGGTGGCGGAAGCGCGCTGTTTGCTGTGCTCTCCACGGACAGTCACCGTCACTTTTGTCCCGCTGTTGGCGCGTCCGGTAAGGGAAGGCGCGTCGTGTTGCAGCACCATTCCGTCGCCATAGACCTGCGGAAGGGACAGTCCGCCCCAGTCGCCTGTGACGCCGCCGTAGACGGTTTTCGCCAGAATGGTCGCACCTTCGGCATTCGGATGCAGGTTGTCGGGGAAGAGGTCGGGGCGGCAATGTAGGGGAGAGTACAGGTCGAGCGGTTCGACACCATAGTGGATTGCCACCCTGCGGATGGCATCCTGAATCTCGGAGTGCCAGTCGCGTGTGCCGCTTTCAAAGCGCGGATGGCCGTTGAAAATGGGGGTCATCAGGCAGATGACCAGTTTCTTGAGCCGTCCTTCTGGGGCTGCGGCGGTGAGACTGTCAATCAGTTGGCGGTAGTCGTGCTCAAATTCGTCGCGGAAGTTCGGCCAGTTCCGCGGGTCGGTATCGTTCAGTCCGAGGTGGACGACCACGATTTCCGCCCCATATTCCAATGCTTGGCGGTATTCTTCCTGCTCATTGTAGGGCCGGTGTCCGTGGCGGAGCAGCGTCGCCCCGCTTTTTCCGAAGTTCCTGACCTCATAATTCCCGCCGAGCATGCGCTGTAATTGTGCGGGATATGCCATGCTGTCGCGGTCGGCGATGCCGTAACCGTAGGTGACACTGTTGCCGACGCATGCCACCTTGATGGGGGATTGCGCCCCGGCGTGCGCTGGAACGGTAAGGGAAATGGCGAAGATGAGGGCGAGACGTACGACCCTGACGATGGAAAAATGCTGAAAAAGATGTGGCGTCATTCGGCTTCCTGGATAAATGTGACAACATTCGAGCATCCCAACGTCGATGTCAGCGTGACGTTTGCCTTGCGCTTACCGCCGGTCTTGTTGGGCTGTACCGTGAAGAGGAGCGTCCTGTCGCCCCGTTCGATGCTTTTGATTTCATCGGGAATGGCGAGCCATTCGGCATCGCTTTCCAATGTTGTGGTGGCGAAGATGTGGCAGACCATCTCGGCATTGACGTCGGTAGCCTTCAACGTTCTCTCGAAAACGGGCTGCATGGTCGCCTTGTCGTCGGTGGTAAAGCGGGGTTCCGGCACGGTAATGTTCATCCATCCCAGTTGTCTGACGGCCATTCCGATGCCGTCGATGCGGTCGGTCTGGAGGTTTACGCCCATGATGCTCTCGCGGATGTAGCCGGTTGTGTTGGGTTGTGCGGAGATTTTCACCCGCTGATACAGTTGTCCGTTGGGTACGACTTGGGCTTTGTCGGGTGAGACGGTGAACCATCCGTCCTCGCCCACCACCTTCTGTGTGGTGATGTCCCACGAGACGGTGGAGACAATGGTGGTGCTGTCGAGCGTCTGGTCGGCATAAAGTTCGATACCTTGTGGGCGCATGGGGGTGAAATACGCGGAATATTGTCCGAGATCCTCGTCCTCGACACAGGATGTCGCCAGATTAGCGGCGGCGAATGCCAATGCTCCGAGGGAGAGAATGCTGAGGATGGGTGTTTTCATAAGGGAAGTGGTGAAAGATAATTTTTGTGAAGGTGAGGAATGTCCTGCCGTCTTTCTTGCTCTTTTCCCGGCATAAAAAGCCTTGAATGTCAGCAAAATATGCCTTGAAATCCAGCAAAATATGCCTTGGAATCCAGCAAAATATGCTTTGGAATCCAGCAAAGTATGCCTTGGAATTCAGGATAAATTGCCTTGAGATTCAGCAAAATATGCCTTGGAATCCAGCAAAGTATGCCTTGGAATTCAGCAAAAAACGCTTTGAATGTCAGCAAGGTTGAATGGCGGCATCCGCCTTGATGGATGGAGTTCTCCATGCAATGCGGGGGAAGGAGGGGCACAGGGTTTAGTACCAGTCGATGTTGCTGCTTCTGGAACTCCGCTTTTCGTAGCGCAGAGCGTCGGCAAGTTCGGCGCTTCTGGCGCGGAACGAGAAGTTGTAACTGGTATAGGGCTTGAGAACCACGGAGCATGACATCTCGAAGCAGTGCAGGTCGCGGCTCAAAGATATGGTCGTCATGGAAAGGTCGTGGTAGTTGAAGTCGTAACCTGAGGTGAAAGAGATGTTCCATCCGCTTGCTATGCGCACGAATCCCGAGCAACTGAGGGTGTGGGTGAAGGAATATGGATAGCGCATCCGCCGCTCATTGATCTTCGCCTGCGTGTTCTCGCGCATGGAGATGCCGTAACTGAAGGTGAGGCTCCACGGCATGCTGAAGATGAGGTATCCGTCCTCGTCCACCCCGACGGACTTCTTCCTCTGCTTCTGTCCGCGCTTGAGGTCGGGGTCGATGTTGGCGTCGTCGATGTCTTCTTCCTCATCGGCATACTCGTCGTCCTCCATTTCGTCGTTGTTCTTGCGGGAATCCTCGTCCTCCGTCTTTCCTCTAATCGAGTCAAAGAGTTCGCCCCATCCCCTACCTCTGAGGAGGTTGAAGAAGGTGAGTGCCTTCTGGTTGTTGATGGTGTACGACAGATTCTGGCTCATACCTTGGAAACGTCCGAAGCGTCCCTGGCTCCATTCGGTCTTGTCGCCCACCTTTACGTTGCCGTTCTCGTCCTTTTCATAGGCATAAGTTGCGAAGACGGCGTTGAGGGAGAAGGTATAACGCTTCGTGAGTTTCAGACGTACCCTCATGTTGAGGTCGCTCCACGGGCGCGTTTTCGCCGCGAGGTTGTACGACATGTTCGCGGAAAGTTCGTCGACAAGCGAGATCTTCCTGAAGCCTGTTGTGTCGCGGTCCGACTTGACCTTCATCTCAATGTTGTTGGAAATGCCGAAGTTGATGCTTCCGGACTTCGTGCCGCTGGGGAATCCGTACAGCAGTCCCTGGTAGGGAGAGTAGCGGACGGTGGACACTTCTCCGTTGGAATCCGTCTTGACATACGTGTCATAGTAGCCATAACGGTCGGTTGTGAAGTCAGGAGAGTAGGAAAAACTTACCTGAGGCTTGAAGACGTGGCGTATGGCCTCCACCTTTCCGCGCGAGAAACGCTTCAAAGGCTTATAGAAACCATAGAGGGTGGTGTTCAGACTGACGGAAGTGCTCCAGTCATAGAGGTTGTAAAATCCGAAGACCGTGTCGGTGACTTCGCGCTGATGTTTCGTATCCCAGTCGCGTTCTATGCGGCTGACGTACATGATGTCGCGGAAGGAGAACGACGGAGATATGTTGATATGCTTGAAAAGTTGGAAGGTTGCGTCGATGGGAACGCGGTGTTGCATACCGTTTCTCCAGTCGGTCGCGAGGTTGGAATGCAACAGTCTGTCCTCCTTTCCGCTGAAGGAGTTCGACATTTGTCCGGTGTACGACATGGAAATCTTCTCATACCAGCGTTCCTTTCCTGCGGCCTGCCGGCGTCGGAAGGGGTAGAAACGCGATACGGAGATGGAGAGGTCGGGGAGGGTGACCGCCAATGATGAGTCGCGCATGTTTTGGGTGATGTTGCCCGATGCTGCGATGCTCATGCCGATTTTGGGGATGGAGCGGCTGTAACTTACCGATGATGCACGTGTCGACTGCGTGTATGCCAGCGGATTATACATGGAGTTCAGGTTGCTGCGCTCGTAGTTTTGGCTGGCGAAGTTCACGCGTGCCGAGAAACTTTGGTTGGGATTTGCCTTGGCGTCGCTGGAGTGTGTCCAGGTGATTTTCAGGCTCGTTTGCTTCGTGTAGTCCGGCATGTTCTTGTCGCCGTTTACGGTGTTCTGGTAGGAAATCATGGCATTTCCCCTGAACTTGTAGCGTTTGGCGTAGCGCGATTCTCCGCTGATTCCCCACGAGCCCTTTGTATAAATCTCGCCCAGGACTTTGAGGTCCACCTTGTCGTTGATGGCAAGATAGTATCCGCCATCGCGCAGATAGAAGCCACGGGTCATCTCATCGCCGTAGGTAGGCATGATGATTCCCGACGAATAACTCTTGGTAAAGGGGAAGAAACCATAGGGAACCGCGATGGGAAGTGGGACATCCTCCACGACAAGATAGGCAGGACCGAAGAAGGCTTCCTTACCCGGATTGATCTTTCCTTTGGTAAGTTTGATGTAAAAGTGGGGATGGTCGGCGTCACATGTGGTATATTTCGCGTTTTCCACGTAGAACATGCCGTCATCCATCCGCTTCGAGCGCTGGCTTTGCAGGAATCCGTCGCCCTGTTCCGTCTTTACGCCGGAGATAAATCCGCGCTTTGTCTTGAAATTGAACGACATACTCTCGCTCTCGTACGTATCGCTGCCCTGTTTGTACACGGGACTGCCGATGACAGTGCCGAGGGAATCGGTGGTTCCTACGGCATGAACGAGCGAGGAGTCCATGTTCATGGTGATGGCGTCCGCCTCAAGGTCCATGTTTTGGTAGTGGACTTTCGCGTTTCCGAAGAGCAAAGCGTTGCCGGATGCCGCATCGTAGACCATGGAGTCCGCGGCATTGTAGGTCACGGGCGCGTCGATTCCCGACTCTTTGGGCTTTTTCCGCGCTACGGTGTCGGTGGTTTCCGCCTGGTCCGTCGCGGCGCTGTCGGGCGTTTCTCCGAAGATGATGGTCGTGTCGCGGCGTTCCGCCAACTGGCGGTTCAGACTGTCGATTTCCTCCGCCAGGGCTTTCCGTGCGGCCTTCACGCTGTCTGCGGTGGAATCTGCGGGCAGACCTTGCGCCGGTTCCTCCTTTGCGGGCGGCAACAGGCTGTCGTTTGCTGGCAGGACGTTGCTGTCCTCGGCGGAAGGCTCCAACCTCAGGACGCTGTCGGCGGCATCCGCCTCGGGATTTTCCGGAGCGGAAGGTGCCAATGTGGGCCCGCAACCTGCCAGAAATCCGGCGACGATTGCGAGCAATAACAGATATGGTAATGCGGAGATTTGTATTCTGTGTGGTGTCATGTAGGGGCGGTTTCCTGTTTCCTCGGTCATCGCGGGCGAATTCTCCCGCGTACGCACGCCGTGTATGTGCGCGTCGTGCGTATATATGGTCGTGCAAAGTTAATCATTTCCCGCCACTATTCTGACATGCTGCCGCGCAAAAGCACCGGAAATCCCCATTTTTTAGGACAAAGAGTAAGGGACACTCTGCAAAATCTACGTATTTCTCCCTGTCAGGCCTGCTTTTTCTGCCGGATGTTCTCCGCGAAAAACAGGAGGAGTGATGGCGCTTTTCCCCTTATGCTTCCGACCTCCGTGAACGGTGTTCCGGAGGGGTGGGGAGAAAGTGCGGAACTTTGACGCCGAAAGTTCCGCATTTCGCATCGGAAAGTTCCGCACTTTTTGCAGGAAACCTCCGATGTTTCCGACGGCGGCTTCCGCACTTCCCCTTTTACGGTGTTTGCAATGGCGTTTGGGGGGTCTGGAGTGCCGTTCTCCGATGTCCAATCTCTTCCGTCCCGATGTCTATTCTTTTCTGTCCTAATGTCCATGCCCTTCTGTCCTAATGTCCATGCCCTTCTGTCCTGATCTCCAATCTCTTCCGTCCCGATATGAGGAATGTCCCTCCCCGATGTCCGAAGCGCCTCTTCCGCTTTGCCGGTGCCGCCTCGGATTGCCGTTGTGCAAATCGTCAATAAGTTGCGGAGAAAGGGAATGTTGTTTTGTATAAAAATACATGGTATGACGGGGATGTATGCGTACGCGCGCGTACATTTTTAGGATAGGAGATGATGAGGTCCGTGCAAATGTTGAAGGATTCTCCACTCCCAATTCCGCCCTTTGAGAGCCCTTCTCCACACCTTCCTGCGGCACTCTGGCGACGGTGACGGGGCGCGGTTTGGATGTCGGCCGGCGGATGTCCGGCACTGTGCCCCGCAGACGATGGCAGCGGGCTGGCAGTGGGATGCGGCACGGAGGTGGCGAGCGCGGACGGAACGCCGCAGAACACCCGGGTTGCGTCCTGAAAATGACAACGGAAGACGGAAAGTCAGGTGGCTGTTTGGCATTTCTTAACAATGCGAATATATATGCTGTCGCCACCCTTTTATGCTGTATTTTTACAAATGTATAGCAAAATTGTCCGTTAATCGCCCATTCCTCTTTCAAAATATTCTAAAAAACGTCAAATGTTCACGTTCGAAACGTTTAGTGTTGGAATTGTAAAGTTCGGTTTGAATATTTATATGTTAAAATGTCTTAAATACGGATTTTTAGGAGTTTTTCATGAAGTTTCACGACTTATCCCTCTAATTTTGCAACCAGAAAAAGCAATAAACAGGGTTCGTGAAACCCGAAAAAGTTGCAACCTCGTGACAGAGGAACGCACCTTTCATCACAAAAAATCAGCATAGACTTAACTCCTTTGCCGTAGTGCCATAGCCGGATGTCCGGTCACCGCGATGGTCACCGCTCCGGATCGGCACACGCAAACGGCAAGATGCAGGACGAAACTTTGACTGTAAGCACAGAATATAACAAAATGTGCATAAAAATTCCTTATCGGCAGAACTTCCATACCCTGTAAAGAGCGTAGAAACGCCCAGGGATACGAGGACGGAAAACCAGAGGATGATGTGATGTAAAAGCGACAATTAACTAAACTATTTATAAAGTAAGAGATTCTATGGACAAAAGATTCAAGACACTTTTGGCCTGCTCGTTCCTTTCAGTAGGGATGGCTATGGCACAGACAAAGGTGACGGGAACCGTTGTTTCCGATGAAGACGGACAGCCACTCGTGGGTGTTGCAGTGAAAATTGCGGGAACCGGCACCGGCACAGTGACGGATGCCAATGGACACTTCTCCATTGATGTGAAAAAAGGAAGTGGAGAATTGGAGTTCAGTTATGTGGGAATGCAGACCTATCGTGCAAAGGTTTCCCCCAACATGCACGTGGTACTGCTTACCGATAACCAGAACCTTAACGAGGTCGTTGTCACTGCTCTTGGTATTACAAAGACGCAGAAGTCCATCGGTTATGCCTCCACCATGATGCGTGAGGCCGAACTTAAGGCAGTGCCTGTTACGAACGTTTCCGACGCTATTGCCGGTAAAGTTGCCGGTGTCAACGTCAGCAGTTCACAGTCAGGCCCCGGTGGAGGCTCATCAATCACCATACGTAGTTTCAGTTCTATCACAGGAAGCAACGAACCGCTTTGGGTTATCGACGGCGTTCCTATGGTGAACAATACGGTTTCCAGCGGTATCGCCGACAATAGCATGGGTTCCGGTGTGAGCAACCTCAACCAGGACGACGTCGAAAGCATGACCGTGCTGAAGGGTGCTGCCGCAACAGCCCTCTACGGTTCGCGTGCTGCCAACGGTGTCATCCTCGTGACCACCAAGAATGGTTCAAAGACTGGTGTAGGAAAGAGTTTCAAGATTGAGGCGAATGCCGGTGTACAGTGGAGCCGTGTTGCCAACCTTCCCCAGATGCAGAACAAGTACGGACAGGGATGGAACGGAAACCGCACCCTCGACGAGAACGGTTCGTGGGGTCCGGAAATGGACGGAAACTGGCGCGTCTACGGAGCAATCTACGACAATGCGCAACTCTTGCAGCAGTTCCAGGCCGTCAAGGACAATGTCAAGAACTTCTTCGAGACCGGTGTACAGCAGAACTACAGTGTGAACATGTCGGGAAATACGGGCAAGACCAGTTACTACGTTTCCTATTCACACTTGAACGAGGACGGCGTCATCCCCAGCGATTAC
Source organism: uncultured Bacteroidales bacterium (assembly GCA_945833885.1). Taxonomy (GTDB): domain Bacteria; phylum Bacteroidota; class Bacteroidia; order Bacteroidales; family Bacteroidaceae; genus Alloprevotella. Next base: position 15,519 of record CAMAFY010000047.1, read on the forward strand.
GATACCTATGAGCGCAACACCATCAGTATGCGCGGCCGCCATACCGCCACCAAATGGTTGCGCCTCACCTCGAACATGAACCTCTCCGTGGCAAAGACCCAGCAGGTGCCCACCGACCAGGGTGTCACCATGATTGACGGTCTCTACGAAATGCCGCGAAACATCAGCATCGCCGACCTCAAGGACCTTACCAGTCCGTTCAATACCCCCGAGGCATACTATACCGAATACGGCATCACCAACCCCTATTGGGCGCTTGCCAACAACTACAGCCTGCTCAGCCAGAAGAAATTCTATGGAAAAGTGCAGGCAGACATCACGCCTGTCCAGGACGTGACCCTCACTTACCGCCTCGGATTCGACTATTCTGACTACGATCAGAAGGAAGGTCTGGCAAAAATCACCGCAGATAACCCCTCAACTGCCGGTAGCAATATCAGCGAGGGCAGCGTTTACGCCCGCTACCAGCGTCGTTACGAACTCAACCACGACGTTTTTGCCAACTATAACCACATCTTTGGCAAGTTCAGTCTTGACGTTACGCTCGGTTTCAACTACAACGAGCGTTACCATACGCAGATGACGACCACGGGTGCCAACCTGACTATCCCCACAGGATGGTGGGATCTTGCCAACGCATCTTCGTATACGCCGTCCGAAGCACAGTCAAAGCGTCGCCTTATCGGCGTCCTTGGCGACCTGCAGATGGGATGGGCCGACCAAGTCTTCCTTGATATCACCGGACGAAACGACTGGTCTTCGACTCTTCCCAAGGGAAATCGCTCCTTCTTCTACCCAGGAATCACCGCCAGTTGGGTGTTCACTGAGACGTTTAAGGACGCAATCAGCCCTGCTTTCATCAACTATGGTAAACTGCGTGCCGCATTTGGTAAGACAGGTAACGATGCTTCTCCTTATTATACCAGCGATACTTTCGTGAGCGGCTTTGCAAATACCGTCTACATCGGCAGTGCAATCAGTTTCCCGATGTCGAATGGTACGAACGCTTTCAAGACCAGTGCCACCAAGGGTTCCTCGACGTTGAAGCCTGAAATGACGTCGGAATGGGAATTCGGTACGGAACTTCACTTCCTCCGCAACCGCATCACGGTCGACGTGTCCTACTATAACCGTACGACGAGCGACATGATCATGAAACTTAATGCGGACCCTGCCTCCGGATATTCCTACATCATGACCAATTTCGGCAAGGTTAACAACCACGGTGTCGAACTTGCCGCCAACTTTACTCCCGTACATGTGGGCGATTGGAAGTGGGATGTGAACTTCAACTTCTCCAAGAACTGGAATGAAGTGAAGGAACTTCCTGAGGAAATCGGCGGACAATACACCATCAACTCCTTCTCCACGAGTGCCGATGCCGTGTACATGCGTGCCGTTGTAGGCGAGGAACTCGGACAACTCTACGGCTACGACCAGCAGTATGTCGACGCGGCGGGCCATGAGAAGTATGTGGTTATCGATGACAGATTGCAGATGAATCCCGAGTACGATGCCGCCACCGGCAAGATCCTCTGCGGCAGCGACGGTCTTCCCATCCGCACTTCCGATGTCGTTTCGCTCGGAAAGTCGACGCAGAACAAGTTCACCTGCGGCTTCGGAACGGAACTCCGCTGGAAGAACTTCAGCATCGGTGCCCAGTTCGACGTACGTTACGGTGGATATATGTTCTCCCGCACGAAGAATCTTATGCAGTTCACCGGCAACGGTATCTGCACCCTCTACAACGACCGTCATGCCTTCGTGGTACCCAACTCGGTGGTTGAAGACGGAAACGGCGGATATGTGGAGAACATGAACGTCATAGACCAGTTGTCAGGACGCTATCAGGATTGGTTCGATGGCGGATGTAACGAATCCTCGAACGCACTCCTCGTGAACCGAACCTACATGAAACTCCGCACGTTGAACGTAGGTTACGAACTGCCTGCCAAGTGGGCTGCTGCCGCCAAGTTGCAGGGTGTACGCCTTTCCTTCGTGGCTTACAACCTGTTCACCTGGACTCCTGCCAGCAATGCCTACATCGATCCTGACACATCGTCCTTTGGAACCGACCTTTATGGCTCATTCGGTGAACTCTACAGCAACCCCGGAAGCCGCAAATTCGGATTCAATCTCAATGTGAAGTTCTAATTTTTAAGGTGAGACAACAATGAAAAAGATATTATATACCCTTGCGGGATGCGCGGTCTTCGGACTTTCTTCCTGCGATCTGGATATCAACGACAACCCCAATGCCATCACTTCGGTTGAGAATGACAACATTTTCCCCACCGCAGAGATGAACCTTGCTGCCACCATGGGCGTAGGTTTCAACATCTATGGCGGCTACAATGCCGAACTTTATGCGCAGAATGCCGGATGCAGTAACTACCTTGAGTACTCGCAGTTCCACGTAACCTCCACGAATACCAACGCATCTTATACCCAACTTTATTCGCGTGTGCTCCAACAACTTGAGGTGGTTCGCCGTCAGAGTGCCGGCAATCCCGGCACATACCTCGCCGCTACCACCCTGCGAGCATACACATTCCAGGTGCTCGTTGACGCCTATGGTGAGACTCCTTATTCGGAGGCGCTCACCGACGAGACCCAACCCCGTTACGACGAAGGTGCGGATGTCTACGCCGGAGTCATTGCAGAACTCGAGGCTGCCAAGGCTGCCGCTGAGGCTTCCAGTACGGTCTGTGCCAACCTGACCTTTGGAAAGACGACCGCCACTGCCGGAACTGCCGGCGACTGGCTGAAGTTTGCCAACTCCGTGCTCCTCAAACTTTATATGCGCGAGAGCGGCGTGACAGACGTCAAGGCCAAGGTTGCCAGCCTCATTGCTGAGGACAACTTCATCACCGAGGACGTGGTTTACGACAAGTGCTGGGGCAATGCCACCGGTTCCTACAGTCCGTTGTACACCGAGTATCTGAAGATTCAGAACGACTGGGCGCTGAACTATGCCGTTTCCGCTACCTTCAAGGCTGAGGGTGTGAACGATACCCGCCTCAATGCCCTCTGGGCTGAGGGCGAAAAGGGTATGGTCGGTACGGCATCGGGTACGAACCTCTCGACCGAAATGTCCGGCACGCAGCCTGCAGCATTTTCAATCCCTGCTTTCCGCTACGATATTCCCGTCTATCTGATGACCGTGGCCGAGGTGGAATTCTTCCTCGCCGAGTACTACGCCACGATGCATGTGGACCATGCAAAGGCAAAGGCTTTTTACGAGGATGCCGTCAGTGCTTCGTTCCAGACCGCAGGTGCGACCGACGTTACCGCTGCTATCGTATCGGAAGCCTATCCTTACAGCACCGAAGAGCCGATGAAATCCATCGGTGTGCAGAAGTGGCTCCACTACGCCAGCACACTTCAGGGCTTCGAGGCCTGGTGTGAGGTGCGCCGCATCGGATATCCTGCCTTCAGTGGTCAGACTGCCGAGGACATTATTGACAATGATGTGAAGAACTTCAACCTTGTTCCTGCATACTATCAGCCGGGAACGCTCTACACTCCCAAGAGTGTTTACTCTCTCGTTGGCGCCAACAATCTTCTCCAGCGTTTCGACTATGCCCAGAGTTCCACGCAGTACAACAACAACGCGCCCGCTACAAAGCAGCCCACTGTGCCTGTATTCTGGAACGCCAAGTAACGCTAAACTCATCCTCTCTAACTTAAAAATACTTGGATTATGAAAAATATCTTTAAGACAATATTGGCTTGCCTCACGGTAGTGTTCGCAATGGTCAGTTGCTCGGAGGCTGAGGAAGGCCTTGTAAAGGTGACGCATTATGCTGCCTTTCAGTTGAACGATGTCGATGAAAGCAACGTAACCCTCGTGCCGCTTGGCGAGGAATTCGTGGAACCTGGCTTCGTTTGTATGGAAGGCGACGAGGATATTTCGGATAAAGTGCAGATCTCCGGCGAGGTGGACACCAATGTGATGGGTGCCTACTACGTGACTTACAGTGCCGTAAACAAGGATGGTTTCTCCAGCAGTGTCACACGTACGGTTGTCGTTTACGATGCTTCGGCTACCGATCGCGACATCAGCGGCACCTATACTGTTGCTGACGGTTCCTACCGTTTCTGGTATGAAACCGCTGGAAAGGTGAACTTCTCCGGTTACAATGTTGACCTTTCGTACGTCGCTCCCGGTCTTTACTACCTCAACGACTACATGGGCGGTTTTTACGAGCAGCGTGCCGGTTACGGTTCTTCGTATGCCATGAAGGGATACATTGCACTTAACAACGACAACACCTTCACTGCCATCACCGCTGACGTGGCAGGATGGGGCGACAGTGCCGACTATGTGGAAGGAACCTACGATGAGGCTACCGGAAACATCTCCCTTGAGGTGGGCTATGCCGGACAAATGTGTTTCTACATCACCCTCAAAAAGTAAACATACAACGGGACCTTTGAGCGGGTTCCTTTGAAAAAGAAACAATCACTTACACAAAAAGAAAGATTTTTATGAAGAGATATATTCATTGCATGGCGGCCATGGCACTTGCAGCCGCAGCCCTGACGGCTTGCGACGAAGGTGATTTCGGCGGCGACTACAAGGTTGAGGGTGTGGCACTCCAGGATATGTGCGGTACTTGGACCTGCACTGTCGAAGCCAACGACCCTTGGCTTACGGTCAACTATTACAACGGAAGTTATGATCCTGCCTTCCTTCTCGATTATTTCGGCGAACCTTATGGCTTGGTGAATCCCGATGCCAACGGTGACGGACTCGTAGACGAGCAGGATTTCGACCTCTATACGGATCAGGAACTGTGGTACGATGAGGCTGGTTCTTCCGTAACCTTCCACACCGCCAACACGGCTTCCAATAACACCACTGAGATGATTATCTCCGATGTTTCCTGGTGGGGCTCTTCGTCAGAGCCGTATAACTTCAAGGTGAATGTGGACTATGCCAACAAGACCTTCAGTGTGGGTAGCGTCATTGACGAGCCTTACGAGACGCTTGCCGTGGAACCTGCCCAGATTCTTCGCACATATTCCAACGGAGATGCCCCCGTTGTCCTCAGCGGAAAGGTGCTCCCCGGTGCCGCAACCGCCCCGGGAAGCGGTATGAAGACCGATTCCATCTTCTTCTACGTCAAGTATCCCGGTGACTACGGTCAGGACATCTATTATCGCGTGTCGGGTTATCGTACCACAGGTTACACCGAGGATAATTGATTCTGTCCGCCGTCTGCCCCTTGAAAGGCGGACGGCATAAGGCCGGCAGGCGCTGTTCCCCATTGAAAACGCCTGCCTCCACCTTCACAATATACAATACACCCTCCCCGTGTCAGTCGGCATGAGGAGGGTGTGCTTTTTGTCTTCTGTCGTGCAGCCTTGGGGTGACGTGGCTTTCCGGACGCTTCTTTTCGTCACGCTCTTCCGATGATTTAGCCCGCGACTCCCGGCGATTTTGCCTGTGATTTCCGGCGATTTCGCCCGTGTCTTCAGGCCCTTTCAACGGCAGGGTCCGGCCATCATTTGCAAAAATGAGGCTTTTTCCGTTGTAAGATATTGAGGACTAGACAGTTAAAGGTAAAAAATGATGAGCAGAACTGCCTGAAAACAAGCAGAAAGTGCGCGGAAATCCCTCCTGAAACTGCAAAATGACGGCTTAAAGACGCATTTGCAAATTCATACATCAATTTTGATATTAAAACGTTGATTTCCAGTATTTTGATACTTCATTACAAAACGATTTTTTGCCGTTTTTCGGGCCAAAAATGCCCATTTTCTTCGATTTTTGTTCATTTCTGACTTGAAAATTGAAAAATGATGAAGAGCATTTTCCCTCGTTTCCGCGCATTTTTCCGCGAAAATGCAGAAATATCCTACACTCCAACACCCATCCTTCACGCCATCCTACACGCAGAAACTATCAATGTATATTGGCAATTTCTCGCAAAAGTGTAGGATGTGTAGGAAAAAATCGCAAAAAAAATCTCTGGGAGAGGAGAAATTTTCGTTTCATTTCACCTTTCCGGGGTGTCACCCCCTCCGGTTTCCGCATCCGAAACTTCCACATTTTCCGTCAAAAACTTCCGAAAATTTCCCCACAAACTCCGTCACTTTTCAAGTCGTCAACGATGCATTGGGAGGGTAGGCTCGCAACCACGAATCTCACGAATTTTGCGAATGCCGACAAGATTCGTTTTATATATTAGGGATTGTCGTTTAATTCTAAGAATTCGATATCTATAGACGAGGGTATGCCTT
>CAMAFY010000048.1 GCA_945833885.1 uncultured Bacteroidales bacterium
CCTGGACCCACTGATTAAGAGTCAGTTGCTCTACCAACTGAGCTAAGAGTGCATGAAGTAACTTGAATTCTCAATTGCGAGTGCAAAGGTACGCTTCTTTTGGGAAGCCTGCAAGAAATTGGGGTTTATTTTTTCGAATTCTTTTGTTTTCGCTTGCAAAATGTTTGGCAAAAATGACAAAATCCACACGGAACCGCCCGAAAAAGTGCGGAAGAACGTGAAAACGGGGTGGAAACCACTTTACCTGCCTTTCCGCATTTTCCGTGACCCTTGACAGGACTCCCGGCTCCGGAAAAGCATAGAGCAGACTTGTCCGAAGCGTATTATCCGCCTGTAAAATCCCAAAAATGTATACGCCATAAAGGCTTTGCCCCTCCGGAAAACCCATCATCAAGTTTCTTCCGAAGCGCATTATCCGCCCGTAACTTCCAGAAAAGGAGGAGTGGGATGGGGAGCCCGGGGGAGGATATCCCGGGCTTTGGAATGCGGGACTACGCCTGCTTCTTCTCGCGGAAAAGGAGGGTGAAGAGGACAAGCACGATGAAGGCGTAGGCTGCGAAGACGAACCAGCAGGTGCGCCAGCCGCCAATGGCGTCGGTAACCGCGGGGGAATAGACGTAATGGTTGACCACAAACTGTGCGGAGAGCGTACCTATGGTGGCGCCAAGTCCGTTCGTCATGATCATAAACAGGCCCTGCGCCGAGGATCGTATGCCGGCATCGGTGTTCTTGTCCACGAAAAGGGCACCGCTGATGTTGAAGAAATCGAAGGCAACGCCGTAGACGATGCAACTGAGGACGAACATCCATACGCCGGGACCGGGATTTCCGAGGCCGAAGAGGCCGAAACGGAACACCCATGCCAGCATGGCAATCATCATGACGCGCTTGATGCCGAAATGTTTGAGGAAGAAGGGGATGAGGAGAATGCAGCAGGTTTCGCTGATCTGGCTCAGAGAGATGAGGATGTTGGCGTGCTTCGCGCCGAAGGTGTCGGCAAATTCGGCGATGCTTCCAAAGGATGTGATGAAGGGGTTGGCATAACCGTTGGTGATTTGCAGACTGACGCCGAGGAGCATGGAGAAGATGAAGAAGATGGCCATGCGGGGGTCGCGGAAGAGGCGGAAGGCATCGAGCCCGAGGGCCTGCACCAGTCCGGCACCCGCCTTCGGTCCTCTGACGGGACATGCCGGGAGCGTCAGGCTGTAAGCGGCGAGAACGAGACTCAGGGCGCCGCTGGCGAGGAACTGTTGGCTGGTGGCTTGGAAGCCAAGCAGGTCAACCGCCATCATGGTGAGGATGAAACCTACGGTGCCGAACACGCGGATGGGAGGGAAATCCTTGACCGTGTCGAGGCCGTTTGCCGTAAGACCGTTGAAGGCCACGGAATTCGAGAGGGCAAGCGTGGGCATATAGAACGCCACGGACAGGGTGTAGAGGACGAAAAGCAGACTCACATCGAAGCCTTCCTGCAACCCGTAAAATCCTGCGGCAAGCATAAATCCGCCGGCGAACAGGTGGCAGAGGCTGAGCAAACGCTGCGCCGGCATCCAACGGTCGGCGACTATGCCCATGATGCCCGGCATAAAGAGTGAGACGATGCCCTGAACGGCATAGAACCATCCGATGATACCGCCATAACCGTTCTTGGCGAGGAAGGTGCCCATGCAGGTAAGATAGGCTCCCCAAACGGCAAATTCCAAAAAGTTCATCACCGTCAGACGCATCTTCAATGCAAAACTGTTGCTCGACTTCAATGCTAAATTTTCCATATATTTTTATTGTTATTTTTGCAGGGTGTCGGTATCGTCCGTTCCGTCCGCCGAGCATCGGGTACGCTCCTTCGTGGCATCGCAAGCGCTTGCACGGAATTTTGCAGGTGCATCACATAGACATCACGCAAGTTTTTTGCAAACATCATGAATGCTTTTACAAACATCAAGAATGTCTTTACGCAAGCATCATGAATGCTTTGCAAACATCGAGAATGTCTTTACGCGAACATCGAGTAGGCTTTTATAGACACTATGAATGCTTTACGCAAGCGTCGCGTATGCCTTGTACGGCAACGCAGACACCGGACAATAGCGCAAAATTAACGTTTCTTTATTTTTCCCACAAACTTTATCGTGAAAAGCCGCAGAAAAAGCACACCAAAACTATGGATTATGTCGTCTGACAGGGTGCAAACCACCCTACTCTTTCAACAATGGGGCGCGGAGACTTCCCTGCAAAGGCGGCAGCCTACGGCGAGACGGAGGAGTTGGGAGAGCCTTTACCAACGGCTCCCTTGATGGAAATCGTCTGCAAGGGATAGCCTGCCCGTCCGAGGATTTCGGAAAGCGAGGCCGCCCTGGAGCCTTTCCGCCCTGCGGAACAATGGCGCACCGGCGTTCCACCGGCAAAGGATCCGCGGCCGGAACAGCCGAAAAGCCCATAGTCCTCGGGACGTATGGCATGATCCGAAGAGCCGTAAGCGCCGTCAGCGGCACGGACATCCCGTGCATCGTCATACGAATCGTAGGCATCGTCGTCATAGTCATCACGGTCGTAGCCGTCGTCACGCCCGTAAGCGTCGGGGCATGCCGAAAGGTCCGAGGAGCCGTAAGCGCCGTCAGCGGCACGGACATCCCGTGCATCGTCATACGAATCGTAGGCATCGTCGTCATAGTCATCACGGTCGTAGCCGTCGTCACGCCCGTAAGCGTCGGGGCATGCCGAAAGGTCCGAAGAGCCGTCAGCGCCGTCAGCGGCACGGACATCCGCATGTTCAGCAGACGGAGGCAGGGCCTGTTGCGCCATGCGCCCACTTATTTGCGTCAAACGTTCCATCATCGACTTCATGGCCTCCACAGCGGATTTCACATCCTCCGCCGCTGTCTTCACCTGCGTCGCAACGTGCTTCACATCCGCCGCCATCGCCCTGACATCATCTGCCGCAGCCTTCGCCTCATCTGACAGAGCCTTGACTTCGTTCCTCGCCGCAGTCCGCAACTCCTCCACCGCGGTCCAGGCCTCGTCCACGGCAACCTTGACGCCGTTCATCGCAACATCAACGCCGGTCGCCAACGATGCTTCCGCCTCGTCCGAGGCAACGTGCCCGACGCTCTCCGCCATTGCCGCAGGCGGCATCGCCACTTGTGCGGAATTTTCTTTTTCTTGTTTTTCTTTTTTATCCAGATAATTTAGATAATTATTTTTAGAGTTAAAATTATTAACTTTATTATCTCTTATTATCTCTCCCTCTATATTCTCCCTCTCTTCTTCTCTCACGACGAGGGAAATTCCGAGGTTAAGGGCGACGAGACGGAAGACGACCATGAGGCTGCGGTTCTTAAACTGGGGAAGAATGCCGAAGGCTTGATATTCGGCAATGGCGGTATAGATTTTACCGCGCTGGGTATCGGTGAGGTCTCTGAGGACTTCGAGCACCTCCTCCGAGAATGGTAAATAGAAAAGGTTATCCATAAACACTTGTAATGCTTTTATACATTGGACCCGTTCTGCGAAAATCCGGGTCCGTTCTGTGAAATTCCGGTATAAGGGAAACGATTACGGACAGGTGAAAAGACCATGCAATCCACCTGTAATCACTAATGTTTTTCTGAAATTTATCAAAATCTGGACATGGGCTGTACCCACATCATCCTAAACAATGCGGCAAAAGTAGGAAGAATCTCCGAAACCGCAAAATGTTTCCTGAAAAAAAATCACAAAATCCGCCCCGCGCCTCCCAAACATCCGCACAACTGAACGGAAGGAAAATTTCTGGCACGGATTATGCAACAGCGGTTTCCTGACCGGAAACAGCGCTGCTGTTCCAACCTTAAATCACGGAGGTATGAAGCGAAAAACGCGGAGGTTTCAACCGGAATGTTCCGATGTTCCACCGTCATGAAATCACGATGCAGAATCAGGAGAAAAAATTTCGGAGATTTAATTTTATCTTTACGGATTATAAACATCCGTACAATTTATCTTGCATTTCCGCATAGTTTATCTTGCATTTCCGCACAGTTTTTCTTGTATATTCCCTGCATTATCCTGAATATTCCTTACATTATCCTGAACTTTCCTCACATCCTGTCCTGAACTTCCGCATGATCTGGCCTGTATTCCTCTAACGATTTGTCCTGTACTTTCTAACAATTTATCAAAATCCCCTAAACCGCTTTCAGGCAACAGGCAAACAGGCGGGACTGACTAAACGTCAGTAGCCGGGCGGCGGTGGCAGAAAAAAACCGTCAGACAAGGGCCGGACGGCAGACTGTCCGCCGCGAACATGGCGCAATCTGCCGGACCTCCTCCCATCAGTCCGCCGTGGAAAAACGCGGAAGCGGCATGCCCCCTCTGTCACCCTTCGCTGAAGGCGGCATCAAGCCGCGACGGAGTCCCCACGGAAAAGACACGGAAAAGCCCCTGCACTTTCGGGGATGAAAATGCAGAGGCTTATGCTGCGGCGGCATATCCGCCAGGAAATGTAATCGCAGGAATGGTACTGGAAAGGGACGACGATGTCAGTCGAGTTCCACCACCGTGATGCCGGCACCGCCGAACTGCACATGTTCGTCGTGGTAACTGGTGACACCGCTGACGGTGTTCAGATACTGGCGGATGAGGGTGCGCAGGGCTCCCGTACCCGTTCCGTGGAGGATGCGCACACGACTTTGGGCAAGTAGAATGGCATCGTCGATGAAATACTTCACCGCCGTCAGCGCCTCCTCACCGCGCATGCCGCGCAGGTCGATGTCGGGACGGAAATGCAGTTTCTTCTCGTACACCTGATCGCGGGTGTCCTTGCCGACAAACGATGTGGCCTGTGCCGCCGATTTCTTCACCTCGGGGCGCGTGGTAACCTCCAGACGTGAGAGGGGCACCATGGTGTTCATGACGCCGAAGAGCACGCGTGCCACCTTCTGCTGCACCATCTCCACACGTCCCACGGTGTTCTGGCCCTTGATTCTCACCCAAGCCCCCACGGTGATGGGCTGCTTCGCCAGTTCCTCGCGTGCGGCAGCCTGCGACTGCAGGGCGTTGAGGGTGTTGCTCAGACTGTTCTGGGTGAAGAGTTGCAGGGCGGGACCACCGCGTTTTCCCTCGCGTTTCCGCTCCTGCCGACGCTTAATCTTCTCCATTTTCCGCGTGATGGCATCGTCGGTCTTTGCCGTTTCCGCCGCCTGCACGCTTTCCTTGAACTGCTGGAGTTCCTTCCGCGCCTCGTTCGTACGCTCGCGTTCAGCCTGACTTTCGCGGATGGTGCGGATGGTGTTCTCGATGAGTGCGTTCGATTCCTGAATCAGCCTTTGGGCTTCCTCGCGGGCTCCCGAGAGCACCTGGCGCTTTTCTTTGGAGATGGTGGAGAGTTCCTCCTCATATTCGGCAATCGTCTGCTCCAACTGCTTCTCGCGCTGCCGTATTTTCTGGCGTTTATTCTCCCAATAGACCTTATCCCTGACGATGTCCTGAAGATATTTGTCGCTCATCACATAGTCTTTTCCAACAAGGTCGGAGGCGTATGCAATGACATCCTCAGGAAGTCCGATGTTCCGTGCGATTTCCACGGCGAAAGAACTGCCGGGGTTTCCTATCTGGAGCACGAAGAGCGGCTGCATCTTGGCACGGTCGTAGAGCATGGCCCCGTTCACCACCTGTTCACAGCCGTCGGCATAGTGCTTGAGGTTCTGGTAGTGCGTGGTGATGACGCCGTAAGCGCCGCGTTCCACAAACTTATGGAGCATGGCCTCTGCCAGCGCGCCGCCTATCTGCGGCTCCGTTCCGCCGCCGAACTCGTCGATAAGGAGGAGGGTGTGGGGCGAACTGTGCTTCATCATCATCTTCATGTTCAGCAGATGCGACGAATAGGTCGAGAGGTCGTCCTCGATGCTCTGCTCATCGCCGATGTCGATCATCACGTCACGGAAGATGCCCGCCGTGGAGTTTTCGCGGACGGGTATGGGCATTCCGCATTGAAGCATGTATTGCAGGAGTCCGATGGTCTTCAGACACACCGATTTTCCTCCGGCGTTCGGTCCGGAAATGATGAGGATGCGCGCCTTTCCGCGGAGGTTGATGTCGAGGGGCATCATACGCTTTCCGTGGCGTTCCAGACTTTGCTGCAACAAAGGATGGCGGGCCTCCACCCAGTCGAGGTAGGGAGCGTCGGTAAGGTTGGGGACGACGGACTGGAAGTTCTCGGAAAACGTGGAGAGGGCACGGAGATAATCGATGTGGGCAAGGAACTGCAACGACGACATCATGGCAGGAACGTGCGGACGTATCAGCGAAGAGAGTTCCTGAAGTATGCGGATGATCTCGCGTTTCTCGGCAGCCTTCATCTCGCGTATGCGGTTATTGGCGTCGACCACCTCTGCGGGCTCTATGAAGACCGTCTTTCCCGTAGCGCTTTCATCGTGGATGATGCCCTTAATCTTGCGTTTCAGGGCGAGGGCTACGGGAATCACCAAGCGGCCGTCGCGCATCGTGGGACTGACGTCGCGGTCGATGTAGCCCTCCTGTTGGGCGGTGGTGATGATGGAGCGGAGCGAATGGCTGATACCCCTTGTGGTTACCTCTATGCCATGCCGTATGGAGAGGAGTTCGGGCGAGGCTGTGTCCTTGATTTTGCCGTATTTGTTCAGCACGGCCTCAATGCGGCGGATGATGTCGGGGAAGCATTCCACCCCTTCGGTCATGCGGAAGAGGGCGGGATATGCCGGTGTTGGGGCCATGGTCTCCCCCTCGGCCTTATGTCTGTCGGCGTGCTTGTCGTCGTCCACCACGCATCGGCGGATGAAATCCACCAGGCTCATCACCGTTTGCAGGGAACGTTTGAGGTCGAAGAGGTCGAGTTCCTCCATATACGTCCTCTCGGGGCGGATGCGCATGAGCGGCTGTCGCACATCGTAAAAGTTCTCCTCGTAGACGTCTTCTTCCGTCTGCATGAAGCGCATGAAGTCCTTGACCTGTGCCAAAGCCTCGGTGACGGTGTCGAAATCGTCGGAGAACTGCACATGATTATCCACCCATTCCGTGCCCAGTGTCGACATGCAGCGCCCTTTCAGCAGGGTGCGGATGTCGGAGAACCCTAATTTTCGTTCTATATTTTCTGGGTATGTCATTGTGTTGTTTTTTGTTTTGGCGGCAAATATACGAAAAAGTGTGCAAAAAATCCGGCATAAACGGCAAAAACACCCGGCTTTGCCGGCAAAAAGCGTAGAAGCGCTTCTGGAAGACCACGGACATGGCAAACGGGAAGGATGGCAACGGGAGGAAAAGGCACGGTGCGATTTGACAGTCGCAGTTGACAAAACACTGGAAAATGGTGTAGTTTAACCACCTTTTAACAGGAGTCGCGGCAGGAACGGCGGCAAATTCCCCTATTTTTGCAAGAAAACTGGTAGGGATGAAAAGACGACGGACGCCAGACATACGTCCCTTCGCGGTTCCAACTCCCGACTGTCACGGAAAAGACCGGGCGGAAAACGCTGCTGGAATCCTGATTGTCGGAAGGGGATATGGGCAATAAACGCTGACGAAGTCCTGATTGTAGAAAGAAAAAACACTTCTTTTTTCAATAGACATTCCGCCCTTTTCAAGGAAAGCCCCAGTCCCTTCAAGGAATGACCCCAGTCCTTTCAAGGAATGACCCCAGTCCTTTCAAGGAATTACCCCAGTCCCTTCAAGGAATGACCCCAGTCCCTTTTAGGGAAATATCTTAACCTTTCGGGGGAAAACCCTTATCCGCTCCCCGGAGCGCCCACATTGTTTTTCAAGGAATCATCCCCACCCTTTTCAAGGAGATTCCGTCATCATTCCCAACCATACGCCATGTTCCCGTTTGCCTTTGCCATGCTTCTCGCACTCTTCGCCCCCGCCGAGAGCGACACCGTGCGGCTCGACAAAGACGATTTTGCCGCCATTTCCTACGGAAAACTCTTTGAACTGCATTCGCGACATCAGGAAAAAGTGATGGTCTATCCCGAGGGCGTGACCATCAACCTCAGCATTCCCGACAGCGCCTTCATACACGGCAAATGGCATTCGCCGGCACCTGCCATCCCCATCCGCCGCGTGGACTTCAACGGAGCGACGTTCAACGTGACGAATTGCCAGCCACGGAGCAACGGGATGTTCCTGTTCTCCATCAGCGACACACCGCAAAAACTGACGGAGACGCTACGGAAAAAGGACATCGACAACAAACGGTTCAGCCGCTACGGGGCGCTGAAAACCGGACGCATCATCCTCGACATTCAGGACCAATGTCCGTGGGCGCACAGGACCGACCCCAACGATTCGCGCGACATCTTCCGCAAGGACGTCATCCTCCTCGAGGACGGGAAGGCGCAGAACGCGGCCATCGCCCCCTACAACACGGCACCGACCGTCACGGACGCCCAGTACGTGCGGATTTCCGACGAACGTTGCTTTGCCAAAGACCTGAACTTCGTCAGGAATCCGCGCTCATCGCAGATCACCAACCTCCTTTATCTACGCCACAAAGACGGGGTGACACTCGAGAACATCATGGTGGTAGGCGACTCCATCAACCGCCACGGCCTGTACGGCGACAGGTGCATCGCCATCAGGAATTGCACGAACACCATGGTGCGGAATGTGGAGATTGTACACACCTATTCCCATGCCGACAAATACGGATATGGCATAGAACTGGACAACGTCTACAACACAAGGTTCTACAATATCACGGGCTACCATTGCAAATGGGGCGTCTTCGGCGGCAACAACCTCAACAAGGTCTACCTCGAAGGTTGCGAACTGAACCGCTTCGACCTCCATTGTTACGGCCGCGATGTGGAATGCGTGGACTGCGTCTTCCGCCCAAGCGACATCTCGAACTACAACAGCAACGACCTCACATGCCTCTACGGCACTCTGCGATACCGGGGATGCACGTTCCGGAATTTCCAACCTCTCGTCGTCGACGTCTCGTTCAACATCTACACGGGTTTCGACGTCGTCTTCGAAGACTGCCGCTTTATCCTGGGCGACCGTTCGCCCCATCTGGTGTCCATGAGCGGATTGAAGGGGGAGGTCTCCTTACGTCCGGAACACCGGCAGCGGTGCCTGCCGAACCTGACGCTGAGGAATGTGGAATTTGTGCATCCCTCTGCCGTGCGGCCCTACCCGTTCTCACTCTTCAAAATCAACGGAAACGTGCGGAATCTCGGGCATATCCGCCACATTATCCTCGACAACGTGACCACCTCCAACGTGTGTCTCAGGGAATTGTCCTCAACATTGCCGCCGACAGACCCGGCGGACGTCACCACGACTCAGCACAATGTCGAACGGCGTGTGGGGAAGACGCTGAGAACCGTCGGCAACAACCATCAGAACACAAACCATGAATCAGGATTGTACTACAAATATTTCTGACATCATCTTCCGCGGAAGTCCTTCGCACTACCGCCGGAAAGGGCACGGATGCCTGGAAACCATGCGCGGAATGGCGCCACTCCTACTGCTCCCCGCCATGCTTCTGCTGGCGACCTTGCGGGCAAACGCCACCACCGACACGCTGATGGTGGGGGGACACTGCGGCATCTGCGACCCCGAAACGAACCGGCTGCTGGTGGCAGTGTCCGACGATGCGGAAGCCGCCGCCATGCCTGCGAGCGTGACGAGGGGCGGTGTCACCTGGAATGTGGCGACCACCACCCTGCCGCTGGTGGCTCTCGACCACGGCGAACTTGACTCCTCGACGTTCAGGGACGGCAAAATGATGCTCATCCACGGCAACGGCACGGTGGAAAACTTCCATACCCTGCTGAGATACCGCGGTTCCTCGTCGCTGAAATACACCAAAAAGAACTACGCCGTCAAACTCGTCGACGCCAATGGTCTGGACATCGACTGCCCGCTGCTGGGAATGCGCGACGACAACTCCTGGATTCTCGACGCCATGGCCAGCGACGTGGCACGAATGCGCAACCGCGTGTCCACCGATCTGTGGCTCGCCCTCTCGCAACGTCCGTACTATGCCGATGCCGAACCCGAAATGCGCAACGGCACCCTCGGCGAATTCGTGGAGGTCAGCGTCAACGGACGCTACTGGGGTCTGTACTGCATGACGGAAAAGGTGGACCGTAAGCAACTGAAACTGAAGAAATTAAAGAATGAAAACACGGTGAGGGGCGTCGCTTACAAGGCTATCGCCCACGACAACCTCCGCACAATCACTGAGGTGCCCGACAATGCCTCTGGCACATGGCAGGGGTGGGAGGCAACATATCCTGAACCTTCAAAGGACGAACCCTTCACTTGGGAGCCGCTCTACAGCCTTGCGCAACTGCTTTCGCAGCCTGCGGGAAGCGAAATGGTGACGAACACGCTCGAAACTCGCGTCGACCTGCCCGTATGGATTGATTATTGCCTGCTGATGGACCTCTTCCACGCCGACGACAACGCGGCAAAGAACATGATTGTCTACTTCCGCGACATCACGGCTTCCGATGTCCGCGCCGGAATCTGCCCTTGGGACATGGATGCAACATGGGGACGAGACTGGGAAGCCTGCGAATGCGGACCCGAAACGAACTGCAACATCTCCAACGGAGTGAACTACCACATGTACAACACCCTCGCGGACGGACTCGTCAGGCAGTGCAGACGATGGGCGGAACTCCGCAGAGAGAGCATGACAGAAACGATGATTCTTGACTGTTTCGACCGCTATTTCGACCTCTTCGACCGCTCCGGGGCGGCACAACGTGAGACGGAACGCTGGAGCGGCATCGACGGTATCGACCTCGATTTCCAATACGAACGGGAATATCTGCACGGTTGGGTGCCACAACGACTGACGTATCTCGACTACGACTACGGCTATTCCATCTTGCAAGGTATCGACACCATCGAGGTTCCCGACGGACTTCCCGCCGACGTTTACGGCATCGACGGACGGAAACTGCCGACACGTGGAAAGGGCATCACCATCATCAACGGCAAAAAGGTGCTGCGATGAGAGCCGTCCGTGCGGAATCCTGCCGGATTTTCCAGCATATAAAACCTATGAACCAGCGTAGGAAGAAACAAAGTTCCTACGCAGATAACCAATAAATCCGCACAGGAACAACCATAGTTCCGCTAAGGAAGGCGACGGAATCCTCTGCAACGTTCCCGCAACCGCACCGCGTTTCTCCCGGACAACCGTGGAGGATGGCAGCCCATCGCACGCAAATCCACCCCACCCTCACCGCAGGTTACGCCGTGTCATCGCGGCAACCGACAAAAAAACCGGCCACCAAGTTTGCTTGATGACCGGTTTTTTGTAGAGGGAAACAACGCCAGACCGTCGGTAAGGATCCCGTCCCTCACCTTCCTGCTTTATGGATTCCTCGCAAAACCCTAAAAGTATGTCTTTACGGCAAAGAGGAACTGGTCGATGAATATCCGCTTGAACGCTGCAATGTTGTTCTGTTCGCAGAACATCAGCATACTGCAATATGCTACTTCTTTTATCATACCTTTTATCCTTAATCGGGACAAAATTTGTGCTTTTTACAGAAAAATCGGGTCAAAAATGGCCCGATTTTTGCGTTTTCATCCGTCATTTTGGCCCGATTGTCTCCATGCGCCACAAGTTGGAGTGTGGGAAAGGGAGCGGGCTACTTCTCCTCTTCGAGAAGGGGGATGTGCTTCATCTGCCGCTTGATCCACGCCTGGCGCTTGCGCATGTACGGACCGGGGCGCAGACTGGAATAGCGGAGAGGATTGGGGAGCGTGGCGGCAATGAGGGCACATTCCGAACGTGTGAGTTCGGATGCCGGGCAGGAGAAATGCTCGCGTGCAACAGCCTCGGTGCCATATATCCCGTCGCCCATCTCGATGGAGTTGAGATAAACCTCCATGATGCGCTGCTTCGACCAGCAGCATTCAATGAGGAAGGTGAAATACGTTTCGAGTCCCTTGCGCAACCACGTGGAATCGGGCCAGAGGAAGACGTTCTTCGCCGTCTGCTGCGAGATGGTGCTGCCGCCCCGGCGCCGCTTTCCCTCCTTGCGTTCCTGGATGGCCTGCCCGATGGCTTCGGTGTCGAACCCGTTGTGGTAGAGGAAACGCTGGTCCTCCGACGCGATAACGGCAACGGGCATGTAGCGCGACATCTCGGAGAGTGCCACCCATTGGTGCTTCAACCTCGGTTTTTCGCCTGCCTTCATCTGCTGCACACAGCGGATAACCATCAGCGGTGTCAGGCGGACAGGACACCACTTATAATAAAAAACTGCGGCCACCGACGTGAGGAAGAACAGGCCAACGACCCATCGTAACAACTTATATATCAAACGCATAACGGTCTGTTTTTAGTATTTTCCCGGACATTCCCCTATCCGACGACTGCGGAAAGCGCAGAGAGGACTGCATAAGGCGCAGAGAGGAACAGCAGTAGGCACAGAGAGGACTGCGGAAAGCGAAGGAGGACTGCGAAAAAACGACGACAGGACGCACGCTCCGGAAGATTCGGGGACGCTACCTGTCGTCGTAAAAGGGGGATGGTTGGAGCCGCTGCGGTGCGGAATGTCCGCCGGAACCTTGGAGAATCCTGCCACGGGGCACGGTTGTCGCCCCGGCGATTCTGGACGGATGTCCACCCGGGCAAGCCCAATCAGAAGGGGAGGTCGTCGCCGGATGCGGCACCGGCTGCGGGAACCTCGGGAGCGGGTACCGCTACGGGTGCGGGGATGGGCTGGGGAGCCTGGGGCTGGGCGCCGAGGTTCACGCCGCCTTCTACGGGAGCCGCCACGTTGCGGTCCACCTTCCAAGCACGCAGAGAGTTGTACCAGCGGCCGTTGTATTCGCGGGCATCCACGTCGATGCTCACCGTCATCTCTTCGCCCACCTGAATATTCATCTGCTTCAGACGGTCTTCGCCGAAGACTTCAAAGACACAACGGCGGGGATATTGCCCCTCAATGGTTTCAATGACGAACTCTTGTACGCACCAATTACTGCCGGTACGGTTGGAAGTTCCGCTACGCAGTTCAAGAGCCTTGATGATTTTACCTGTAATCTCCATAAGATTTTGTATTGTTTTTTTATGTTTTCCGTTTCTTTTTCCCGTCTTTCCCTGCCTGACCTCCGCTTTTTCAAGACGCCGTTCCCCGTTGGGGACGGAGCGTCAGCGCCTGTCTGCAAGGCCTCGTCCGGTGTCTCCACAAGGCGGTATACCTATTTATAAATGGATTCATCCGCCATTACAAAAAGGCTTCATCCCTTATTATAAAAGGAGTGACCTTATGATTTTACAGGTACGCCTCAAATCTTTTAGGCGTATGCCCATAAATTATAAAGGAGTGACGCCGATGCCCGGCGTCCGATGCCGGCAATCTGGCGGGAATCCGGCACCCTCAGGCATGGCCTCAGCCGTCCGAAAGGGACTGTTTTACAGGGTTCGCAGGGGCGGTTTGCGCCACAACGGCGGGAATGTTCAGAGTGCGAAATTACAACTTTCTACAAAAAAACGGCTTTTTTTCTGACAATATTTTACCGACGACGGAAAAATACTCCGCTTTTTGAAATAATTGTACGCCGTATATCGTGGAAAATACGTATTTTTGCCTCGGATAGCCCGTCAAGCCACCGCAACACGGCAGAGGCCCCATTGCGGAGCGGCGATTCCGCATGGCAAGCCTTCACGGCGCACCGCTACGGACCGCCACGGCTGCGACGCCCGCCATCCACCGGCATTCACCGGAATGCCGACGACAACACAACGGGGCTTTCCGTCCACATCATCCGCATACATCAACAAACATCAGACTACAAGGATATGAAATTCACCGTAAACAGCGCATTGTTATCCCAACGCCTCCAAACGCTGGGACACGTGGTAAACCCGAAAAACACGATACCCATCCTCGGCAACTTCTTCTACAAGTTGGCCAACAATGTCCTCACCGTCACCGCATCGGACAACGAAATCTATCTGTCGACCGAAATCGAACTGGTTTCAAGTGACGGAGAACTCGAGTTCACCATCAATGCCAAGACCGCTCAGGACTCCATCAGGGAGATTCCCGACCAGCCTCTTGAATTCATCATTGACGAGAACACCCTCGAAATCACCGTCAATTACCAGAACGGAACATTCAGTCTGATGGGCGAAAGTGCCGACCAATACCCCCTGTCAAAGGATATCACCGAGGAGCAACCGCCAATCGTCATCGAAAACGTCACCCTGCAACGCTGCATCACCAGAGCGCTCTTTGCCACCAGCACCGACTCGCTCCGCCCCGTCATGAACGGCGTCTTCTTCGACTATAAGCCCGAAGGCCTCAACATCGTTGCCTCCGACGGCCGCAAACTGGCCTGCACAAAACTTTCCAACCTCAAGAGCAACGAGGTCTGCGGATTCATCCTTCCGCCCAAGCCCGCCAGCATTTTCAAGGGTCTCCTGCAGAAGGAGGAGGGCGACACCGTCATCAAATTCAACGCTAAGAACGCCATGTTCCAGTGCCAGCACTACACCATGACGTGTCTGCTCATCGTAGGTCGGTTCCCGAAGTACGAAACCGTCATCCCGCAGGACAACCCTCACATCATGAGCGTCAACCGTCAGGCACTGATTTCCGCGCTCCGCCGCATCCTCGTGTTCTCAAACGCCGCCACGCCCCTTGTGAAATTCCGCATCGAGCCCGGACGTCTGGAAATCAGCACACGCGACACCGACTACCGTCGCTCCGGTACGGAGAGCATCATCTGCGACTTCAACAACGGATACCTCGAAATGGGATTCCGCGGAACTTTGCTCAGCGACATGCTCAGCAACATGGATAACGATGAATTGCTCTTCAAAATGGCCGACCCCTCACGCGCAAGCATCGTTGTGCCTGCCAACAACAACGAAGGCGAAGAGGTGGTTATGCTCGTCATGCCCATGATGATCAACGACTGATTCCAGGTGGATTCCTGATAAGCCTCCGGAGGTTTCCGACCGGAATTCCGGAAGTCTTCGAATAAGATTTAGAGATTTCCAAACTCCCCTCCCTGGAAGTCTACGTCCAGGACTTCGGAACAATGCATCCGAGACTCCGGAGGTTTCCGACCGAAACTTCGGAACAATACATCCGAAACTTCGGAACATCTCCCCAAAAGGCTTTACGGCCGTTTCACATCCACCTCCATACCACCAACCCCATAAGGCGGCGCGAAGCGTTGAAAGCAGCGTGGAAGCGTCCGCCTTTTTTGGTGGATGGGGAGAAGACACCCCTGAGGTTTGCGCCACAGCACTCCGACCTCTGGATCTTATCCGACGGGGGGACCACAATCCACCACCGCATACTCCTCACCGTTTTTCAGGAGGCGCCGCACGCCCTCCCCATCGTCATCCCATAGGCTGCACACAGCCTCAACGCCCCGAAAAGGCAATGTCCGCATATCCCCAATCCCATACCCGCCGGAGAATCCGCGGCGAAAGAATTTGACGACACAGCCTCAACGCACCGGCGCCACAGCACATCTCCCTCCCGAACATCCGACATCCATGAAAGGTAAACACATCATCATCGGCATCACCGGCAGCATCGCCGCCTACAAAGCCTGCACCCTCGTACGGCTCTTCGTGAAGGCGGGGGCAGAGGTCATTGTCGTCATGACACCCTCCGCCAAGGAGTTCGTCACACCATTGACGCTCGCCACCCTCAGCCGTCACGCCGTCGTCAGCGAATTCTTCGACCGTCGCGACGGCAGTTGGCACTCACACGTCGACCTCGGACTGTGGGCCGACGCCATGATCATCGCACCTGCCACCGCCGCGACACTCGGGAAAATGGCACACGGCATTGCCGACAACATGCTCGTCACCACCTATCTGTCCATGAAGGCTCCGGTGTTCGTGGCTCCCGCCATGGACCTCGACATGTTCGCACACCCCACAACGCAGGAGAATCTGCTGACACTCGAGCGCCACGGCGTACGCACCATCGCTCCCGCAGAGGGCGAACTGGCATCGACGCTCACGGGAAAAGGCCGTATGGAAGAGCCGGAAAACATCTTCCGGCACATCGAGGATTTCTTCGCCACCACCGACACCGCCACGGCAGACGACGCCACACCGCCGCACCGGGGCACGCTCCTCCTGACGGCAGGACCGACCCACGAATACATCGACCCCGTACGCTTCATCGGAAACTGCTCGACGGGCAAGATGGGATTCGCGCTGGCGGAGGCGGCAGCCGAAGCGGGTTTCGACGTGGAACTCGTCAGCGGACCCACGAACCTCGCGACACGCCACCCCCGAATCCGACGCACCGACGTGGTGAGTGCGGCGGAAATGTACGAGGCTGCCGACCGCCTCTTCCCCAACTGCCGGGCAGCCATCCTCTGCGCCGCCGTGGCGGACTTCACTCCGGCAACGACCGCCACGGAGAAAATCAAACGCGAGGCCACCGGAAACTGGGAGATTCCACTCATCCCCACCACCGACATCGCCCAGGCGCTGGGAGAGAAGAAGGCCGTAGGACAGATTCTCGCAGGATTCGCACTCGAAACCCATAACGGACACTCCAACGCCATCGACAAGTTGCTCCGCAAAAACCTCGACTTCATCGTGCTCAACAGCCTGCAGGATGAGGGAGCCGGATTCGGATACGACACCAACAAGGTGGACATCATCGACAAGGACGCCACCACCACGCCGCTGCCCCTGAAGGCAAAGACGGAAGTGGCACGCGACATCATCCGCCATCTCTGTGCCATCATCGACAACGACAACGCAAAATGAAGCATTTCGGAATCATCATCATCCTCCTTTCCTGCCTCTTCGCCCACACCTTGAAGGCACAGGAACTGGATGCCCGCGTCACCGTCAACCATTCTCAGATTGAAGGTACCAACGTCAGCGTCTTCGAACAACTGGAAGAACGCCTCAGCGACTTCATCAACCAGCGGCAATGGACCGACCTTCAGTTCAAAAAGAACGAGCGCATCAACTGCAACTTCTCCATCACCGTCAAGAAATACGACGAGACGGAGAACCTTTTCACGTGCTCCGCCAACATCAGCGCCACGCGCCCGGTCTACAACTCCGCATATACCACCACAACGTTCGCCACAAACGACAACAACTTCAACTTCACCTTCCAGGAGTTCGACCAACTGGAGTTCCGGACCGACCAGATCGACACCGACCTTACCGCACTCATCGCCTACTATGCCTACCTAATCATCGGCATCGACCTCGACACGATGTCGCCGATGGGCGGCACCACCTACCTGCAGACGGCACTCGACATCTGCAACTCCGCACAGACGCTCACCGTTTCCTCGAAGGGATGGAAGGCTTTCGACGACGGAAAGAACCGTTATGGCGTGGTCAACGACTGGCTCGACGGAGGAATGACGGATTTCCGGCAGGCACAATACACCTATCACCGCATGGGGCTCGACCTGATGACGGAAAACAGCGAGCGGGCACGCGCCAATATCACCGAGGCCTTCGAAAGTCTGAAGAAGGCACGTGAGAACAAATCGCTCAGCCTGCTCCCACAACTGTGGACAGAATACAAAGCCGACGAGATCGTCAACATATATCAGGGACACGCCACACAGAAGGAAAAGGACTTCCTCACCGAACTTCTGGGCAACATCAACGCGTCAAAAACCGCAACATGGAACAAAATCCGTACAGGAAACTGACGGATAACGACCTCAACTGCCGTACAAGACATCACCAGACTCAAAGCATGCTTTCGTCACTACACATCTCAAACTACGCGCTCATCGAACGTCTTGACCTGCAACTCCAACACGGCTTCAGCGTCATCACCGGAGAGACGGGTGCCGGAAAGAGCATCATTCTCGGAGCGCTCGGACTCCTGCAAGGCAACCGCGCGGACATCAAGGCCATCAAGGCGGGTGAAAAGAAGTGCGTCGTCGAAGGAACCTTCGAAATCGACGGACTCGGCGTGAAGGAACTCCTGCAAACGGAGGACATCGACTGCGACGACAACACCATAACCATCAGACGCGAACTCAGCGCCACGGGAAAAAGCCGGACGTTCATCAACGATTCGCTCGCCACGCTCAACCTTCTGCGCGAGGTGAGCCAGCATATCATCGACATTCATTCGCAACACCAGAACCTTCTGCTCGGACGCGAGACGTTCATCATTGACACCCTCGACTCCATTGCCGCACAACCGGAGTGCATCAGCCACTACCGCAGCGCCTACGACGAATGGCACGAGAGCGAAACACGGCTGAAACGCACACGGGAACAGGCGGCGAAGGCACGGCAGGAGCAGGATTTCCTCACCTTCCTCCTGGAAGAACTGGAAAGACTGCAGATCCGCGAGGGGGAACGCATGGAACTCGAGGAGGAACTCCACATCCTCGCCCATGCCGAAGAGGTGCGTCAGGCTCTCTGCACCGCCGGAAATCTGCTGGCAAACGACGACGACAGCATTCCCGCAAGGCTGATTCAGGCACGGCAGGCACTGGAAAACATCGCCGAATTCATGCCGGCGGCACGCGAAATGGCGGAACGCATCGAGAGCGCACGCATAGAAATCAACGACATTGCGCGGGAGACGGAGAGCGAGGCTGACGGCATTGAAGCCGACCCCGCACGCCTCGCATTCGTCGAAGAACGGCTCTCCGCCATCTACGGCATGATGAAAAAGCACCATGTGGAGAGCGATGCCGAACTGATGGCCAAACAGACCGCCATGCGGAAACGCCTCAACCTGATTGAGAATGCCGACAACATCATCGCACACCATGAGGAGACGGCACGGCAGGCACGGCAAAAAATGCTCGACGCAGCGGAAATCCTCACCGAAAACCGCAGGAAGGCGGCAGAGGACATCGAACGCCAACTCAAGGAACGGTTGCAGAACCTGGGGATGCCCAACGGACAATTCCACTTCGACTTCGCACAACGCCAGCAGCCCGACGCCTCGGGAATGGATAATGTGCGCTTCCTCTTCTCGGCAAACAAGGCGGTGGCGCCACAGGACATCGCACAAACGGCGTCGGGAGGCGAAATCGCCCGCGTCATGCTCGCCCTGAAAGCCATCATCGCCCAGAAGAAGGAGATGCCGACCATCATCTTCGACGAAATCGACACCGGCGTCAGCGGAACCATGGCGGAAAGGATGGGACAGGTGATGCAACAGATTTGCCGCCACACACAGGTCATCTGCATCACGCACCTCCCGCAAATCGCCGCCTTGGGCGGACACCACTATAAAGTATATAAAGAGGAGAGCGACGAAGGTACGGCTTCCCACATCATTCCCCTTGACGACGGGCAGCGCGTGGAGGAAATCGCACACATGCTTTCGGGGGAAAACCTCACGCCGGAAGCGCTTGCCAACGCCCAGACTTTGCTGAACGGCGGCAAAAACCTCTGAACACCCTTTGCCTCATCCTCACATACCGACATCAGGATGACCGCACGCCGATGATATGCGGCGCGGACTTCCGCCACCCATCCCCCAACAACACCGAAAACGAGAACACGACAATAAGACATGAAGAAAACCATACTCTCACTCATCGCCATCGCAGCATGCTGCTCCGATGCCGCCGCACAGAAGCCGGCAGACCTGAACAAGGCCGTGGTAAACGTTGTCACCTACGACGCCAACGGCTATGTCCTTCGCTCGGCCTACGGATTCCTCATCGGAGAGAACGGCGAGGCCGTGGCGCCATACCAGACCTTCAACGGCGCCGCACGCGCGGAAATCATCGACTGGAAAGGCCAGCAGGCACAGGTGAAGCGCATCGCAGGGGCATCAAGCGCCTACGACCTCATACGCTTCACCACCGACATCCCACAGAAAAAACTCGTCACCCTCACACCGGCAACGGCACCGGCGGCGAAGGATGCCGACATGATGCTGGCTTTCTACACCACCGACAAGAAGGCATTGCCGCAGAATGTGAGCATCACTGCCGCAGACCTCTACAACGACCACTACTACTACGAGACGACGGCCGCCAACGAGGACCGTTTTGTGGGATGTCCGCTCCTCAATGCTGAGGGGAAAGTGGTGGCTCTGGTGCAGAAAAACGTGCTCAAAGACGCCACAACGGCTTGCGCCATCGACATCAGTTTCGCCACGGAACTGACCATCAACGCGCAATCGGCGTTCAGTTCCGACCTCAACAACGTGAACATTGCCAAGCAACTGCCGGTGAACGACGAGGAGAGCGCCTTCTCATATACTTATATGCTCCTGCATTCGCAGATCGACTCCGCCATCGTCATGACCACATGCCAGGACTTCATCGGACTGTATCCCGAGAATACGAAGATCCTCAACGAGCGCGCCACCTATTATGCCGCCCGCGGGAACTACGCCGCCGCTGATGCCGACCTGAAAAGCGCCATCGCCTTAGGCGGACAGAACGTCTCCGACTGCCTGTACACGCAAAGCGTGCTGATGTACAACAAGATGCTCGTGACGGACACCGCAAACGACCCCTGGCCAGAATGGACGCTCGACACCGCCCTCAAGGCTGCCGAGGAGGCTTACAACGCGGCTCCACAACCCGTTTACCTGCTACAGCAGGGACAAATCCTCTTCAGCATGCAACAATATGCCGAGGCCTACGAAAAATTCATGGCGGTGAACGCCAGCGAAATCGCCAACGCGCAGTCGTTCTTCTACGCCGCCAACGCACTTGAACGCGCCGAAGGCGACAACACAGCCATCATCGCACTCCTCGACAGCGCCGTGGCTCACCTGAAAACACCCTACGACAGCGACGCCGCTCCCTACATCTTCGCACGGGCACAGCACCTGGCGAACGCCGGAGAGCACAGAAAAGCGACAGCCGACTACAACGAATACGAGAAAATCATCGGACCGAAAAACCTCACAGCCTACTTCTATTACCTGAGAATGCAGGCGGAAATGGGGAGCCGAATGTACCAACAGGCGCTCGACGACGTACATACCGCCATCACACGTTCGACCAACGACGAGGAAAAGGCGGATTATCTGCTCGAACAGGCACTCCTGCAACTCCGCGTGAACCTCCTCGATGAGGCCATTGCATCGTGCAACGACATCTTCGCGCTGAAGGACGACATGGCGGATGCCTACAAAATCTGCGGCATCGCCTATGGCGAGAAGAAGAACAAGGGGAAAATGATGGAGATGTTCACGAAGGCTCAGGAACTCGGTGCCGAAAACATCGAGGAACTGTTGGAGAAATACAAATGACACTTCCTCCCCCCGGAGGGAAATGCGGCTATCCACCACTACCATTACGCCCCCCGAGAGATCAAGAACTCAAATTATATGGGGTGCCCTATTCCATGTCAGTGTTTGTAAGGCCGCACTGCGGAAATCAAAAACATCGGACTTCTTTGTGCAAAAGTACGGAGGTTTTGCCTCAAAAGTACGGAACTTTTATGCAAAGAAGTCCGATGTTTCTGTTCTCCCGAAACGTTTTCGTTAAGCGAGAGCAGAAGCCAAGCGACGCCAAGCCGAGCGCAATGTCAAACTTGTTTGAATATTGCCGAGG
>CAMAFY010000049.1 GCA_945833885.1 uncultured Bacteroidales bacterium
GGGCATCAGCATGATGCCCTTAGGATGGGATTATTCCCAACTGTTCCAGATGCAGTCGCTGGCGCTCTGGTCCTCGCCTTCGCGCTTATTGGAGAGAACATCGCCGGAGTCCACACCGCCGGTGCTGGTGGTTACCAGAGGTTTGCTGTCGCGGGCAACTGCCTCGAAGTAGGTGAGGTCGATTATCTCCACTGTGGGTGCAATATATTTCTTTTTCATGATTTTCATTAACTTTTTTCGGTGGAGTTATTGTTTAGAACATCACTTTCTTGCCGTTCAGAATGTAAATCTCTCCGCTCTTCGGTGTGGTAACCTTCCGTCCGTCGAGGGAGTAGAGAGTAGAGATGGCGTCGAGAGCAGCCTCATCTTCCACTTCGATGATGGGAGCCTCCTCAATTGCCGTCTGCACGCCGTTGCGGTCGCGGAAGACGATGCGGAAACCTGCCTCGTTCTGGTTGCCTTCGTCATTGTCAGCAGCGGCACGTGCGGCAGAGTTGCTTTTGGGATAAGGATAGAAGTAGGTGTTGTCCCAAGTGTCGGGATAGCGCTTCTTAAGCTGTGCACAGAGGTCAGCAGTGGAAAGATAGCAACGTCCGGTGGGGAGGGTCTGTCCACGCTTGAGGTGATAGAATCCGATGCCTACACCATAAACGGGTTGTTGGTGCCAGTAACCTACAATCTTTTCCGTACTCTTGTATGCCAGTACGAAGATGTCGTAGTAGTTACCCCAAGTGTCGGTAGAGATGTCGATGGAGTTGAGGGCAGCATGGAGCATGTTGTTGTTGCCGAGATCCTGGGCAGAACCCTTTTCGATGACACCACCGTAAAGTTCAGAATTTTTCTCTCCAGGAGCACCTTGTTCGTAATTAGTAGCAGTGGTCTTGAGCACATATCCCTGCATACCCTGAAGTAAATTGAATGTTTCACTGTTCTCTGTAAAAAGAGGAACTTCATCAAGGTATACCGTGAAATAGGCGTCGTTTACACCGGGATTCACGCTGTTGTTGTCAGCATTTCCATTATCCTTAGAAGTAAGGTCCTTATTCCATTCAATACCCCAGTCAGTGTCTGCCATACCAGTTGCATCGGTATTGATGGTATTGTCATCATTATAAGCATGCTTTCCAGCACGGATATAATATGCCTTTATACCGTCGCTTTCGGGAATTGTGGAATTAAGAAGTTTACCGTAGGTACCTATACCGTAGGAATTTTGGGGCTGAGGATTCTTTACATTATAAGTATACTCATTGTAGGTCTTGAACTTGAAGTAGGAGAAGGACTCAGATACACGATAGTGGTGGAGTTGCACAGGTCCTGTAGCAAAAGTCAGGAACGGGTCACCCTGCCATTCTGCTGCAATATCACACATCTGATAGATACCAGGAACAATAGGAATAATAACGAATTTAAGGGCATGTGCGGCATCAGAAGAAGATGTCACAGGACGTACAGCTTGTTTTAAACCATTTTTATATTCAGTGGCTTGGCTCCATACACTCCATTCCTTACCTACTATTGAATATGCTTCTTTTTTAGTATTTTCATATAAATCTCCAGTAGGACTTGCAAGATAATCTCCAACCTTATTTTTCAAGGTATAATACGTGTCATACGTAGTCTCTCTTCCTGTTTTCGGGTCAATAACGGTAGCACTTTTCTTTATAGGTGTTACATAGAATGTACCAGCACTATTGTTTTCCGTAACACTTGTTTTTGTACTATTTGTCCAATCACTTCCATCGGAATTTTTGTGCATACGGTTCAGATAACCACTACGGTTACCGATGGTCTCCACCCAGAATGGACGCTCCTCCACAAGGTGCTGGCAGAACACTGCCGTATTGGTCTGCGAACGCATATTGTTGATGGCCTCCACAAATTCGCGATATTTTACGGCAGCACCGGTGGTATCGCTCTGAAGAGCAGACATATCATTTTCTTTCTTTGCCACAACCTGTTTGGCGGCCTTCAGTTCTTCCACATCGGCATCGGGAAGGTCCATGGTCGTCAGACCGCCTACATATGCATCGAGTTCAGTTACACCCTGTTGGTAAAGCGAACGTACATTTTCACTGGTAACAGAAACAAAATTCCAATATGGATTTGTAGAATCTGTACCATTTTTTATACTCTTTATACAATGATCGGATGCAAGAACATTTTTACTTTCATCAAGCCATTGAAAAGTATAATTATCCCATTTATTATCAAAAGATAGATAGTAGTCGCTTCCTGCCTGCTCGGAACGAATCATAAAGGAGCCATTGCTCTGCTGTGAAAGCGTCAACTCCTTAAATTGCTTTGCGGGGTCTGTGATATCACCAACGAAATAACCCTTCTTTGCAGTATCGTAATAGAGGTATCCAGCATCACGGCTGAGAGTAGCCTGGTAGGGGTCGGTACAGGGAGTCATCACATTGCGATGTCCCTCGTTATAGATTTCATACTTGTTGTTGGAGACGTCTACACATTTTACAACCCATACACTCCAGAACGAACGAGCATCGGGAATAAGGCTGACAAGACTCTTGTAAGAGGTCATCCAAACATCATTTTTCTTGGCATCAGAATTAACAGTAATAGTATTCTGCATGAAATACCTACCATTTGCCAGCGTACCCTCGGTGACTTCTCCAGCTTTATTGGTGTAATTGATGGTGACACTGGTACTGCCTTTAACATCGTAGGTTGCAACACCACTTGTGATGGTGTATCCAGCACCACTTGTGATGGTGTATCCGCTAATTTCTGGCATGGTAAGCACATCGCCTACACGACCTACATAGGTTACAGTATTGATATCGCGGCTGTTAGTTTGGTCAACGTAAGTGATGTTCACAACAGCAGCCTCGTAGAAATACCAATCGTAGGAACTTCTGCTGGACAAAGTAGCTTCATCTGCATCATCACCATTGGAAACAATATAGCGATCATTAGCATTAATCCTTGCAGCATTACTATTATTTTTCCAACTAATAGTCATAGTTTGAGAACTTCTATTAGTGGTCAAAGTGTAAGACCAATTACTCCAAGAAGGACTTTCTACATAGACATAATTCTTGTCACTCTGACGCCGAAGACCATTATTTGTATATGTAAAAACCTGTGCGGTACTGAGCGGTGCATTTACCTTGGCTTCAGCAACATTGAAATAGTAACTGTCGAGATCGGTACCGGCAGCAATCAGATAATCCGTGCCAGAAGACAAGGATTTTGTAACAGGCTTTGCTGACGACGAAGTGAGCGTCGGCAACTGAGCCACAGCTGTCATCCCTACAAGGGAGAGCAGCATGACAAAAAAGAGTTTAAATTGCTTCATATTATTTGTTTTTTTGAGTTTTTTACATTCTACAATGATAATATTCCTTTTATTGTATTAGACTCATCAGGGGACTGTTGCATCACCACCTCCTCCATAAGATAAGAGAACGTGGACCCCGGGAGGTATCCACGACGAGGCAAAATTAGAAGAAAATCGCGAAATAGAAAAAATATTAACATAAAAAATATACATTTTATTGACACTTCCCTCGTTTTCTTCGAATATTATCACCCCACAATGTCAAAATTAAGGGTATAATCTTCCTCACCCTCCCTGACACACTACCGAAATTTACTGTTGCAAAACACCCTCATATTTACATATTTAGCCGTTTTGTATATTGAATGTATATACAAAATTATCTTAAAATTCATTCCTTACTAATTTTCAATGGCTGTACTACTATGAAATATTATCGGTATTTCCCGATATTTTATCATTATCTTTAGATAAGGAATTGTAGGAAACGACTGGATAACATCATATTAGAGGGCTTATCATTGTGCAATTACACACGTTATAATCCGCGGAATATCAGGTCAAAAACATCGGAATATTGTGCCTCAAATCTCCGCATTTTTTGCGGAAAACATCAGAATAATGTGTTTTGTTTTCAACCACGGATATTATGGGAATACGGATAGTTATGTGTGATTATTTTGTCAATGATTTTGTATTTGAACACGAATTGAACGAATTATACGAATGATTTATGGGTGAGGACGAGGTGGATGATTTTGTCTTGAACACGAATCTCACGAATTTTACGAATATATTATGTATGATGGTGTGTTATATCATATTCTTTCGACCACGGATTGAACGGATAACTCGGATGTTTGCGCAATTATAACGCGCTGAAGGCGCAAAAGAACTTAGCCCAGGGCAGAGCGAAGCGACACCCCTGGGTATGTGTATTCCCAAGCCTTCCACGCCCTGAACCGTAGGTCGCCGGAAAGGCAAAGGACAGAAGCATGCACAAAGGGGTATATACGCAGCGACACCCCTTGTGCGCCTTTGGCGCAAATATTAGTATAATTCGTTCAATTCGTGTTCGAAAATAAAATACCCTATGGCATTATCATATAAAATAATAGGTGTTCCCCATAATATCCGTGTCCGCAACAAAATTATCCACCTCATCATCATACCTCAACCATCCGTGTTTTCGGGAAATTTTGGAATTTTAAAAACAAATTTATGTGGTGGTGAATAATATAAAAATGCCCCGCCGATGTGGTATCGACGGGGCATCATTATGATAATTTTTATTCAATCTACCAAAATATTAAGGTGATTGAATAGCGGTGGGACTTACTTCACCATCAGTTTGGTGGTGCGCATCACCTGTCCGCTCTGCATGCGTACGAGGTAAACGCCGGGGGCATAACCCTCGGTGGAGAGGGCGGAGATGCCACCGTTGGCATACTTCACGAGACGGCCTTCGGCATTGAATACCCAAACCTTGTCGGTGTTTTCGAAGCGGAGGGTCTTGCCTTCGAGTGCTACGCTGCTTACACCGGCCTTGGGAGCGGTGATGGCATCGGGCAGTTCGATGTAGGGTTCGTCAGCCACACCCTGGTCGCGGGTCTCGACAGCCTTGCGGTAATCGTTGGTACCGGTGATTTCCACGGGGAAGTCGATGGAGAATCCCTTGGAGGTCATACCGCTTGCTCCGGGATGGGGGAACCATGCGTCGCTGAAGACGAGGCGCAGACGGCTCTTGCCGGGCTTGGCATCTGCAGGAACGGTCACGTCGAAGGTGGTGGGGTGCTTAAGATCGGAATTGGGCTTGTTGGCCTTGTCCTCACCGATGGCAACCACCAATTCGTCGTTACCGCCGTTGAAGTTGCTGTCGCCGTCCCAGTCCATATAGCCGCGGAAGGTGCAGTACTGCAGACCGTCGCCGGAAGTGTTGTAGTCCATGGTGAAGCTGAGCTTCTGACCCTGGTGGCACTTCACGGTATAGTCGTCGCTGGCCATGATGTAGTTGGTTTTGTCGGCCTCTTCCTTGCTCTTACCGGCAGCAATGTCCTGCATGTAGGGAGTACCGGCAACGTTCACATAGGAGAAGTCGGCATCGGAACCCGAAACTTCGAGACGGTTTACGAAACGCTGGCTGAGGGCGTTGTCGATACCTTCGGAACTTTCGTTGAGGATACTGAGGGGATATGCATCCACCGACTGGTTCTTTTCGGGGAGTTTCGAAGCGTCGGCACGTGGAACTTCCACCCAAACGATTTCGCTGAATGACTTTCCGTCGATGCTGGCGCTGCGTACACCTACGAAGGGTTTTTCACCCTCGTCCATAGGCAGGTTGCCAAGATAGGTTCCCCAGCTGGTGGTACGTCCCACCTCGCTCACGCGACCGGTTTCGCCATCCTTGTAGAACACTTCAAAGTGGTCGATGTTGGCCTCGTCGTTGTAGAGGAGTCCGTAGTCGGCACGGTCCTTTGCCTCGGCATCCACATCCCAGCGGAGTTTTACGGAGAGCGAGGTCTGGGTTTCTTCCTTCACCTCTACGACAGCCTCCTTGATGTGTGCAGGAGTCACCTTTACGTCGTCGTTGAGGGTCAGTTGTCCGACGAGTGTACCGGCGGTATTGCCGCTGGTGCGGAGACCCACGTATTCGATGACGTCACCCTGGCTTACACCGTTGAGTGCGAGGGTCTGTGCCTCCCAGGTGTTTCCGGAAACGTTAGCAAATGCTGTCTCTTCCCACTGGTCGCTGCCCTGCTTCTTGACGATGATGCTGACGGTACCCTCGGGAGCACCGTTGAAGTTCTTCAGAGCGAGAGTAACGGTAGGACTGCCTGCGCTGACGGTGAGTTCGGCACGGTAGAGGACGATGTCCACAGCCTTGGTATTGGTCAGGCGGAGGCAGGAACCGCCGATGTAGGCATCGGCATTGGTGAATTCGGGTACACCGCCATTCACATCGTATTCTTCCTTCACGGGGGTGGTGGTACCCTTTTCGTATACGAGCCAACGGTAAGTGGGCACTACGTCCTGCTGTCCGAGGTTGTACCAGTTGCCCATGGTCTTCTTTCCCTTGTAGTTGTAAATCTCGCCGTTACCAACGTTGAAGAAGGTTTCGAAGGGAAGGTTCTGCTTGATGGCAGTACGCTCGGGGATGTATTCTGCCACACCCTGGAAGTTGCGGAGTGCATTGTTCTTGGGATCGCTGGTGAACCAGTCGGCATTGGTGGTCGGTGTAGGACGTGCTGCGGGGTTACGGTAACCTCCTGAGAAGAGGCGTTCCTGCAGTTTCTGGTAGTTCTCCTGATAGTCGATGGCAGAGTTACCGGTGGTGTTGCTGTGGATACGGCTCTCGCCATGTTCACCCCAAAGTACGATACCGATGGATCTTGCCTCCTCGTTGGCATCAAGTCCGGTCCATGCACGTGCCATGCTGGCAATCCATGCTCCCTGGTACACACCTTCGGCAGTACCCATGGCGTTGACGGCAGCCTGGTAGCTGGTACGCATGCTTCCGGTGGAGAAGTTACCGCCGGAATAGTTGAGGAAGGCGTCGGCCGTCTTCACACCGTTTTTTCCGAAGAGTGCCTCGACGTTACTTGCGGAGAGACGGTCGGAAGCGGTGTAAATACCGATGTGGAAGTTGTCGAAACCAATCTCCTTGGCATACTTGTAGCATGCCTGGTGGAAACCTACCACGTCGGTGTTTGCATAACCGGTATCCTCGAAGTTATAGTTCAGACCGTCCTGTCCGAAGAACATCATGGCGTTGACGAGAGGACGTACATACTTGTAGCCTTCGTAGCCGTTGGGGTCCTTGCTCTGCACCTTTCCAACCCATCCTGCTGCACCGCTGCCGGCGGTCCAACTTTCAAAGAACTTGATACCGGCATAGATGTCGGTACCGTTCTTGTGGGCGCAGTCCACTGCCACTCCGGGCACGTGGAACACTCCGTGGTTCCAACTTCCGAACACCTTGGTGTAGTTCCATCCGGTGTAGGGGTCGTCGTTCCAGTTGCTGGAGGGATATCCACCCTTGATTTTACCGATACCGATGGGGATGTTCATCCAGAGGAGGCGGTTGTCCTTGGCACGCTGGTTGATGTTCTTGGTCTGGTCGACCATTGCACTGCGTGGACGTACGTGCGAGCGTACGAACGCCATGTCCATCATGTTGAAACCTGCAGCCTCGAACTCAGCCTGTGTGGGGACCTTGCGTCCGTTCTGCTCGGCAGTGTAGAAGAGTTCGATGAGTTCCTCACCGTACTGCGAGAGGTCGTAGACATCGGTGGATGCAGTGGGCGACATCTGTGCGAATGCGCTCATGGCAAGCATGGCAGACGCTACGGAAAGTAGACGTTTTTTCATGGATTTCTTTTTTTCTTATAATATGAAACAATAAGGTATTTATATTTTCTTTCCGGCAGCCCTCCACAGCGTATGGAAGGCTGCCGGGGATTTATTCTCCTATATTATATATAATTATATATTAGAAGTTAGGAGCATCTACGTCCCACCAGAGGCGTGTTCCCTGGAGATCATAGCCACCGAGGGCATCGAGACCGCTTTCTTCTATGTTCTGCTGTACCTCTACATCGCTGGGAATCCAAGGCTGACGGCGAATTAAGTCGTTAGGACCAAGAGAACCATCGCCTTCATCAGTATTGAGAACGGGGAAAATCTTGGGATAACCCGTACGACGGAGATCAACCCATGCCTCGCTGGAGAGGGGGAAGAGGGCTATGTACTTCTGAGTTATTATTTTCTCAAGTTTGATCTCTCGGGAATCGTTTTCATCCCACGCTACACCTATTTTGGTGACAGAAGGCCACTCCGTACCAGTTACAGCATCTACCTGTACATAATCCACAGGCTCCGTTCTTTCCATGTATTCCTTAAGATAACGAGTGTAAAGTCGTTCTCCCACACCGTCCATATCATACCACTGACGGTCCTGAGGCTCATCGAGGCTGGCGAATATAATACCCTGCTCATAGAAGGTCTTGGCATCGCCGCCCATATTCCAACCACGGAGGGCACCCTCGGCCTGGAGGAAGAGGACTTCCGACAACTTTATAAAATAGAGGGGAGCATTTGACATAATATCAGGATCGAAAGAGGAGTAACCGACGTAGCGGTTAGTGGCAAAGGTCTGACCCTGCTCCACAAACGTTCCTGCACGGATACCCATCACGCGGCTTCCTGCAGGTACATTACCTATACTTTGGCTGTTTTTCTTCCAAAAATACTTCATGTAGGGGTGGTCAAGGCTGGCAAGAATGCTCTCCAATGAGGCTCCCATGCGAATATCGCTCCAACTACCCGCAATTTCCACGAGGGGATTGGTGAAACCGCTTACAGCAGGATACATAGCGTGTACCATGCTCTCGTAATTCAACATTCTCTCGTTTTCGGCCTTTGTTTCATCACTGGGATGCATAGTTATATTACCATTAGCATCCTTTTCTTCTTTAGTCCATACGAGTTTATCTACTTCTATTGGGGTAGTAACCTCGTACACGCCACTTGCCACAGCCTCTTCTGCCCATTTCTGTGCAGTTTCAGGGTCCACTTTCACTATATGCATGGCCATGCGGAGTTTAAGGGAATTGGCCAAACGCCAATAACTCTCTACCATTTTGGTGTAATCGCCGGAAAGTCCAAAGCGGCCGCTCTGGTAATCTGCAAGAACATAGTTTATAACAGTATTTTTATACCATTCGGGTTGCTCTTCAAAATGCTTCAAACAGGCTACAATAGTGTCTACATTATTGACAATTCCCTTGTAAATGGTCCACATATCGTCGTACCAAAACGGGGATTCGCTGTTTTCCTTGTCCTGAATATAGGTGAAAGGACCCGACTGATCCGCCAGTTCCTGTGCACTTATGCAATAGTAGAGGAGATTTATGGCCTT
Source organism: uncultured Bacteroidales bacterium (assembly GCA_945833885.1). Lineage (GTDB taxonomy): Bacteria > Bacteroidota > Bacteroidia > Bacteroidales > Bacteroidaceae > Alloprevotella. Next base: position 9,222 of record CAMAFY010000049.1, read on the forward strand.
TACTTCAGGAAGTTTATCGATGGCGGGGTGGTGAAGGAGAGGCATAAGAGCATTCTTCACAATACCGTAACTTCCACTTAGACCACCAGTAAATTCTTCCACGAGATTATAGGTGCAACTCATATTTACACCGGCGTATGGGAAATCGTAGTGCGTCACCACAAAGTAGCCGGAATAAGCATCGGAACCGAAATTGTACTGGTACTGATAAGCATGGGCACCGGGCATACCATTTTCCTTACCTCCGCGCATGGCATACTGTGCGGAAAGACTGTAACCAAAGAGCGACTGCAGGTCTTCTATGGCCTTTTCCACCACTTCCTTCTCAGGAACCGTTTTATAGTCAATGGAGTCTATGTTACCATGATAACGGGTAGCATCGCCCACACCCTGATCCACGGATATTTCATCGCCAGGATTGTCGTAGTCGAGACACGACTGTAGCGTAAAGCCCGCTCCGGCGAGCATCATCAAATATATGATTGACTTTTTCATATTGTCCTATATAAAATTTAGAAATTAACCTTAAGATTGAAACCGAAGTTGCGGGTGCTGGGGAGGTTGAACATTTCGAAACCTCCGAGACCATTTCCACTGGATAGCGATACATCGGGATCAACGGGTGCATCTTTATAAATAAAGAAGAGGTTTCGTCCGATGAATGAAAGCGAAAGGTTCTTACCTTCTCCGAAGAGGTCGCGGAAGGTGTATCCTAAACTCAACTCACGGAGACGGAAGTTCGTGGCGTTGTAAACGTATGATGTAGCGTCTTCCGTACCGATAAGTTTATACCATTCCTGAATAGGCACAATGTCGCGACCTTCATTTATATACATTCCAGGAACCTCATTACCATTCCTATCTTTAAACACTATATTATTAGCCTCTGCTGCTAAACGGGCGTCTGCCGTACGCTGCGAAAGTCCGAGGTTATCTAAAACGGATTCTGTAAGACTAATGACTTTTCCTCCTATACGACCATTGATGAGGAAGAAGAGGTTGAAGTTCTTGTAAGAGAAGGTGTTGCTCCAAGAAAGTTGGTACTTGGAGTTCATGTTTCCTATATATTTTCCATACATCTTTCCGCCTTCTACATTATCAAGGTATTTCGTAAGTCCATAGAATCCGGGACGTCCACTGCTATTTACAACGATGTCGCCCTTCTTGTGGACAAGTTCACCAATCCCCTGATTGTTAAGCGTTCCGTCCTCTTTCTTATATATATTTTCACCCCAGCGGTTAAAATCAGTCACATACATGTCACCGTATTTTTCACCCTTAATGTAGCGTACTCTTACACCTTGTGCCACGCTGACATCGATTGTTTTATCTGCTCCCCTATCGCTCTTATAGGTTTCAAGGATTTTGTTATCGTTGTAACTGAAGTTCACACCGGTCTTCCAACGCCATCCGTTACCTATCTGCCAGTCGTAGCCTACAGTAAGTTCCACACCCTGATTGCGCACGCAAGCACTGTTGAGGGGAGACTTCTTACCATTCGTACCATTGATGACGATGTATGCATTGTCGAGACGGGAGTTGTAGTAGGTGACATCGACGTTGAGGGAATTGTTGAAGAACTGCGATTCTATACCGGTCTCAAAACTCTTCATGGTCTCAGGACTCGGAGTGAAAGAATTGTAGTTACTGCCAGATGCACCACCGGTAGTTTCGTTTCGAGTCTCCAAATCGAAGATGGAGTTGGGGATGGAGTTACCTACCTCAGAATAACTGATGCGGTACTTCAAATAGGATATCTGCTCGGGAAGTTTAACGAGGTTGCTAATAATGGTGTTGGCACCCACGCCAAAGTATCCGTAGTGGTCCTTGGCATCATTGTCGCCACCGATAAAGCGGGCCTGCTTGAAAGCACGGTACCAGTCCATACGGTATGATCCGTCAACGTAAACGGCATCCTTCCATCCTATCTGTGCGGTGAAGAGGGCTGCCTTATCCCAATTGCTGGACTTGCTCTTGGAAGTTGCGCCACTACCACCCGAAGAGGGGTCGAAACGGTTGAATACAGTAGGAAGTTCGCTGAGAATACCGTCCTTGATCATGTCGACGGTAGCGGTACAGTCGGTGCTTACAGTCGTTCCCTTGGTGGTGTGTCCTACCCAACCTGCGGTGGCACCTACGGTCCAATCCTCCTTGAAGGTGCGGTTGTAGGAGAGGAGCCAGTCGGTGTATACGTCGGTAGTGCTGGAATTGTTGAGCCAGTAGCGGCCGTAGTTATTAAGGTTTGCGGGATCCCAGGTGGTAGCGCTCTTGTGGCTCTCCTTATTATATTTGTCATAATCGAGGCTTATACGGCCCTGAACGGCAAAACCGTAGCCCAAATCGAGGTTCGCCTGGAAGTTTCCGTAGAAGCGGTCATCCTTTTCCTCACCCGTATTTTGGTTCATAAGCCAATATGGATTGTTCTTCATAGGTGATTGGTAAATCCACTCCTGCGATTCGCCCGTGAGAAGCACTCGAGCATAAATTTGATTTATACTTCCGCTGGGATAATAGCCCTGGTTATCAGTGAGCCATTTGTTCTGTATGACGTAGTTATGCTTGTAATAATCGAAGTCTATATTACGGGGCATGGTATAGAGGTCGTATATGGGATTTCCCACGGTACCACCACCGATGCGGTTCTTGGTCTTCGACTGAACATAGTTGAAGTTAGCGTCCATCGTCAGACGGTTCCAAAGTTTGTAGTGCTGACGGAAGGCGAAAGTGTGACGGTTGTACTCGTTGTTCTCAAGGAGACCGCTGGCATGTGAGTTGGCGTAACTTACGTAACTGCGCACCTTTTCAGTACCGCCGGACAGACTTACACTGTTGTTGGTGGTAACACCTAATCTATAAAAGTCGCTGACGTCGTCTACACCGTAGTTTCGAAGGTGAATATCACGCGTCAGGGGAATACCCGCTTGCTGCAAAATTTGCGGACCAGTGAGTACCGAACCGTCGGCGTTAGGCGTAAGGGCAAGTTTGTATATATTAGTAGTACCGGTGATTTCGCCGCTGTAGGGAGTGTTAGCAATATTAGCGGTGTAGGTAGTGCGTTCGCCGCTCATCTTTGGTCCCCAACCGTTGGGATCAATCTTTCCGGCATTGATGAGATTGCCATTTTCATCGAATGTGGAATTCTCCACATTTGCACCATACGAATTTTGGATTTCGGGGGTAAGGAATGCCTTGTCCATGGTGACGTTGGAGGTGAAACTTACGTCGAGTTTACCTTCCTTACCCTTCTTGGTGGTGATCATGAGGACACCGTTTGCGGCACGCGAACCGTAAAGTGCGGCAGCGTTGGCACCCTTCAGCACGTTGATGCTCTCGATATCGTCGGGGTTGATTTGAGAAAGAGCGTCACCGCCTTCGGTAGAGGCCTGGGAACGCAAACTCATAGCGTCAACCTCGCCACGACGGGAATTGTTCATGGGGACACCGTCGACAACGATGAGGGGGTCGTTGTTACCCTGGATGGACTTGTTACCACGGAGGAGGATTTTGGAGGCACCACCGGCACCACCGGCACCCGGAGTGATGGTGACACCGGAGATTTTACCATCGAGTCCGTTAACAAGGTTGGGGTCCTGAACCTTCATCAGGTCGTCGCTCTTGATCTGCTGGGTAGCATAGGTCAAAGATGTGGCCTTGCGGACGATACCCATGGCGGTTACCACAGCCTCGCCCAGGATGTTGTCGTCCTCGGCAAGGATGACTTCGATGGCGGACGTTCCGTCCCACACCACCTGCTGCGTCTTGTAGCCGATGAAACTGATGTTCAGTTTGGCACCTTTCTTCACACCATTGAGTGTAAAGTTACCGTCGTTGTCTACCGTGGTACCGTTAGTAGTACCTACAACAGCCACGCTGGCACCCGTCAGAGGAAGGCCGTCCACGTCGACGACGGTTCCACGTACGGTTGACGACTGCTGTACGATGTAATAATCGTTGGCGTATGCCGTTTGAGGCACAACCGCTCCTCCGACGAGCGCGAGTGTGCCCATCAGAAGATAAATGTTGGTTTTCTTCTTCAACATGAGTTATATTATTATGTTTTTCGTAGTTTTTTCTTATTTTTTCCCCTATTGGGAAAGGGTATATTTACCCGCTGCGATATTTCGAGGCAAAGATACTTATAATTATAATAAACGGCAAATTATAGTTGGCTTTTCTTGTTGTTTTTACGAAATATCTGTTAAATGGCTATGATTTATCGGCATTTGTAGGAAAAATACGTGGATTTCGTATATAAAAAGCACTGATACTTATAAGATAAGTAACGAGGATGAATTTACTTTGAACACGGATGGTATGGAGAATACGGATAGGTTGATGGGTGAGGATGAGATGGATGATTTTGTTGCGGACACGGATTGTACGAATTAAACCAATTTATAATGCGTGATGGTGCGGTGGATGATTTTATTTTAGAACACGGATAGTACGGATAGAACGAATCATTGAAGGGTGATGGTGTAGCGGATGGTTATAATTTAACCACTAAATTTAGGGATAACACGGGATGTTTGCGTCTTCAGCGCGTTAAAATGGAAGGATACATGCTATTTGTGGCACTGCCTACCAGGCTTTTCATGTGTATCCACATTCGCATAATCCGTATAATTCGTGTTCTAAATAAAAATACCCTACGGCATCTTCATATATAAATATCCGTAAAATTCGTCCAATCCGTGTCCGCAACAAAATCATCCATCTCGTCCTCACCCATCAACCATTCGTATAATTCGTTCAATTCGTGTTCGAAAATAAATATATCCTATGGCATCGTCACATATAAATATCCTTATTATCCGTATAATGCGTTTTCCATAACGATGGCATCCACCGCAAACATCATTATATTTACAATTATTATCTTATTTATTCCTTTTTAATATTAAAAAAATGTGATGCTAATGATAGGGTGTGGATAAAGTGGATAACTTGCATAATAGGGTCATTAACCCTATGTGTTTCAGAAGTTTATGATATAAAGGAAAGGTGTGTATAAGTAGGTGTACAGATATGGAAAAACCGTTGATAGGTGGGTTGATAATGTGGATATTGAGATTGTTCTTCTTTTCTTCCCTATCCACTTCGGTATGCACCACTTTTCCACAGGGTAACAATGGTATTATCCACTAATTATCCACGGGTTTATCCACAGGGGTTCTGATGTTCCTACATCAATGATTTGCGGAAATTTTAGGATGGCGCAAAAATAATATGGAGAAAGTGCGGAACATTCCATCAAAAACATTGGAGGTTTAGGGGGAAAGTTCCGATGTTCATCATCAAAAGTGCGGAAGAATTTCATATTTAGAAAATGGATTGTAGGGATAAAAAGGGATGCTTCAATTATGATGATTTGTTCTATCCGTCCAATCCTTGTTAGAAAATTTATTGTTATCCGTATTGCTATTATATTGAGATTGGATATAGATGTTTTACACGCTTATCATATATATAATTGTTATAATGCTCTCGCTTAGCAAATAAGAGAATATTTGTTTTCCAACACTTTTGCATTCTTCTAAAAAAAATGATGATGTAAGGGTAAATATAGCCGCATTTTAAGCGTAATTTACACCTGATTTTATGGTGTTTTTTGGGTTGTTTCAGGCGAAATTTATAATGTTTTTATCTCTCCCTGTAATTATTTTTTTCAATTTTCTCCTACATATTCTACACCATTAAGGGAAATTATCAGTGTATATTATGGATTTCTGTGTGTAGGATGGGGGTGAAGGAAAGGGCGAATGGTGTAGGATCATTCTACACTCCTTGTAGATTGTCGCGCAAATTAGAGGAGAAAAGGCTACAAAATCTATAAAATTAGAGAAGTCATTTTGTAATTTTTAGCAAAATGATGAAGAAGAATGCAAAAATGAAGAGGAAAAAAGCATAAAAAATCCGTGCATACGAAAAATATGCACGGATAAAAGATGTGTAAAATATGGATATAGATTTATTGAAGGGCATTGAGAATGCGCATGCCATGGGCTTCCTCACGCGCTCCAAGTTCCATATATTTGTTGAGGGTGTTGAGTGCTGTGCGTCGAAGTTCCATAGGTGCTTCCGCATCGTGCAACTCTGTGATGATATGGTCGAGGATTTCGTCGGTATCACGTTCCGCCGGTGCCTTTTTCTGTGCAAAGAGTCTGCCGAAGGTGAGCCATCCCAGCAGTCGGTGAAGCGGTACATCGGCAGCCACCAGACGGAAAGCCATATCGGCGGCATAGGGTGTTTTCGACAACAGGTGCATCGCCAGGGCTTGCGCTTCCTCGGCATAGCGGAGTTGCGATACCCATTCCACCGCCATATCCTCGGCAAATTCCGCCACGGGCATGGTGATACATGCCAGCAAGCGGCATTCCCGGATGTCCTCTTTCCAAAGGGCGAGGGCAAGGCTATGGGCATCGGTGACAAATTCCTCCATCTCGCGTGCTAAAGAGAGCAGGCGAGGCTGGTCCACACCGAAGTTGATTTTGTAGCCAAGACCCTGTTCGCGCATCGAAGCGCTGACGGGACCGCTCATAACACCGCGGAGCATACGCTTCACCTCCCGCAGTTGGGCATGAATATCAAGGGGACTTTCTTTTTCCATGATGAAGGAAACAAGCGTTTTTCTCCTCGTTATCAGCGGATGATCACTTCTTGATGCTGACGAGTTCCACCTTGAAAATCAGTGTGGAATAGGGAGGAATGTTGCGGTTTCCACGCTCGCCGTAAGCCAGGTCGTAGGGGATGCAGAGTTCATAGGTAGAACCTACGGGCATCATTTTGAGGGCTTCGGTCCAGCCTTTGATGACCTGCGTAACGCCAAATGTTGCGGGTTTGTTGCGCTTGTAACTGGAATCGAATACGGTACCGTCGATGAGTCGACCCTCATAGTTCACCTCCACCTGGTTGGTATCAACGGGAAGAGCACCTTCGCCCTTCGTGATAACCTTGTAGAGGAGTCCGCTTTCCGTACGCTGTACGCTGTCGTTCTTGGCGTAATTCTCGAGGAAATCGGCGTTTTGCTTTTTAACAACGTTCTTTTGATACTCAAATTGCTGCTCGGCAATCTGCATGGCAGAGTCGGGAGTAAGGGAAGCCTTACCGAGAAGTCCCTCTTCAAGACCCTTCACGAACAGGTCTTTCACGAGGAAGTTGGCCTTGTCGTCGCCGGTAGCCTGCTTGTTGATGGCGGGGATTACCTGCTTTTCGTTCTGCTGGGCGATGGTGGTTCCCATGATGACGGCGCGCATCTTGGCGATTTCCTCCTCGGAATACTTGCCGTTGAGTCCGTCTACAAAGTCGGCATAGTGGAGGGAATCCACATTGTTTCCCTGACTGATGTACTGTTTCAGGCTGGCAGACTGTGCGATACCTATGGCGTAGGAGAAGGTTTGTGCGTCAACGGGCTTCACTTCGGGCGTGGTGACGGTGGCGGCAACCTTGGTGTTTTTCTTTGATTTCTTTGCGGGCTGTCCGGCAGATGCAGCGAGGCAGAAGGTGGCGGTCAGAGCAATAAAGAGGAATTTACGGATTTTCATCTTTTATAAAGTGGTTAATGTGTATTAAAGAGAAGGTAAAGTAGGTAACAACAATTCGTTTTTACATTATAAAAAGTGGTATGTTTTTTTATAGGATTAAGTTAAACTGATTGTTGTAACCTGCTAAAAAAAATCACCTAAAACAGAGGAAATGCACACAATGTAGGGTGCATTTCCTCCGGTATTTAGGTCTTAGAGCAGAATATGCTTCCGCTTGATGGTATTATGGTTTGAAAAATGTTGTGAAAAGGGAGAATGAAGGTAATTGTAATAAAAGGAAGAACAAAGAACATTCCCCCGTTTCCAAGCATAATTCAAAGGTTATTTTTGTTCAACGATGTTGACAAGTTTAACCTTGAAGACGAGGGCTGAATAGGGAGGAATGGGACCTTGGGCACTCTCGCCATAGGCAAGATTCCAGGGAACATAGATTTCCCACTCGGAACCTACGGGCATATTGGTGAGGGCAATGTTCCATCCCTTGATGACAGCGTTGCAGGGGAACTTCACAGTGGTGCCACGGCTGGTGTCGAATACGCTACCATCGATGAGACGTCCTTCGTATTCTACCTCTACAGTCTGGGAAGCGGTGGGGACAGCACCCTTACCTTCGCTGATAACTTTGTAGTAAACGCCACCTTCAAGTGCCTTAACACCTTCTTGTTTGGCAATGTTTGCGATGAATTCCTCGCTGGCTTTCTTCTTCTCACCATAGACCTTATCGTTGGCCTTCTTGGTCATGTTTTCGATGAGAGGCATGAGGATTTCATTGATTTTCTCGGCATAAAGGGTGTCGCCATTCTCATTGATGAGTTGGGAAGCGTGCTTGCGTCCGTCGTTGAAACCGGCGAGGAAGAGTTTGTTGGAGAGATGTTGGGTGCTGTCACCGGCGAACACCTGGTTCTCAAGACCCTGGAACATGCGGGTCTTCATTTGCAGACCGGTCTGCAAACCCAGTTGATAAGCCATTTCCTTCTTGTCGTCGCCAACGGAAAGTCCTTCCTTGATACCCTTGATGAATTCGTTTACATAAAGGGAATCAGCGCCGGCCTGCATCAGATAACTCTTGATTTGTTCATCGGTGGGGCTGTTTGCGAGACCCAAAGCATAACTGAGAGTGTCTATATCAGTCTTGAGATTTGCCTTTACAGCACCGGGTTTTTGGTTACAAGCACTGAAGAGTGCTACGGCTGCAACGGCAGCCATGAAAATCTTTTTCATTGTATGTAGTAGTGTTTTTTGTATTCAATGAAGAAGAGCAAAGCATTAGTATTTGCAATGCCCAAAGGAAAGCAAAATGCGCTTCTATGCTATTTTACTAAAATGGGTATTATTTACCTTCGATACCCAAGAGTTCCACATCGAAAATGAGGGCAGCGTAGGGAGGAATGCTTCCACCTGCACCCTGGGCACCGTAGGCAAGTTGGAAAGGAATGTAGAAACGGAACTTGGAACCTACGGCCATGTGTTGCAGACCTTCCGTCCATCCGCGGATGACACCTCTGAGGGGGAAAGTGGCAGGTTCGCCACGGCGGTAACTGGAATCGAATACTGTGCCATCGATAAGGCGGCCTTCGTAGTGGCAACGTACGCTGTCGTCGGCGGTAGGTTTCTGACCAATGGCTGCGGTGAGCACCTCATATTGCAGACCACTTTCAAGAACGGTGACGCCATTCTTCTTAGCATTTTCTGCAAGGAACGCCTCTCCGGCCTCACGGGCGGCGCGTCCGGCTTCGGCTTCACGTTCCTGGAGGAACTTCTGTACCGTGGTCTGTGCCTCGGCAAGCGTCATTTCTGCCTTTTCGCCAGCGAGAACGGCTGTGACAGCCTGGGTGAAACGGGCGGTATCAAGGCCTTCAACTTTCATTTCCTTCAAATTCTGGGCGATGAGCATGCCGAGAGCATAGGATATTTTGTCCATAAGATGATGTATGTGTTTTGTAGTTATTTTCAGATAAATGTGGAATGTTTTCAGGGCGTCGCCATAAACTGCTGCCACTATGGCGGAGCATGATGGTGAAGAGTGCCCGCGAAAAAAGGGTAAAATTCTGTGCAAATTTACACTCTAATCCGTAAATATAGCCATAAATGCGGGAAAATATTGAATAAAAAGACGTTTTTTCGGGTTATTTTTTCATTTTCATAGGAAAGTAATGGCGGATATATGCACTTGAATATCCATTTATAATGGTGTAAGTTGTTGATTATAATAGAGTAAGTTGTTGAATAATTAGGGTGAAAAATGTAGAAAGGCGGCAGAAAACTTATGCGGAATGATTGCCAAATTTCCATATTAGAAAAAATATTATGCAATGATGTGTAGCAAAAGACAGGGAATAAAAGTCTAATATGGTGAATGCTAATAGATGGCAACACAATAAATGATTGATAAAAAGTAAATAAATGAAGATGATGAAAACGGATAAATTTGTGAATGGAGCAATAATAATTTTGCTTGTAATCAGCGTGATATTCCTCTCAATATCATTATGCAGCGGTAACAAATACGGCAACCTGCCCCTGAACATAGCCTTGACATGTGTGGTTTTCTCCAACTCTTTGATTGTTTATAAGAGCAGAAAGAATAAGAAATAAAAAGAGATAGAAGGACGAAGTTCAACGTTTTCTTTAAGCCAGATGAGCAGAACGGAAACAAGCAATGCTTGTTTTTGTTATGCCATGGCGGGAAAACGAAGGATGAAATCCAACGTTGAAATAACAGAGTGCAGCAAATAAATTTGATTGGTTTGAGGATGCGGCGAAAAAAGTGCCGCAAAACGAAAGAAAAAGTGCGGAACTTTACCCCTGAAAGTTCCGCACTTTGTTATGTGAAGTTCCGCACTTTTCATGCCCTACTCCGTTGGTGTTTTTGTAAGATGTTGGAGAACGGTTCCAGCAAGCATCAGTCCTGCCATTGCCGTGATGTGCGAAAGGCTGCCGTTGGTGTGGACCTTTCGGGCGTGCCATGCCGGAGCGTCGGTGGTGGAAGCATGCATTCCAGTGGTGGAAGATGTTGCGTTTCCGGTGCTGACATGGATGTTTTCTTGCAGGTTTTCCAAAGCATCCGCCGTTGGAACCTCGCCCAGGTTGGGCAGAACTTCATCAGAAAAGACGCATAAGAACTTACGTTTCGGCAGGTCCTTTTCGCGTTTGAAGCGTTCGCGCAGGGCACGGGCGAGCGGACATCCCTTCACTTTCCAAAATTCGGCACGCTGCAACCGCGTAGGATCCATCTTTCTTGCCGTTCCCATCGACGCCACAAAACAGGCTTTCGTACGGCAGGCATGACGGATAAGGTCGGCCTTCTCCGCCAGGGAATCAATGGCGTCGACGATGGCATCGTAGGTTTCGAGGTGAAAATCTGGTGCTGTAGTACGGTCGTACACCATTTTGAGGGCGTTGACGCGGAGGTTGGGATTGATTTCCAGCAGACGTTCCTTCAGCGCCTCCACCTTCGGGCGGCCGATGTTCGGAACCGTCGCCATCGCCTGGCGGTTGATGTTGGAGACATCCACGCAATCGGAGTCGACAAGCGTGACTTCTCCGATGCCGCTACGCACAAGACTTTCGGCACACCAACTGCCAACTCCGCCGACACCAAAGACAATGACGCGGGCGTTTTGCAGGCGTTCGAGCACATCGTTGCCGAGAAGCAGCGCCGTGCGGCTGAATATTTCGGAAGAAAGGGGCATAAGACAGATAGGAAAACTTATAATTTTATTGTTGAATCCACCTTAATTCAACGTTAAGGTACTGCCATGGCGGGAAAACGAAGAACAAAGTTCAACGTTTTCGTTAAGCCAGATGAGCAGAGCGGGAGCAAGTGAAATGCGCTTACGCTATGGCATGGCGAGAAAACGAAGAACAAAGTTCAAGGCTTTTCTTTGAGTATTTCCATAAGTGTTCGCATACCTTTCGACGCCACATCCTTGATGACATTGACATGGAGATAGGAAGGCGTCTTCACCTCTTTCGGATCAATCAGGTAGATAGGTATGCCTTCGGGGCAATAGCGTATCAGTCCTGCGGCGGGATACACCTGCATGGATGTGCCGATAATGATGAAGATGTCGGCCTGTTGGCAGACGTTTGCGGCGGCTTCGATGTTGGGAACGGGTTCGCTGAACCAAACGATATAGGAGCGAAGCAGGGAACCGTCGCCGGCTTTTTCGCCGGGAAGGATGTCGAGATGTCCGGTGTCGAGGGTGCGGATATAGCGCGAATCGTCCGGGTTGTTGCTGGAACAGGCCTTCATCAGTTCGCCATGGAGATAGATGATGTCCGTAGAACCTGCCCGTTCATGCAGGTTGTCGACGTTCTGCGTCACGATGGTCACATCATAATCCTTCTCCAGTTCCGCCAGCAGATAATGAGCTTCGTTGGGTTGGGCATTCACAAGTTGATGGCGCAGACCATTGTAAAATTCGTTGACAAATTCGGGGTTTTCGTACCAACCTTCGGGAGTGGCGACCTTTTCTACGGGATAACGCTCCCAAAGTCCGCCGCTGTCGCGGAAAGTTGCAAAGCCACTCTCGGCGCTGACACCGGCACCGGTGAGGACAACTATTTTCTTTTTCATGGTTGTATTACTTTATTTTAAGGTAAATGTTCAAAATAAAATATCCACGAGAAAGGGTAATTTGCAGGATATA
>CAMAFY010000050.1 GCA_945833885.1 uncultured Bacteroidales bacterium
TGTAACCTTCTGATCCGTAGTCAGATGCTCTATTCAGTTGAGCTAAGGAGCCGGATAATTTAGTGCTTAATCTGCACCTTTTCCTTGTTTGCGTGTGCAAATTTACGGCTTATTCCGTGATATTGCCAAGTTTTTGCCGTTAAATCATCCGTGTTTTTCGCATCTCTGCACAAAAATGCAATAGTAGGTTTGCAAAACCTTGGTTCGCAGGTTTCCAAAGAGCATGTTTTCCCCTCTTTTTTGTAAGGTTATCTTGAACGTTTCTGTTGAGGCGGGGGCTGGAAGTTCTTGCCTCAAATCTATCATGTTTTTGTACGGGGTGCATTTAACGCATTTAATCCGGTTCGGGCTTCCAAAAGCAGATGAAGGCTCTTCCTGAAAGTGTATGGCAATCCTTCAATTTCTTTTACCCGATTTCGGGATAAGAATTTTGGTAAAGAAAGAGTTGCCCATGTTTTTCGACGTGTACTGGTAGTGTCTCCGGTCTGTTTTCAAAAACAATATGGCATCTCTAATGCTTTCGTTATTCCATGGCAAGAAGACGAAGAGCAAAGTTTAAGGTTTTGATTATGTGAGAGCGGAGGAAAACAGTTTCCTATGCCAGTCGGTAAAAACGATGGAAGATGTTCGACGTTTTACAGACTTATAGTATAAAAAACGCTATACAATAAAATTTTTATTTTTACCCTCATACCATCACCTTTTGTATAACTATTTGTGATTCAATTTGTTAAATTCAGTTTTATGGGTGAGGGTATGAGGGTAGACGGCTAAAATATGGGGTAAGAGAGGCGTTTTTTTATGTGTGAAGTGGTGAATCTGGTGTCGATTTTTGCATAAAAAAGTATCATTTTTGAACAAAAAGCCATAATTTGTTGTCCCGGATTCGCGTTTTCTGATAACTTTATCCCGAACTCGGGTAGTGTCTTGTAAATGGTTTATTCGGAAATGGAGGATTGTGCGCAGCGGACTTTATGTTCGAAAAGCGCAGTGCTGATACTTTTGTGTCTTGTGTCGGAGGGTAAATACCGAATCATCATAGACAGGCGTTTGGGACTGGTCTTATGTTTGTAAGTATAAATCCTGGTTGTGAATGCGTATAAATCCTCGTTGTGAATGCGTATAGATTCCGAGTATAAATGAAAAACGCTCCACAAATCTTCCGTAGGGGGAAGAGATGCGGAGCGTTGTTTTTTGTGTCAATCCGTTATGCTTTCGGCGGGGAATGTCTTTGTCGGCCTAAAGAGACATCTTTATATGTAAAGGAAACATTTTCATTATGCGAAGAACGTATCTTCATTATACGAAGAACACATATTTATAATGTGTAGGATTCGTCTTCATGAAATGTCGGGAAATGCCTTTTCGGTCAAAGTAGAACCCCTTGTAAAGCACATCGGGAAGTGATGGTCTTCGGGATTATTCGCCCTTCTCCATCTGAGCCTTGAGGGCAGCCAGGGCGTCGATGTCACCGAGGGTGTTCACGGCAGCCTGGTTCTGGATTACGGGAGCCTCCTCCTTCTGTGCGCGGGGAGCGCGGGGAGCGCGGGGCTTCTTCTCAGCACGTGCCTCCTCGAAGGTGCGGGTGTGGCTTACGAGAATGCGCTTGCTGTCCTTGTTGAACTCGAGAACCTTGAACTCGAGGGTCTCGCCCTTCTGAGCCTTGGTGCCGTCAGCCTTGACGATGTTCTTGGGAGTAGCGAAGCCTTCTACGTCGTCGCCGAGGGAGATTACGGCACCCTTCTCGACAACTTCAGTGATTGTGCCCTGATGTACGGTGCCTTCAGCGAAGAGTCCTTCGAAAGCATCCCAGGGATTGGACTCAAGTTGCTTGTGGCCAAGGCTGAGACGACGGTTGTCCTTGTCGATTTCGAGAACTTTCACTTCGATGGGCTCGCCAATCTTGGTGAATTCGCTGGGGTGCTTCACCTTCTTGGTCCAACTGAGGTCGGAGATGTGGATGAGTCCGTCAACACCTTCCTCAAGTTCTACGAACACTCCGAAGTTGGTGAAGTTGCGAACCTTGGCGGTGTGCTGGCTTCCTACGGGGTATTTCACGTCGATGTCCTTCCAGGGATCGTCCTTGAGTTGCTTGATACCCAGGCTCATCTTGCGCTCTGCGCGGTCGAGAGTGAGGATGACAGCCTCGATTTCGTCGCCAACCTTGAGGAAGTCCTGTGCGGAACGGAGGTGCTGGCTCCAACTCATTTCGCTGACGTGGATAAGACCTTCAACACCGGGAGCGATTTCTACGAATGCTCCGTAGTCGGTCATTACCACTACGCGGCCGTTAACCTTGTCGCCAACCTTGAGTTCAGCGTCAAGCGCATCCCAGGGATGGGGAGTGAGTTGCTTGATGCCGAGGGCGATGCGACGCTTTTCCTCGTCGAAGTCGAGGATAACAACCTTGACCTTCTGGTCGAGTTCGACAATCTTCTTGGGATCGTCCACGCGTCCCCAACTGAGGTCGGTGATGTGTACGAGACCATCTACGCCGCCGAGGTCGATGAACACACCGTAAGAAGTGATGTTCTTGACGGTACCTTCGAGTACCTGTCCCTTCTCGAGTTTGCTGATGATCTCCTGCTTCTGGGCTTCAAGTTCTGCTTCGATGAGAGCCTTGTGGCTAACAACGACATTCTTGTACTCCTGATTGATCTTGACAACCTGGAATTCCATGGTCTTGCCCACGAATACATCGTAGTCGCGGATGGGCTTGACGTCGATCTGGCTTCCGGGAAGGAAGGCCTCGATGCCGAAGACGTCAACAATCATACCGCCCTTCGTACGGCACTTGATGAAGCCCTTGATGACTTCCTTGCTTTCGAGGGCAGCATTGATGCGCTCCCAGGACTTGCTGGTGCGGGCCTTCTTGTGTGAAAGTACGAGTTGACCCTTCTTGTCCTCGAGATTCTCGATGTAGACTTCAACGATGTCACCGGGTGCGAGGTCGGGATTGTAGCGGAACTCGCTGACGGGGATGATACCGTCGCTCTTGGAACCGATGCGAACAACTACCTCACGCTTGCCGACGCTGATGACGGTACCGTCAGTTACTTCGTGCTCGTGAACGTGGTTGAGGGTTTCATCGTAGGCGGCTTCAGCGGCCTTCATGTCTACTTCTGCAGCGGCACCGGATTCAAAGGCATCCCAGTCAAAGTCTGCAAGGGGAGCGATGTTTTTAAGATTCTCCATTGTAATGTTAATGGTTAATAATTGGGTTTTGAAAAAATAAAATGGTGATTATTGTTGACTTTGCCATGCCGCGGAGGGTGTCCCATAAATGGAGATTTCGGGCTGCGCCCACGCTTTATCGCAAAATCGCGGCAAAATTACGTCTTTTTACCCGGTTTTCACATTTTTCCTACGGATTATTTTTATAAAAATACCGTTTTTTCACTTTTATTGTTACATTTGCACGACAGAAAGTGCAAATGCCGCACTTTCGAAGAGTGGGTAATGCAAAATGCCACCGCAAATCTTTCCTGAGTGTTGTGGGGTGTGTTTTGTTGTTTTTTACTCTCTTTCCGGCTTGAAATTCCTGTTCATCCAGTCATAGAGCCCGCTACTTTGAACGTTGTTCGACGCTCTTCATGCCCGGAAAAGCAAACAGGTTTTCTCTGTTCTCGCATGATCATAAGGTTGGATTTCACCCCTTCGTTTTCTCGCTATGGCAAGCCGTCACCAAGTTTCACTTACATCCGTTCTGCTCATTCGGCTCAGGTGGGTTCTATAAATCATCACCGCCAGGTTTTATAGTGATTACTTAAGTTACGTTTCGCCATCTTTCGGTCCCTTTTAGGCTGAAAATCTCTGTTCATCCATTTATATAGCCCGCCATACTCTTTTGTAAACAGAAATTTCTATCTCGAAAAACGACTCGAAACCTGACAAATTTAGTTTATAGAATCCACCATTAACGTAAACGTTTATCCATGGTGTTTTCCTTCTCGAAAACAGCCCCGGAATCCGGCAAACCAGGTATTCAGAACCCACCTGAAACCAGCGAAGATACATTTTTGTCCGCCATCATATACCACCAACAACCATGCTCACCATCTACAAAGCCTCGGCAGGTTCCGGTAAGACATTCACACTTTCCGCCACGTTCATCGCTCATCTTGTGAGTGGTGAGCGGGATAACGCCCATAGACATCAGTTAGCAGTGACCTTTACCAACAAGGCTACGGCGGAAATGAAGGAGCGTATCCTCCAAAACCTCTATGCCATCGCTTTCGGCGACAATGACAACGATGGATTCCTCAAGGCTGTGAAGGCAGAACTTCCTGACAATGTCACCGTCGACACCATACGTCGCAGGGCAAAGACCGAACTTTTCGCCCTCATCCACGACTATGACCATTTCCATGTCAAGACCATCGACTCGTTTTTCCAGTCTCTTCTTTCCAATCTCGCCCACGAGGTGCAACTTTCTGCGAACTTCAAGGTGGAAATTGACGATAAAAACATCCTGGCCACGGCAGTTGACAGGTTTCTGGAGGGCGTTTCCGAGAATTCTGACGAACTTGACTGGTTGATGGAGTACATTTCGCAACGCTTGGAGGGCGACTCTTCGTGGAATGTCAGCGGCATTCTCCGCGACCTTTCCAAGGAACTCCTTAAAGAGAAATATATGAGGCACCGCCATCTGTTGCACAGAAGGGACCTTTCTCCTGAGGAACTGGCGGCAAATCCGGAAAGCATCAACCTGGAGAACAAGGTCGTCAACGACTATCAGCAGGCCTTGCGGAAGAAAGCGCGGGAGTTGCGCAAGAAACTGGCGCAGGCTGCACAACAGGCCGACGACGCCATCAACCGGTCTTTGGGATACGGGAGCATTTCTAACGGCCAGAGGTGGGTGCAGGAGCCCATCCAGCGCGCCGCCAGGGAAGATATCCCCTATGGCGACCTCAATGATTTCTCGTCGACCTTCCGCAGTTATGCCGACGGCAGCAAGACACTTCTCTTGAAAAAATACCAGAATGACGGCACGCGCTGCCAGCAGGCTGACATGGTACGCGAATATCTGCAGCGCCTTGTTACGGTCTTCGACGACTGTGGCTACGATATAAATTCCTGCGACCTCAGCAGCAACAATATCTATCCCCTGCGACTCCTCGACTGCATCGACCACGAGGTGGAGAGCCTCAACCGCGAAAACGACCGCTTCATGCTGGCCTATACGCCCCTGCTCTTTGACAAACTGGCGGGCGATACCGACACTTCATTCATTTTTGAACGTGCCGGAACGCAGTTTGACCACGTGATGATTGACGAATTTCAGGACACCTCGCCCTTACAGTGGCAGAATATGCGTCATTTGCTGGTGGAAAACCTTGCGCAAGGCAACTCCTGCATGCTCGTGGGCGATGTCAAGCAGGGCATCTACCGCTTCCGGGGTGGCGACTGGAGCACTTTGGCCAACTTCAGCGAGGAAAGGCATGGCGATGGTACCCTCGTACGCATCGAAACCCTCAAGCGGAATTTCCGAAGCGGCAGGGAAATCGTGGAGTTCAACAACCGGGTCTTCACCACGGCTCCCTCCATCATTGATGGACGTCTGGCGGAATTATGGGGCATCGATTCCGAAAATCTGCCTGAGGACCTTTCGGCAAAACACATCTATCCCATACCGGATCCCGGGAACTATACGCACGAAGTGACGCAGAAGGTCGTCAAGGAGGGCGGATACGTCCGCGTGGAATTTTACAGCGACGCCGATGAAAGCGGTAAGTCTTCAGAAACTGATGAAGCGGAATGCCGTGAAAATGCTGATGCTCAGTGCGATATGACGGTGGAAGACCGGCTTGCGGAGCAGATTTTGCGCCTCCGCGAGGAGGGTGTCCCCTATGAAGAGATGGCCATCCTCATCCGTAACAACAGCGACAGCACGCGCCTCTTGCAGCATTTCGAAATCCATTGTCCCGACATCCCCCTTGTTTCCGAGGAAGCCTTCCTGCTCGATGCCTCGCCGGCCGTGCAGACGCTGGTCCATGCGCTGAAATATGTAGTCAACACTACCGACAATATCGCTCGGGAATACGTCGTGAGCCGCATCCCCGCCGAAGAACGTGATGGCGTGATTGGCATGCTCGACCGCTGGAACCGCGAACACTACAGCGGACTGCCGTTCTACGAAATCGTCACGCGACTCATGGTGATGCTGCACCTTGATAAAATGGACGGACAGTCCCCATATCTCTACACTTTTCTCGACACTATTCTCAGACATATCGACGAAAACACCTCGGATGTTAAGGAGTTCCTCAAAAGTTGGGAGGAAAACCTCCACCGCACACCCCTTCCTTCCGCAGCGGTCAAGGGCGTCCGCATCCTTACCATCCACAAGTCGAAGGGTCTGGCCTTCCACACCGTCCTCATCCCTTACAATAATTGGATTATCGATGATCCGAAAAAGCCGGAGCGCGTATGGACGTCTCCCGCTGAAGCCCCCTATAACGGCATCCCGCTTCTCCCCATCGACCTTCGGAAAACGGCGGAGAACAGCATCTACCGCGACGTCTATCGTAAGGAACAGTACAACCGTTTCATCGAAAATCTCAACCTGATGTACGTGGCTTTTACGCGTGCCAAGCAGAATTTGCTCGTGTGGTGCAAACAGGACAAGAGCGAAAAATCGCTTAACAACATGTCGATTCTCCTGCGCAGAATCCTCGAGAAGGCGGATATGTTGGCGTCCCAGGGCATGGGTGATGATGGAGATGGCGGTAAGGGGAAGCCGGGAAAACCCGCCGATGTGGTTGTGGAACTCGGCAGTCCTTCAGTCCGTGAGATGAAGGCATGCTGCACTTCCGGCAAGGACGACGGCACTGCGCTGCCGGAACACAAGACCGGAAATCCGCTCGACTTCCGTGCGGACGTATATAATGTGGAGTATTCCGCTACGGAAACCATGCCGCATTTCCGCCAAAGTCAGAGCGCGCGGCTGTTCATCGAGATGGAACAGGGACTGGTTACCCAGAATGAGGACGGCACCGACCGTGAAAAGCGCGAGGAGTTCCGTCTGACGGGTCTTTTGCTCCATGAACTGATGTCGAAGATTCAGACGTCGGCGGACGTCATGCAGCAGGTGTCGGCGTTTGTCCGCGAAGGCCGCCTGCCGGAACAGCGCGCCGAGAGTCTCAAACATCTGATCCTGCATCGTCTCGAACACCCCCTTGCCCGCGAATGGTTCGACGGTTCATGGACCCTTTATCGCGAGGCCACGCTGATCTTCCGCGACGAAGACGGTCAGATTGTCTCCCGTCGTCCCGACAGAGTGATGAAACGCGGCAACGAGACCATCGTCGTCGACTTCAAATTCGGTCGTCCGAAACCCGAATATGCCGAGCAGGTCCGTCAGTATGTGTCGTTGCTCCACCGTCAGGGAGACACCGACGTCAAGGCCTATCTGTGGTATCTTTATTCGGGACAGATTGACGAAGTTACCTCATAGTCCGGTGATTTCCATTTGACATCAAACCCACGTGTTGCAGCGTTGCAATGCGTGGGCTTTCTTTTTGCCGTCTCGCATGTTGTCTTGTCCCTTGCAGGCAGGGTGGCATGCGGATTTTCCGTGTGGGAAAGTGCCGCATTTCCGTCGCAAATGTTCCGAGGTTTATCGGGGAAAGTTCCGATGTTTCCGTCGCAAAGTTCCGATGTGTCTAAAAGGCGCTTCCGATGTGTTTGTCTGACACTTCCGCTTTCGCCGAAGGGCAGTTCCGGGCAGGCGGTTTATATCTGCCGGTTGGCGTCAGGCATCGCGCCTGTTCCGGGTGTTCCCATCATGGTGGTAGGGGAGTGTAGGGCCGCAGGTCTAACCTCTCTTTTGCACTTTCCGCTGTGCAAATAAGGGGAGTAAAAGGTGTTTCTTCCCATGTTTGCAGCCGCAGAAATGACAAGAAATAGCAACTGCGGTTGCATTTTTTCCAAGAAAACGCGCCAAAAATTTGGCAGATTGTAAAATACTATCTAAATTGCACCCCGATTTTACGCATCGTCAGCACGCGAAAAACACTTCCGCTGACGCATTAACCGATATAAATTCAACAATAATACCAAACCATGAAAGTCTACAATTCTCACGACATCAAGAACATTGCCCTTCTTGGCAACGACGGTTCCGGTAAGACAACCCTCACCGAAACCCTTCTGTTCCACGCCGGTGCCATCAAGCGCCGCGGACGTATCACCATGAAGAACACGGTATCTGACTATTTCCCCGTGGAGCAGGAGTATGGTTACAGCGTATTCTCCACCGCTTTCCATGTGGAATGGAAGGGCAAGAAACTCAATATCATCGACTGTCCGGGTTCGGACGACTTTGTCGGTTCTGCCATCACCGCACTCAACGTTACCGACACTGCGGTGCTCCTTCTCAACGGTAACTTCGGTCCCGAAGTCGGCACCCAGAACCATTTCCGCTACACCGAGAAACTCGGAAAGCCCGTCATCTTCCTCGTAAACCAACTCGATTCCGAGAACTGCGACTACGATCAGGTGCTCGATGACCTCCAGAACATCTACGGTTCCAAGGTGGTTCCCGTACAGTATCCCGTGCAGACCGGCCCCGGTTTCAACAGCATCATCGACGTCATCCTCATGAAGAAACTCACCTGGGGACCCGATGGCGGCGACTACACCCTCGAGGACATTCCCGCAGAAGAGTTCGACAAGGCCGAGGAAATGCACAAGGCTCTCGTGGAGGCTGCTGCCGAAAACGATGAGAACCTTATGGAGAAGTTCTTCGAGACCGAGCACCTTACCGAGGACGAAATGCGCGAAGGTATCCGCAAGGGTATGGTCACCCGCAGCATTTTCCCTGTGTTCTGCGTATGCGCAGGCAAGGATATGGGTGTCGGACGTCTGATGGAGTTCCTCGGAAACGTGGTGCCCTTCGTCGATGAGATGCCAAAAGTACACAACACTCGCGGTGTTGAGGTGTCGCCTGTTGAGGATGCTCCCACCAGTGTCTACTTCTTCAAGACCGGAATTGAGCCCCATATCGGTGAAGTTCAGTACTTCAAGGTGATGAGTGGTGTGCTCCGTGAGGGCGATGAACTGACGAATGCCGACCGTGGTTCCAAGGAACGCATGGCACAGATCTTCGTCTGCTCCGGCGCACAGCGCGAAAAGGTGGCGCAACTTTCTGCCGGCGACATCGGTTGTACGGTGAAACTCAAGGACGTTCGCACTGGAAACACCCTGAATGCCAAGGATTGCGACAACCGTTTCAACTTCATCAAGTACCCCAATTCCAAGTATACCCGCGCCATCCGCGCCGTCAACGAAGGCGAGACCGAAAAGATGATGGTCGCTCTTACGCGTATGCGTCAGGAAGACCCGACGTGGGTGGTTGAACAGTCCAAGGAACTCCGTCAGATCCTCGTTCACGGTCAGGGCGAATTCCATCTCCGTACCCTCAAATGGCGCCTTGAGAACATCGATAAGATTCAGATTGAGTTCTACGAGCAGCGCATTCCTTATCGCGAGACCATCACCCGTCCCGCACGTGCCGACTATCGTCATAAGAAACAGTCGGGTGGTGCAGGTCAGTTTGGCGAGGTTCACCTCATCGTCGAGCCTTATTTCGACGGAATGCCCGATCCTACCGTCTTCAAGTTCGGCAACCAGGAGATCCGTGTCAACATGAAGGGCAAGGAAGAGATTGACCTCGAATGGGGTGGAAAACTGGTGTTCATCAACAGCGTTGTCGGAGGTGCCATCGACGCACGCTTCATGCCTGCTATCCTCAAGGGCGTTATGAGCCGCATGGAACAGGGTCCGCTCACCGGAAGTTACGCTCGCGACGTGCGCGTCATCGTATATGATGGTAAGATGCACCCCGTTGACTCCAACGAACTTTCGTTCATGCTCGCCGGCCGCAACGCATTCAGCCAGGCCTTCCGCGATGCCGCTCCGAAGATTCTTGAGCCTATCTACGACGTGGAAGTCTTTGTTCCCAGCGACAAGATGGGCGATGTCATGAGCGACCTCCAGGGACGTCGAGGCATGATTATCGGCATGCAGTCTGAAAATGGTTACGAGAAACTCACCGCAAAGGTGCCTCTTAAGGAAATGGGTACCTATTCTACCGCACTCAGCAGTCTGACCGGTGGCCGTGCAAGTTTCATCATGAAGTTTGCAAGTTTCGAACTCGTTCCCGGCGAAATCCAGCAAAAACTTGTGGCTGAACTTGCCGTCAAGGATGAAGAATAACATCATATCCCTTTTGGCCGCAGCCCTTTTGGGTTGCGGCCTTTTGTCGTTCCTCACCGCATGTAAGGATGAGGCCCGCCAACTCGATGCGGCCATAGAGGCCATAAACCGGCAGTTCCCCCAGGAAATCACCGGTGGAGCGGTCCTCGAAGGCTTCTTTCTCGACACAGCCGGCGGTCAACCCATAGTGGACATCCGCGTCATCATCGATGACCAACAGATGATGGCGGCACCGGACTCCCAACGGCTGGTGAAAATGAAGGACGACCTCGTCAACAGTTTCACCATCGCCGCACGCCAGGATGAGAACCTCCGTGCCATGTTCTCCCTTATTGCCGCCAACAAGCGGGCGCTCACCCTCACACTCCGCCAGCAACCTTCGGGAAAACAGCAGCGGGTGAAGGTCGGCACCGAGGAACTTGATGCCATCGTCAGCAGCAAGGATGTCCCGCTTGCCGAACTGCAGCGACGCGAACTGCAACGTTACGTTGAGTCGCAGCGCGCACTCCTCCCGCTTACACAGGGACCTCTGACGTGTACGGCCATTGAACAGATGAAGGAAAATGACGGAACGGTAGTGGTTTGGAACTACGATGTGGATGAAGCCACCATCAACATCGACTTGCTCAATTCCAACCTGTCCAAGGTGAAGGACGACATCTTGGTCACCATGGCACAGCCCGATGGTGTGAGCATGCTCCGCACTTTCATCGCCAATACGTGCAGTCTGCGCTATCTTTACGTTGGAACGACTACGGGAAAACGTTGCGAAATCAACATCACTCCCGACGATCTCCGGAGCGCGCTCCGCAGTGCCGGCAGCACCGAACTGAAATGATTGGGAAAATCTTCGGACTTTCCGTTCCGAGTTTCCCGGAAACATATAAAAGACTCAGGATGAAGCCTCTTCCAACATCGGAGGCCCTTCATCCTGAGTCTTCTTTTTTTTGTTTATCAAGGTTTGGCTGTAAATTACGTGTGATCCTTATTCCGGACTTGACATACTGGGTATGATAACAAATAAGAGGGTGTGCCTGTTTTGACACATCCTCTTTCTCGTCAAGGCAAACCGTAAGTGCGTTTTACTTGTTCCCGTTCTGCCCATCAGACTTAGCGAAAATATGGAACTGGCGGCATAGCCGAGCCTCATGTAGGAACGGGTGGCGATGGTTCAACATCCGAGTTGCCGTGGTGGGATAAAGACAAGGATAAGAACAAGAACAAAAAAACGATATATGGAAAGAAACGAAATTAGGACAATGAAAGGACTCTCTGTGAAACTATGCTTCCGATCTTCCTCTGTTCCGCAAAAGGCGGCTGTCTTTTCACTTTTATGTCATAGAAACAAGCAGATTCACATCCTTTTCGGCTAAGATTTCTTCTCTTTTGCATAATCTATTGCGGAATAGTCGGACATAAAGAGATGAGTTTCATTTTTTATTTATAAATTTGCATCATACATCAAAGTATCGTAATTTGCGAGCATCCTTATATAAGTCGTTTCCAGGGATGTTGTGTGTGTCGGAGGACAAAGTCTTGCGGGGTGTTTACTGAGGTTTTTGGAGGCAAAACATTATCTGTTTGGGATGCCGGCGTACATGCTTGTTCAGGCTTTTCCTGTGGTATGAGAAGGTGAATTCCAGGCATAAAATTTGTTGTGAAGGGATTGAGGTGGAAGACTTTTACATTCTCTCTACGGAGAATGATTGTCAGTAGGCAAAACTGTGGCACTTTCTGCCTAAAAACATCGAAATTTCCGACAGAAAAGCCGTGGTTTATCGCCTGTTTTGCGTGGTTTTGGATGTGTTTTTCTTCTCTCCAGAGATTTTTTTTTCTTCATTTTTACCTACACATCCTACACCATTTGAAGAGATTGTTAATGTAAATTGAGGATTTGTAAGTGTAGGATGGTGTGTAAGATGCTGCAAAAAGTGTAGGATAATCCTGCATTTTTCAGTTTTTTCCGTGCAAAATGGTTCGCAAAGCATCTCGCGAGTCGGTAAAAACCGTTTATGATTTGGTGATTTTTTACCGAATGGCGCATGAGAATGTCAAATTTTCAACCTGCGAAGCCGAAAAAAACGGATGAAATTCACGGGAATGTATGGAGAAAAGTTACTGTCTGTGTATGTTTGAGCATTGTGAAGAAGTCTTGATGCACGCCTTTTGCCTTATTACACACCATATTTATATATAGCAACGATATAAAACGTGGATTTCATCCTTCGTTTCCTCGCCATGGCATACCGTAAGCGCGCTGCACTTGCTTCCGCTCTGCTCATTTGGCTAAACGAAAACGTGCTTCTGAACTCCCGAAGGAAACCATCCTCTTTTCCCTGTTGTTGCATACAGGATATCGGTGGAAATACGATTGATTGCCGTAAGGCAGGCAGGTTTTGCCGCAACTTTGCATTGCAATGTTGCTAAAAATTGGTGCAAAAAGCGCCAATATGCGATAAAATTCGTCTATTTTACGGAATCCACTTGAAAAGAATAGTGCTATAACACTACCTTTGCAATGACTTCAAGGACGGGAACGGCATGAGAATGTCCGTCGTTTAAGCGTTCAACCGCGGCACAGGCGGGGTCATCCGTCCGCATTCCGTTTTCCAAAGCCGGATGTTAATGTGGGAAGGGTAAACTGCCACAGCAAAACAGTCTTGCTGTTTTATGGATAGAGTTTGCTCGTCTTTCGGTCTCTTTCCGGCTTTCCGTCCCTCCTTATCCCCCCATCAGTCAGCCTCGAAAACCGGCAAATCTGATTGGTGGAGTGCATCATAGAATTTATACCATTGCAAACGTAAAACTGTTTATGCGACACATAAAGACACCTTTCAAAGCCTTGCTCTGCATGTTCTGGCTATTGGCACTTCCCGTTGCGGCACAATCTGTCGGCGAGACGGGTACGCTCACGCTCGATTCGTGCCGAGCCATGGCGCTCCGGCAGGGAAAGACCATGGCCATCGCGGCACTTGAACGCGACAAGGCCCACTACAACCGGCAAGCGGCACGGGCGAATTACATGCCGAAAATCGATTTTATGGGAACCTATCAGCGCACCAGCCAGCAGGTTTCCATCCTTAGCGATGAGCAGCAGGCCGCGCTCTCGCAGATGGGAAGCACCATGGTTGGGGGCATGCAGCAGAGCATCGCCACCTCCGGACTTCCGGAATCCATGCAGCAAATGGCGGCACAAATCCTTGCCGCCAACCCCGAACTGGCACCCCTTCTTCAGCAGGGGCAGCAGATGGCGTCGCAATATGGCACGCTTTTCGCGGGACAAATGGCGGAAACCATGAACCTTGTCGGCAGCGGCATTGTGGATGCCTTCGACACAGACACCAGAAATCTTGGAATCATCAGCGTAATGTTCACCCAACCGTTGTATATGGGTGGAAAAATACGGGCCTACGACCGGCTGACACACTACAGCGAGGAACTGGCTGGCGAGCAACTCCGTGGCGAGGAGCAGGAGATTATCCTCAATGTCGACAAGGCTTACTGGCAAATCATCGCACTCAGCAACAAACTTCGCATAGCAACGGCATACAGAGATATGCTGAAACGCCTCGACGATGACGTGCGGAAGATGATAGACGAGGGTGTTGCCACACGGGCGAACGAACTTACGGTGAACGTTCGTCTGAACGAGGCGGAGATGACCCTCATGCGGGTGGAGGACGGACTTGTGCTTAGCCGTATGTTGCTCGCCCAACTTTGCGGATATGACTTGCAGGCGACGCCACGACTGGCGGACGAGACGCTGGAAAACATTGCCGTAACGATAGAAAACGTCGATGGTGGGGTGGAGGATGCCCTGGCACAGCGTCCCGAACTGCGGCAATTACGGTTGGCGACAGACATCTATGGGGAGAAAATGCGCATAGAACGTGCCGCCATGCTCCCGCAGTTGGCCCTCACAGGCGGATATATGACCACCTATCCAGCCCTTACCAATGGTTTTGAGACGCGCTTCCGCGGCATGTGGAACGTAGGTGTGAGCCTGAAAATTCCGCTTTGGCACTGGGGAGAAGGGCTCAACAAGGTGCGGGCTGCAAAGACTGAGGCCGACATTGCCCGACTTCGCATGGCAGAGGTCGGAGAAAAGGTGGAACTTCAGGTGCGTCAGACGGCATTTGCTGTGAACGAGGCGAACCGTAAATTGCAGTATGCCGAGAAAAATCTGGAAAAAGCCGAGGAAAACCTCCGCGTGGCGCGGCTGGGATTTGCCGAGGGTATGGTCACTACCAGCGACCTTCTGGCAGCGCAGACGGCATGGGTAGGGGCGGAGAGCGACCTTGTGGACGCGAGAATCGACATCATGCTCACCCGAGCCGCCTATGCCAAGGCTTTGGGACGCGGAAGATGATGATGCCGACACTGGCGCTCCACCTTAACTGCACGTAATTTTCAAGAAAACACTACAATATTTCAACATAAATCATGGAAAAGAAAAAACCGAACTATATCCCTGCTCTCCTGCTCATCATTAGCATTGTGGGCGTCGTTGCCCTGTGTGGCGTACTCTCCGTCAGCCGTCCCGACACGACGATTCAGGGCGAAGTGGAGGTGGATGAATACCGTGTTTCGGGCAAAGTGCCGGGACGCATCCTGAAAATCCTTGTCGAAGAGGGGCAGAACGTCAAGGCCGGCGATACCCTTGCCCTGATTGAGGCGCCGGATGTGCAGGCAAAACTGCAACAGGCACAGGCTGCCGAGGACGCCGCTGACGCACTTCGCAGGAAGGCTGACAACGGTGCCCGCAAGGAACAGGTGCAGGCTGCCTATGAAATGTGGCAGAAAGCCAAGGCTGGCAGCGAGGTGATGGAAAAGAGTTATCGGCGCATCCAGCGTCTTTTTGACGAGGGTGTGACCACGGCACAGAAACTTGACGAGGTGAAAGCACAGCGCGATGCGGCCATTGCCACCGAGAAAGCCGCCCAAGCACAGTATGAAATGGCCAAAAACGGTGCGCAGCAGGAGGACCGCGATGCCGCACGGGCACAGCGCCAACGCGCCGAAGGGGCAGTGGCAGAGGTGAACTCTTACCTGCGCGAAACCGTATTTACAGCAGCCATGGACGGAGAGGTGACGGACATTTTCCCCACCATCGGAGAACTTGTCGGAACAGGAGCGCCGGTGATGAACGTGGCGATGATGGACAAGATGTGGGTCACCTTCAATATCCGTGAGGACATGCTGAGCGGAATTTCCGTGGGAAACACCCTGAATGTGAGCATCCCCGCCCTCGGCAACCGCGAAACGACGGTAAAGGTGACGTACATGAAGGACCTCGGAACGTATGCGGCATGGAAGGCCACCAAGACTACCGGGCAGTTCGACATGAAGACTTTCCAGGTGAAGGCCGTCCCCACGGAGAAGGTTGAGGGACTCCGACCCGGCATGAGCGTCCTGCTGAAACGGTGAAATCAGCCTGAAGGGCCGTAAAATTCCACCGAGGTGGTAAAACGCCCTCAATGGAAATGCAAAAATCTTCGGCGGTGATTTGTGGAATCCTGCACAAAAAGGTCAGCAAACGTTTCGTAAATGTTTGTAAATCAGTTGCGGAAACAGTCTGAACCGCCATCAATCATTCAGAAATGTTCAGAATATTCTTACGCGAACTGCGGCGTCTGGCCACAACTCCCCTCTGCTGGTTCATGCTGGTGGGCGGACCTTTGTTCTGCGCCATCCTGCTCACGACGATGATGCAGGACGGACTTCCGAGCGACTTGCCCGTGGGAATGGTGGACATGGACCGTACTTCGACCTCACGAAACCTGTCGCGCAACATCGATGCCTTCCAGATTTGTCGCGTTTCAGGGCACTATGCTTCGGTAAGCGAGGCACGGAAGGCCATGCAGCGTGGAGAAATCTACGCTTTCTACTATATTCCCGAAGGGACAACGCGGAAACTCCAGGCGCAACAGCAGCCCATCGTGTCGTTCTATACCAATCCGCAGTATCTCGTCGCCGCATCATTGACCTATAAGGATATGCGCATGATGAGCGAGTTGATGGGAGGTGCCGCCACACGGAGCGTACTGAAGGCACGCGGGGTGGGGAATGAGCAACTGATGGGAATGCTGCAACCGATTGTCATCGACTGCCATCCTATATCCAATCCTTCGCTCAACTATAATGTCTATTTGAGCAATATCCTTCTTCCCGGCGTCTTTTCCCTCTTTTTCCTCTTTATGACGGTCTACGGAATAGGGCTTGAAATCAAGGAGAATACCGCTGACGAACTGATGCTCAGTGCCGCCATCGACGGTAGGATGACGTCGCTGGGCACGGCTTTCAGGGCACTTTTCGGAAAACTTGCCGCACAGGGATTGGTGATGCACCTGGTGTCGTGGCTCCTGATGGCCTACCTTTATGGCGTACTTCACTTCCCCTGTCAGTGCGGACTGCCGGTCATGCTGCTCATTGCCTCGCTGTTCGTCGTGGCAAGTCAGGGCATGGGCGTACTCATGATATGTGCCTTGCCGGGGCTGCGCATGGGACTGTCCTTCGCTTCGCTTTGGGGTGTCATCTCTTTTAGCATCTGTGGAATGTCGTTTCCTGCAATGGCCATGCCCGAATGGGTTCAGGGGCTGACCGTGCTATTCCCGTTGCGCCACTATTATCTGCTCTATGTCAACTGCGCCCTCGACGGTTATCCCATACTCAATGTCTGGCCTTTTGCCCTGGCGCTGGTGGGCTTCGCGCTCCTTCCCCTCCTGTTTGTACGGCGTTTCGGACGCATCATGCTCCATACGGCATACGCACCTTGATGGCAGGCGTGCGACACCTCGGACGCCGCTTCCCGAATGTTCCGTTGCCTCAGCCCCGTATTTCCGGACATCCTGGATGGACAGGTCCGGTATCGATGGCTGATATTTTGCAGGCATCGGATGCGGCCGGAGCGGCGGAAACACAGAAAATATGATGACGGACATCTGTACGAACCATCAAATCCATCCCTTGAAACCATGACGATCAACAATAGTTTCGCACAAACCATACGAAGTATCTTCACCGACGGTGGGGCATTGCTCTTCTGCATCGTCGTACCATTGGTCTACCCCGTGCTCTATTCCCTGATTTATAATCGGGAGAACGTGCGCGAGGTGCCGGTGACGGTGGTTGATGAATGCCGTTCTCCGATAAGCCGCGACTACATACGCCGACTCGATGCCACGGCAGATGTCAGGGTGACGGGTCATGCTCCCGACATGCTGACGGCGCAGGAGGGCATCAAAAAGCGCGATGTCTATGGCATTGTCCGCATACCTTCCGACTTCCATGATGCGTTGATGCAGGGTCGGCAGACGCACGTTCAGTGCTATTGCGATATGAGCGGAATGCTCTATTATAAGGCTATTCTGACGGCAAACACCGATGTCTCGCTTGCCATGAATGCCGAGGTGAAGGTGGCGGACCTCGGAGGAAACCCTGTCGCCATGGCGAGTGGCATCAACGGGGGGACGGCAGAACAGCGCGGTGTGCTCCAACATCCTGTCCGTTATGAGGCTGTTTCGCTCTTCAATGCTCAGAGCGGCTTTGCCTCATTCCTCATACCTGCTGTGCTGGTGCTCGTCATTCAGCAGACAATGTTGCTGGGAATAGGGCTGCTTGCCGGCACGCGGAGGGAGCGTGGCGTGAGGACTTCGACTGAATTGGGCGCGCTTTCCACCCTTACAGGCGTGGCGTTGGCATTCATAGCCGTGTATATTCCCGTCAGCGCCTACGTGCTTTGCGTAGTGCCTGCCATGTTCGACTTGCCGCAAATCGGCAGTCTCTGGCATCTTGCCATGCTGATGCTTCCTTTCCTCGTGGCGGTTTTCAACCTGGGCATCACGGTTGCGACGTTGCCACGCCACCGCGAGACAATTTTTCTGTTGGTGGTGTTCACCTCTGTGCCTCTGCTTTTCCTCACCGGAGTCAGTTGGCCGGGTGCCGCCATGCCGGATTTCTGGCGATATTTTGCCATGATTTTCCCCTCGACGCATGGGGCAAACGCCTACATCCGCATCTATGCCATGGGGGCGACATTGGCTGATGTCCGCCACGAATACCTGATGCTTTGGGCGCTGGCAGCCTTTTATGCCTTCACAGCATGGCTCAGTGTCCGCTTCGTTTTTATGAAGAAAAGGACGGAAAATGCGGGGCATGCTGTGGAAACCGCAGAAATCTGATTCGATAACAAACGCAACCGGAATACCTCTCTGCTGATTTTCAGCGTTCAGGGTGTTCCGGTTGCGTTTTTTTGTGCGGCGTTGTCTAAATGCTTTTCACGTTTTCCCGATAACAAATTTCCGCACATTATCCATGAATTTCCAAATTCCGCAGCATGGGAATGCCGAATGTCAACAATGGCTGGCGCGTGCTGTCCTATCAAAAAAACGCTTGTCATCGTTGGGGTAAACGATGCCTTCGATGGTAGATGTATGTGTATCGATGGCAGGAATGCAATGCCGTCGATGGTGAAAATCTGTGCATCGGTTATAGGAATGCAATGCCTTCGATGGAGAAAATCTGTGCATCGGTGATAGGAATGCGATGCCTTCGATGGTGAAAATCTGTGTGTCGGTGATAGGAATGCAATGCCGTCGATGGAGAAAATCTGTGCATCGGTGATAGGAATGCAATGCCGTCGATGGTATATATACGAAAAAAGGATATTGGAATTACCCAATATCCTTAATTAGTTGCGGAGGTCCGACTCGAACGGGCGACCTCCAGGTTATGAGCCTGGCGAGCTACCAACTGCTCCACTCCGCGATGTCCTATATTTTTGTGGAATAGGTTTAGTTCCTATTTCCGAATGCAAAATTACGGACTTCCGGGATACTGTACAAGCAATGCGGCAGTTTTTTCGCCTTTTTCTGTCTTTTACGTGTGATTATGACACATAATCTTTGCAAACAATTAGATTTAGCATCAAAAACCTCGGGAGAATGCTCACTTGACGACAATGTTTGTCAAGGCATTTTCCCGAGGTTCTTATCACAATCTTCCGATGTTCTCATCGCAAACTTCCGATATTCTTATCACAAACTTCCGATGTTCTTATCACAATCTTCCGATGTTCTCATCGCAAACTTCCGAAGTGTTTTTGCATTACAATCGCAGTTAGCCTTTGCGTTTGGCGGAATCCTCTTTGTTTTTTTTGTAAATAAGGTACGGCAGGCCGTAAGCCTCCGCTTTGAAATAGGGTAGGGATTGAAGGCCGAGGCCAGCATATCAGAGGAATTCCTCCGTCTTCTGCGGGTCGTAGCGATGGGCTTTGGCCTCAAAAATCACGCCCATCTCGTCGGTGGCTTCCAACGAATGGTAGCGTCCGGCTTCAATCCATACGCCCGGAGTGTCGCTTCCTGCGGTCATCAGTACGCGTTCCGTCTCGTTGCCGTCCTTATCGTAGAAGCGTTCAAGCACGGAACCGTAGATGCAGACCACCACTTCGGAGGTGTTGGAATGGCAATGAATGGGTGTCCGTGTGCCGGGAAGCACCACGTTGAGCATGCGCTGTCCGTTCTCCATCTCAGAATCGCGCAGGTCGAAGTGCATGCGCAGGCGTGGACTTTTAGCGGCTTCTTCCGCGATTTTCTCAAAAAGTTGTTTGTCGAGTTTCATGGCATCTTTGTTATTTGTCGTTATTCCTACACCTCGTCCAGTTGGAAAACTGCCGAAGGATGGCAGCCCGTAGGCCACACAGAATCAGTAGCGTCATCAGCGGAAGTTCAGGGAATTCACAGGATATGCTGAACATCGGGTGAGGAATAACTGAAAATCCCCCCACACATCGCTGTGCGGGGGGACTGTTATTCAAAGTTTACGCGGAAAATTATCCGTTAACCTTCTTCATGTGAGCGATGAGTTCGAGAACCTTGTTGGAGTAACCGATCTCATTGTCATACCAACTTACAACCTTAACGAAGGTGTCGGTGAGGGCGATACCAGCCTTTGCGTCGAAGATAGAGGTGTGAGTGTCACCGAGGAAGTCGCTGGAAACGACAGCATCTTCTGTGTAACCGAGAACACCCTTGAGCTCGCCTTCAGAAGCCTCCTTCATTGCTGCGCAGATTTCTGCGTAGGTAGCGGGCTTAGCAAGGTTAACAGTGAGGTCAACTACAGATACATCGAGGGTGGGAACACGCATAGACATACCGGTAAGTTTGCCGTTGAGTTCGGGAATGACCTTACCTACAGCCTTAGCAGCACCGGTAGAAGAGGGGATGATGTTGCCAGCAGCGGCACGACCACCACGCCAGTCCTTCATAGAGGGACCGTCAACAGTCTTCTGAGTAGCGGTGGTAGAGTGAACGGTGGTCATAAGACCGTCGGTGATACCCCACTTGTCGTTGAGCACCTTAGCGATAGGAGCGAGACAGTTGGTGGTGCAAGAAGCGTTAGA
>CAMAFY010000051.1 GCA_945833885.1 uncultured Bacteroidales bacterium
CCGATGTTCACGCCCGAAACCTTTGGGGTTTGTGGTTGAAAGTTCCGATGTTCACGCCCGAAACCTTTGGGGTTTGTGGTTGAAAGTTCCGATGTTCACAATCGGGGCTTTTGGTGTTTTTGTCCAGAAGTCCTTGCGTGTGCGTCCGGAGTGTCTGATGTGCATGTTATGCGTGGGTGAATTGTCATGACGGTTCTCCGTTCCATTTCTGCCAAAGCGTGCGCATCCGTTCCTCGCTTCGCGCTTCCTGCTGGTTCTGTCCGGGGTGCCACAGGCGGAGATTCTCCAGGGTTTCGGGGAGATATTGCTGCGGTGTGAAGTTGCCGGGATAGTCGTGGGGATAGAGATATCCGTCGTGGTAGTGAAGTTCCTTCATCAATTCCGTCGGCGCGTTCCGCAGATGTAGCGGAACCGGCAGGTTTCCTGTCTGCGAAACCACCTGCAAGGCGGTGTCGATGGCCATATATGCCGAATTGCTCTTTGCACTTGTGGCCAGATACACCGTGGCTTCTGCCAGAGGGATTCGACCTTCGGGCCACCCGATTTTGCTGACGGCGTCGAAGGCAGCGTTCGCCAGCAGCAGCGCATTGGGATTCGCCAGCCCGATATCCTCGGATGCCGAGATGACAAGACGGCGGGCGATGAACTTCGGGTCCTCACCTCCGGCAATCATTCTGGCGAGCCAGTAGAGTGCGGCATCGGGATCGCTGCCTCGGATGCTCTTGATGAAGGCGGAGATAATGTCGTAGTGCATCTCGCCGCCTTTGTCGTATGCCATCGGATTCTGCTGCAAACGCTCCGTTACCGTGGCGTTATTGATGACAATGTGTTGACCTTCCGGCGTGGCGTTCGCGATGAGGTCGAGGATGTTCAGGAGTTTTCGGGCGTCTCCTCCGGCATATCGCAGGATGGCCTCCGTTTCCTCGATCTCCACCTGCCGTTCTTTGAGCATCAGGTCGTGGGAGATGGCATGGTGAAGCAGTTCCATCAGTTCGTCCTTGTCCAAAGGTTTCAGCACGTAGACCTGGCATCTTGACAGGAGAGGGCGTATGACTTCAAACGAAGGGTTCTCGGTTGTGGCGCCGATGAGCGTGACGTCGCCCGTCTCCACTGCCGCTAAAAGGCTGTCCTGCTGCGACTTTGAGAATCGGTGGATTTCGTCGATGAAGAGGATGGGGCTGGCGGTGTTGAAGAAACGTTCCGAGCGCGCGCGCTCAATCACCTCACGAACGTCCTTCACACCGCTGTTGACGGCGGAAAGAGTGTAGAAAGGTGTGTCGAGTTGATGGGCAATGATTTTCGCCAATGTCGTCTTTCCCACCCCGGGAGGTCCCCAGAGGATGAACGAGGATATCCGTCCGCCGTCAATCATATTGCGGAGTACGGAACCCTCGCCTACAAGATGGCGCTGGCCAATGTATTCGTCGAGCGTCGTGGGACGCAGGCGTTCAGCAAGAGGTTGCATATCGTTTCGTCAGAATAAGTTCGGAAAAATGTGGCTGCGGAATCTGTACTGTGCAGGTTTTTCTGCCGTCAGGCCCATTCGCTGAGTTCGAGCCATCGCATCGATTTCTCGTCCAGTTCGTCGTTGACTTCGGGCAAACGGCAGGAGAGTGCGGTGATTTCCTCCACGGAGAGCGTGCCCGAGCAGAGGCGGGCTTCGATGTCTGCCTTTTCCGCTTCCAGATTTTCGATGTCCTTTTCCAAGCCTTCGTATTCCTTACGTTCGGCATAGGTTAGGCGGCGTCGGCGGTCGGAGCCCTCGTGTACCGGCTTTTTCTTGCTTTCCACGGGGCGTGTCTTCTTCTCTTCGTTGGCGCTTTCCTTCTCCTTGATGGCCTGATAGTCGCGGTATTGTGTGTAGTTCCCGGGGAAATCGTCCACAACGCCGTCGCCGCGGAACACAAGAAGGTGGTCGACAACCTTGTCCATGAAGTAGCGGTCGTGGCTGACAACGATGACGCAACCCCGGAAGTCGTAGAGGTATTCCTCGAGAATCTGCAGGGTGGCGATGTCGAGGTCGTTGGTCGGTTCGTCAAGGATGAGGAAGTTGGGGTTCTGCATCAGCACCAGACAAAGTTGGAGCCGGCGCTTCTCGCCTCCCGAAAGTTTGTAGACATAGTCCTGCTGGCGGGCTGGCGGAAAGAGGAAGTGGCTGAGGAATTGCATGGCGGTCAGGCGGCGTCCACCCCCAAGATCGATGGTCTCCGCCACGCGCCGTACCACGTCAATCACCTTCATCTGATGGTCGATGGGCATACCATCCTGGGAGAAATAGCCGAACTTCACCGTTTCGCCGACGACAAACCGGCCCTCGCTGACGGGCACTTCGCCAAGGAGCATCTTGATGAATGTGGATTTTCCCGTGCCGTTGTTGCCGACGATGCCCATCTTTTCGTAGCGCGAGAAGTTGTAGTAGAAGTCGCGAAGGATGACGGTGCCGTCCTCGAAGACCTTTGAAACGTATTGCGCCTCGAAGATTTTGCTGCCGATGTATCCGCTCTTCACGTCGAGGCGTGCCGTCCTTTCCTCGGTGCGTCGGCGTGCCTGCTGTTCCAATTCGTAGAAGGCCTCCTTGCGCGAGCGGCTCTTGTGGCCACGGGCCTGCGGTTGTCGGCGCATCCAGTCGAGTTCTTTGCGGTAGAGGTTCCGTGCCCGGTCGATGTTGGCATTGGTGACGGCGATGCGTTCTTCGCGCTTTTCGAGGTAATAAGCGTAGTTTCCACGGTAAGTGTACGATGTCCGGTCATCGAGTTCTACGATGGTGGCGCACACGCGGTCGAGAAAATAGCGGTCATGTGTGACGAGTAGTAGGGCTTTCGTATGACGTTGCAGATACTGTTCGAGCCATTCTATCATCTCAAGGTCAAGGTGGTTGGTCGGTTCGTCCAATATCAGCAGGTCGGGGTTCGCAATCAGCACGCTCGCCAGTGCGACACGTTTGCGCTGACCTCCGGAGAGTTGACCTACGGGTTTCTGCAAATCCTTGATTTTCAACTTGGTCAACACCTGTTTTGCGCGCATCTCTATCTCGTTCCATTCGTCATCTGCATCGAAGGCTGCCGTATGTGCTTCGAGCGACATGCCGCATTCGCTGATGAGAAGTGAGGAATATTCCGACTTCAGCCTTGAGGTGACGGCTTCGATGACCGTGGATTCGGGTTCAAACTCCGGCTGTTGCTCAAGCATTCCTATGCGGAGCCCCTTCATGAAGACGATGTCGCCGGAGTCAGGACTGTCCTTTCCGGCAATAATGGACAGGAGTGTCGACTTGCCGGCTCCGTTCTTGGCGATGAGGCCGACGTGCTGTCCTTCTGCCACACTCATGGAAATGTCTTCAAAAAGCACAAGGTCGCCGATGCTTTTGCTGAGGTGTTGGATATCAAGATATGGGGTCATTCTGCAAAGTAAAGGTGGGTTCTGACGTGTTTTTGGGGAACAAACATTCAAATACAAGCCATAAATTTGATGCAAAGGTAGAAAAAAAGCAGGAAAAATTTGAAACATTCTTTGAAAATGTCTAATTTTGCCCACGAAAAAGGCACTTTCTCATCCTTTGTTTTACGGTAGAAAGTTGACGTGCTGTCAGAGCCGCAGTTTTTCAAAGTCGGTTCTATTCATTGGCGTTATCGGATTTTATGGGTTGTTTTCAAGGTCTGCGTGCAAGCACGGAGGCGGAAGATGCCGAAACGTTTACGGTAAGGAGCAGGACGAAGAGCCGCTCCGCCATCCAGCAGTTATCTGTTGAAAACCTTCACAAAAGCAGGAAACATACGCCCGTCGGTCAATAGAAACCGTCAAAAACCTTTCCACAGACTATTCTGAAAATCGGAACCTTTCACCCGTGTTCTCTGTCTTCTTCTATCCTCTGACGCGCATGTCAGGGTAGAGCGGTATGATTATTTGAAGAATACCGGGCCTGTTTCTTTACCCATATATCCGTTATTCCGTCATCTCGCATAAGCGGATTTGAAGCCGTTACCCCATATTCGCGATGCGTTGCATCTGTGGATTGGACGCGGATGCCCCGTGTACCCGATGCTTTGCATCTGCGGATTTGAAGTCGGTGCTCCATGTTTCCGATGCGTTACACCTGCAGATTGGAGACGGACGACATGCTTTTTCGGAATGCAATGACGAGAAAACGAAGGGCAAAGCCAGCACATACTCACTTACATTCAGGCGTTTGAGATATGCTTTTGCGCCGAAATCTGGCGGAATGTCCGAAGCGGCCGGCTGACGAGCCGGGGCTTTATCATTTCCTTTTCCGTTTCGCCCCCATCATTTTACCAACCATAACGACACGTAATTCAAATAAATGCCGTTACGGTTTTCCGAAGAAAACACAAAAATCCAACTTTTCACATACGTAAATTCCATTTTCATACGTATAAATTCCCCAAAACTCAGTACGTCTTTCCAGGCTGTCAGATGTGAATGTATTATAATCGACACCTTAATACACCATATCGGATGTGCCAATATTCCGTATTAGGTGTATCAATACACCATATCGGACACCTTATTTTATAAATATATGATTGCTCCATATAAATATATAAAAGGTGTGGCATCCGTACATTTTTCGTGTACCTTCCGCACGAATCTTGTCTTACTTCCGGATTTTCCGCCATCATCTGCCGTGGGAACGCCGAAGTGTACAGAATGATCACATAAAAACAACCATAAAGAATCACCCTAAATTCAATATATGTCAGACGAAGAAAAAGACCTCGGTCAGGTAGAAGACGCTCCTCGCCGACGACAACGTATAGTCTCCCGCGATACGGAACGCGTATATTCCGCCTCGCAGGACCAAGGCGAGCGTTTCGACACCATAGAAACCGAGCGCTATATTAAGCGAGTCATACAGTCAAGGTCAAAGGAAGAGTTGATTGCTGCCCTGCGTGCGCTGAAAGAACAGGCCACTCCTAAAAAGAAACGCGGACGTCCTTCGAAGCGTGATCAGGAGGAACAGCGTATTTTGATGGAAACCATCGAGCGGCACATGGACGAAATCAATGCCACACGCGCGGCATTGACCGGCGATGTGTCGGGAACGCCTATCGACATCTTTGGCGATGACCCTCTTTTGGACTCCACTTCATTACGCGATGGCCAGGAATATTCATCGGCAGAAACGGCGGAATCGTCAGAAACATCTGAGGAATTTTCCGGAACCTCCGCAGAATCCGCCGGAACTTCCGCAGAATCCGCCGGAACTTCCGCAGAATCTGCTGAAATAAATGACGATCTCCCTGATTTCATTCGGATGCAGCAACATGCGACATCCCCTTCCGCACCGGTGGAAAGCGCGGAAAGCATTGCCACACAAGGCTTCGCCCGTATACAGAAGATGGCACAATCCACTTCGAAATCCGAAAAGGATGAGGCCGGAGAGTCTGCCTACGAGGAGAACAGGTCTGCATCCTTGGATAGCAACGCTGGCAGAACCACCCTTGCCATGCTGTATGCTCAGGGGATAGATTTCCATATTGTCCAGGACATTCCGCGCCTGACAACGTTTGATCTTACGGAGGATGCCGCTCCGCAGGCTGAACCCGCGCCCCAACGCGACGAAGCTTTCCCCGATTATCTGGCGCGCACACGCTCCTTCCTCAGCAAGGCTGGCGTGCCGATGTCCAACCGTCAGCAGCAGCCGGTACGGAACTTTGAGGCAGCACCTGCAAAGCCTGAGCGCGAAATCACCATTGTTTGTGAGGGAGTGCTCGACCTTGGCGACAAGGACAAACAGGGTGTGCTGCGCTCTTCCGACTACAATTACCTCGCATCTCCCGATGATGTCTTCATCTCTCTCCAACAAATCCGTCAATTTGCTTTGAAGCGCGGCGACGTTGTGCGGTGTAAATGCCGTCCACCACGGGCAGGCGAGACGAAATATGTGTTCCTTGAACCCATAACCATCAATGGTCTTGAGCCAAACCGCGTTCGTGACCGCGTCAACTTCGAACATCTTACCCCCCTTTTCCCCGACTCCCAGTTCGTTTTGTCGCGTCAGGACACACGTTCTCCGCTAAGTTGTCGCATTGTCGACCTGTTCGCACCTATCGGAAAGGGACAACGTGCGCTCATTGTGGCGCAACCCAAGACGGGTAAGACCGTGCTGATGAAGCAGATTGCCAATGCCATCGCCGCAAACTACCCCGAAACCTACCTCATGATGCTGCTCATCGACGAGCGTCCGGAGGAGGTTACGGACATGTCGCGCACGGTTAACGCCGAAGTCATCGCGTCAACATTCGACGAATCGGCGTCAAATCACACGCGCATAGCGCAGATTGTGCTGGAAAAGGCAAAGCGAATGGTGGAATGTGGCCGCGATGTCGTCATTTTCCTCGACTCCATCACCCGTCTGGCACGTGCCTTCAACGCCATCACTCCCATGAGTGGACGCATACTTACCGGTGGTGTCGACGCCAATGCTTTGCAGATGCCCAAGCGTTTCTTCGGTGCCGCCCGCAACATTGAAGGCGGTGGTTCGCTCACGATTATCGCAACCGCCCTCATCGACACCGGAAGTAAGATGGACGAAGTCATCTTCGAGGAGTTCAAAGGTACGGGAAATATGGAATTGTTGCTTGACCGCAACCTTGCAAACAAGCGCATTTTCCCTGCCGTAAACCTGATTCAGTCGAGCACACGCCGCGAAGATCTGCTCCTCGACGAACAGACTGTCAACCGAATGTTCGTCACTCGCAACTATATGGCCGACATGAGTCCGGTGGAAGCCATGAACTTCTTGAAACGGCGTCTTGAAGATACCGTCAACAACGAGGAATTCATTGCCACAATCAACCGATGATTTTATATAAAGGCGCCCGGTTTTTCTCCGGGTGCCTTGTTTTTTTCGTTCGAATGCTTTGGATTTACTCTCCGGTATTCTGCATTCCTTCTCCGGAATCCTGCATTTCTTCTCCTTTTTCTCGCAAACCTTCCGCCTCTTTTCCGATATTTGAGGTCTCACCTGTGTGTGGTTCTGCGCAAAACTTTCCGCTGTTTTTCCACGTATTCTCCCCGTTGCTTTTCCTCGATTACGCCCTTTTGAAAGGCCTTTTTTACCAATAAAAGCGAAAAACAGGAAAGGTTTTGTTGAAGAAATTCAGTGATGATTCCGCTATTTTCCCGCTGATGAAACGGCGAACTGGCAAGGAAATCCTGTGTTTTCATAGAATTGAACGGGAAAAGTTTGGCTGTTTCACAGGAAAAGTCTACTTTTGCCGAAATTTGTTTTCCGGAACACATCATCTTCACTCCGGACATCGAAGCAGTATTTTACAATAAAACATTATAAGATGAAGAAATTTTTACTCTGTATTTTTACGTTTTTGGGTTTCACATCCTTTGCACAGGATTTAGGAAACTACAAGTTTTATGATTTTTCTGAGACCACTTGGACAGACTGCTATGGGGACACTTACACCGTCCTTGGCGACTTTTATCACGTATCTTCCAATGGTCGCTTTGCCGTAGGTTGCGATGACAACATCGGAACGGGCTGCTGTTTCTTCTGGGATGCCGAGAATCCCGGGTCTCTAACCTTTATCAATGAGGAAGATCCTAACCGTTATACCCTCCGCGATGTCAGCAATAATGGCCTGATGGTGGGAAGTTTTGAGGTTCGCGATGCCGATGATCCCGAGACGAACAGCGTTGTTTACCCCGGAATATATACGCACGGTGAGGGATGGAAAGCCCTTCCTGTGCCCGAAACCTATTCGGAATACTATGCCACCTATAACGAGGACTTCATTGAAGATGCCCGTGCTATCTCTGCCGATGGCCGCTTCATTGCCGGACATTTCTTCGTTACCCGTGGTTATAAGGAGACATTCATGGGTCTTTTGGAGCGTGTTGTCCATACTCCTGCGCTGTGGAAACTCAACGATGCTGGCGAATATGAACTCACCCTTCTCGATGAAATCTACAAGAACAGCAAACTTTATGTCGACGGAGAACTGAAGACCATCGAGGATTCTGTCAACTTCTCCACCTTCATGGTCTACGACATCAGCGACGATGGTACGCTGATTTGCGGTTATAACGAGGCCGGCAGCGGCGGTTTCAACCCCGCAATCATCCGCGATGGACAACTCATCCAACTCTTCGAATGCGGTAATGCCGCCGAATATGACGATGAAGGCAACCTCGTCGCTCCCGTAAACTTCAATGGCGGTATCTGTGGAACCATCGACGCCAACAACAATGTCTATGGTTATTATCAGACTGGAAACCTCGAAAACAAGTACTTTATGTACACTCCGAACGATGAACTCATCTTCCTCGACCGCTTTATTATCTGTGCGGATGCCAATGGTACGCAGTACGGACAGCAGAATGGCTCGCTTGCTTATACGCGTGCTTGCAGCAACGATGGCAATGTTATCGTTGGAGGAGTTGTGGTCAGTCTTGGTTATGGTATGGGAGAATCGCCCGCTTTGTTGATGTCTGAGGACTATTCCGTCGGCATTTCAGCCGTCAATCCCGACAACGTGAAGGTCGACATCGACATTATGGGCTCGAATCTCTTCATCGACGGCCGTTTCTCTTCCGCCGAAGTTTACGACGCTGCCGGACATCGTGTGGCACGTGGCGGACAAGGACACGTCTTTAACCTGTCAAACATGCCCAACGGCACGTACATCGTTCGCGTAGCGACCGCAGAAGGTGAGAAATCCTTCAAGTTCACCCGCTAAAATCCCCGACAGTTCAGTATAGGATAAAGGAGGAAAGAGATTGTCCGCTGCGGATGTTTCTCTTCCCTCCTTTTTGTCTTTTAGCATTCTTTTTTGGCGACCCCGCATTTCCGTCCCGGTCATTTCCCTTCCCTGATTTTGTTATGAAACATCTTTTCCTCTTTCTCCTCGCCCTCCTTCCCTTGACTCCCCATGCCCTCCATGCCGCGGACGATGCCAGCATCCTTTTGGGTAACAGCAAGAATCGCTCGACATATCTTATGGCGGCAGGGGGCGAAGGCACCTCGGGTGTTGCACTCTGCTACGACGAGACGACACTTCAAGCGTTTCGGGGCTGTCAAATCAGCGAGTTCCGCCTCGACCTTTATGCTCCTACCGGCGAGGATTCGCTCCGTTTCTTTGTAGCCCGTAGCACAGATGCCGAACCTTTGGCTGAATGGGTTACGACCGGCATGGCGAAAGGATGGAACACCGTCAGCCTCGATGCCCCGTTTACCATTCCCGACGACGGTCCTCTTGTCATCGGCTACGAAATTCTCGGCGCACGTTACTTGCAGTATTCCGAATCATTCATGCCATGCAGCGAATCGGTTCGCGTGAAAGATGGTGAATGGGAGAGCGCTCCCGATGGTTTTAAGGCATCGTTCTATGCCGTCATTACCGGCGATGCTTTGCCGAAACACAACATTTTCCTCACCTGGGCACGTCTGCCGCGCTACGGTTGGACAGGAAACAACCTGCGTTTCGAGGGCAGTTTCGTCAATCTCGGTACGGAGCCTGTTCAGCGGATTTCCGCCGATGTCCTCCTCGATGACGCTGTTCTTCACAGCACCACCCTGGAAGTCGGGGAGGTTGCGGCGCGGAAAGCCGGCAGTTTTGCCTTTGAAATGGCCGTGCCTGCAACGGATTGCGGCGGAGACCTTCGGATTGAGGTGTCGAAGGTCAATGATTCCGACGATGCAAGTCCGCTCGACAACCGTTCAAGGACGGAGAAATTCCTCCGCCAGACGGAAGGTTTCACGCCACGGACAATACTTGCGGAGATGTTCTCCACAGAAAATTGCACGAACTGCCCCAATTTCCATAAGATTGTCCAACTCTTTCTGGAAGAAAAAGGGAACGTTGTGGAGGTGGTCCACCATTCCGGATTCCTTACCGACAAACTTACGGTTCCCGAGAGCGAGGAAATGCTGTGGTTTTATCCGCCCAACAAACTGTATGCTCCCGCCATCATGTTCGACCGTACAAACTTTAGCGACAATCTTCCCGACATTTTCACCGACGGAACCCCAGTTGCGGGCATCACGCAGGAGGGCTTGAAGCGCCGATATGCCGAAGCCATGGAAATTCCTGCCTTTGCCATGCTGCGACTTTTCGTAGAACCTGATGCCGAAGCGCGGACGATCGACGTGGAGGTCTTGGGCGATATGCTCTTGCCCTGGGACGATGCTGACGGAAATCTCCGCCTGAACGTCTATGTCACTGAGGACAGCATCGTCAGCACCACGCAACGTGGGGCAGCGGGAAAGTACTATCATCGCCATGTTTTGCGGAAAGTCCTCACCCCCACATGGGGCGATGCCATCACCGACGACAGCATTTCCGCCCGCTATTCGTTGGAAATCCCCGATGATTGGCAGTTCAATCGCCTCAGTGTCGTGGCATTCCTCACGGCATATACCGAGGACGACCCTAACCGTTCGCCCGTTCTCGCCACCAGCGAATGCGGTTTGGCGGACACCTTATTGGGCATCCATCCTGTTATCTCGGATTCCTCCGCCGGCGTCCCCCGTTGTATCTATCATCCCGGCGGCATCTTGCAGCATCAGCCGGGCGCGGTTTTCCACGACCTTTCCGGACGTCGCGTCAGCGGCGACGCGCCACAAGGCATCTACATCTCGACGAACGAATAGGCCATCTTCGATAACCGACAGTTCCCTCTCTGGGACATCAAGTAAAAAACCTCCGTACTTCCTGTTTGAAAGTGCGGAGGTTTTCGTTGTAAACATCGGAGGTTTTCGTTGGAAAGTGCGGATGTTTATAGCGTAATGTTCCGATGTTCGCATCGCGTTTTTCCGAATCGTTTTTTCATCTCCATTGTCCCTCGTTGCACACATCATTGCACGCTGTCGCAAGCATTTTCGAATCCTCATGCACACATCATTGCCTTTTGCTGCATTTCCTTTTGATTCTCTTCAAAAGTTTTCTGGAAAACGCATTTAACGGTCTTTGAGCCCTCAAACAACGTCCTTTGACCCGGTTGCTGAAAGTGTTGGAATTGTATTGAATGTCCTTTGTTGTCCAACAATTCAATCATCGGTAAAACTGATTTTCAATGCCGCTTTCCAACGCCTTTATGCATGAAAACCGCTTTTTGAACAACCTGAATTTTTGCGGAAGTATATTGATGTTAAATCATTGTAAAACAATATGTTATTTTACGCTGTATCGGAATGTTCTCCAAGGTGTGCCGTGCCGTCTGCAAGATCTGTCCACACCTGCTGTTCGCTTCATGCGAAAAAAGAAAGAGAGCGGCAGGAAAATCCCACACGCTCTCTCGGACTTTGGTTAGTAGTCTTGTTATGAACTTTTTATACGCCGCTGGGTTTCACCAGGTCTTTTCGCGCCACTTTCACCTCAACGGGGTTGACACCTTCGGCAAGAACCGTGATGTTGATGGAGTCGGAACCCGGCACCATACTCAGTTTTTCGGCGTCGTACGAGGTGATGAACTGCGTACTTCCGGCGGCAGACTCCATTTTGCTGCTATGGCGATTGTAGAGCAATCGGAGGGTAGCAGCGTTATGTTTGTCGGAATCATACT
Source organism: uncultured Bacteroidales bacterium (assembly GCA_945833885.1). Classification (GTDB taxonomy): domain Bacteria; phylum Bacteroidota; class Bacteroidia; order Bacteroidales; family Bacteroidaceae; genus Alloprevotella. The sequence goes on from CAMAFY010000051.1 coordinate 11,539, forward strand.
CCAAAACGAGGTTCACAGTCGGACGAATGCCCTTCGTTTTGCCGGCGGAATAGTTGCCGGTTACAACAGCGTTGAAGTATCCGTTGGCAGTCCACACCCGGTTCAGTTGGCTAATGGGGAAGATACTGTCGGAAACGCTGATGTTTTCTGCCTCAGCCTCGGCGGGAAGTTTCAGGGAAAGGGTCTCGATGTACTGGCCTGCACGCAGGTTAACCTCTTTGGCGATGCTGCCATTCTCGGTCTCTTCCACTTTCAAGTTGTCATATTCGAAGTAGAGTTCGGCGCGCTTGTTCTCGCCAAAGCCCTTACCGTCGGTCAGACTTGCCACACTTGCTGCGGTGGGGTAGGCGATGACGTTGCCGAAATCGCTGTAAAGTACATAGGAATCACCCTGCTTTCCGATGGTGAAATAGTTGTAGTAGGAGTTGACGGATTCCTCATCGTCGTTCAGACATGAGGCGAAAGTTGCGAGAATCATCAGGAATCCCGCGAAAGAAAGGAACTTCTTCATTCTTGTATTGTTGTTGTTTATGATGATTGATATCGTGTTTTTTGATGTGCGGTACGGGTGTTTGCCCTTCGCTGTGCCGGGCTTCTGTCAGCGTTCCTCGCATTCCGTCCGGAAATCCTGCGCACATTATTTATATAATCGGCCTTCTCTTCCAACGTTTTCTTCGCGTTCCGACGCTGACGTGCCGGCACCTTTATGCGGTGTTTTCAGCCTATTGCTGCGCCATTCTCTGCTCATCGCTGTTGCCGACCGACATCCTATAAAAGGGGAAAAGGGAAGAATATTGCACGAAGATACGGAAAAATTCGCGAAAAAGTTGGAAATTTGCTCCAAAGTCGTGCAATGAATCTGCAAATTTTGCATTATTCTTACAGATTTTCCTCCATGCAAAGACTCGAAAAGACCACAGAAAAGACCCTCATACAGCGGTTTCGGGACGGTGAAGCGGGCGCGTCGAAAGACCTCTATGCCTGTTTTGCCGGCAAGGTTTGCGCCGTTTGCCGACGCTATCTTGCCGATGAAGAGGACGTGAAGGACGCCATGCAGGAGACATTCATCCGCGTTTTCCAGAACATACATCTTTTCGAATACCGTCAGGAGGGCGGACTTTGGGCGTGGATTGCCCGCATCGCCAGCAACGAGTGCATAGGTATGCTGCGGCATGAGGCGGTGTTTCTGACCACGCCTTTGGAGGAAGATGTGGAGGTGAGCGATGACGACCTTGACGAATTGCAGAGCGTTCCGCCGGAAAGCCTCCTCGAAATGGTGCGGAAATTGCCCGATGGCTATCGCAATGTGCTGAACCTTTACGTCTTTGAAGAGAAAAGTCATAAGGAAATCGCGGAGATTCTCGGCATTTCTTCCATGACGTCAGCCTCGCAATACTGCAGAGCCAAGCGCTTGCTGCTGAAAATGATTCACGAAGCCCGGAAGAACGAACACGACAATGATTGACAAACGATTTGAAAAACTCCTGAAACAGAAACTCGACGGACTGGAAACTCCGCCGCCGGACGACGTGTGGACGAGAATAGAGGCGGCACTACCGGAGATGAAACCCCGTGAGACGGATACAGAACTGCCGGACACCACTTCGGAAAAGCGGCATCCGCGTCTGCGACCATGGGTGTGGACATCGGCAAGTGCCGTGGCTGCCATCGCCGCTCTCGTGCTGCTCTTCCACCATCCTCGCACTGACGCCCCCGTAGCCATGGCATTCGACCATGAAGACACGTCTGCCGTTTCCGAGTTGGCACTGATGGATAAAGAGGAAACGTCTGCCGAAGAGGATGCAAAGGACAGCTTGGACGGACGAAACCTTGGAACTTCGGAGGGAGGAGAGACGATGAAGGCAGAACGAACGCCCGCAACGCTGATGGCAAAGGCAAATGCCCAGACCTCGAAAGGGGAGACCATGGCGCTGCCGATGGCGGAAAAAATCGCCGACATCTACGCTGAAAACTCTCCCGAAGGTTCAGCCCATGCCGTACAGGAAACGGCAGAAAACGTTGCCGGCAGCGGTCATGATGAGCCGTCGGTTCCGGCAACGGGATCGGATAAGTCGGCTTCTTCAAGGGCTGAAAACCTATTGTCAGCACAGGCAGAATCCGAGAAAAAGGAGGAAAAGGCAGTGGGTGACGCTGACAATGTGCCGCTGTATGCCAAAGCATCTTCTGCCATCCGCTCCACAGGTTCCGCGCCTTCGCACAATGCAGGTCGCAGATTCTCGGCATCTTCTTTGCGGCATGAACGTTCCGATTTCCGCAGAAATGTCCGCGGGAATGTGTATTTTGCGGGAAATACCATTGGACAACAGACCAACCAGCAGCCTGTAATCCTCCTCATGGACCAGAATATCCAGCACCCCGATATGGAGAATCGTGAGGAGATTTCGCTGACTTCCAGCGGTGATGGCAACATCCGTGAGAAGCATCTTCCGCCTTTTCTGGTGGGTGTTGACGTGAGTTTCCCCGTGTCTCCCCGTCTTTACCTTGAAACGGGTTTGTCGTACAGCATCCTCGCATCGACATTCACGATGGAACTTCCCCAAAATGTCCTTCACCAACAGGCGCATTTCTTGGGTGTTCCCTTGAGGGTCCGCGTCGCCGTCTTCCAGCACCAGCCCTGGAATGTCTACCTATCCGCCGGTGGAAAATGGGAGAAATGCCTGACAGTACACAGCGATGACACGGAAAATCATCTGCTCACGGACGACCGGCCTTCGCAGTGGTCGCTGCAGATGTCCGCAGGTGCGGAATACCAATTGTCGCGGTATGCCGCTTTTTATCTTGAACCTGGTGTAGGATATTACTTTGATAATCATTCCACACTCCGCACCGCTTACGATGTACGTCCCACGAATTTCTCGCTGAAAATGGGATTACGTTTCACCATCGGTGGAAAATAGAGCCCCGGACGCCAGGTCCCCCCCCGAAATCCGCAGTAGACAATCAATAGTAACCGCCAAATCGGAGGTTGAGACTTTGGATGTCGCTTTCGTCCACATCCGTCATTCCCACCTCCTTTCATCCCAAGAATATATATAAAAAAAACGATTATGAAGAAACTTTTTTCCATCATCATTCCCATTGTATGCACCGTTTTCCTTTCCGCATGCCGCAGTTGTGACGTAGCGGTTCAGGGCATCACCTCCGAAACCTGGAACATCGTTGAGGTGAAGGGCAAGGTCATCAGCGAGTACGACCAGCAACCATTCATTATGTTCGCCGAGGATGGCCGCTATAATGGCAACGCCAGCGTGAACAATTTCTTTGGAGAATACACCATAAAAGGCGAATCCATCAGTTTCTCCGACGCTGGAATGACGCGCAAGATGGGGCGTTCCATGCAGACCGAGACGGAAATTATGCAGGCATTGTTCGGAGCCCGGAAGATAAAGGTTTCGGGTAACGACGTGACGCTTTCCGACGAAAACGGAAAGGAACTTCTGAAACTGAGCAAGGCTTCACGCTGAAAATCCGCGAATCCTTTTGATTTCAATCTTTGAATCGATGGATCTAATCCATGAATCCATTGGATATGATCTTTGAATCCTTTGAATATGATTAATGGATTCATTAGGTTTAATCAATGAATCCGTTGGATATGTTCTTTGAATCCACAGGATTTGATATTTGAATCGATGGATATAGGCGACGGCAATGACGGATAGCCGCATTGGACATTATTGTCGTTTAATATGAAGAAAACGGATCCTACAATGGTTGTAAGGTCCGTTTTCTTTATTGTTTTATTGTCATTTCGGCAGAAGAAGTATGCTTATTTCATAAAGCACCCACACAGGAAGCGACACCAACATCAGCGTAAACGCATCGCCCGTGGGGGTGATGAGGGCTGAAACGACGAGGATGACGACGACAGCCTGCCGCCGGACGGAGCGCAACATGGGGGCATGGAGCACGCCGAGACGGCCAAGTATCCAGCAGACTACGGGAAGTTCGAAGACAAGGCCCAATGCCAGCGACATCGAACACAGTGTTGAGATGTAACTTGACAGAGAAATGTAGTTGGGAATGTCGCTGCTGACTTGGTAAGTGCCGAGAAATCTGAACGTAAGAGGGAAGATTACGAAGTAACTGACGGCAATGCCGACGAGGAACATGAGGTATCCGCCTGCAAACACGGGTATTGCCGCCCGCCGTTCATGGGTGTAGAGGGCGGGAAGCACAAACCGCAGGACCTCAAACACCAACCATGGCGATGCAATCATCAGTCCTACGGCCATACTTACCTGCATGTGGACGATGAATTGTCGGGCCAACGAGGTGTTGATAAGGCTGACGTGGAAGTCATCGACGGGACTTCCTATGGCGGCAAACAGCCGATAGGTGATGAAATCGGTGTGTTGTGGGGCAAGGATGACGGTGAAAATTTCCTCGCGGAAGCAGAAAACCACCACCGCAAGCGCCATTGTGAGTGCCAGACATCGCAGCAACAGGCTGCGAAGCACGTCAAGATGGTCCCAAAAGGTCATGCTTTCGGTGTCTCGTCGTGGCTTTCTCCGCCGTTTTTACTGCAGTTGTCGGCGTTCGTGCAACAGTCGTTGGAACTTTTGTCGCTATCGTCTTTCGATTTGTCCCCAATTCCGTTCATACCATCCTTGAAGGATTTTACGCCGGTGCCGAGACCGCGCATAAGTTCTGGGATTTTCTTGCCACCAAAAAGCAGAAGAACGATTAAAGCGATTACGAGGACTTCGCCCATGCCAAGGCCTCCGATGAAGAGATATTGCGTCATATTTGGATGAAAGGATTGGTCGGTTTTGATTGGAAGTTTGGTGGTTTCTGGGGGAATTCTCCGCATTTTTTTTGGCAGATGCCCGTCAGAATTGTTTCTGTGAGCAGAGTTGACGATGGAAAACTATTGTAGTTATCTGCTGGTTCGTCGATTTTCTGTTTCCGGGAAATCGGCTGTCCGTGGTTAGGAACAGCGCGGAAGAACGTGCGTTATGCCGGTGATTCCGTGTCTTTTACTGGCAGGACATCGGTTTTCAGCGACTCGGCGTAGCGGTCGATTCGGCGGAGTTCTGCCGGAATGTCGATGCGTTGCGGGCAATGGCTCATACATTCTCCACAGCCAATGCAATGGTCGGCCTGCCGAAGACGGGGAACGGAGCGGTCGTAGCCCACAAGAAAGGCACGGCGGGCGCGGCGGTATTCCGGTGATTCCTTGGCATGATTATAGTTGCCATCGTCGATACAACGGTTGTAATGACGGAAGATTGAGGGGATATCTATGCCATAAGGGCAGGGCATACAATAGTTACAATAGTTGCAGGCTACAAAGGGATTCTTCAAAATGTTCTCAGCGGCGGCATAGAGCATTTCGAACTCTTCGTCGGTCAATGGCTTGAGTGGGGTGAACGACCTCAGATTATCCTCCAAATGTTCCATGTAAGTCATGCCGGAAAGTACGGTCAATACCTCGGGGAACGTGCCGGCATAGCGGAACGCCCACGAAGCAATGCTGCGTTCGGGTTCGCGTTCCAGAAACTTTTTCGCTACGAATTCCGGCACTTTTGCCAGACGTCCGCCAAGGAGAGGTTCCATGATGACGGCGGGAATGCCGCGTTTCTTGAGTTCGCCAAGCAGATATTCGGCATCGGTATTGCTGGGATTTATCTCTCGGGCATGCTTCCAATCGAGATAATTGAGTTGGATTTGCACGAAATCCCAATGGTATTTTCCTTCGTCGTGCAGGCTGAGAAGGTAGTCGACCACCTCAATATCGCCATGATAAGACCAACCCAAATTGCGGATGCGTCCCTTCTTTTGTTGCTCGACACACCAATCCAGCATGCCATTATCAAGGAATCTTGCGTGCAAGGCCTCCATACCATTGAGGTCGCGACCTTGGGCATCGCGTGTGGGAAGTCCGATGCAATGGAGCAGATAGTAGTCGATATGGTCGGTCTTTAACCGCTTGAGCGAGTTCTCGAACATGGCGGTTCCAGCCTCGTGGCTCCATGTTTCGGGGGCGAAATTGGAGAGTTTTGTGGCGATGAAGTACTTGGAACGGTCGTGGCGGGCGAGGGCATTTCCGGTGGCGCCTTCGCTCTCTCCCTTGCAATATGTGGGGGCTGTGTCGAAATAGTTCACGCCATGTTCGATGGCGAAGTCGATAAGCCGGTTGATTTGTTCCTGGTCAAGGACCTCAATTTCCTCACCTTCCTTCTCGATTTTCTTGGTAGGCCATCGCATACATCCGTAACCGAGGATACTGACTTCCTCGTTTGTGTGCGGATTTGTACGCATAGTCATCTTGTCGGTGGGGATTTCTCCCTGTTTTGCTGCGCTGTTTCCTGCTTTTCCTCCGCATCCGATGATTGAAGGAACGGCCATTGTGGCACCGCTCAGACCGAGAGTTTTCAGGAAAGTACGGCGGGATATGTCTTTTTTCATGGTGATGCTGTGGATAATTGTTGGTTTATAACCTTCGTTTTCTCGCCATGGCAAACCGTAAGTGCGTTACACTTACTTCCGTTTTG
>CAMAFY010000052.1 GCA_945833885.1 uncultured Bacteroidales bacterium
GCGGTTGTTCACCGAGGTGCATGATGGTGGCACCGATGGAAAAGTCCTTGGAAAAATCGTATTTCAGTCCCAATCCCACCATGGTTTTGCGCTGCATGCCATAGTTTTCGTTTGATTCTACGGAGCAACTTACGCTGGTTCCGGCATCGAGAATGCTCTTGTTCAAGATGCGTACAATGCCGGAATTGTAGTCAACTGTATAGTCTGTGCCCTCGGTAAGTGTGACACCTCCTGCGGTAACCACGACACCTCCGCGCGGAATCTGCGTGGTTCCGAGGCTGATTTCATCGGAACGTGATGCGCGATATTCGCCGGTGATGACGAATTTGTTGTGCTCTGCTATCTGCTTGGCAATGGTCTTTGTCGAGTCATAGAGTTCAGGAAAGCAGTAGCGTGACGCCACTTCGTCGCTGCCAATCTGCTCGCGCAGATGCTCGCCGAACGGCTCTACGACGGGGAAAAATACGATACCGTCGTTGGCAAGCACGGTATATCCTTCCACGAAGTCGAAGTATCCGTTGGGATTTGTCTTGCTGTTGTTGTCCAGACGATCGAGGTTCATCATCGTCAGAAGCCGCTTGTCCTTCAATCCGGGTTCGGGAAGATAGGAGAGATATACGCCCGAAGTGTCGGAAAGCAGTTTGATGTCGAGCCTGAATTTGTCCTTTTGCACCTGTCGTGCTCCGAGGGAATAGGCGTTTCGCATCATGAGGTCCCAGTTTCCTGCTGTGGGTATGCACGCGGTGTTCCTCAGTGTCTTTACGATGAGAGCCTGGGTGTTGTCCTTCTTGTCTGTGGAGAATTCGCCCACTTGGAACGTCTGTCCCCTGTAGGTATATTCGAAGGCTACGGCCAGAACCTGGTCGGTTTGGAGCGCCGAGCGCAGCGAGATGTATCCGAGAGCGCTGTTGAGCGTGTACTCGCTGCTGGAGAGCAGACGTGCGTTCTCCAACTTTTCATAGTCGTTTCCGCCTTCCAGTCCGGCACCATCCAGGAGTCCCGTTGCCAAAGTCAGGTCACGAATGCCCGGAATGCTCTGTGTCAGATACTGGTAAGCGGTGTTCGAGGCATTCGAGGGGACGGCGGTTCCGGTGCCTTGCCACAGGGGGGAACTCATGTGGATGCCCTCGCCGAGGTCGGTGAGTGCAATGATGTTTCGGGTGTTCTGCGTCTGTCCGTTCTTGTTTGTCACCCAAACCTCGATGCGGTTGATGGTGACTCCGCTGAGGATGTTGGGCAGTGTCCCCATCCAATTATCGTAGTTGTCGCGGAAATAATGGGCAAGAAAGAAGTGGCGGTTCTCGCTGTAGTCGCTTGCACTGAACTCAAAAGGAGTGGTCTGCACGCCGTTTTTCGACTGCACAGTTTGGGATGCCGACTTCTTTTGTGCCACCATTGTCTGCACGGTCAACTTACCGAATTGCAGGTCGGTGCGGAGTCCGAACAGACTGTTTGCGCCACGGATGAGGCTCGATTGGGTAGGCATGGACACATTTCCCGCCTCTACGAGTTTGATAATTTCGTCCTCTTTGCCCTCATATCGCAGTTTCAGGTTCTGCGTGTCGAAGTTAAAGGTGGCCTCGGAGTTGTAGTTGAAGTTGAGATTCACCTTGTCGCCCACCTTTCCGTTCAGCGAAAGGTTGATGTTTTCGTCGAGGTCGAAGCCGAAAACCTTGCGGTTCCGCTCCGAAAGTGTGGGATTGTCGATGAATTTCAGGTTACCTCCGATTTTAAGTTCCGCACTTCCCTGCGTCTTTACGCGCACTCCTCCGGGTCCGAAGATTTTCTCTGCCGGTCCAAGGTCAAAGTGCATATCCGTAAAGTCGAACTTGTCTTTTCCCGCATTGGCGGCCTCCTCAGCGTTTTTCTTCTTGAAATACTGCTGCATCGACTGCTGCATCGCCCACGTTTCATAGTCGTCGTAGGTCATGAAGAAGGGGACATAGAGGAAAGTTCCGCTCGCACTTGCCGTGGCGTTGCTTTCTCCCTCGCTGCTTTTCGCTCCGCTTTGTCCGCCGATGAATTGTGAACCATAACTGTAAGTTCCGGTCTTTTCATCGTAGAAGACGCCGGTCTTGATGTTTTCCGGGTCGCGAAGGTCTCCAGTTCTGCGTTTTTCTATCCCCTGAGGGTCGCCAGTATGCTTGACGGTGAAGGGGACGATGGTGTCCTCATCGGCAGTGGCAGCCTCAATGTACGGTATTGCGCTACGCATCGATGCGGCAAACGCCGCCACTCCTGCGAGGGCGACGATGACTGCTGCGGTGATGTATATGAAGCGCTTCATGAATAAGGATGGTTTCAAGATGGGGATTCGGTCGTAAAAAGCCGTTTATTTCAATACTTTCAGTGCCGACTTGATGATTTGTTGTACGGGCATTCCGGGCTGTTCCTTGAGTATTCCTGCCACAGCCTTGCGGACATTGGCCGGTTGGAAGCCGAGAATGGTGAGGGCTCCTATGGCTTCTTCCGCCTGTTCGCGGTCTGCCGGAGCGATTCCTCCGCCCTGTGCGGCCGTAACGTCAAGTGCTCCGCCGGCAATCAGTTGAGCTACTTTGTCTTTCAGGTCGAGAACGATGCGCGCTGCCGCCTTCGGTCCGATGCCTTTTACGCTCTTCAGCATTCCCACTTGCTCGTTCTGGATGATGCCGGCCAATTCTTGGGTATTGAAAGCACTGAGAACCATGCGCGCCGTCTGGCCTCCGATGCCGTTGACACTTGTCAGAGCCTCGAAGAGGGTGCGTTCTTCGCGGGTCGCGAAGCCGTATAGGTCGTGGGTGTCCTCGCGCAACACTTCGCAGACATAAAGTTTTGCTGTCTCGCGGCCTTGAAGTGCGGTGAACGTATTGAGGGAGATGGTGAGGAGATATCCCACGCCGCCGGCTTCGATGACGGCTTCTGTGGGGGTGAGTTCGTCGACGTATCCTTTTATATGTGCTATCATAGGGAGGGAAAAGCGTTGGAAAATGCGTGAAACAGGGTGGTATAATCCACCGAGTATAATAACGCAAAGGAACGAAAATTATTGTGCACATTCCTTTTTACTCCTGTCTTTATTGTGCTTTTCCCTGAATTTACGGGAAATATTGCAACACTCAGAAAATAATTCGTAACTTTGTCGGCATGAAAAATCCAATAAACAGCAAAGCGTCTGCCATGTTTCTCCATCGTTTTCCCCATCTTTTCGCCTTTCTCCTCGGTGTCTTTTCGGCAATGCCCCTTTTCGGGCAGTTGCAGAATGTGGTCATCAATAGCCAGGATACGCTGGTTTGCCGTGCGCGCTCGGCACAAGTTGAGAAAGTCAGCGTTGCTCCCGGTGGATCTTCCGTCAGCCTGACCACCATTTCCGGCGAGACGGTGAGCCTTTCGGCCGATGAATTCATGAATCTTCAGGTCAGACAGGCGATAGCACCCTTTGTGCATTACCGTCATGATGTGGAAAATCCGTATGTGAAACGCTTTGTCCATAACACGGTTTACGATACCCTCGACTATTCTTATTCCGTGGTTGAGGACTACATCGACCTCAAAAAGCGCCGCGATTTCCCCAATCCGCTTGTCATTCGTCTGCGTCCTGTCGCCACGGGACTCACGCCCATGACGCCCTATCCCGGTGGTTGCTCGCTGCAAATGTCGCAGGACTATGACTTCACCTCCGCGTCTCTTATGGAAATGCCCGGTGATTCGGCCGTCATCTACGACCTTACGCCCGGCGACACCATCTTTTACCGCATCCTTTCCAATGCCACGGGTGTGCGGCTGCAACAGGGTGTGGTCCTCGTTGAGGGACAGGTGAGGATGATTTATCTTGAGAGTGTGGACAATGTCCGCGATATGGGCGGATGGCCTGTCGAGGACGGAGGCTACATCCGTTACGGTCTTCTTTACAGAGGTTCGAAACTCCATACCGCCGGTACAACATTTATCAGCGATGAGGACGTGCAGCGTATGCGTGCGCTCGGCATCCGTGCCGAATTTGACCTGCGCGGGCGTACCGAAGCCAACAATGCCTTGCCCGAATATGCCTACTCAAGGTTGGGCAATGATGTGACGTATGACATCGTAAATTCCGGATGTCTTGCCTATATGGCCATATTCGACAAGCCTTCGTTTATCGGTCTTGAGTGGAAGAAGGTCTACTCTCGCGTCAAGCAGGGTGTGCCCCTTTTCTTCCATTGTTCCAGAGGTTGCGACCGCGTCGGCACGCTTGCCCTGTTGCTCGAAGGCGTGCTTGGTGTGAGCGAAAACAACCTTTGCCTCGACTATGAGTTGAGCAGTTTCTGCGGAGAACCGGGACTTCGTCACCGCAACGAGCGTTATCTCCACCCCGACTACGACTTCGAGGCCTTGATGGCTACGTTGAAAGCATTTCCGGGTGAGAAGTTGAGTGATAAAATTGAATACTTTTTGGTCAACAAATGTGGGGTGTCGCGGTCGGAAATCGAGGATTTCCGCAGCCGGATGATTGTTCCTTATGTCCGCCGCAGACCATTACCGCCCTTTATGTAAGCGCTGTTGTGGCAACATACTCCAGCCTTCCCTTCATCCCGGAGGAGGAAGTGGAATGACAACGCACCATACTTTTCAGCACAGGGCCCGTACCCTGTGCTTTTTTTGTCCGTTCTTTATGAAAATAGTACGGAACATTCTTTCGAAAACTTCCGTACTTCCCTTCGAAAACTTCCGTACTTCCCAGTGAAAAGTTCCGTGTTTTTCACAAGAAAGTCCCACATTTTCTCTTGCCAAGTTCCGTTTTTTCGACGGTATCTTCCGATGTCTGTTTCTGCAATGTCATTGCAGGTTTTGTCTAATGTCCGGACATGAAAAAATCCCCTTTCCGCATCTCATGGTGCAGGAAGGGGATTCCTTATGCCGGAAACGGGTGTGAAGCCTTGCGAAAAGTACAGTAAAAACGGGGACATCCTCCATGCAATGTTGAAGGATGTCCCCGAATAACGTATGTTTTCCACGGCATAAGGCTGATGGAAACAGGAATCTCAGATGTGGAATATCATGGTTCCGTATTCAAAACCGTCCGTGGTTTCCGCCTGAAAGGCAGATGGCTTACATTGGTAAGTCAGGAGCCATGCGTTCGGAAGGCGGGCGCCTTATAGCAGAAAGTCCGTTCCTCGTGTCAGCGATGTCAGCGTACAGCCACCTTTCGGCTGTTCTTACCGTCGGTAACAAGGTAGATGCCGGCGGGGCATGGCGTAACTTCCTCCACCTGGGACGTGATGCCCACGAGTGCACCTGCGGCATTGTAGATGCGCAAGGCGCGTCCTTCGGGCGACAGGGTGCGGAGGCCGCCCTCGACGGCATTGGCAAAGAAGGTGGCAGGAGCGGTGGCCGTCGTGCTGGAGATGCCGTCTGCCTCTGCATCTACCAGACGAATGTCATGGAGATACAGGTATTCGCAATAGGCAGCAGAGCAGGCCTGGAAGGCAAAGTACCAAGTGCCGTCGACATTGTTCTCGAACGAGATGTTGTAGACGTTGATGGTTCCCTCATCGTCAATCGCAGGAACCTGCTGGAGGTCAAGGAGCACGGTGCGCTGTTCTTCGGGAGTCTTGCCTCGGCCGAGCGTGACTTTGAGTGATTCAAGATAGTCGGCGTTGGAAGAGAATGCCGCGAATTTCAGGCTGTAGACCTTGTCCTTTTCGAGGCGGAATGGCGGTGAAATGAGCCAGTCGTCCGCAGGAAGGGCATAATTATAGGGGTAGTATGCCGACTTGGAATCGTCATCGTAGTACCAGGTATACCGGTCTTCGTTGTTGTCGATGACGGTATAATAGTTGTACATGTCGAACTCTGAGCGGAAGACACCTCCGAAAGGTGGCTCAAGAGGATCGCCGACAACGATCATTTTGCTTTGGATGCCCTCGATGGCCTGGTCGCCGTTGCAGGAGTAGACGGCGTAGACGTAGCGGCTGATTTCCGAAGGCAGTGTCTCGGTGAAACTGCATTCTTTGAGGCCTTCGGCGGCAACTTCGTATCCGGGATAGCGCACAACGCGGTAAGTCAGGTCGGCGGGGTTGTAGGGAGCACCGTTGATTCCTGCCTCGGGAGCCTTCCATGTGAGGGTGACAGTGCGGCCGTTTTCGGCGATTTGCAGGTCAGTCGGTGCGGCGGGATAGTCGTATCCGACTACAATCTGGCGGCTGATGGTGATGCCTTCTCCTGCAGAATTGACGGCGGTGAAGTAGAGTGTGTGTACGCCACGACTGGCAGAAAAGGGTATGTTCACGTAGGCATCGGGTGTGCTTTCGCCCTCGATGAGGATGCCATCCTCGCGACGGTCGGTGATACGGTATTGGAGTTTCTCATCGAGTTCGTGGCCGCTGTAGGTGAGCGACGGCATGTTGAAGGCGAGAGTTCCCGAGGTTGCGCCTTCGGTTGTGGGGATGAACTCCACATCGGTGATGGCTGCCGGCGTCGCCAGGTCGGGCTCTGTCAGGTAAGCGCCGCTGATGCCTTGCACCTTGGTCAGCCATGAACGGAGGGTGGCGACGGCATTTTCGGGGTTAATCTCGCAGATGGCGGCATACTGTTGTCCGAGAGCCATGCTGCTACTGCCGAACATCCAGTAGAAATTGCCGGTCGCATTGTTGCAAACCAGCGACTGACGGTACTTCATGTTGTAGAGAATGTCGGAAGGCATCAGGTTTGCTGCCTGGATTTCTCCGACGTCTACAATGTTTCCCGTGATGGGGTCGATTCGGGCAAGGAAGTGTTGCTGGTCGCCGGTCTTGTAGTCTTCGGTGAGATATATGGCGTACAGCAGACCATCTGCGTTACAAGAGATGGTAAGGAAGTTCTTTTTGTGGTCGAGGGCTTTGGTAAGCCGGGTGAAACTGCCGTCTTCGGGATTGATGGCAACGATGTAAGAGTCGGTAAAGTCGCGGAGCAGACCGTAGACATAGTTGTTTCTCGGGTTGTAGGCAAGGGACTTTGTGGTGCAGATGCCGCCGGAAGCAAGTTCTTTGTCAAGGATTACGTCGAAAGTCTGCGCATCGAGGACCAGCCAGTGCGGCTTTTCTTCCTGAATGTTTTCGGTGTGGCTGTATTCGATGGCGTAGATGCGTCCGTTGTGGTAGGTGCATCCTCCGGAAAGCGACACCTCTTTTTCTGGCTCTTCAAGGGAGACTTGGTAGCCGTCATCGTAGTTTACGCTGAAGATTCCGCGAGGACCGAGGGTATATTCGTCGATTTGCGTCTGTACGAATGCGGCATACAGGTCTACGCCTTCGGGTGTCAGACGCTCGTGATACGTGCTGACGGCGCCGGTTCCGGGGTTGGTATTGTCGCTGACGATGGTTTCCGGCTCCTCGTTCCACACGGGTACGGCATCCTCCGCGCCGGTTCCGCTGCTCTTGATTTCAGTGATGGTGACCGAACGTATGTCGAGAGAGTTGGCGACATACGTGGCATGGAAGCCGAAACAATAGGAGCCTGTGGTGCTGACTTCAAACTGTGCGGTCTCAAGTGTCGTGTAACCGTTGACGGAAAGTTTGTCGCGGGTTTCCAGAATGCGGGAATGTGCGAGCGAATCCTGGGCGTCGCCAATGGTGACATCGAAGGATGCGGGGTAGTTGAGGCTGGTCTTGGCCTCGTAAGAGAGGGTGTACCGGTGTCCGGCCTCAAGGTTGAGGGCGGGAGAGAACAGCCATGCGTTGGCCTTTTTGTTGATGGCGCCGATGTAACAACTGTGATAGTCGAACAACCATTTGGGAGATTCGATGCCGTTCTGTATATTCCATTTCTCGAAGTTCGCCTTGGAGTCAATGGCAAAGTTGGCAATCACATCGCTTCCGCCCTTGAAATCGTCGAGATTGATGGTGCTTGATGTGCTTTGGCTGCGGTGTCCGTCGAGGATGATGTTGACGGAGAAGGTGTGTTGTCCGGAGAAATCCGTCGGCACGACCTCGGTTTCCACCAGTTCTGCGGGCATTATGCCCTCGATGGTTTTGAGGACCTGGTTGTCCATGCTGACTTCCGCGGTCATGGAACGCGTGATGATGGTGCCTTCGGTGTCGCGGTTCGGCGCATACCATTTGAGTCCCACGCTTTGGGTGTCGGGATGTCCGTTGGCCGTCATGTCGGGTGCTGCGGCAGGACATTGGCTGTCGGTCGGGGTGATACTGATGCTTTTGATGGCGATGATGCCGTTGGGGAATGCGTCGGCATTGTGTATGGCCAGATGATGTTTGCCGTTCTGCTCTGCGGTGAAGTGGAAACGCCGTACGACAATTCCGCTGTGGAAGTCGTAACTGTCGTTGCTGATCACTTGTGTGGCGGCTTCGGGGGTGGTGCTTGCCGCAAGTGCATACTGCAGGTACGCCGTATTGAATACACCGCGCAGGGCAACGGTGGTCTCAAGGACGTAGTGTTGGCCGGCGGTAAGGGTGAATTCCGGTGAGAACGCCCAGTCGTCAGCCTGCGAGCCGAGGGTCATGTCGTTGTAGACAAGGCCGTTGAGGTTGGGAGACTGTTGCCAGGTGTAGTTGTCGCCATTGGCATCGTTGACAGTCCATCCCTGCATGCCGTCTTCGACGCTTTGGAAGGTGGTGGACAGAATGGGACTGTAGTTCTCCGCAAAGACGGAAAAATGCGGGAGCGTCAGGGCGAGAACGGTGAACAAAAGTTTTCTCATGTTGCTGTTATGTCTTGGCTTTTATCCTCGGTAAAGTGAGGAAAAATGTGTGCGATGACGGAGTTTGCTGGTAGGTTCTATAAAATTGTGGCTGTGTGTTTTTTGTGGGTCCCATAAATTGTCGCTGTAAATCCCTTTGGATTCTGGGAACTTCGTTCCGCCATTTTCGGCTAAAGACATATTCGAAATCTGGCAAAACTAATTTGTTGAACCCTCTTCGGAGTGATTTTGAACAGTCCCTTTTACATTTCAAACTCGTGCTTTCCGGCGGTTTCCGGCGCGTTGTCCGGTTAGACAGCACGCTACGCGCGTTCTTGACAAGCACAAAATCCGCTTTGGAATGCCGGCATTTGAAATATAAATATATGTGTGCCCACTTGTTTGGAACCTATCTGTAACGGGGAGATGTTCCCGTATGTCGCCTCCGTGTTGTAGATGTTTTCCGGAGGAAATCCGTCAAGACAGTATGGTTTTATGTGATGGTTGATTCTGGAAAAGGGGATTTCTGCATGACCGGCATCGGCTTCCTGCCCCGAAATCCCGGGGGGGATAGGGTTGTATGCCGGCAGGGCAGACGGGTGGAAATGGCGGGGGGAGAGAGGAAACGGGGTGTCCGCGAAACAGCATCCGCCAATTTTTGTGGTGAATTGACGGGGGAATGCGTTGGAAACATCCCTGACCGGTTTTCAGATTTCCAGTTCCGAGTTGCGGTCTTTCACCCAAAGTGCCGAAAGGATGGCGAAGAAATCGGCGGTCTCGCGTGCTGCCCGTGCCGTCTCTTCGCTGACGTCTTTCTGCTGCATCCGCAGCAACATGACGCCGTAAAGCAGTTCGAAGAGGGGGCGGAGTTCGGAGTTTCTGTCGTCTTCGCGGGTGGTTTGCCCGGCTTTCTTGGCACGCAGTTCGACGATGTAGGGCAACACCTGCTCGTAATGTGCGCGGTAGGCATGGAATTGCGGCGCTGCCAACAGCCGTTGGTGCAGGTCGGAAAGCCCGTCGAGCACCGTCTCGTTGATTTGCAGGTGCCCGCCTGCCATCTTTCCTTCGTTGTGCATCATGTCGCAAAGGTCGGCATACCATTTCCGCATGGCTGCGGTTTCCGTTTCATTGAGTTGGAACCTTGAGAGATATTCCGAATCGATTCGGTCGATGTCGGCGCCATAAAGGCGTACGATATCTTCGATTTGCCACATATACAACAGGTATTCGGCACGGTTTTCCGTGCGAAGGCGTTGGGCGATAATCATAGTGATGGTATGCTGTGGTGGGAAAAGTGTTTAGTTTAGTGGGAAACGGCATTGTAGGTTTGCCGGACGGAACGACAGAATGAACAGGGAACGTTGGCCGTAAAGGGACCGGATAGTCAAAAAAACAGCCTCAAAAACCGATGCGGAAACGAGGTGATGTCTTATGGAATCTGCCTTTATTGATAGAATTTGAACGATATCTTGAAGATGGTGTCGAAGGCGTAGATGATGCTGATGACAATGACGATGCTGCCGATGATGCGGTTCATGATGATGATGCCATCGGTGCCGATGCTGTGTTTCATGCGTGTCAGTGCATAAGTGAGTCCTGTCCACCAGAGCATTGCCCCTGCAACGATGCTCATGAAGCCGAACAGGAGACCGAAGATGTTCGTGGGTACGGTGAACGTCAACTGGGCATAGAGGGCAATGAAGAGGAATATGATGAGGGGATTGGCGAAGGTGATGAGGAAGGCGGAGAAGTAGTTGTTGAGGAGAGTTCCCTTCTGCCCTGAGGGTTTGTGCATGCTTTTTGTGGGGTCGGAGCGGAAAGTGATGATGCCGAATACGAGAAGCAGCACGCTACCTGCGACCTTCAGCCAGAAAATGTTCTCAGGTCGGTCGATGAAATCCATGACGAACGTCATGCCAAAACCGGTGACGACAGCATAGAAAAGGTCGCTCGTGGCGGCGCCGGCACCGGTGACCAGACCATAGTCGCGCCCCTTGTTGATGGTGCGTTGCAGGCAAAGTATGCCTGTCGGTCCCATAGGTGCGGAGACGATGATGCCGATAATCAGACCTTTAAGCACCAACTGGAATGTACTTTGGAACTCGGCCCAAATGTTGATGAGTTGGGGCTCTATAATGAGGGGGTTCATACTAATTGCATTAACGATATGGACATGGCGCATGGCTTTGCCGCAGAGGGTGGGGGAAAGTGCCGTGGTTTCGCATCGGAAGTGCGGAACTTCCGGTGTGAAAGTGCCGTACTTTTTGAGGTAAAGTGCGGAAGTTTCTGCAGTGAAGAGCGCAAGGCCGTTCGGGGGTAGGCAATCAAAAAGACTGAAAACCTTTAAGGCTTCCAGATTTTAGACAAGCGCAAATATCGTAAAAAAAGGCGAAAGACGAGCGTTCTTCCGGTGTTTTTTCTACCAATCGTCTGCTCTTTTTGTTGAAATGTCGTTTCCATACCCTACTTTTATTGTGTTTTGCGAGGGCTGGGAATGGAAAGATTTTGTCAGGAAGGTGGGTGGATGTCAGTAGGAAATGGGGGTGTGAGGCACAAGAATGTTCTGTGGTTGCCATCAGCCGTCTCCGGCAAAGTCTGTGAGGAACGGAGTGATAAATGTGGGTTCTATAAATTGCTTCCGTAAATTTTGCTGGCTGTTTTAAGGATTTCGATTTGTCATCTTTTGGCCTCTTTTCGGCATAAAGTCCCTGTCCGTCCGGTCATATAGCCCGCAATGCTGAACTTTGTCCGGCGCCTTTCACGCATGGTGTGGGAAATGTTTCCTTTGCTCCCGCTTAAAGAAAACGTCTGTAGTCATAAAACTTCATCTTGAAAACAGACGGGGAAATCTGATGAATCCAATAAGTTCATCCCATAAAAGAAAAAAAAGAGAAGCAACGCGTCCTTGCTCCGTGGGTACGGGTTTGCAGGGATGCGTTGCTTCTGCCGGTCTATGTCGGGCATACCGTGGCCGGTGCTTTGGACTTTGCCCGTCAATCAAGTTTGTATCCGTAGGTCTCGAGGCGCTTTTCGTTTTGCCGCCAGTCCTTGTCCACCTTCACGTATACCTCGAGATAGATGCTCTTTTGGAAGAATTTCTCAAGGGTTTTGCGGGCTTCTGAGGAAACTTTTTTGAGGGCGACGCCTCCATGTCCGATGATGATGCCTTTCTGGCTGTCGCGTTCCACGAAGATGATGGCGCGGATATGGATGGATTTTTCCGCCTCCTTGAAACTTTCCACCATCACTTCGGTGGCATAAGGAATCTCCTTGTCGTAATAAAGAAGGATTTTCTCGCGGATGATTTCCGTGACAAAAAAACGTGCGGGCTTGTCGGTCCACTGGTCTTTGTCGAAATATGGCGGCGAGTCAGGCAGGAGTTCCTTGATGCGACGCAGGACATGGTCGACGCCGAAGCGGGCCTTTGCGGAGATGGGGAAGATTTCTGCCAGGGGCAAAACCTCGTGCCAGTTTGCCACAAGTTCCTCGAGTTCCTTGGGATTGCTCAGGTCAATCTTGTTGATGAGCAGGAGGACGGGGATTTTCTTGCCGTCGATTCCCCTTGTCGAGAGTTGCTGCACTTTGGTGAGGAATTCGGCGTTTTTGTCGGGTTTCTCCACATTGTCGGTGACGTAGAGCAGTACGTCGGCATCCTGGAGTGCGCCTTCGGAAAAGGCAAGCATCGACTCCTGGAGTTTATAGTTGGGCTTCAGCACTCCGGGGGTGTCGGAAAAAACGATCTGCGCGTCCGGTTCATTGATGATGCCCATGATGCGGTGGCGCGTGGTCTGTGCCTTGAAAGTGGCGATGCTGATGCGCTCTCCCATGAGGAGATTCATGAGAGTTGACTTCCCGACATTGGGGTTTCCTACGATGTTGACGAATCCTGCTTTGTGCATGTTCTCTTCTCGGATGTGGATGTGATGGTGATGAAGTGTGGAGACTGTTGGCTATTGCCTTGAAAAGGGCGGATGTTCTCCTCCGTTTCCGCTATGGCTTGGCGGGAACGGTTTTACCTTTGTCTCCGGTATGCTTGTGCGGTTTGGCGGGAACTGCGGATTTCCGTATGGAGGATTATCCGCCGTAAGCCCACTTCATGTAGGCTGCGCCCCACGTGAATCCGGCACCGAAGGCGGTAAGGATGATGTTGTCGCCCTTGCGGAGTTGGTTTTCGTAGTCCATCAGGCAGAGAGGCATACAGGCGGCGGAGGTGTTTCCGTAGCGTCCGATGTTGACCATGACGTTGCTCATGGGAATCTGCAGACGGTTTACTACGGCCTCGATGATGCGGAGGTTTGCCTGGTGGGGGAGAATCCAGTTGATGTTTTCCGATGTCAGGCCGTTACGTTCGGCAATCTGTACGGAGACGTCGCTCATGTTTGTCACGGCATGTTTGTAGACGGCACGGCCTTCCTGGTGGATGTACTGCATCTTATTGTCAAGGGTGAAGTGCGATGTGGGCACCGCCGAACCGCCTGCCATAAGGTGGAGATAGGGGAATCCCATGCCGTCGGCACGGAGGAGGGAGTCCTTCCATCCAAGATCTTCCGTGGTACCTTCTACGAGGACGGCACCGGCACCATCGCCGAAAATGGGACAGGTTGCACGGTCGGTGTAGTCGACGATTGACGACATTTTGTCGGCACCACAGACGACAATTTTCTTGTAACGTCCGCATTCAATCATTGCGGATGCGGCATCCATGGCATAAAGGAATCCGCAGCAGGCGGCGGCCATGTCGATGCAATGGGCGTTGTGCATGCCACATTTTCCTACAACGATGCTGGAAACGGTGGGGAATTTATAGTCGGGAGTGGTTGTGGCTACGATGACGCAGTCGATTTCGTCGGGCGATGTGTTGGTCTTTACCAGCAGGTTCTTAACGGCTTTCCGGGCCATATAACTGGTGCCGAGGCCCTCTTGGTTGAGCAGGCGGCGTTCCTTGATGCCGATGCGCGTCATTATCCACTCGTCGGTGGTGTCTACCATGTGTGCCAATTCCTCATTGTTCAGCACGTAATCGGGCAGATAGCCTCCGACGCCTGTGATGATAGCGTGAATTTTGTCCATATTTATAACGTTGCGAGGCGGGAGAGGGTGGTGGAGATATTCCATCTTTTCCCGTAGGAAAATAAAAAAACGGTTTTGCAACCTATTGTTTCTGTGAACGTTGGGCTGCAAAACCGTGTTGGTCTATGAAGGCTTTATGCTCGTTTGTATGGGCATTTGCTGTTTATCTGTCTCGTCAGAGTATGATTTGTTCCTCAAAGGTTTACTCAGCCACTTCCTTCTCGATTGCCAATTTGCCGCGATAGTAGCCGCAGGTGGGGCAAACGGTGTGGAAGATGTGCCATGCACCGCAGTTAGGACATACAGCGAGTGTGGGGGCTACTGCCTTGTCATGGGTGCGACGCTTGAGGGTACGGGTCTTAGATTGTCTTCTTTTAGGATGTGCCATGGTTGTTTTATCGTTTTTTTTGTTATAATATTATATGAGTGTATCGGATATGGTGAGCCATAACGTTGGAGATGCTGCCAAAAACTTTAGGCGGTGCCTTTTTTGCCCCTCGGGAATCTTGTGGGGAACTCTTTGCCATGGTTTTCTCAGCCTCCTGTTTCCCGTTGTATCTTTGTCCGTTGTAGGTGTAGGACCTTACGGACGAATTGCGGGGAAATGTCGGGACGTTGTGGTGTCAGAACTCGTCTTCACTATCGGAATCCTCTTCAATGGAGAAGCGGCTGAGCATGTCGGGATTGCATTGTCCATCGGGATGGATGCGCTGTAAAGGCAGGTTGACGTCTATGATTTCGTAGATGTCCCATGCCATGTCATACGTCAGTTGTGAAGAGGGAATGAGGACGGTTTCACCGTTATCTTCGATATTTTCATCGTTGCAGACCTTGACGGTCTCGTTGCAGTCCACAGGAATCGTCACTTCTTCGAGGCAACGGTCGCAGAGAACACGGACGTTGCCGCTGATGTGGTAGGCGAATTTGAAGACGCCGCCCGCCGCAGTGCGTACGGAAACACTCACTTCGATGTCGCCGCCTACGATTTCTTCTTGGTCAAGTTCCTGAAAGAAGTCGTCGGAAAGTCGCAGGTTGAGGGACTTTGCTTCCCTTTCTACCTCGCGGAGTGCTACGGTCAAGTGCTCTTTTGTGGTCATAACGACCGCAAAGGTACGTATTCTTTGCTGAAATCGCAAGTCTTCTGTTTGAAATAAATGTGCCTATATGCGTATGTATACGCGATTTTGTAAGTCGTGGGCGGCAGTTTTGTCTGTTTTGTGCAGGATGTAGAGGCGAAGTTGCGGTTGCTATCACCCAGTAAGAGCGCGTTTTAGGCTTAAAAAGAAAGGTGTGGTGACGCTATCCATGTATGCAAAGATGGCACAATTATTTGACAAACAATCATACCAAGAAGAATAGCAACCTGGCAGATGTCGGAGGTATACAGCATACAGATTTGTATGTTACCAGTATCTGACTTTGAGATATTCGACTAATGAAGAGTAATCTTTCCTAAAAGTAAGAGGTGCTAATAAGGTTGATGGGTCAACTATCGTGTATTTACTTTGGACATTCAGCACACTTCTCCATGTGTCTTCCATCCCTTTACCTGATACCTTATATTCACAATTTAACAACTCGTCGTTGTCTTTGGGTATAACATGAACATGCCAATAATCATCCGCTTTTAAGACCTCGGTACTCCTATGTGCGATAATTTGCTCTGCCCAAAGAGTTTGCCTCATGAGTTGGTAGAATGGCTCTTGATAATATATGCTTTCTTCGTATTTCTCAAGACTTACAAGTTGGGTTGAAAGGTTGATTAAATGATTGTATCTTCGTTGTCTTTCCAAGCCTTTACTCCCCATCTCTCCCTCGGTCGATTTGTCAAATGTGGGATAGTGTTCTGTATATTTCCACTCAATGGGTATAAGATATGTTTTCCCTGTTTTGTGCTTGGCCATAATCAAAGCATCGACAGACGTGCAGTTTGAGCCGCGAGAAGAACTCTTTTCATTTAAAAGGTCCTCTCTGCTTACTACTTCAAATGCTATATATGCGGGATCTCTGTCGCAACAAATCGGAAGGACTTCCGTAAACTCATCACGAATTCCATTTATAATGGCCAAAACCGCAGTTGCGTCATTCATCATCGGTGCCAAATGATTCAGGCAGGTTATCTGTGATGATAGAGTGTGACCGGATGGCCCTTTCCCTCCCCACCATTGGATTCCGTTTTCCTTAAAGTATTTCAATACTATTCATTGAATGGGAGTATAGAGATTCTTTACCCCTGTTTTAAGTACAAAAGGATATTCGTTTCCCTTGAAACGTCCTCCACCTTTGTCTCCGTCAAAAATCACACCTTGTTCAATAAGTGACACTTGACGTCCGTACTGTTTGCCCTTGTAATTCATTTATTGAAGTTTTGTAAGTTGATAGTGAGTGTGTAGATGTGTGAAAGCATAGGATTCTTGTATGTGTCGCAAGAAGTGTGTGCTTTTATGGTGCAAAACAAATAGGCTCGTTAATCCAATTCCATTGCACAAATATATATAAAATCTCGCGGATTTTATATATATTTGCCATGTCATATCAGAGTTTTGCATGTTTTTTTCGCAACACTAAGATAAGTGAAATTTCTGACATGGCAAAATCCTGAGCAACTTTTTGTTGCTCAGGTACTTAAAAAACAAATTTATAATAGGGTTGCGGAATTAAGGATAATATGTTGTAAATTTATATTGCCACAAATTAAGTGGCATTGTTTAAAAGAATCCGTTTGCACGATGCAAATGTATCAAGAAAAAACAGAATTCCAGGTCTTAAAATGGAAAAGTTACTGGATATTTGAAAAAATAATCCTTTTGTACTACAAGATAAGGCGGTGCGTTTTCCGGGTAAAAGGTTGCCTGCTTGTAGGCCTAAACCTTGGATGTGTTTGCCTTCTAAAGAGGACGCTGCTTATCGTAAAATGGATTTTGCTTGTCGAGGTGCAGGCGAGAAGCAAACGAGGAGGGAGAAGAGGGGTACGGATTCTTTTTTAGGAAGAGAGGGGAGGGTAAAAAACAAAAAAAGTTTCAGAGACGTGTGCGCTCTGAAACTTTTCAATCGACCACTGTTTGGTGTGGTGACTCCTACAGGATTCAAACCTGTAACCTTCTGATCCGTAGTCAGATGCTC
>CAMAFY010000053.1 GCA_945833885.1 uncultured Bacteroidales bacterium
TTTGAGGGGGTAGTGTCAATTGCGACGTGGGAGTTCGAGTCTCCTCCTCTTCACACAATTCATTCAACATCACAAACCCTCTGCGGAAATAGCTCAGTTGGTAGAGCACAACCTTGCCAAGGTTGGGGTCGCGAGTTCGAGTCTCGTTTTCCGCTCCACACGACAAAAAGGAACCAAATCATTGGTTCCTTTTTGTGTTTTCATACGCTTCCCTGCCGGTTTTATATCCCTTTCCCTATCGGTTTATTTATACTTCTCTGCCGGAAAATTTACACTTCCGTTCTCATTTTTTCGTCCTTCTCTGCCGGAAAATTTACACTTCCCTGCCGGTTCACGTACTTTTCCCTTCTCGTTTTTTTGTCCTTCAATGCCGGAAAATTTACACTTCTCTGCCGGTTCACGTACTTTTCCTATCCGTATCTCCGTCCTATGGGCTTTTTTACCCAGGGCATTCCGATTGTTTTTCGCACGAATCGCATCCTTTCCTCCCTTCCCCTTACTTTTTTCCACAACATCTCTTTCAGTATATCCCAACATAAGGAAGCCCTATCCTCCTGAACATTTTCATACATTCTCAATGAAAGCACGATGATAAAGGGCTGAGGAAATGGTGTAAATTCAAGGCTTTTCGAGCACAATCGCCGCATTTTGTCACATCGAAATGAAAAAAAACAAGGTGATGATACCGCCATTTTAGGAGATAGTTTGTAAATTTGACGCGCAAATTATCGTACCCGCGACCTATTTCCGCCAACGTTCCTCATGAGGAATGTACAAGACATGGTCAAAAAAAATACAAAACCACGATGACAGGATGCCCACAAATCCTGCCGAAAAGCATAAATCCACAATGGCAGGATGCCCGCAAGGCCTGCCGAAAAGCCCATACTTTACACTTATGGTCATTACATTCCGCATCAATTATCATACCCAATGGGGTGAAACCATTGGGGTGGAAATCCTTAACACCAACGACGTTGTCATACTTTCCACCGCCGACGGTGAACTATGGGAGGGGAGCCATGTGCTGCCCGACTCCGTAAAAGGCGTACTGAAGTACCGCTATTGCGTCTTCATCGACGAAGAACGCACCCGCGTTGAACGGGGAAACAGCCAGCACATATTGACACTTCCGCAGAACGACGCCACGCCGTGCATGCTGATGGTCAATGATGCCTGGCGCGATCTTCCCGCCTGCAACTATCTCTTCTCCTCGGCTTTCAGCGGCGATTACAGCCTGCCCGAAGTTCCTGAGACGGACGTTCCGCTGCCGCTGAGCAGCATTACACTCCGTGTTCTATGCCCTTGCCTTCACGAAAAAGGCCTGAAACTGGGCATCGTCGGCGAAAGCGAGAGCCTCGGAAAATGGGAAAAACCGCTCCTTTTCACCGAAATCCGCCCCAACCAATGGGAACTCGCCATCGACGTTTTCCAAATCGAAGGCAACAGCGAATACAAGTTTGTGTCCGTCGACACCCGCAAATGCACCATCGTTGAATGGGAGGAAGGCGCCAACCGTCGCCTCTATGTGCCCCAACTCGACAAGCATCTGCACTACTATATGCCGGAGCGCGAACTCTATCTGCCCTCCACCCTGCTCAAGATTGCCGGAACCGCCGTGCCCGTTTTCTCGCTCCGCACCGAAGGAAGTCAGGGTGTGGGCGACTTCGGCGACCTGAAAAAGATGATCGACTGGGCGGTGAAAACCGGTCAGCGTGCCCTGCAAATCCTACCCATCAACGACACTACGATGACGGGAACATGGATAGATTCCTATCCCTACAAGGCAATTTCCATCTACGCCTTCCATCCTATGTTCGTCGATTTGCGCGGTGTCGGTCCGCTTTCCGACCCTGCAAAGGAACAGAAATATCAGAAGACTTTCCGTCAACTCAACGCAATGACGGAGATCGACTACGAGAGTGTCAACAAGGCGAAACGCGACTATCTGCGCCTGACATTCCGCGAAAAGGGCGAGGAAGTGTTGAAGAGCAAGGCCTACAAGGCGTTCTATGCCAAGAACGAAGACTGGCTGATTCCCTATGCCGCTTTCAGCGTCCTGCGCGACAAGTACAACACCGCCGACTTCAACACCTGGCCCCAGCACTCCACATATAACGCTGCAGACATCAAAAAGTTCTGCACCGGCAACGGCGAGGGCCGCGTTGGTGCCGAATTCTACTGCTACGTCCAGTACATTCTCCACAGCCAACTCCTCGAAGCCAGCCGTTATGCCCGCGAAAACGGCGTCATCCTCAAGGGCGATATTCCCATCGGTGTCAGCCGCCACAGCGTGGAAGCATGGTTCGAACCCTACTATTTCAACATGAACGGACAGGCAGGAGCACCGCCAGACGCCTTCTCCGCCTCAGGACAAAACTGGGGTTTCCCAACCTATAACTGGGATGTCATGAAGCAGGACGGCTACCTTTGGTGGAAACGACGCTTCGCGAAAATGGCGGAATACTTTGCGGCTTACCGCATCGACCACATACTCGGATTCTTCCGAATTTGGGAGATTCCCATCCATAGTGTGCAGGGTATCCTCGGACAGTTCTCGCCCGCCATGCCCATGACCAAGGAGGAAATCGAGGCATTCGACCTGAAGTTCGACAAATACTTCATGACCCGCCCGTTCATCAACGACGAGATTCTGGTCCGCGTCTTCGGAGGCGATGCCGACTATGTCCGCACCACCTTCCTCCAACACAGCCACTACGACGTGTGGAACCTCCGTCCCGAATACGCCACACAGCGCGATGTCCTCAACTGGTTCAACCGCGAAGGCGGCAGAAAGAACAACGCCGAGCACATCCGCGACGGACTCTATACCCTCATCGACAACGTACTCTTCATCGCCGACAGCAAGGAGACGGACAAATATCATCCGCGCATCACCGCCTTCGAGAGCCTCATCTTCGAGCGCCTCAACGCCACCGAGCGCAGCAATTTCATGCGGCTTTACAACCATTACTACTATGAACGCCACAACGAGTTCTGGTATAAGACCGCCATGGAGAAACTCCCTGAACTCCTGAAAGCCGCACCTTTGCTCCCTTGTGGCGAAGATTTGGGCATGGTTCCCGACTGTGTGCCCTGGGTAATGAACGAGTTGCAGATCCTTTCTCTTGAGATTGAGCGCATGCCCAAGGACCCGAAGCACGAGTTTGCCCACGTTTGGGAATACCCCACCCGGAGTGTCTGCACCATCGGCACGCACGATATGTCGACATTCCGCGGATGGTGGAAGGAGGATTTCCAACAGACGTCGCGCTATTACCACAACGTCATGTGCCGCGGAGGCAACGTTCCCGAGGACGCTCCCGGCTGGGTTTGCGAGGACGTTGTCCGTCGTCACCTCAACAGTCCGTCGCTCCTTGCCATCCTCGCCCTACAGGATTGGCTGGCAATCGACGAGAAACTCCGCCTCCCGAACGTGGAGAAAGAGCGCATCAATGTGCCGGCAAATCCCAAGCACTACTGGCGTTACCGCATGCACATCTCCATCGAAAGCCTGCTCCGCCAGGAGGCTTTCAACGATAAAATGAAGAACATTATCAGCGAATCCGGCCGTGCTTAACGCTCAAAGTGGGGCAATCGGGCAGCCTATTTCTAATTTTAGAATTGCCTATAACAATTCATAGAGTTGCCTATTTCTAATTTTAGAATTGCCTATAACAATTCATAGAGTTGCCTATTTCTAATCTTAGAGTTGCCTATAACAATTCTTAGAGTTGCCTATAATAATTCTTAGAGTTTCCTATAACAATTCTTAGAGCAGCCTATAACAAACGGTTCAAACATCATTTTCCGAAAAATGCTGCGAAAACCGTTGGTAAGCCCTACCTGAAACACCCTGCTTCACGGCAAGAAAACCCATACAATGAAACAAAAACCGGACATGAAATTCTGGGGGCTTTGGAACCTCAGTTTCGGATTTTTCGGCGTTCAGATAGCATACGCCCTGCAAAGCGCCAACATCTCGCGCATCTTCTCCACCCTCGGTGCCGACCCTCACAGTCTATCCTTCTTCTGGATTCTCCCGCCCCTCATGGGAATGATCGTGCAACCTTTGGTCGGAACCTACAGCGACCGCACATGGACACGCTGGGGACGCCGCATCCCCTACCTCTTCCTCGGAGCCGCCGTGGCGGTAGCCGTGATGTGTCTGCTCCCGAATGCGGGAAGTCTGCAACTCGACAACAACACAAAACTCTGGGCGGGCATGTCGGCGGCCATGCTTTTCGGACTCCTCATGCTCATGCTCCTCGACACGTCCATCAACATGGCCATGCAACCCTTCAAAATGCTCGTAGGCGACATGGTCAACGAACGGCAGAAGAAACTGGCATATTCCATACAATCCTTCCTCTGCAACGCCGGAAGTGTGGTCGGATTCGTGTTCCCTTTCCTCTTCACATGCCTTGGAATCAAGAACACTGCCGAACAAGGCGTGGTCCCCGACTCGGTCATCTACTCCTTCTACATCGGTGCCCTCATCCTCATCCTCTGCGTTCTCTACACCACCATCAAGGTTCGCGAATGGGAACCCAAGACTTATGCGGAATACAATGAGGCACTTGAGGTGAAGAACGACGAGGAAAACAGCCGTCCCTCCATGCTGAAACTCCTCGTGAACGCACCATCGGCATTCTGGACCATCGGCCTTGTGCAGTTCTTCTGCTGGGCGGCCTTCCTCTTCATGTGGTCGTACACCAACGGAACCGTGGCGGCAAACGCCTTCAACACCCCCGTCAGCGGCGGAGAACTCGATGCTGCCTCCACGGCTTACCAGGAAGCCGGAAACTGGGTGGGCATCCTTTATGCCGTGCAGGCCGCAGGAAGCGTGCTGTGGGCAATGGTCATTCCACAGATAAAGAACACGAAACTCGGTTATTCCATCAGTCTTCTCCTGGGTGCCGTGGGCTTCATCTCCATGTATTTCATCCACGATCCCTACGTCCTCTTCGCCTCTTTCGCCCTCATAGGATGCGCCTGGGCAGCCACTTTGGCCTACCCCTTCACCCTGCTCACCAATGCTCTTACCGGCAAAGGACACATGGGCACCTACCTCGGACTCTTCAACTGCACCATCTGCCTGCCGCAGATTGTCGCCGCAGTCTTGGGTGGCATCATCCTCAAATATCTGCCCCAGGCCGCCAACGGTGCGTCGGACCAGCCGATGATGCTCGTGCTTGCCGGCATTCTCCTCCTCTTCGGAGCCGTCGCTGTGCGCAGTGTCAAGGAATAGTCTTCCCGTACCCTCAGGCGTGCTCGTCGGGACGGGTGCTCCCGCCCCTTGCCGCACGGCGCTCCCCAAGCGGAAATTCCATTTCCAGCAGGCAACAGGAACGTATACAGACCTCCGGACTTTGCCATGCAAACATCCGCACTTTGCTATGGAAAGTGCCGCACTTTCTGAGGCAAACATCTGCACTTTCTAAAATGAACTTCCGCACGCTGTAAAATCAACGTCAAAACCATGTAGAATGGACGTCAAAACCATGTAAAATGTACGTCCGG
This sequence comes from uncultured Bacteroidales bacterium, assembly GCA_945833885.1. Classification (GTDB taxonomy): domain Bacteria; phylum Bacteroidota; class Bacteroidia; order Bacteroidales; family Bacteroidaceae; genus Alloprevotella. Next base: position 5,524 of record CAMAFY010000053.1, read on the forward strand.
AGATTGCCCCGAGTTTCTGCATCATCCTGAAGAGCATCTTCAACTTTCCACCATAGGAAATCCCCCTTGAGCGATTTGTTCAAGGGGGATTTTTTTGGTTAAACCATAAAGGTTATTTATCTGATAACCAAAACTTTATTGACAATTATATGGATAACATTATCAATAAGGGCAATAGATTGGATTTACTGATGCTGACGATGTAATGAACGTAGACAACAGATTGATAATATTGATACGGATAAATACTATCAACGTCGTCAACAAATCAATAAAAAGATGCGCACGACGTCGGCAAAGTGTCCAAAGGTTTCCTTGACGGTCGTCCGGGAGGATTGTCAGAATTGGTTGCGCGCTACGACGTAATGTTTCAGCCAATTGGCATAGATGCACTGACCATGGCTCCGCCACGACAGGAGCGGTCCCTCATCGGGATTGTCGTTGCGGTAGTAATGCTCAGGAAGACTGATGGGCAAGCCTTTCGAAACATCGCGGCGATACTCGGCATCGAGGGTCCCGACGGCGTATTCCGAATGTCCGGTGACAAAGAATTCGCGACCGTCGCCCGCCATTACCAGGTGGACACCCGGTACATCGCTCTCCGAGAGCAACGTAAGTTCGGGACAAGCAAGGATGTCCTCACGGCGGAGGGTTGTATGCCGGCTGTGAGGCACCATGAAGACCTCGTCGACATTCCGGAAAATCGGGCATTCGGGATGGAGCATCCGGTGGGGGAAGATGCCGAAAATCTTCGCACCGACGGCATATTTCCGGATGCCATGGAAGTGATAGAGCCCCGCCTGTGCCGCCCAACAGATGTAAAGTGTGGTGGCGACGTGCGAATGTGCCCAATCAAAGATGCGCCGAAGTTCGTCCCAATAGGTGACCTGCTCAAACTCCATCTGCTCCAAAGGCGCACCCGTGACGATGAAACCGTCGAAGTGCTCGCCTGCCATGGCGCTGAAGGGGCGGTAAAATGCCGCCATGTGCTCCGGCGACGCGTGCTTTGAGACGTGGCTTTCCACCTTCATCCACTGCAAATCTATGGTGTATGGCGAGTCGGAGAACACTCTTACGATGTCCGTCTCCGTATCTTCCTTGATGGGCATCAGGTTCAGCACCGCTATCCTTACGGGACGCGGCTGGCGGAAAGCGGCATCGGCGGCGCACTCCACCTGAATGCCCTCGGCTCGAAGACGCTGTATGGCAGGAAATCCTTCGGGTAATATCAGTGACATATCAATTTGTCCAATATGATTTTTGCGGGAGCGTTGCAGCGTCCTGCCAGCCTCCGCCATCCCGTAGACGGACAGGAGAGCGGCAGAACCTGATTCAACGCCCCGTCTTAACGGATGATTTTCCGTCCGTTTCCGTCGATGTAGATTCCGCGGTACGAGGCATTGGCATCCAGCCGTCGGCCCTGCAGGTCGTAGCATACGGAGGTTGCCGGGGCGATGGTCGGTGTGGTGATGCCCAGCGTCTCGTCGGTGTAGTGCAGACTACCGGCATTGAGGAGGTAATTGTTGTACATATTGTCCTCGCTCACGAAGTGGAGGAATGCCACGATGTCGCAGTTCTTCTGGTTGATGACGGGAAGTGGCGACACTTTTGACGGCAGTTCGTAGGTGACGCTGAAGGTGCAGGCATCGTTTTCATCGGTGGATGTGGTGATGAGTTCGCCCTTGGCATCGGTGAAGGCATGGCGGATGACACCATTGTGACGGAACTTTTCGGCAAGGTCGTCGGGAGCATCCTCAAATTCCGTCAGACCCTTCTGGAAATAAGGGTCGGTGGGGATGGCGCTTTCGGTGAGGTAGCAGGTGAGGTATATCGGCATTCCCTCCGCCACGACATCGCGGTTGACGGTTCCGCTGACGGTAACTTCCGTACGCTCGTCGTTGAGGTTTACGAACACTTCTGCCAATGCCGGCACCTGACTGACGGCGGTGATGGCCTCGGTATACGGCGTGGTTTCGGCAACCTTCGCCCCCATTACGGGCGACTGATATCCGGCAAACACGCGGCGATCGTACATGACTGCGGGGTTGTAGGTGGTCTCTTTTCCGAAGAGATAGAGGAGTCCGCGGTCGGCCTCTTGGGTGAACATGTCGGCTTGGAAGCCGGAATGGTGTGCCACATACAGCAAGGGGTTGCCCTGAGCGCGCCATTCCTCCATCGCCTGGTCGAGATAATAGACCATGAAGGGGCAGTTGGTGCAGTACTGACTGGTGAACTCCTCTACGAGAGGTATGCGTCGGAAGGCATCGTCCATCACCAGAAAACTGGTGGAATAACTGATGCCCCGGCCACGGGCGTCGCACTCCTGACCCTCGGATGTGGTAACGCTGCTCACGCTGAGCGCGATAGCCTGCGCCGTACCGTTGAGGCTGGGCGACATTACCTTGTAATTGATGATCCGTCCGTCAAACGGTGGCAGGGGATTTTCGGAAAGGTCGAGATGGTGGGTGTGGGTCTCTCCGGCGTCATCCACCGATTCGAACGATATTCCGCTGATGCTTTGTGCGCTCTGATTGTGGACGTAGAGTTCGCCGTTCATGAGTGTCGAGGGGCGGACGGTCAGGTCGCTGCCCTTGAAACTTACATGCGCGGTGGCGGAAAGCGGGCCGTCGGCGGCGGTAAGCGCGGGGTCCACATCGTCGAGTATCGCCTCTACGAGCAGCACTCTGCCGCTGCGGGCGTTCCAACCTTCCTTCTGGATGTTGCAAAGATAGGCATTTTCCGCCTCAGCCCCGCTGTAAAGGCCGAAGGGATAAGGGGAACCCATGGTCTCAAACACGGAGGCTCCGAGATAAAGTGGGGCATCGCCGATGGTGGCAGGCGTCTGAAAGAGCACCTCGTTCCAACCTTCGTAGAACTTACATGTGGTCTTTTCAAGCGTTGCTGTGCTGATATCGCCCTCGGCATAGAAGACATAGCGGTCAGAAGCACGCTGCGATGCGGTGTAAGCAACGCGGGTGAAGACGCGAAGACCAAGTATTCGCTGCCCGCGAAGGCGCGCAACGGCGGGGTCGGTGGCGGGGTCGAGGCAGATAGCAACCTGTACCAGGCCGCTTTCGCCCGTACCTAATGCCGAGAGATGCTCAGTTTCGAGCGTCTGAGGGCAGTAACCGTAGTATATTCTGTCGGCAGCATGGGCCATAAGCCCTGTGACGAGGAGAAGAAAAAGGGATAGAAGACGGTTCATGGTAGGGAATTTTTTTTCTGGAATGATAGTCAAATGGCGGTCGTTCATCATCCGGAATCATAAACATATTCCGCGTCTCCGCGAGGATTTCGCAAAATCACGATGAACTTTCGTGCGCGTCTCCGCGAGGATTTCGCAAAACTTCGATGAACTTTCATACGCGTTTCCGCGAGGATTTCGCAAGACAACGATGAGATTTCTGCCTTATTTACGAATTATCTTCTTGCCTCCGACGATGTAAATTCCCTCAGCAGCGGCATCGTTGATGCGGCGTCCCTGGAGGTCGAACACGGGAGTCTGAGCACCGTTTGTCTCGTTGGTGACGGCAGAAATGCCGGACTCGCTACCGGAAAGCATCGGGCATGAGGTGGAATTGATGATGTCGCGGCACCAGCGGTTGCCGTCCTCGGGGGTGCGATTGAGGAAGGCCACCACGCGCATGTTCTCGTAGTTCCACTCATCGGGATAGAGGTCTGTAGTGAAAGTCATGGTGAAATCGCCGTTCTCCACGGGCACGGGGTCGCCCCAATAGTGGGTAAAGCAGACGCGTTGTAGGTTCTTGTGGTAGTATTCTCCCTTGCCCAGTTCGTCCTGTTCCTGCGAATCGGTGTAGACATTGTCCTCAACAAGGCAGGCAGTAAGGTGGAGTTTGCGTCCCGGAGCCAACACTCCCTCGGCGATATTGCCGTTGACGGTGACCGTAAGCACCTCACCCTCGATGGAGGTCTCGGCAGAAAGGGTGGCAAACGTCGGACGTTCGAGGTGCGTCTCGTAGAGATAATCGGCGAATTCGCTGAGGATGACGCTATGATATGGGGCAGCGCTCTCGATGCCTATGGCAATCAGGGGGATGTTTGCCGTACGATCGACGCTCACGGCCGGGATAATGACTGCCGAAGAGTCGTTGTCGCTCATGTCGAGCATGAGTCTTGTGGCCTCATCGTCGCCAAGCATCCACTGGTCGTCCAAATGTTGGCCGATGATATTGAGGTTTTCGGCATACATTTGGTAGCCGGGAAGGAAGTATTCATCGTAGTATCTCGGCACGTAATATACGTTCTCGCTCTGGAAAAATTCCACGAGCGACGTGCGCTTATACTGCTTTGCCACATCGGAAGGTACCATGGTGGTGTGGTATTCCAGGGCATCTTTTATGCCGTTTTTGTAGGAACCGACCTTGGAAATGCGGATATTGTGGACACCATCACCCAATGCCCATACGGGAACGGTGATGCGCTTTTGGGCTCCGGGTTCAAGGGTACTGCCCAGACTGATCGTCTGTGTCTTCGCCTCTTCGCCGCAAGTATACTCGAAAGTCAACTTGGAAACAGCATTGGTTCCGCAGTTTTTGACAGCCATAAGTCCGTCTGCAGGAGCACCTTCCGTGATGGTTGGATAGGTGATGATGCTGAGAGGCTGCACCTTATTCGTGAAGGTTCCTTCCACAATGAGGTCCACACAGAGGGTGGCTTTGTTGCTGTCGTCCTCCCAAATCTCGTTGCCGTCGGCATCGTAGTTCTGCTCAATGTCGCCCCAAAGATAGGCCGATCCGGCCTGACCTGAGGGATAACTGGTGGCAATGGCAACGGTTCCCTGCTTGACGGTCTCGGCATAATAGCCCACATAGAACGTACCGAGGTCCTCCGTCAACGTCAATCCTTCGGGATTATCGAAGTTGATGGTGGTGTATTGTCCCATAGATGGCGTCGAAGAGGATATGTATTTGAGGGTTCCGCTGCCGGAAAGTATGTTGTCTTTTCCGCTGAGTTCGGAGCGCATGAATATAGTACAAGCCGAAGAATAGTCAGGATTTGACCATCCAACACGGATGCCTTTGATGGTGGCACCGAGGTAGTTGGCATACATCTCCGGCGTGATGCGGATGGCGGCACCGAACTTCATGTCGGTAGGCGGCTGTCCGAAACCGTCGTATACCCAAAAGTAATCGCCATCGTTCTTGGTGTAGCCAATCTTGACGGTGGCAGCCTGTAGGCTAAGGCTCAGCAGGGCGAGGAGAAAGAGATAGATTTTTTTCATGGATAGTTATGGATTTTGATTATTATTTCTTGGGGAAACCGTATGGGAGTACTGGAAAATCGTATAAGATTCTTTGAAAAAACTTATAGATTTCTTGGGGAAACCTTATAAGATTTCTTGAAGAAACTGTATAGGAATCTTGGGAATAGCACTCCTCATCAACGGGTCGGCGCGTCATTCCACAGGGTAACCGACGGCATTATTGAGGATAGGCAGGCAGGTGTTGTCCAGCCCAAAGATGGCGAGAAGGGCGTCCTTGTCCATCGTTCCTCTTGTGACGGTAGCCAGATTGTTCGCAGCACAGAAGACATTGATGTTCTCACTGACGATGCCGGCATCGGCACTCATCATAGACAAGGCCTGTTCTCCCTGCATTCCGAAACGGGCGGTGTCGGCCACCATGACGACGAAAGCGGGGGCGGAGGCAATGGCTTCCTGGCGCGATGCCACGAGTTTGCGATGGTCGCCTGCCGCAACCTGTTGCAGGACGTGCTGCTGCGGGAGGTAACGGTAACAGCCCTTTTCGGTGACAAGATAGAGCAAAATCTCCTGACGGTTCATGGCTGTGGGCGACGTCAGCCGTCCATCCTCGCGGTTCGTTCCGCCAGCCGCCCAGAGCAGGTCGGCAACATCCTGCAGTTCAAGCGGACGTTGGGCATACTCGCGTACGGAACGTCGCTGGGCAAGTGCCGTCATAACGTCCGCGCCACGCTGCTTCGACGCTGCCGGCAACAGCAGACGCTCGTCGGAAAGCCGTGCAAGTTCGTCGGAAAGTCCGGCGGCGGTGATGACTCCGCTGACAATCCGGCCCTCAGGGTCGATGATATAGCACGTGGGAATCCAACTTAACTGGTAACTTTCTGCGATGGGATTCTTCTTCCATGCCTTACCATTGGAGATTTGTGCCCACGGCATTTCATATTTCCGCAGGGCATTCCGCCAGTTCTCGTTGTTGTCGTCGAAGGAAACACTGAGCCATTTCAGGGGTTTTCCCTCGATGGTGACATGGCGGTATGCCGCTTCGAGGCGCTTCATGTCGGGAATTTCGCGACGGCAATCGCCGCACCACGATGCCCAAAAGTCGAGCACCAACCAGGCTCCACGGAAGTCTTTGAGCGAAATCTTCTGCCCCAGGGTATCGGAAGCCGCGAACAAGGGGGCTTCGGTGCCCGGCGTCAGGGATGGAGCGTTTTGCGATTGTGCCTTTCCGGGCAGGATGCCGAGAAGGGCAACGACGAGGATAAATAGGTTTCGGAGCATAATATTGATGTTTCAGGCTTTGAAAAAGGGAATGTTCAACCCTGATTTTATGATAATGAAAAGCGAGAGTATTCCACCGGAAATTCCGTACTGTCATTGATAGCGTGCCGTAATGCACGTGGTAAAAGTGCCGTGGTTTCAACGACAAAGTTCCGTACTTCTAACGATAAAGTGCCGAACTTTTAACGATAAAGTGCCGTGGTTTCAGCGGTAAAATGCCGTGGTTTCTGTGGCGGAATACGGAAACGGCATTTAGCCTTTCTTCATGATTTCATTGCAAATCATGGCACTCTTGATGAGCATACGCGGAATATGGAAGGGGCCTTTGAAGATGTTGCCCTTGGCAGGCTGCGCCACCGTGCCGTCGCGGTGCAGATAACCGTACCATTCGCCCTTGTCGCGGTCGGGGAGATGTCCGTAGGTCCACTCCGAAATCTGCTGGTGCATCTTCAGATATTGCTCGTCGCCCGTGGCCTCGAAGGCGTAGAGCGTGGCAATCATTGCCTCAGTTTGGGGCCACCAGAACTTCATATCCTGGCTGTAATCCTGCTGTGGGAAGCCCTTACAGTCGCGGAAATTGATGATTCCGCCGTAAATCTCGTCCCAACCCCACTTCCATGACCATCGAAGTATGGTAAGTGCCATCTCCATGAGCGAAGGATCCCAGTTGCGGAACTTAGATTCTTCAAGGATAAACCAACTCGTCTCGATGCAATGACCGGGGTTGATGAGGCGACCATTGATGTTGTCGATGAATTCTCCCGCAGGTCCTACGCATTCGAGCAGGGCTTCGAACTCGGGATGCATGAAATAGGTGCGGAGAGCATGGATGCTCCGGTCGATTTCCGCCGTCAAACGCTCGGCGCCTTCCAGTCCGAAGTGGAGAACTGCCTCACGAATGCGTGCCGCAGTGTTGACCAAAATCATGGTGATGCTGTGTCCGCGGCTCTCTTGTGCGGGCAAATACTTCGGTTCCAGGAAACCTGGCGTGTTAAGCATCCGAATAATGCTGTCGAAAATCTCGAGGGCGCGGCGGCAATGGCTGGCGTCTTCGGTGGCGAGGGCGTACTCGCTGTGGGCAATGGCGGCAAAACCTTCCGAGAAGACGTAGCGACGCTTGCGGAGAGGCGTACCATCTGCCATCACTTCAAAGAACATGTGGCCGTCGGTGTCAAAACAATGGGCCTCAATGAACTCAAGACAACTCTTCGAAGCCTCGAGCCATTCGCTGCGTTTCTCGATGTTGTTGTAGGCAAATGCGGCAATAAAGCCGAAACGTCCCTGAAACCACACGCTCTTTGTGCTGTCCATCAGGGTGCCATCGCGGTCGAGACAGGTGTAGACACCGCCATTTTCGCGGTCAAGTCCGTGCTCCATCCAGAAAGGAAGGATGTTATCTACGAGTTCACTGCGGCTCTGCTCCATGCAGGCCTTGAGATATTTCTGCGTATCCATAAGTTATGTTAGGGGTGTTTTGTTGCGGATTTTGTCGATAATCTGCTTGAAACGCTTCAAATCGTTCAGTCTCAGATTCTCGAGTTTCTGGAAAGGTTCGATGACATTTCTGAAGAATGTCTCCTCGATGTCGCGGTTGAGATTTTCGATGTCGCGTGCCATGTCCTGCACCTTCGGAAACATCAGTGGGCGGTGTCCGGGATGACTGTTCACGACTGCGCGGAGACCTGCCGGAATGAGTTCCACTTCGAGGCTCTGACCCATGTTCACGGGGTCGCCGTCGATGTGTGCCGGCCCCTCGTTCTTCCGCGTTATCCGCAGGTGTTTGGTGCGGAAAATCTTCACGTGGCTGTTCTTCGAAAGTTGACGGTTGAAGAGTTGCAGCACAATCTGCGGTGCTTCGAGCGGCGTGAACGGCGTCAGCAGCGTGACGTCCAGCAGTCCGTCGCGCGTAGAGGCGTGCGGCGCGATGTAAGCATTGTTGCCGTACTGCGAGGCATTGGCACATGCGATGAGAAAGGCCTCGTGTGTCTCAGCCTCACCGTCCATCTCTATGCTGTAAACCTCGGGACGATAGGACAGACCGTCCTGCAAAGTCTTCTCAATGTACGTTGAAAGTCCGCGTTTTCCCGCCTCTGCGAACTTCATACTTATGAAAGCGTCGAAGCCAACACCGCAGGTACAGAAGAAAGCCTCCCCGTTGATGCGGCCGTAGTCGAGGTTTTCGACACACGCTTCGTTGATGATTTTCATGGCTTCTGCGGGTTCCATGGGTATGCGCAGGTGACGTGCCAGCCCGTTTCCGCTGCCTACGGGGATGATTCCAAGGGCAGTCGGGGTGTGAACCAGCGAACGTGCCACCTCGTTGACCGTACCATCGCCTCCGACAGCCACGATAATGTCGACCGTTCCCGCCATCTCCCGTGCTATTTCCGCGGCATGTCCGGCATGGGAGGTGTAGAGAACCGAGGCGCTGTGACGCTCCTTGTCGACGTGTTCTTCAATGGCGGCTTCAACAATGTCCTTGCGTCCGGTTCCGGCTTTGGGGTTTATGATGAAAAGAATCTTTGACATATTTCGTTCTTACAGGGGCTTTTCAGGAGGAGGTTTCCGGAATTTCCGAATTGAAACTGCCGAAGTCTGAAAAACCTTGCGCGGAAGCCTGCAAGACCTTGCGCGGAAGCCTGCGAAAACAAAGTTCCGATGTTTGTGTCAGAAAGTGCGGCACTTTGTCATCGAAAGTTCCGATGTTTGCAGCGCAAAGTTCCGATGTTTTCACCGGAAGGTGCGGCACTCCCTGATTCGACTGGCGGAAATCCGGGCCTTCGGGAGGCGGAAGTCCAGGTTCTACAATCGGCTTACTCCTTTATATATTATATAACGACGAGTCCTTAAGAATGGGTAGATTGGGGGGAATGAAATGGGATGACGGGAAGGAAAGAATGGGAATCCGAGGGCGTTTCTGTGGCAACGGACGATGCCTCCTGCAACTTCTGCCCCGCTTCCGTGAGGCCTTTGCGGCAGGAAGTCCGGGAGTCTTTTGCCCCCGGTGCGGAAGGTTTGCACATCATCATCCACGCGCAAAAATACATTGTTTTTTTTATTGGAGGAAACAAAACGGCTCAAAACATTTGAGAAACTGCAAAAAAACATTAAGTTTATGCACACATTTGGGGTAAGTTGTGTAATTTTGCCACAAAATTATCAGCAATATTATGGATTTATTACACGAGAAAATTTCAAAATATACCCAACCCGCAGAGGTTCGTGCAAAAGGTCTCTACCCATACTTCCGTGCTATCGAAGGAAAACAGGGCACAGAAGTGGAGATGGCTGGGCATCATGTCATCATGCTTGGCAGCAATGCCTACACATCCCTCACTGGTGACGACCGGATTATCGAGGCCGGCGTGGAAGCCATGCGGAAATATGGCAGCGGATGTGCCGGAAGCCGATTCCTCAACGGCACACTCGACCTGCACGTTCAGTTGGAACGCGAACTGGCAGAGTTTGTAGGAAAGGACGACGCCCTCTGCATTTCCACCGGATTCACCGTGAACAGCGGCGTCATTCCTGCCCTGCTCGGACCCCACGACTACATCATCTGCGACGACCGCGACCACGCATCCATCGTCGACGGACGCCGGCTTTCGATGGCCAAACAGTTGCGCTACAAGCACAACGATATGGCAGACCTGGAGTTCAAACTTCAACGCTGCGAGCAGGATTCCGTGAAACTCATCGTCGTCGATGGCGTGTTCTCCATGGAAGGCGACCTGGCTCCTCTGCCCGAAATCATCGCCCTCAAGAAGAAATATCCCAACACTGTCCTCATGGTGGACGAGGCACACGGCATCGGCGTCTTCGGACGTAACGGCCGCGGAGTGTGCGACCATTTCGGCTGCACCGCCGACGTTGACCTCATCATGGGCACGTTCTCCAAGAGCCTTGCTTCGATAGGCGGATTCATTGCTGCCGATGCTGCCATCATCGACTTCCTACGTCACACCTGCCGCACCTACATTTTCAGTGCCAGTTGTACGCCTGCCGCCACGGCATCTGCCCTTGAAGCCCTCCACATCCTCCAACGTGAGCCCGAGCGCATCGAACGTCTTTGGGAGGTTACGCGCTATGCCCTCCAACGTTTCAAGGAGGAAGGTTTTGAAATCGGCGACACCGAGAGCCCCATCATTCCGCTCTACGTGCGCGATATCGAGAAGACCTTCGCCGCCACTGCCATGGCTTTCGAGGCGGGAGTCTTCATCAATCCCGTCATTCCTCCCGCATGTCACCCCACCGACACCCTGGTGCGCGTGGCGCTGATGGCGGACCATACCCACGAACAAGTGGACCGTGCCGTAGCAGCCCTCAAAGGTGTGTTCCAGCAACTGGGCATCATCGAATAGGCCGTTGGGGCAACGGTAGTTTGCGTAGTTTGCATTATACCATATTATTTATGGGATGTTCTATAAATTAGCTTGGTAAACCTCCCTCCTTCGCACCTCGGCCATTCAAATAAGTTTGATGGCACTCGGTTTGGCGTCGGGTGAGGCGAGTTTTAGACTTTTAGACTATTGCGCAGTAGGTTTCTGTTCTTCAAATACGCGCATAGCGGGCTA
>CAMAFY010000054.1 GCA_945833885.1 uncultured Bacteroidales bacterium
CGTGACCCCATGCGTGACAGGCATGTATTCTAACCAACTGAACTAACGCACCTTGGTTGTTGTGACTTGTTTGCTCTTCGTTCCCGAATTGCGAGTGCAAAGTTACGGTGTCTTTGCTTAAACTGCAAGAAATTCTATTCGTTTTTTTGGAAAAATGCGGGTTTAGTATCGTGTTTTATAATGTTTAGTTGTCAGAAATTTGTAAAAATGCTTGTTTTCGGTGTTTCTGACTATTGTTTTTTGATGTTCCGCTGTCTGATGCCTTCGTAGAGCAGAACTGCGGCGCTGACCGACACGTTCAGCGAATCGCAATGGCCGAGCATGGGGATGCGGATATGGGCGTCGGCGGCTTCGCGCCATTGTTGTGTGAGTCCTGTGGCCTCGGTTCCCATGATGATGGCTGTGGCGCGCGTCATGTCGGTGTCATAATAGAGTTCCGAGTCTTGGAGTTGTGCGGTCAGTATGGCTATTCCCTTTGCTTTCAGCCATGCGATGGCCTCTTGACTGGTGGCTGTTGCGCAGGGAACGGTGAATGCTGCTCCGAGTGATGAGCGTATGAGGTTCGGGTTGTAGAGGTCGGTCAGCGGGTCGCAGACGATGACGGCCGTTGTACCTGTGGCGTCGGCGGTGCGCAGAATGGCGCCGAGGTTGCCGGGCTTTTCCACCCCTTCGAGGACGATGATGAGCGGTTCTCCGCCTTCGCGCTTCAAGGCTTGCAAGCGTTCTTCCAGTCTTTCCAGGGTGTTCGGGCGGCTTTTCACCACAGCCACCACGCCTTCTGTCCCGCCACGGTAGGCGATTTTCTCGTACACGTTGCGGCCGACCGCCACGATTTTCGCCTGCGGACACTTCTTGCGGCAGAAGTCTTCCACGTCTTCCGTGCCCCTCATTTCGGCAGCCCATTCGGTTTGTCCCAATGTTGCCGATGCCTTCATGACCTCCGGGCACACGTAAAGTGCGGTGATTTCGTAGCCGGCTTCCTGGCAACGTTGCACTTCGCGTTGGCCTTCGATGGTGAAGGTGCCGCTTTTACGCCGTTCGCCGGACTTCTGTTGCAGGTTGATGATGTGTTTTATGCGCGGGTTTTGTCCGCTTGTTATCTGTTCCATAGTCGTTGTTGCTGTCGCTTCCGCTGTAGAGGGTGGTGCGGAATGTGGGGTGGAAGAGTGGTGAAGTGTGGCAGTCGCCTTGCGGGTTCTCCCGTGTATGCGTGCCGCCGGCGGACTGTTGTATGGCATCGTTGCGGCATTCCTGCAAAAAAAATGCCGGCGGAAACGGGCGGAATATGACCGTGATGAAGGACGCCGCTTTAATATATAATATTGTGTTCGCCGGAATCTCGTTTTGTGTTCGCCGGAATCTCGTTTTGTGTTCGCCGGAATCGGCTGATGCTTATTCAGGCAAATTCCCACGTCCTCAACGGAGCGGGGTGATGCTTACATCGGAATCCTGTCGCGTTTTTGCCGGTGGGGGATTACGTTTTTGTGGTAAGATTCTCGCGCTATTGCCAAAATTAGTTTTAGGCTTTCGTGGGAAAATTTTACGCTTTTGTCAAAATAAGTTTACGGATTCTCCGAAATGTCTTTACGTTTTCTCCGAGGTGTCCTTACGTTTTCTCCGAGGTGTCCTTACTTTTTCTCCGAGGTGTGACTACGCTTTTGACAAAAATCATTTGCGGTTTTTCCGCTGAAAAGGGAGCCGATAGCGGGCAATGTGCGGAGCATGACGGTGGTGTCGCTCCTGCGTATCCGGATGTCGCCGTTATCTGCCCGTGCATTCCGTGCGGCGATGGCTTGTGGTTCTCACGGTTTCCGCAGCGCTTCCACCACCTGTTCCGCCATGGCTTTCATGCCGGCTTTCGAAGGATGTCCCATCTGTTTGTCGATGTCGTGAAGGAGAATGTGGTCAACGCCGTAGTGCCGGCAGATGGTGACGATGGATTCCACGATATCTTCGCGCAGTTCGCTGTTGATGATGATGTAGGGTTTTGCCGTAGGATAGTTCTGCCGCATGGTCGAAAGCAGCCGTGCCATAGCAGGTCGGAAGTACCACATGTCGTTTTCCGTCCAGTTGGCATACTTGTATTCCCCCACCTTTTCCCCTGTCCACGAGTCGTTTGTGGCGCAGCAGCAGAGGATGATGTCCGGTTCGCCGAGGTACGCCACCCGCGTGTTGAACGACCGTGGCTGATAGTTCTCGTTGCGGTATCCGTAATATCCGACGGTACTTCCGCTCCACGAGTTGTTGGTCTCAATGCGGTAGCCCATCGTCTGCGCCACTTGCCACCACCATGTCTCCTCCACTTTCCTCACATCGTTCTGCTCTTTGCAGAAGGGGCTCCCCTCCGGAGCGTACCAGGGTTCGTGGGTTTCGGGGATGTATCCCTCAAAGGTGGAGTAACTGTCGCCGAAGATGCTCACACGCAGACTGTCGTTGGCGGCGTGAAGTGCGATGGCGGCGATGCCGAGGAGGAGCGTCAGGAGGTGCCGTTTCATGCGTTTTTGAGTGTATGATGTGGGTGTTGGACGGGTAGGGTACCTTGATTTTCAGGGGAAAGCGCCTTAGTCTTCGAGCAGAGCCTTCGCCTCCGCTGTCATAAAGGGTTTGATTTTCTCGTAGGGAATCACGAATGTCGGCATACCTGAGGCGTAGCATGCGATTTCGTATTGCTGATATTCGAATCCCACACCGTCGGCGGTGAGGTAGGGCGGACACGTCGGAAGGGGGATAAGGTCCCCTTCAATTTGCAGGAAAGTATCGAGTTCGTACCCGTTTTCCGTGAGCGGATCATGGAAATATTCCGTAAGGCCTTCACGGAATAAGGGTTGCAGTTCTTCCAACCGCTGTTCATCGACGATAGTGGTCAACGCTTTGCCGGTGGCGGTGGAGAACGTCAGGTGGCCGAATCCGATTTCGTTGGGGTGGGCGCCGCCCTCAAAAATGTTCGAAGTGAGGTGGAACACCACGGCTTTAGGCGAGGAATACTCCTTTTCCATCGTAAAATGGCCGCCAAAAGGCAGGATGAACACCTCGTCTTCTTCCACACCTTCGTTTCGCTCATCGTTCATTTCCTTGCTGTTTTCGTTGAAATTTTTTGCGACGATTTGTCCGTAATGCGCTGCGATTTCCTCGATGGAAGCCTCTCCGCTGATGTCGTTAAAATTCGTGTTGCATAATATCTGTGACATCAGTTCCCCAAGTTTTCGGGTCATATATCCGCGTATGGCTTTGCTTTGCTTGCTGTTGGCGATGGGCAATTCAATGTCCATTGTTATGCAAGCATATTCTGTGCTGTCGGCCCATTGTGTCTTTTCTGTCTGGATTTCGGTGTTCTCCTTGCAGCCAAACAGCATGATCAGGGGAAGGATGCCGGCAATGAGGGTGGTGAGAATGCGTTTCATGGTCGTATTGTTTTTGTTTTGTTCCGTTCGTTTCGTGGTGATGCCGGTACCGTCTGTGGCAGGTTGTGATGCCGGCGTCCGCCATTCCTGTTCCGTTGTTCCGGGCATTGGTTTCCCATCTGTGGTGGCAACCGCTGTGCACAACGGACTTCGTATCTGCAAATTTACGATAAATTTGTGTTCCGCAGCGTCCTTTTCCCTCTGTTTTGCGGACTTCGGGATGATTTTTCCGCTCACTTTGCGCAATTTCACCCTCCGCTGCCTCCATTTCCCACATTTTCGCCGCCGATGTTCACGGTCTTCTTCCCGCCATAATCCCCACGCCTCTCCCGCTTTTTTCCGTACGCTTCGTGAAAACTGATTGTTCGGTCCGACGAACGATGCCGATGCCTCTTCCGCCCAGTTCCTGTGCTTCATGTAAAAAATGTGGCGCATCATGTGAGAATTTGTGACACGTCATAGGTAGATTCGTGGCGTAATATACGAGGTTTTGTGGCACGTCGTGTGAGGTTTTATGGCACGCTTTATCCGTCAGTCGCGGCCTGTTTCCCTTCCAAACGGCAAACATGTGTTGTATATCGTCTGTATATCGTTCGTTAAATCGCTGTTAATTCTTCTGTTCAGCCCGCACATCTATAAAATAATATGGCCACATTTCCTGGATGAAAATACGATGTTTCCAAATGAACGTCCAAACCATTTTACCGGAATTTCCGGACGCTTGAAAAATCCCCTGAAAGTCCACGGAGGAAAGTGCGGCACTTTTGCCTGAAAAGTTCGGAACTTTCCGCTTGAAAGTGCGGCACTTCCCGTTCCGTTTCGCGGCACTTTTTTCTCACTCCTCCGCAGTCCTCCGCCGTAACCCTTGTTTCCGCGCTTTCCCTCTGCGTTTCCGTATGGTTTCCTTGCCCGTTTCCTCCCCGCTCCTCACCCCGTTTTCCACGTTGTGTTTACAATGGTTTACGGATGTTTTATCAATCGTTCACATCTTATGCTTTTCCTCTTCCGGTTTATAAAAATCGGACATAAAATGAAAAAAACGGTGCAAAACATTTCTTTTCCCGTTTTTTATGTGTATTTTTGCCGTGATTTTTAAGGACTTTCTCCAATCTTTCACAAGTTTTCAGTGGACGGCGATTTATCGGCTTTCGGAAACGGACGGAAAGTTCGCGCAGCATCGCTGGACACAATGCCACCTTCGCACGCCGTTTTCTTGTGAAAACCAACCGAAAGACGACAAAACTCGACCCACTATACAACAAAAAATTAGTGCGGAGGTCGTTTGAAAAATCCACCTGAAACCTACTTATCTTCTAAACTATAATTGCAAAATGACAGTTTTCAAGCGTTTGGCGTTTGTCGCCTTATCCGGAATTCTCGCCCTCAATGCCTCAGCACAGGAGGTAGGAACCGATGTCCACGGACGCAGTAGTACGTACGAATGGCCCACAGACGCCAAGGTTTTGGAGAAACTCGACCAATGGCGCGACCTGAAGTTCGGCGTCATTTTCCATTGGGGACTTTATAGTGTTCCCGGCATTGTAGAGTCGTGGAGCATCTGTTCCGAGGATGTCGACTGGATAGGTCGCCGCTGGGACATGCCCTATGACGAATACAAAAAGTGGTATTGGGGGCTGAAAGACGAGTTCAACCCCACGGAGTTCGACCCCGGAAAATGGGCGGAAATCATGCAGGACGGTGGCATGAAGTATATGGTGTTTACCACAAAACATCATGACGGATTCTGCATGTACGACTCGAAATATACCGATTTCAGCATCGCCAACCACGCCTTCAAGAACCATCCCAAACGCGATGTCGCACGCTGGGTCTTCGACGCTTTCCGTCAGAAAGGTATGTGGGTAGGATGCTATTTCTCAAAGCCCGACTGGCATAGCGAGTGGTTTTGGCACCCCCATTACGCCACTCCCAACCGGAAACCCAACTATAATCTGGAGCGGCATCCCGAATGGTGGCTCAGTTTCAAGGAGTTTACGAAGAAACAGTTGGCGGAACTCACCACCGACTACGGCTCGCTCGACATCCTTTGGCTCGACGGCGGCTGGGTGAAGGGCGACGATGTGGACCTCGACGATGTGCTCCGCGGTGCCCGACAGCGCCATCCCGGCCTCATTTGTGTGGACCGTGCGGTGCCCGGAAAGAACGAAAACTACCAGACTCCCGAGCGTGGCATCCCCGATGTGCAACTCGACAATCCCTGGGAAAGTTGCATTACCCTCTCCAACGATTGGGGATGGGTGCCCAATGCTCCGTACAAACCGGCACAGAAGGTGCTGAACACCCTCATCGAGGTCACGGCAAAGGGTGGCGCGCTGCTGCTCGGCGTGGGACCGACTGCGCAGGGAACCATCGAGGAACCCGTTGTTGAGCGTTTGCAGACCATCGGAAACTGGCTGAAAGTCAATGGTAAGGCCATCTATGGTACGCGGAACGCGAAGGTTTATCACGACGGCAACGTGTGGTTCACCGCCGATAAGGACGGAAAGACCCTCTATGCCATCTACGCCCTGCCCGAAGGCGAGAGCCTGCCTGCCGAGATTCAATGGAAAGGCAACGCTCCGAAAGGCAAGGTGCGCCTGCTCTGCAACGGAAAATCGCTGAAAACGAAGACCAAGAAGGGCGTCACCACCGTGAAACTTCCCAACGGACTCCCCCAGGAAGCGCTGGTGCTGGAGTTCCAGGTGAAGTGATGGAAGGAACCGAATCCTGAAGAAAGCAAACCACAATACGGTGAAACGTTCGGCGTAGCGTCGTTCGTTTCGCCACAATACGCAGAAGAATAATATGGCAAAAAAAGAAAAACGCAAGGTAAAAGTATTGGATTATGTGCTCATTGCCGTCAGCATAGTCGTGCTTGTAATCGGCATTTTCATGGCAGTACACTTCTGGCCTGCCGAGACCATCCCCGTACAGGTTCCGGAACAGACGGCAGTTGAGGACGACCCGAACTACAAGGCCGGTGAGGAATTTCTGGAAAAGGTGGCGCAGCAGCCCGACGTCAAAAGTCTTGGCGGTGGCATCTACTATAGGGTCATCAGCGAAGGCACCGGACCGAAACCCACGCAGGAGAGCACCGTGCGCGTGCATTACGAAGGACGTCTTGTCGACGGTACCGTCTTCGATTCCTCGTATGAGCGCAAGGAAGAGGCGACATTCCCCGTCAGCGGTGTCATCACCGGCTGGCAGATTGCGCTAAAATCCATGCCCGTAGGCAGTGCTTGGGAAATCTATATCCCGCAGTATTATGCCTATGGTGCGCAAGGTAGCGGCAAGAATATCCCGCCTTATTCCGCCCTCATCTTCAAGGTCGAACTGCTTGGCATCGTGAAGTAACCCCTCATTTTCCATATTTAGGAAAACATCAGGAGGCAGATACCCGGAAAGGTGTCTGCCTCCTGATGTGTAAATAGGGGAGCCTTGATGGCCATAAACGGGGAATCCCGATGTGTAAAATGGGAATTCCTGACGTGCAGAATCGCGAGGAGAGTGCGGGAAAAGCCGAAGGTCTGCTGTGGAAAGGAGGGGAGAAAAAGCAGCCGCCACAAAGCCATGACAACTGAAGACCATGACTTTGTGGCGGAATGCAGGGTGGCTTAGAGCGTCACCTTCAGGGTGCTGACGCCTTTTGCGTTGGAAGTGCGGATGATGTAGCAGCCTTTTGCGAGGTTGAAGGACGCGGCATTGTTGACCATGGTGTCGGCAACCTTCTGTCCGGCAGCGTTGAAGATGCTCACATTGCCGTTGAAACGGCTGATGCAGAGCAGACCGTCTGCGGCGGAAACCTGAACATTGTCGGTGGTGGCGGCGTCGATGGCGTCGGTGAAACTGGGAACAATGCGTGCGGCATTGAGGATTTCGCCCGAGTCACTGTCCTGAAGCAGGACGATAAGCGTAAGGTTCTTGCTGTCGACTACGGAAGAAGGGATGTCGATGCTGAAGTTTTTCGTCTGCGTCTCACCCTTGACGATGGGGGCGTCGATGGTGCCGCTCTGTCCGTCAAGCCCGCTGGTGTAGCGTGCCACATGGTCCATATCCATCACGAATTTGGAAGACATGCCGACAAAATCGCGCAAATCGGCGGGGACGGCTTCGGGATTGTCGCCGTAGGTGATGGGATAATAGTTGCTCTGCACCCCTTTAAGTCCGTCTTCGGTAAGGACGAAACTCAGGACGTAAGGCGCAGTCTCGGAATCGATGCTGAAGCATACGTCGGTGGTGAAGTTGATTTCGCGGGCGTCTTCGTCAAGGGTTGCCGCCTTGATTTGTACGGTGGCCTCGCAGGGAAGTTCGGAAACGTAGGCGATATCCTTTGTGATTCCCAGGTTTCCACCGCCATGTTCGCTGCTGCCGCTGTAGGGATCGCCCTTCGTAAGGCGGTTGATAGTGCATGAGGGTGCGCCATTACCATAGGTGGTGAAGTGGCTGTCGAACTCCGAAGCGGAGAAGTCGTCGCTGGTATGTATGGCGATGGGGATGAAGGTTTCCGGATATTTCTCCGTGAGAAGTTCGATGGCGCGTGCACCACGCGGGCACCATCCGCACCATGTTCCTGTGAATTCCTCCATGACAGCGTTGCGCTGTACGGAGAGTTTCGGGTCTACGGCGGTGATGGAGCCGTCTTCGGAGCAGGTTTCGCTGCTGACGGTCTCGCCGCCCACCTCAATCAGTTGCACGCTCAGCGGAACGCGGACGGGAGTGGTCGGCGTGGGGAGTTGCGATTTGATGTTCGCGTAGTAGAGGAACTTGATGGGTTTGTCGTGCTCTATCACCTGTTCGGCATCGCCCATTTTGGCAAGGAACTTGGTGGACGCCATCTTCTTCGTTCCATAGTTTGTGATGCCGATGCTGAAGTCCGACACCTCTCCTATAAACGCGCGCGTATGGCTGACGCCTTCCACCTTGATATCGTATTCGTTGAAGCCGGCATCGCCCTCGGTGATGCAGTTGAAGTAGTAGCCGTAGCAGAGGTTTTCATCGCCATACAGTTGGTAACGCATGTGGGTATAGTCGAGGAATCCGACAATGCCGGTTGAGGTGTCCTCCATATACCATGCGCTCAGGCGGTTGCAAGGTACGATGGGAACCCAACAGTCTGCCTTCTCGGTGTACTCCATTGTGATGGCAACCAGGAGGTTGATTGCCTTGTCAATCTTGACGTTGCACGGCAGTTCCACCACCTTATCGTACTTACAGTCGACGTATTCACTGTATAGTGGAGTGCCGATATTGTCGAGGTCGGCGAGCCAAAGTTTCACCTTGCTGCATCCACCCGGCACGATGGTCTGCACCTTTGTTATGGTGTTTCCGATGAAGTATTCCACAAGGTCGCTGGCGATGACCGTGGCTTGTGTGGAGCAGTCTCCGGGGTAGAGCGCGGTAAGGTTCTGTTTCAGAATCTCGGCATCGGCAGGCAGGTTGGTCAGCACCTTAGGATCCTGTTCCGCAGCCTCGCTGGTGCGGAGGGGAGTGCAGGAACGGCTGAGCGTAAGGGCGGCGGTTTCTGTCGTCTTTGCGGCATCGCAGGTCAGAATGTCGGAAATCTTTGCAGATTGTCCCCACGAGGGGATGCTCCAAACAAGGCAGAGCAGAGCGGTAAGGTAGAAATGTTTCATGGATGAATGGGATGGAAGCGAATAAATGTGGGGAGATTCTGTTGATTGGAATGACCGGATTTGATTGGAATGACCGGATATCAGAAGCAAAAAACCGGATCAACTGACAACGTTGATGGGATTTCCGGCAAGGAAAGCCTCGAAGTTCTTTGTCATGATGTTGATGATGCGCTGGCGGGCATCGGCGCTTGCCCATGCGATATGCGGGGTGATGAACACGTTGGGAGCGTGGAGGATGGGATGGTCAACACGGGGAGGCTCCTGGCTGAGCACGTCAGTACAGTAGGCTCCGAGTTGGCCTTCGGCGAGGGATTGCGCCACATCGGCATCGTTGATGAGGCCACCGCGGGCGGTATTGACCAATATCAGACCCCGACGGGACGCGGAAAGCAGGTCGCGATTGACGAAGGCACGGTTGGAAGGACTGAGCGGACAATGGAGCGATACGGCGAAACTCGTGGCGAAAGCCTCTTGCAGACTGACCTTCTTCACGCCTTCGGGAAGCGATTCCTGGGGCTTGCTGGTGACGGCCACCACTTCGGCTTCGAGGGGGAGCAGCAGTTGTGCCACCTTACTGCCGATGTTCCCCCATCCGACAATGGCAATCCGCTTGCCGGTAAGTTCGACAACGGGACGGTCCCAGCAGCAGAAATCCGGACTGACAGCCCAATAGGAGGGGTGGGCTTCCGGAGCATCGCCGGCAGGGACGCTGATCTTGCGGCTGTAATGTCCCACCTGATTGCATACCTCGAGCAGGAGCGCCATGGCATGTTGTGCCACGGCAAGGGTGCTGTAAGCCGGGACGTTGCATACGGTGACACCGTGGCGTCGGGCGGCCAAAACATCGATGTTGTCGTAGCCCGTAGCGGCTTCCAATATCAGACGGAGCCGTGGAAGACGGGAGAATTCTTCGTCGCCAAGATGAACTTTGTTCGTAAGGATGACATCGGCATCTTGTGCGCGCTCGATGACTTCCGAGGGAGACGTGCGGGAATATGTGGTGAGGACGCCGAATTTTTCGAAGGGTTGCCAGGAAAGGTCGCCCGGATTCAGTGCGTGGGAATCAAGGAAGACGATATTCATAGGGAATGATGATGGGTGAACGTGTCGGGGCGACAACTGCTTTTCATGGAGGATTCCCCTGATTTCTTCCGGTCCTCATAGTGGATTGTGGGGAGGGGAATCCGTGGATTCGCGTGGCTTTCCTTCCGGCTGTCGAGGGGAAGTCGTGGAAAACGACGGTGGCGGGATGTCGGGAAAAGCGTTGCCGACGACATAAATATAAATAGATGAGTAGATGCAAAATTACATTTCTTTTTTCAGTTCTTTGGAAAAAATGACACAAAAACTTCCGTAGAGTCTTAAATGTTCAGTATATTTGCACATTAAGTAAGTGTACAATAATAAATTTATACTCAAAACTTAGTTCTTATGAGCAAAGTTACAGTATATCAGTTGCGTTGTGAACCGCTGCCTGTGGTGCGTATCGGTATGATAGGTCTTGGACATCGTGGCGTCAAGACACTGCAGCGCTATGCCGATATTGAGGGGAGCGAGATCACGTGCCTGGCGGATATCGACAGCGAGGCCGTGGAGCGTGCCAACCAGCAACTGGCATTGTCAGGACGGCATGTTGCCAGAACGTTCTGCGGGGACGAGGCCTGGCGCGAAGTTTGCCGGCAGAAGGATGTGGACCTCGTCTACATCTGTACCGACTGGAACACGCATGCCATGATAGCGATTGAGGCCATGCAGTGCGGAAAGCACGTTGCTGTGGAGGTGCCGTTGGCGACAACCGTCGAGGATTGTTGGCGTGTGGTCAGCACGGCGGAGCGGACACGGCGGCACTGTTTCATGACGGAAAACTGCTGTTACGATTGGTTTCACCTTGCCACACTCTCGCTTGTGGAGGCGGGAGCCTTGGGCGTCATAACCCATTGCGAGGGAGCATACATCCATGATTGGCGCGACCTTTTCAACCATCAGGCCATGCCCGGGCGTCAAGGGTTCTACGAGGAGAGTTGTCACCACGGAGGAAACCCCTATCCCACGCACGCCATCGGACCGATAGCACAGATACTCGGTTTCCATCGTCACGATGCTATGGAATATCTTGTGGCGATGACGGGGAATGCCGATGGCGACGATTCCTTGCTCGGCCACGTCAGTTCGGCACTGATTTCCACAAGACGTGGTGCCACGGTCCTCCTGCAATTCGACGGTACCACCCCGCGCCCGTATTCCAGACTGCAGACCGTCTGCGGTACAAAAGGCTTTGTTCAGAAGTATCCGCAGCCCGTAGTCCAGACCGAAGATGGGTTGAGGAATGACGAACATGCGGAGAAATTCATGAAACGGATGCTGAGCACTCCGGCGGGAAGACTGTGGATGCAGGGACATCTTCTCGGGGTTGACAACGAAATGAACTATGCCATGGACAGACGTCTCGTATATTGCCTGCAACGGGGACTGCCCTTGGACATCGATGTCTACGATGCCGCGGAATGGAGTTGCCTGACGGAACTGACGAGAGAGTCGGCTTTGGGACACGGAAAACAGGTGAAAATGCCGGATTTTACAAACTTTGGATGACAGAAGGTGTTCAAAAAAGGGGGTAAATACCGTACTTTTTGAAAAAAACGCTGAAAATGTTTGTGCGTTCCAATGTTTTGCCGTACCTTTGCACCGCGTTTGACAAACAACGCTTCCCTTTTGTTTATTTCAAAGGAAGGATGGGTGAGTGGCTGAAACCACCAGTTTGCTAAACTGACGTACGGGTTACCGTACCGGGGGTTCGAATCCCCCTCCTTCCGCTAAAGGGAATGGCGCTTTCATCTAGGGGTCTAGGATACGTGCCTCTCACGCATGTCACACGGGTTCGAATCCCGTAGGCGCTACAAATTGTCAGACACATATCCCTCTATGGCGCTTTCATCTAGGGGTCTAGGATACGTGCCTCTCACGCATGTCACACGGGTTCGAATCCCGTAGGCGCTACAAACAGGTTGCAATCTCTCAATGAAGAGGTTGCTTTTTTTTGTGTCTTTACCGCAGGGCGAGGCATGATTCCCATGCTTTCATGTATCTTCTGGAAAGCGTAAACCGGGAATTCCGTCCCGGAATTTTGTTGCATATTCGAAAAGTCTCCGAGTTGCCTCCGCCTTTTGGACGGAACGCACTCCGGAGGCTTTTGTCTACCTCTATTCTTTATGCGGATAGTTTGTGGACTTTTTTCAGCGAAAGGAGGGAAAGACGGCAAAAGATAAGCCGTAAAACAGCAATGGAATCTGCGGTGATGTTTGCTGAATCCACCTTGTTGCGTCCATCCGCATAGCCTACATTGCAGCGGTTCGGACGCTGTCTCATCGTAAATGCTTGTTTCTTATGCGCGGCTTTCCGCCAGGGTGACAACGTATCCCTTTTCCCTTTCCACGCGGGTAGTGAATGCGATGTCGGGGCATTCGCGGAGGATGTGCCGGACATTGGTGGATATTCCTTCCCCCAAAAGTTTGGCGACGGCCTCCTTGCGGGTCCATAGTGTGGTGAATACGATGTCGCGCTCGCTGTATTCGTCGCTGCAACAGTCGTCGGCGGCAAGGATTTCCTCCATTTCCTCCGCATCCATAGTGTACTCCGCCAGGCTTTTCTTGTAGCGTCCCAAAGCCTCGACGTCAATGCCTACGGGCTGCCGACCGATAGCGCACGCCACCGCTTTGCGGCAATGGCTGAGGTTGAAATGGAGGTCGGGATGCGTTTCCATGTGCGGTTTTCCCTGTGCGTTGTAGGCAAATCGGAAATTGGTAACCCCAAAATCCGCCTTCAAACCTTGTTGGAGGAGGGCGAATGCTGCGGCAGACTCCTTGCGGCTGTCCGCGTTTTTCACCTTCCGCACGTATTCCTGCCGCCATAACGGGAAGCCTGCGATGAGGTTTTCCACGTCTTCTTCGCTCAGAATGTCGAGGTGGTCGTTGATGTATAGCCTTGTGCTGTGCATAGGTGTTCCTGATGTGTGATGATGTCTTTGCGTTGATGAGGGCATGGCGTCCTGCCGTTTTCCTCTTGATGCGCCATGCAGCATCCGGTTCGTGGGCCGTGTCGGACGGTTCGTGTCGGGGTTTGCTGTATCGTCGGACCGCAGCCTATCTATGCAAATGTACAACAAATCTGCAAAATCCGCCCTAAATACAACAATAAAGTTTCAAGGTGGCGCTTTATCGAATCCGTCTCAGAGCGAAAACGGAGCGGGAAAAGGCAAAACGTTGCCTTGCAATGTGATGGAAAGGAATCCGATGATGATTTTCGAATCCCCGCAAGACATCGGTAAGTTTTTTGTACGGCTAACTTGTAGTATCCCCATCGTTCGGCATTGAAGTTTTTGAGATGATGGTTTACGAACCCGCCTTACGTTGCTCCTCCCAGAGCGTTCCGTCCGCAGTATTCCAGCCCTCCCTCTGTGCAGGAACGTCGCAAAACCTCAGCATTGCGCAACACTTACAGCCGTCATCACTGCCCGTTCCCTACGGGGTTCCCGTCCTAATGCCTCTTGAAAAGGAGCGTTCCTGCCACGGGCGTAAAGGTGGTTGCGCCGGCATCATCTGTGTGCGTATCTCTCAGTCATCCTTGAAAATTCCACGATGATTTGACCACGTGTCATGTATCATCCACGGACGGACGTTGGGAAAACTGCTGTTGATTTACGGATGATGTGACACTTGTCCGTTTTTTACATCTTTCTTTCCGGAAATGCTTATACCTTTGCAGCCCTGATTCCAAATGAGAACGCCGTTTCGTGCAATACGTCTTGCATTCTGATGCGGAGGTTCGTTCGGAACTCCTTTGGCCCGTCTAACGTCCGGCAGAGAAATCCCGCTTCTTTGTCAAGCGTAAGAAACGTCGGGCATCGACGGAAACATGGTATGATTATGGAATTGATTCACGATGAATGCAAGAATTAGGCTGAGAATTGGGGCTTTTCTCCATTATCGCCGCTGAAACCGAATAGTCGGTACCGGCATTTTCTTTGTGGATAATGGTTTGATTTGCAATATATTATGATAATTTTTAATGGTGAAAATATGAAATATCAAGAGGTAATAGATGGTATCAACGAGGTCATGAACCGCGAGATACCCTTGCTGCTTTCCTTTTCCGAGGAGCAGGTGAACGTAAAGAGGAATAGCCAGAACCGTACGGTGAAGATGCTTGTGGGGCATCTTGTCGACTCGGCGTCCAACAACCATCAGCGAATGGTGCGCCTGCAATATGCTCCGCGCTGCGGACATTCCATGCCAAACACCGAAATGGGGATGCTCATCTTCCCTGATTACACGCAGGATAACGACCTTTGGTTGGAGATTCAGGACTATCAGCATGAGGATTGGCAGACGTTGGTGATGCTGCTTAAACTGTATAATCGGCACATCTGCCACGTTATCCGCTCCGTTGACGAGAGCAAGACCAACAATTATTGGCTTGACTACGAGGGGTGCCGCGTAACGCTTGACGCAATGATCCGCGGATATATCAACCATTTGAATCTGCATTTCAGCCAGATACACGAATTGTTGTAGGTGGCTTTTTGAGACATCATAACGTTGTCGGAGGCTTTTGTGACGGCCTTTTGTGATGCGTTTTTACAAGACAACGGTTCTCGTTGCGGAAAAGTGCGGTACATTAAGCAACAAACCTCGGAACATTTTGTGTTGAACTTCGGAACAATTAGTCATAAACTTCGGAACAATTAGCCATAAACTTCGGAACAATTAGTCATAAACTTCAGAACAATTTGCCATAAACTTCAGAATATTTGGTCACAAACCTCGGAACTTTTCGGTAGGGAATGCCGGTGTTTAGAAGTGGGAGTGTTGTGCCATTCGGCAAAGCCTCGCAGCGAAAAAGCGAAATCTTGCCGGATGGGACATCGGAAGGGCAGGTCCTCAGCCTGTCAAAACGTGTGATTCCGGATATGTTCTGCGTTGTCACCATAATATTATTATGTGCGTGCGCGCGCGTTTCGTGCGTGTACGCGCGCATATTTGTCTGCCCAACTTGCTGCTGGCGCTATACCTTGGCCTGCGTTTCGTGTGTGTACGCGCGTGTATCTTTCTATCCAACTTGCTGCTGGCGCTATACCTTGGCCTGCGATTCGTGCGTGTACGCGCGCATATTTGTCTACCCAACTTGCTGCTGGCGCTATACCTCGGCCTGCGATTCGTGCGTGTACGCGCGTAAATTTCTCGCGCCACTTGCTGTATCCGCCCAGACGGTAAGGCGGTTGTGCGCGTTTTTTCGAACAAGGTTATTGTACTTCCTTATAACATCTCCTCTAAATTTACGCGACGTTCTCGGAAACCATACGTCGTTTTTGCCTTT
>CAMAFY010000055.1 GCA_945833885.1 uncultured Bacteroidales bacterium
ATTATTTTTCGTTTCCCCCAAAACAGGCCTTGCACAGCAGTTTGGGGGATTTTTTTGTTTTATGCAAAGATACAAAAATTATATGGCACTGACAATCAATTCGTTAGATTTGTTTTGACTAATTTGCGAGCATCCCTATGTACGCTAAAGGACTGCGACAACCAGACAAAGAAGCGGCAAGAAGTGGGGCGTGGTATGCGCTTGTGCGTAAACAGACAAGGTGAACGGCAGGACGAGACCGTGCTGCATGGACGGGTGTTTGAAGTGAACGAACTGACTGTCATTGCCAGCGAAAGCTATGACGATTTTGCCAAGAAGTTGCAAACAGAAATCGCCGATGCTGTTGGCGACCGTCCTATTAAGGTGCAATCGTCTATGTTCACCGGTATGCTGGTAACTAATGCGCGTGGCGAACAAAAGACGTTGGATGATGACGATGCGCAGGATATTGTCTTCACACTTCGTATGAAGGGCTATATCACCAAGCAGGGACAACTCACACAACAGTTCCACGACCACAAGCAGCAGGGAACGCTTGACTTCGGAGAAGATTACAACGAATACAAGGCTGACATCGTAAAACGATTGGATGCCGTATTCAATCCCAATGCTGTCAAGCCAGAGAATGCCCGACAGATACGTGAGGCAAAGTTTGACTCGCAGAAATTTGAGCGCAAGGAGTTCCAAAAACTGTGGCGAAAGATTAACCATCAGACTTACTACACCGTTGATTTCAAGACGGAAGACCTTATTCAACGTACCGTCATTGAACTGGACAACCACCTGAGAGTATCGGAGATAAACATTCAGGTAACAACAGGCACGCTTAACGAAATAAAGAACAAACAGGAACTTACCGAGGGTACTGCCATGAAAGTGACAGGCACAGATACACACGCCGTCAAGGAACTGGTGAACGAGAACGTGAAGTATGATCTTATTGGCAAATTAGTGGAAGCCACTGGACTGACACGCCGTGTCATCGTGACTATCTTGCAAAAGATAAGCCCCAACACCTTCTATATGTTCAAGGCTAATCCCGAAGAGTTCATCATCAAGGCAGGCAACATCATCAACCAATGCAAAGCCATTGCCGTAATAGAACACGTGGCATACCACAAACTCAACAAGACCTTCGACTCTGATATATTCAGCGCATCAGCCTTAAAAGGCAAACTGGGTGTCAATGCCATGGAATCACAAAAATCCCTCTATGATCTCGTAGTGGTAGATTCGCAAGGCATCGAAATGAACTTCGCCCAAGCACTTGAACATCAGAATGAAGTCATAGTCTATACAAAACTGCCCGGCGGCTTCTACATCAACACACCTGCCGGTCATTACAATCCCGACTGGGCAATAGTATTCAAGGAAGGCACTGACATCAAGCACGTCTACTTCGTTGCCGAAACCAAAGGCTACAGCGACGACGAAATGCTGGACTACCGCAGTACTGAAAGCGTGAAAATTGAATGTGCCCGTCGTCACTTCGCCACCATCTCCAACTCCACCGTCACATACGATGTGGTGAAGAGTTATGCGGATTTGAGGAATGTGATAACGAAGTAGTAGTATAATATGTACCCAGTATGGCATTTTACCATACTGGATTCATATTGACAAAAAGAGTTTTATTTGGTGCTAAATTACTTGTTTTTTTACTCTCCAAGATACTCTTGTACGCTGTCAAACATATCTGCATCTAACCTCATTTCATCACGATAGCGTATAATAAAGTTAACATTCGTCTTGAATAGTGAATTATTTACCGAGTATAGATAGTTATTTAATGCTATCAGTTCTTTAATCAACCAGTCATGCTTCCGCATCATCCATCGACAGAGCACTGTACAGGCATCTTCAGAACACTCTACAGTTGAATCTAAACCGCCCTTTATTCTAACCCACAGGCAATCCTTCTCTGCCCCTTTCTTCAATTCGCATCCTTCGCATTTTTTTGCACTTTTTGCTGCCGTCAGTTGCTTCACATTCAAGTAAAGTTCTATTTTTATGACTTCTGTTATTGGTTTGTCACTCATTTCAACATTATCATCGGATATGTAATCTGTGTTTAATACTATCTTGTCAGTCACAAGATGCGATATCCAATGAAACTTCGACGTTGTTGACAAATTTTTCAGGTTCTGCCTTAGCAAATGATAGTTTACTCTGTCATTTGCAACATCCAGTAAATCTGCTAATCTAATGAGAATCATCAAATATTTCAAGCTGATTGTATCGTCTTTGGCTCTTGATTTGAGTCCATAAACATCCATTACATCATATCCATGGCTTTCCGAGACTCTAGCCACAAAAGACAATAATGTTGGTTCTAAATAATTTAGTAGTGACTTTGAACGGTCACGAATAAACTGGGCGCTGTCTTTTGCATGGTTATCCCTAACCAAAGCCTCGAAGTAGCCATAAATATCATTGAATACTTTGATTAAGAAATTTCCTGCATCTTTATAACGAGAGTTCTTTTTATCTGTGATATCTATATTTGCAAACTTATTAACCTCTTCTTGCATTTGTGTCATCAAATCAGCAATCAATACCAAATTTTGTCCGTTTTCCGAACTTAGTCTGCCCAAATCAGGATGTATAACCATACTGATGTCATGCAGGTAGCATGCTAGAAACAAAATATAGAAATCCACATCCTTCAGCATAAAATAGTCTATCCTATTTGTCAGTTCAAGAGATTTCGATATAAGTGTTACAGCATGTTCTTCATTGTGCAGTGTGTATGAATTCAAAAATTTTGAACCATTATACCACAATCCTTTTGTCAGTCGATGGGTCATAATTAAAGAGTCCACCCATGCAGGATTACGTACGTTCTTAATGAAGATATTCAATACTTCAAGCAATCCGATATCTATTCCCATCTGATTTGAGATGTCTTTTTCGTTTATATGTTCTATAAACTCCTCAAATTGTTCCAATTCGAAATTTTTATTCCTCAAATATGACAATATTCTCAACTCGGTATATCTGAACCGTCTAGCATTTGTTTTCGAAAAAGATAATGTGTCCGATGGAAGAACATCCATAATACTAGAGAAATACACATTCAATATCTTGCGTTGATACTCCGCAGAGGCTTTCATAACAAATCGTGTGAATAGCATTCCATCAAAACCTTCTTCTTGCATTTTGAAGATGTGGTATTTTGGCTCTTTTTTTGTGTCTAACGACAGGAAGTCCCGAAATTTTTTCATTTGCATCTCAGAGTCTATGCCTTTTAATCCATTGAAATTTTCTTTAACCCATCGTATTAGTGAAGCATAAGAATCTTGAGATATTGATTTCATACGACATGCAGCATCAACATCCTTGGAATAAAACAAATATGACGGTTCCGTATCTGTGCCTACATGACATTCCACGAGCATTTTCCTTTCGAAGTCAATTATCTTCTGTTCAAAGTTTTCGGCTTCTTTTTTTATAAGTTTTTGAATAATTAAACGGTACTCCGACTGAAATATATCCTCTTCGAACTGTTCGAAGATTTTTTCCACATCTGTAATCTTTTTCAAGAAACGATTTTCAAAATCGGCTATAAAAGCTTCACTTGGACCACCTTCTTCTTTTATTTTCAACAGTCGATTACGATAAAGGAAAAATTTCTTAAATCGTCGCAGAAGTTTGAGTCGAGAATCGAGTGCAGTCCCCTTCTTTTCTTTCTTCTCTGCTTCATTCTGTTTTTTAGTTAGTTTTTCAATTTCTCGAGAAATCACTTCGTCAAGGGCTTTTAATTTCTTCCGTGACACGCGATCGTCTATTTCATCTAAATTATATGATAGGTTTGAATTTATATATGTTTCCCGAGTAATATTCACTATTGGTCCGTACTGGTTGTCTGTATCGTCGATATGCGTGAAAACACTCTTTCCGTCTTCATGGAACTTTATTTTGTAATTTAATTTTTTTTGGAATTCAAGATGTTTTTTGCCGACAAAATTACCTATTGTACTTTTGTCTTTTTCTGCATCCTTGCACCATATTTTGAGGTTATTATTCAGATTATTTATCTTTTCCTTGAATTTTTCTTCATCCAGCTTAGCTTGTATGTATATCACCGAGTCGTCAACATAGAAATAGGCATCACCTTTGAAGGTTTCGTCTTGCATCAGTAATCGTTTTACCTCTATCATGCAAAGATTACCAAAAAAATACGATTGCGGAAGCCCCTGTGGTATTCCACAGTTCATGTATGTACTAATGTCTGTTAAGTCTGTTTCTTCTGGATAGTAATACTTTGTCCAAGATTCAATATTATCTTTTGATATATTGAAATATAACAACTTGGCTACTGCTGTACTCAAAGCATCTTTATCTTCTTCGTAAGTCTTCGACAACTTGCTGATAATGTAGTCATATAGTATCTTTGGTGAAATTGACGGGAAAAAGTTTTGAATATCCAAACTAACTTCAGTCAGATAGTTATGGTTTCTTTGGTAAGCTCTACAGTGTTCAATCACCTCCTCTGTATACTCTTTATATTTTGTTTGCCATTTACAGAATAGATACTGTACGTTCGTGCTGGGAATATTACCATAGAAATTGTGGGGTAATAACTTCGATAAATCCGAAAGTTTCCTATCCCCAGCCTCCATGTCATCATTAAACATTAAACAGTTCAAGATACTCACCATGCAAATCAAATCAATCAGTCTTGATGTGTGCATTGGACGAAAATTTAGTTTCTTCGTTTCCGTATCGTAGTTCTTAATTTTAAAGTATACTGTAGCGTCAAACAGATTTTCCTTGTCTTCGAATACCCATTTTAGCTTTTGCTGGCAACATTGAATAACTTTTGAAATCAGTTCTACGTTATACTTGTCTGCAAGCGCATAATATAGTTCCAAATCATTGTTAGCAATGATTCCTTTCACCTCGCCTTCATCATGAAGATATACGGGAATTGATGTGTCCAATAACCCTTTGTCGAACACATACGATTCCATGCAGAATATTGAGTTGAATATATTCTGCTCATCTAGTATTTTATTAAATAGTTTCATTCTTTTGTTCTATCTTTTTCTTTGACGTAATATTTTTTAGCGTTTTCAAAGCAGAATCTATAAGTATCTTCATGTCAGAAGGATCTTTCCGACATCCTGTTTTCAGCAAACTCTCCTTAGTTTTTATACTGATATTATACTCGCTTTTCACCGTTGCTATACGATAAAAATTTTCCCAAAGCAAACAAGTCTTCACAAATGGTTTTTCATCAATAAATTTTACATCTAGTATTTCATGAAATATCACATGTATGTCCCTTGTCACTAGTGGCTTTTTATACAGCATATTAATGTCCACTAATACGTTATTCAAGAAGTGGATAGAATTAACCAAGAATTCTTTATAGTCTTTCTTGCACTTCCTCATATAGCTCCACAAATAATTAAACTGCGGGATTTGGGAAATAAAGAACATGTACCCCGACAACAGTTCGTCGTTATTCACTTTTATTTCGATGGCATTATTTAACTTCTCGCTATCTTTGTAGTCTTCTGTTTTATACAATTCTGCTAATCCTATCAACATTTGAATTACAATCAACTTTGAGCTATACTCGCGTCCAGCAATGTCGCCAGTTTTGTTCATTTCATTCTCCTCGGTCGGTTCTAACTGTATGTCATTTAATAGTATATCAAAGGTATATTCTTCTGTTTTCATATCTGCTATTTTTCTTATAATTCTCTTCCACTTATTTCCTGTTTTTTGATATAAAAATCGCAATAGTCCTTTACTCCTTTTGGCAATTTTTCTATTTTTACTGTCGAGTATTGATTTACAAAAAAACGCCTTAATGCCATAAAGGCGTTTTGTCCAGCCTCATCTTGGTCTGGATACATATGCAAGTCGTAGTTTTTTAACAACAGCAAATCTTCCATTGGCAGAATCGTTGCACTAGGTATTGCCACGGCATTCATATTGTCAGACAACAATGCCAGACAGTCCGTAATGCCTTCACTTATATACAATTTGTCTCCTCGTTTTAGATTGTTTAGAATTGGTAGATTATACAGCCTTGTTTTCTGCGAAGACATAAACTGAAATCGAGGAGCTTTTTCATTAGTGCCCAAATATCTTGATTGTACTCCAATTAATCTTCCATCCTGATCATAGTAGGGGAACAGCAAGCATGGAGTATAGAAATAAAAATACAACCCATAGTCGCCTCGCCTAATAAGTCCAGTTTTCAAACATATTTCCTCCCCGAACATCTTGACAAGATTGTCTATTACAGTAGTAGAATTAAAAATAGAGCCTATTCGTAACTTCTGTACGACATCTTCTTTCAAATGTCTTTTTAGAAATAGGAATTTTTTTGCAGGTTCTAAAAGTATTGCATTATTGATCAGCCACGTATAGATATCTTCATCAAACATAAAGGTATCTTTTGTTTTTTGGGGGAAGTGTACTTTTGGGGAGGTTATTTTTAAAACATTCCTATCTCGATTGTTTTCAGGCCACCAGATATTGAATGCTTTGCCCAACCAAATGCATGCCTGTTGGAAGTTCCATCCCTCCTTGTCTTGCACCAATTTGATAGGACCACCTCCAACTCCGCATACCCAACATTTATATATGTTCTTATTTGGGGAGAAAGTGATACTAGGGTTATGGTCGTTATGTTTAAAGCAAAGTGTTTTATGTCTTTTTACCTCCAAACCAAGCTTACAAGCTACCTCTTCAATAGGTAGCTCATTTAAACGACTTATAACATTTTGAGGAATAGTCATACTTTCTTTGATATCATTTCTTTTCTAACAATGATTTAACCTCAGTCTCTGAACGAAGAGGGAATTCTTTACCAAAAGCCTCTACTTCATCTGCTACCACTTTCTTTAATTCTTCTTGCGGAATAATCAGTTGATAATCTGCCACACCTATAGGTTTACCGATTTCTTCCAATGCCAGTTCCACTTCCACACGGTCTTTCTCGGCGCATAGAATAATGCCGATAGAACGATTCTCATCTTCCCTACGCTCCAAACGGTCAAGCAATGACAGGTAGTAGTTCATCTTGCCTGCATATTCCGGCTTAAACTCGCCAATCTTCAGGTCAATGGCTACAAGGCAATGCAGGCCACGATGGAAGAAAAGCATATCTACCTTACTCCGCTTTCCGTTGTATTCGAGCACATACTGGTTGCCGATATAAGTGAAGCCCTTGCCAAGTTCCAAAAGGAACTGCTTTACCTTCTCTACCAGTCGTGTCTCAAGCTCTGTTTCCAATATAGGGTCTTTAACTCCAAGGAATCCAAGGTTATAACCGCTTCTGAATACTTCATTAGCAAACATCGCCTGTGTAGCAGGCAGAGTCTGTTCAAAATTATTATCAGAAGGAGTGTCCTTCCTCATGTGCATTTTCAGAGATATGGCACTGGATAGAAGTTCACGGTTCCAGCCTTTTGATGTTATTTCCTGTGCATAGTATAATATGGCATTGTCATCCTCACCAAACTTACGCATCAAGGTCAGTATATGTCCCCATGGTATAACTGCGACAGCTTGTCGCAGTTTTGATTCGCTGTTACAGAATCGCTCGTAGAACTTCTTCATATCCCATAGGTTTCTTGGCGAGACACCCATCTGTGGATAGCGTTGCTTCAAATCATAGGACAGACGATTGACGACACCGCTTCCATGCTTGCTCTCGACTTTTCTGTCGTGAAGCAATTTTCCTATTTCCCAATGAGCAGTACCGATGGCAGAACTTACTGCTGTTGCCACCATTGCTCTTGTCCGGTCAATAACTGCGACAGCCTGTCGCAGAATTGCGTCATATTCTGATTCTTGAATTTGTGAAATATCTGTCATAACCTCAATCTTTCCCTGTTATAAGTTCTCGCTTGTCAATATCAAGCAATGTTGCAATCTTGTCTAACGTGTACAAGTCAGGCTGAGACACGTTGGTACACCACTTGCTTACGGTAGCCGGATTTTTCCCTAATTCCTCAGCAAGCCATTTGGCCGTCCGCTTCTTTTCAACGAGTACAACTTTGATTCGATTTAAATCTCCCATTTCGCAAATCTATTTAATTTGAACGCAAATGTATATAAAATAATCGACAATCAATAAAATTTCACCACAAAAGTTTATTTATGTGTCCGTTTTTTACACTTGTTAAGAGGTGCTTAGCATATTAACTCCCAAAAGCACAAACATTCAGACCGTCTTTTGTAAGTAATATTATCAGCATAAAACTTGCACACTTCTTTGATTCTTGTGGTTTACAAAAGTTAAATACGTTAAAAAAATCGGCTCTGATTCAGCCTTCAAAAAAATCACTCCACTTTTCTACCATATCAACCACAAATGATTGATAATCAGTATTATCTATATACGAAGGCTGCAAATCTCTCACATCAATCACTATACCTGAGAGTGTGACGAGCATAGGAAATAGCACTTTCTATGGCTGCATTTCTTTGAAAAAAATTATGATTCCGAAGGGAACAAGAAATAAGATGCTGAAACTATTGGGAGATTGGAGCAAAGATAAACTGGTAGAAATATGATAGAAATTGCATCCAAACGGCAGAAAATTGAGAATATCCTCAAAAAATATCCCAATGCCATCATCGCTGACGTGACAAGTCAGGCAAAGGATGGATTGGTAAGGTTAAGTCCATTCTATCCGCATGGTGGTATCCCTGTGCCATTCAGCGAGGGATATACGGCTACGTGTGTGGAAGGTATATGGCAAGGACTGAAGGTGTTTGAGAACGAAGATGTAGACATATCCATGTTTGGCAACGACACCATGAAGGGAATCAAACGGACGGTGCGGAAACATGGACGGGTGTTGGGGCATCGGAAAGGTGTGCATGGAACGCAAATCTTAGGATATGTGGATGCAAAGCATCTGATTTATATTCCCACATACCGATGGATGCTGGAGCACAAGGCGATGGACATCATTGAACGGCTGCGTAAGGCAAGCGAAACAAAAACGATTGATGGCATACGATGACTATTCAATTGCATTGTTTGTCCCGCTATGATGATGGGGGGACTTGTAACCACCTTGTCAATGCACATTGAAGTGCGGGTTTGCAGAAAACGAAGGATGAACTCCAAGGATATTCCACCTCCTTCTGGCTACTTTCTGTCTTGCAGTGGCAGGAACTCCACAAAAAGAGACCACCACGATGTTGCGACAACCATTCTGATAGAAAACTGTCTTTTTTTGGAAATCAGAAACATCGGACTTCTTTGGGCAAAAGTACGGAGGTTTTATGCAAAGAAGTCCGATGTTTTGGAATTCCCGTCCTCCTTCGTGTAGAAGACGTTTCGACATTCTTCCTCCCCCCCCCAAAAAAAAAGTTTTTTGAAAATCTCCTACACTTCCTACACCCGGTATGGAAAACCCTAATAAACTCTGGTATTTTCGGGTGTAGGTTTGGGTGTAGGATAAAGTGTAGGGTGTAGGATTGTCCAACATTTCTTGCCTTTTTACCCCTTTTCCCGCCGTATTTTCGTATCGGAAACGTGCCGGACTTGTGCAGTTTTGAACCAAATGTTTGGGGAAAATGCAAAAAAACGGCACCAAAACCTGTAGAATCCTACACCAATCCTTCATCATTCACCTTATCCTACACCCAAACCTACACCCGAAAATGCCTTTGTTTACTGGTCCTTTCTCCGCGTGGTGTAGGAAATGTAGTTTTTTTTCCAAAACTTTTTTTGAAGAATGTGTCCGATCTGGAAGTGCAGGAACATAGGACTTCTTATGTACCGATGTTATTACGGATGTTACGTGTAAGGAAATCTTGTAACATTGTCAGTGAGTTTGCTCTGTGTCTTGAGGTTGAAGACGAGAAAATCTCTCATTTTATACCCCCAAAAATAGCACTGAGGTGGAACTACCGTATCGGTAGTTCCACCTCGCTTGTGTGTAAGGGAATGTGTGTGCAGAAGGGCAACAGCCTATTGTGTCTTCACCCGTCTGACAGCCTCGTCGTCGTAGACGGCACGGCGTATGTCATCGAACGAGGCCTTCACGGGATGCTTTGCGAACTCCGGGATGTTGTAACTTTTCGTCCGCGAGAGATTCATTTCAGGGTCCTCCTGCGGAAGCAGGAAGGGTTTGTACTCCTTTCCCTCAGCATCGAAGTAGCAGATGTAGGGTCTGGTGAAACTTCCGTCGTCGCGTCTCGACGAGAAGACAATCCAACGTCCGTTGCTGCTCCAAGTGTGGTAACTCTCCACATTGCTGCTGTTGGCGTTCGTCAGCGGTCGGTACGCCTCGGTCGGCGGCACACCCTTCTCCACGGCATGGAGGTCCATAAGGTAAAGGTCGGATGATTTGTGCCAAATGTGGAACTGTCCGTAGTCGCCCATCGTGAAGAGCAACCAACGTCCGTCGGGACTTACGCGCGGAAGGGTGGCGGATTTCTCTATGGCGGGGCAGTCGAGCAGCAGTCGGGGAGCGGAGAAACGCTTTGACGATTCGTCGAAATCGAGGGTCATCAGTCGGTAGCGGACCTCGTCGAAGTGCGTCAATACGCTGTCGGAGCATGCAAGGTTGCGGTCCTCACCTTGGAGGGTGTCGGGCACCTCTCCCAGAGGAGTGAAGGTGGAGGAGCAGTAGTAGAGGCGCTTACCGTCGGGAGCCCATGTGGGGAAGGTCTCCATTTCCGTCGTCGTTTTCAAGACATTCGATATCTTGTTCGCCTCGACGTCATAGAAAACCAGGTCAGAACCAAAGTCGATTACCTCAATCTTGTCGGTGTTTGTGATGTGGAAAGCCTGTCCGGTAAGGTTCGATGAGAAGACAATCCACGGTTTTTCGGGATGCCATGCCGGGTAGACGGCGTTGCCCAGCGTGGAGTCGTTCTTCATGTTGATGCGCTCCACCTTGTCGCCGTGTATGAAGATAGTGCCGCCATGGTCGCCGCGCACGTGGAAAAGGCTTGCTCCGCCGGTGCCGTACTGTTGCGGTGTGTGGCAGTTGATGCAATGGTTGTTGCCCTCGCTGTAGAGGTCGCCGTTCTCATATACGGGCCGTTCCTCGAAATTGCTCAGACAGCGCTCGTAGATGCCCAGTTGGCGGTAGAGTTCGTACGAGGGCTCGATGAGGCGGTAGGTGAGATACGGGTCGATTTCCTCGGGGGCGACGGTGATGTTGAACGTCGGATAGTGCAGCCACTTCCCGTTCCGGTGTGCGAAGACGTTGACGTAGATGTCGCTTCCGCGGCACTCCTGAAGGAGATTGCGCCATTCGAGGGTGTCGATGTTGAATTTTCCGTCCTCGCCCGCCGCTGTCACCAGTTCGTGCTTTCCGTCTTTCGTCGTCAGTTGGCAGACAAATTCGTCGCCTTCCTCGCGCACCATGAAGTTCAGGGGTGCGATGTTCGGTGGCACCACCACGTTGCTGTAGTCGGGATATATCGGCGCATTGGCTTTCAGGTCCACGCTGTCGGTGGGCACCACGGCGTCGGGTTTGCAGGAGACGGCAACGATGGCCGCTGCGGAAATCAGAAGAGTATGTATAAGGGGTTTCATGTTCACTTTATGAAATGCGGTGGGAAGATGCCACCATGTTGGGGATGTCGGCATGGAATGCGGGTGGATGTCTGTCAGGGACAGCCGTTGTTCCCGCCTTATCAGTTCACGCCGTGGCTTTCGTTCTTCGTGACGGTCTGGTTGAGGTTTCCGCAGTAATAATAGTAGTAGTAGGAACCGAGCCATTCGTCTTTCAGTTCTTTTGCCATACGCTCGTAGGCCTTCTTCTTCGTTTCCTTGTCCGATCCCTGCGGTGCTACGAGGGGTGCCACGTCCTGACTGAAACTTTTGAACTGGCTTTTCAGCATTTCGTTGTCGCGGACTTGGGGGAACTGGTCAAGCAGTCCGGGGCGTCGCATGCTGGCAATGAGGACCGCCTGCTGGACACACAGTGGAAGTGACTGCTTCTGCTGCATGACGTTGGCACGGATGAGGAAGTTGTCGATGCTTTTGCTGTACATGATGGTGGCGATGCTCGTGATCAGGGTGGCATCGCTTCCCCTTCTCAGCACGGCATTGTAGCCCAGGAACACGGGATTCCGGCAATTCTGTTCCCAGATTTCCGTCTCTTGCGGGTACAGACTGTGGATGTTTGCGAAGACAGGATCCTTGAACATCTGATCGAGATGTCCGACGTACGGCATGAAATGCTTCACGAAATCCTGCTGGAAGGGCATGAGGGAGATGAGGTGAAGATAGCGTTGTGCCAGTTGCGTTTCATCGTTGAGGATGGCGGCGATGGCCATACGTTTATAGACGTTTACGCGAGGACCGTGCATGACAAGGTTCTCCATCGAAGTGCGGTATGCGGAGTTCGGAAGTCCGGCAAAGAGGTTTGCCGTGGCAATATAGTTGATGCCTTCGTCGTTGCCTCCGACGTTGTCGAGATCAAGGTCGGGGAAATTGTAGGGGATGTCGAAGACGTGTTCCAGCAACTGCCCCTGTTGCACCAGAGCGATGGCGTAGTATGCGGCGATGGAGCGTGTGGGCTGTTCGGCAGACCGTGCCAGTTGCGCCATCTCTTCCCAATCTCCCTCTGCCATTCTGTTCTGCATGGCGCAGGTGATGCGGACGTTTTCGCCGGGAACCATCGCCTGCCATGTCAGTGCGCCGTAGGCTGCGGTGGCAATCAGCGCGCATACGGGTATGGCGGCAAGGCGTCCGGTGGCTGCGTTTGCGGCGCTTTCCGAGGTCTTGCGCCGGGGGACGAGCAGGGAGGCTGCGGCAACGAGGGCGGCGATGGCGAACAATGCTACGCTCCATACCATGAAGGTGGAGATTTCGCAGCGGAAATAGAGGTCATAACCACGGTAGACCATCCATGAGAAAATGGCGACGACGGGGATGAAACCCAATCCGCGCACCATAGTGGCGCCGCGTTTGCAGAGGCGGACGGGAAGACAGTCGATGAGCCATGCCGAAAGGGTGAGCAGCAGGGCCATGAAAAGTCCGCCCAACCATTTGTTGAGGAATACGAGAAGCAGGAAGCGGCAGGGCCAGTAAACCCATGCCAACGGCAGACGGCGCACGTAAAACATGGCCTCGCTGTCGGTGGTCACATAGTTCTGACGGGCAATTTGGGCAAACACCTCACCGTAAGTGAGGGTGCAGAATGCGAAAATCGCGATGAATCCTGCGGCGTAGACCATCCATGCCGGCAGATGTCGGTGGCCGGCAGGTGCGCTGGCTGTCGGTGCCGGTGCGGGGATGGCTTCGCCATGCTTGGTTTTCTTGGACATAGTGTTGGAGAATGTGTGTGGAGCCTGTCCGTCCATATCGGGCTGGACCGGGGAAATTACGGGGTAGAGGTGGGGTGATGGGTGTGGCGCCATGCCGCGATGGGCTGTGGAGCGTGCGGAACTTTTGTCGCAGGCATCGTGTGGCGACGCCCCGCGTTCGTGCCATATCCTGGGGCGAAGGACGCGTAGAATGCAATGACACAGCGCGTTTCCCGTTGGCGGAATGCCATGTGCCGGTTGTCGGCAACTCGCGTTTTCCGCAATGTCCGCAGCGTTCTTCCGTAGCGGTTGTCCGCTGTTTATTATGCGGAAATCTATGCAAATTTCCTGAAAATTCCTGAGATGTGCAAGAATTTCTGTGAAGATTTGTAAAAGGCTGCATAAAAACCCGTCCCGATGTTACCGCACTTTGGGTAATGATGCCCCGTCTGCGATGGGGTGATGTCCTGTACGGCCGGACGCCTGCTGGCGACCTGGGGGTACGAAAAAACGGATCATCCGTTCCGGACGGACCTCATGATGGGTGAGTGTCCGTGCGAATCGGATGGTCCGTTGTGCGGTGTCTTGCCGTCGTCGTCCGCAGGGGGATGTGGGGAAATCCGGTGTCTTCTGTGGGCGAATGGCGGTGCTGATGGGGCGGAACGTGGGGTAGCGGGCGGCGTTTATGGTGTGTCGTCGATGACGAATTCCTCCTCGTCGTCGCCCTTCTGCTGGGCATTGGACTTCACCGGGGCGTCGTCGATGATGAATTCCTCCTCATCCTCCGCCTTTTTCTTCGGTTTGTCCTTTGCCGGCGTGTCGTCTACGACAAATTCCTCCTCAGCATCCTGCTGGCTGTTGCTCAACGGTTTCGCGGGGGTATCCTCGATGACGATCTCGTCGTCGTTGGAGTTCTGCTTGCTGTTGTTCAGCGGTTTCGCAGGGGTGTCGTCGATGACAATCTCGTCGTCGCCGGAGTTCTGCTTGCTGTTGTTCAGCGGTTTCGCGGGGGTATCCTCGATGACGATCTCGTCGTCGTTGGAGTTCTGCTGGCTGTTGCTCAGCGGTTTCGCAGGGGTGTCGTCGATGACAATCTCGTCGTCGCCGGAGGTCTG
>CAMAFY010000056.1 GCA_945833885.1 uncultured Bacteroidales bacterium
CAAGAAACATGTCGGTGTTGTCGACCATGATTTCGTTGATGATGAAGGTGCTGTTTGATGCGGCTTTTGCCTTAACCTCTTTCTTCGAAGTAAGGTTTTCAATGCTGTTTGTGGCGGCATTGACGGCACCGGCAAGCAGCAACATGGCACCGAAAAGGGCTTTGGAATTTCTCATTATTTGAGTCTGGGATTTTTAAGTGTCGAAAATTCTGTGACGTATGCTCGGGGTGACCAGGGCATAAATTCCGTGCAAATATAATTTTTTTCCGCGTGATTTGGGGTGATAATGCCGACAAATGTAGACCGATGTCGCAGATAATCCTTGTATTTTGACAATTTTCATCTTGAAACCGCCTGATGTCTATGCCGGTGTTATGCGGGAAGGCGGTGGGCGGTCCTCAGTCGCCGCTCAGGTTTTCGGCAGTGTCGGTTGCCGTTTTTCCCCGGTTCCCTGCCTTTCGGCCAGTGTCCTCCGCCCCCTCTTTCCGCGTGCTTCCTGCCTACTGTCTGATGTGGACGTCGCATTGCGGGAAGGGGATTTCCACGCCGCGTTGCGTGAGGACGTTGTAGATGCTCTCCTTGACGAGTGCGTTGAAGCGTGCCTTTTGGTCGACAAGTATCCAGTAGCAGACGAGGAGGTCGACACTTGAAGCGCCGAAGTCGCTGAAAACGACGCTGACGGCGCTGCCTTCCTTCAGCACGTCGCGGCCATCGTCGAGCGTGGTGCTGAGGATGGGGGTGATGGTGCCGGTGAGCAGTTCGCGAACCTGCTGGATGTCGCTGCCGTAAGCCACGCCGATGGGAATCTTCACGAACTCATAATGGTGGTTGCGGGTGAGGTTCTTGAAGTTCTTGCTGAAGAGTTGCGTGTTGAGGAATGCGATGACCGAGCCGTCGAGTGTGATGAGTTGGGTGGATTGATACGTGATGCTCTCCACCTTTCCCTGCACTCCGTCGCATTCGATGTAGTCCCCTACGCGCACACGTCCTGTCATCAGCGATATGCCGTAGAAGAAATTCTCGAGAAGGTCCTTCATGGCGAAACCGAGACCCGTGGCAAGTCCGGCGGTGACGACCGACAATCCCGTCTTCGGCACCTGCAGCAGATAGAGGGTGTAGAGGATGAACGCGCCCCAGACAAGGATGGAAATGACGTTGTCCGCCAGCGTGAAGTTGGTGGTCACGGGGTTTTGGCGTGCGCGGATGCTGATGAAATGGTGGTAGAGGGCGTGGAAGAGATAGTTGAGGTAGCGGAAAACGAACCAGCAGCATGCGACGATGACAATCTTATGGAGCGAGAGTTGGATGACGTCGGCCTTGTCGAGGAAGGGGAAATAGTAGACGTTGCGTACCATATCCGTCATCTCGAAGATGTCGGCGGCGTACCAAATGGACATCATGCTGCTGAGGATGAGCAGGATGGGTACGACGGCCCGGGCGAAGAAGTCAAAGATAAACGTGAGTTGCACGAACTCTCCCTGCCGCGCGCGCCGTTTGAGTTCCTGGTTCTCCTCGTCGCTGAAGTGTATGCTCTCGATGTTTCCGCCCTCGTTTCCGCCGTTTCTCATCTGCTCCTTCCGTATTTTCCGCAGGATGTAGCGCTTCTCGTAGCGTTCGAGCAGGTAATAGAGGCAGATGATGGTCTGGATGGCGGCCAGTTGGAACATCCACCATATCATGATTTCCACGGCAAAGAGCACGAAACCGCACCATGCGAGGATGGTGGACACCACCAATGCCCCCATGGAGACGGAGGTGCAGATGATGTCGTTCGAGGGAATGGCACCTTTCGGGGCGCGCATGACCCGGAGTTGCCAGAAGGTGCAGGCAAGGAGCACGGGCGGATAGACAAGGTTCACCACATTGTTCGGGATGAAGAGCATGCGGAAAACGATGACGAAACAGGCCATCATGATGATGGGCAGGTAGATGCGGATGCTGTTGTGGCGCTGGTCGGTGCGGATACGTACGAGGAGCGAGAGGAAGATGGCGAAACTCAGCCATGCGATGTTGACGACAAGGTTCGCCGCCATCAGCACGAAATGGTGGTGGAGCGACAGGCGGATGAGCATGACGGCAAGGGCGAAGATGAAGATGCCCGTGACGATTTTGTAGAGTTTCCGCTTCGATTCGAAGTCCGAGGGACGGTAGCGCTGGGGGACGATGCGGAGCACCAGATGGCTGAGGAGCGTGGAAAGGAGCCCCCAGCCCAGGAGGACGATGATGATGAACTGCACCACGGGGCCGCGCCATTCGCTGAAACCTGAGGGATGTCCGTTGAAACTGCTGTATTTGTTCTGCACCTCGCTCTGCGCCATCTTCAGCAAGCGGGGCATATTCAGCAGGGTTGTGAAATAGTTGTCGCCACCGTTGGAGAAGATGTTCTCCTGAAGTTTCAGGTAACATCCCTGCGCGTAGGTGTAAAGTTCCTCGACATTTCCGGAGACCGTGGTGTAATACAGGTTGTCCTCGTTGATTTTCTCCATGAACTTCGCGAGGTTCTCGCGCATTCTGAAGGCGATGACGAGACAGGTGTCGCGGTCGGCCTGCTGTTCAGCGGTGAGCCGGTAGGCGTTCGCTATCTGCAGCACGCTGTCACGCGCTGCGGCGATGGTCGTGTCGTTGAGTCCGAGATCGTTGGCAATGCTGTCTACGCGCGCGATGGTCGCCACTTCCACCGAATCCACCAGATGCCGCTGCTTCGTAGGGTCGTAGATCCGTCCGTTTTCATCGATCTTCACGCGAGGGGGCAGGTTCTCCAGGTTCTTGATGAGCCCGTCATAGCGTTCCACTTCGCCGGAAATCCGTTCCTGAATGCGGGCATAGGGGACGGTTTTCTCGGAAAGTTCGTTGTAAAGGTCGGTCGCCTGCTGGCAAGCATAGGTGAGGTCGAACGTAAAGTCGTTCTGTTGCGAATAGAGCATCAGCGCAATCTGTTCGGAGCGCTGCATATAGTCGACGAGACGTTCATGCTGTTTTTCCTGCATGCTGACGAAACGCTGCATGTTCCGCTCCTGTTGGCGGTACGACATCTCAAGTTCGGCGCGGAGAACGCCGAGGGTACGTGCCAGGTCGCGCTCCTTGAGCACGGCTCCAAGGGGGAAGGTGAGGGCCAGAGCCAGGAATATCAGTAGAAGTTTACGCAAATTCATGTGTGTGAGGTTTGTTGCTTTGGGTAGTTCCGGCGGCGCTCCTGCCTGCTCGTTTGCGCAGGTTCCGCCGCTGGGGGATGGGGTTTCGGGGGGGAGGGGTTCCGCCAATGCCGCTGGACGGGCTGGAGGTGGGACACATCGGTTTCCGGCGGAACGTGGCGGGGTGGTGGAGGACAATAAAAGTATCCCGGCATTTCTTTTTCGAAACAGCCGGGAGACGTATGGCGAAGTGCCGCATTTATGGTGAGGAAGTTCCGCACTTTCGGGTGGAAAGTTCCGTGCTTTCCAAGGGAAAATGCCGCACTTTTTTTGGCGTTGTTTCCGTGGTCTTTACAGCGGTGTTCCACGGATGTCTTGAGGGGTTCCGCCGGCTCCTCCGGAAGGTCTCAAGGCCTTGCGCTGACGGTCCTCGAAGGCTGTGCCGGATGGTTCCGCCGACCTTGTCGGAGGGGGTGGAGGATGCCG
Source organism: uncultured Bacteroidales bacterium (assembly GCA_945833885.1). Taxonomy (GTDB): domain Bacteria; phylum Bacteroidota; class Bacteroidia; order Bacteroidales; family Bacteroidaceae; genus Alloprevotella. Next base: position 3,618 of record CAMAFY010000056.1, read on the forward strand.
GTGCGGTGTGCGGCGGAAGTCCTCCGCATCATTTGTAGCGTAGCCATTTCACCATCTCCTTGAAGGAGGGTTTCTTGCCGTACATGAGGATGCCCACGCGGTAGATCTTGCCGGCTATCCACACCATGCCGATGGCGGTGCCGTAGAGGATGGCCAGGCTGAGGATTTCCTGCCAGAGGGGGACGCCGAAGGGGATGCGCACCATCATGACGATGGGTGAGGTAAGGGGGAACATGCTCGACCAGAAGGCCAGCGGGCCGTCGGTGTTTCCGGCACTGCCCATGGCGGCATACATGCCGAAGACCATGATGAGTACGACGGGCATGGTGAACTGTGCCGAATCTTCCTGGGCGTTGACGCTGGCGCCGACGGCGGCGAAGAAACTGGCATAGAGCAGGTAGCCGCCGATGAACATGAGGACGAACATCACACCGAGTTCAAGGAGCGGGATGCTTCCTGCCATAGCAATGAATTCTGCCATGCCGGATGCTTCGGGCATTGCCATGGCTCCGGCTCCTGCCGCCGGCTGTGATGCGGCAGCCTCGGCCACCGTGTCCGCACCAAGGAAGAACGAGGCTCCGGCAAAGATGAGGGCGAGCATGACGCCCCAGATGGCTATCTGCACGAATCCCACCAGGGCGACGCCGATAATCTTGCCCATCATCAACTGGAAAGGCTTGACGCTGGAGACCATAATCTCCACGATTCGGTTGGTCTTCTCCTCCGTCACACCCTGCATCACCATGCCGCCGTACGACATGACGAACATGTAGATGAGGAAGGTGAAGAGGCAACCTGTTATCAGTGCCGCATCGCCGAAGGTTTCCGACTCGTTGCCGTCGTTGTCCCATTTCAGGGTGGTCAGCGTGAATTCCTGCTCCATGTCGTTCAGGATGTTCTCAAGTTCGGGAATCTCGTATGCCGCTACCTTGTCGTGCCGCACTTTTTCCGCCAACTGGTTCTCGACGTATTCCGTCAGGTTGAGTTGGATTTCGCTGGTCGAGGCGAGCGAGGCCGCCTTGGGGTTGCGGGTCAGGTCGTCGGTAATTTGCAGCACCACCGTGATTTCCGACGTGTCGCTGCGGAGTTCCGGAGTCAACTGGTCGAAATAGACGAAGTGGTAACGCTCGTTCGATTTCAGACAGTCTCCGTAGAGTCCGGTCTGATCGATGACGGCGATGGTGGACTCTTCGTCGTCTTCGAGCTGTCCGAGGATGAAGGGGACAGCCACGATGCTTGCCATCATGAAGGGCATGAGGATGGTGAGGATGATGAAACTCTTCTTCAGGATGCGCGTGGTGAATTCGCGGAGAATGATGACGGATATCTTGTTCATGATTCAGAAGTCTTTGCGTTGTCGGAACAAACTTTGAGGAAGATGTCGTTCATGCTGGGGAGGATGGGGCGTATGGTGGCGCCGGGGATGCTCTCCGCCAGGCTGCGTGCCTGCTCTTCGTGGGTGACGGCGTGTACCTCGTAGCGTCCGTCGGCAAACTGGCGCTTCACCTCTTCCACGCTGCCGGACAGTACCAGCCGGCTGTTGTTGATGAGGGCGATGTCGTCGCAGACGTCCTCCACCGATGCCATGTTGTGGGTGGAGTAGATGATGGTGTGTCCGGCATCGCGGAGCCGCAGGATTTCGGTCTTCAGCAGTTCGGCGTTCACGGGGTCGAAACCGCTGAAAGGCTCGTCGAAGATCATCAGTTTCGGCTCGTGGAGGATGGTGATGATGAACTGCACCTTCTGCTGCATGCCCTTCGAGAGTTCCTCGAGCTTCTTGTTCCACCAGGGCATGATGTCGAATTTCTCGAACCATTCCGTCAGGCTTTTCCGGGCGTCGCGTGCCGACATGCCCTTCAGCTGTGCCAGATAGATGGCCTGTTCGCCCACCTTCATCTTCTTGTAGAGTCCGCGTTCCTCGGGAAGATAGCCTATGTTCGCGACATCCTCCTGTGTCAGAGGGTGTCCGTCGAAGATGACTTCGCCGCTGTCGGGGGCGGTGATGCGGTTGATGATGCGTATGAGTGTGGTCTTGCCGGCACCGTTCGGACCGAGGAGGCCGAAGATGCGCCCGCTTCCGACGCTGATGCTGACCTGGTCGAGCGCGGTATGCTTGTCGAAGCGTTTGCAGACCTTGTCAGTGGTGAGAATGTATTCCATGTGTTCTTTTTGGGAAAAAAAGGATGTGAGTTTGCAAAATTACGAAAATTCTAATAATTAGACGGACGGGAGTATGCATATACTACGTCGGGACAGGTCTTTTTTTTGCAGTGATACTATTGCACACACTCTCTTAAAGGCGCGGCTCATCGCCTCCACCCATAATGAACCTATTGCGTTGCTGCGTCATTTGATTATTTTCTTCCCGTTTTCAATGAATATGTCTTTTGACTTACTTGGAGTGTCTGATATTCTCTTACCGTCTATCGTATAGCTTTTCCGTGCAGGATTCTCAGGTATTGACAGCCGGGTGGCAGCCCCTGCATCCGTCACCTCTTCAAAGCAGTTTGCAGGGTGCAGCACGAGACAGTTGCCCACAACGTGGTACACGGCGCTTACGTAACCTTGTTTGCCTATGAGTTTCTCAAGGTCGAATCCATAATTGAAGAGGTCAGCCAATGCGATATGCCTGTCACCATCGCTAAAGACGTAATGGCCATACTTCCCCTTCTCTATTTTGCCAAATACCCTGATGTAACCAAACAGGTCCGCTGGCGAGATGTCCTTAAGTTCCTTATCCGCTGGCGCAAGGTCTGTCTGATTGTCATCCACCGTTAAATCTTCCGACCCTGTACATCCCCAAAAGCCGGCCTGCGTGTCGCAGAACAGTGTTCCGGATATGATTATGCTGCCAACGTGGACCCTGTCGGCGATTTTTCTTGAAGCATCGTGTAACCATAAGCCCTGTTCTCCATCCCATAGGAAATAGGCATTCCCCAAGGTGTTGACGACTTGAATCTTATAGCCATCCTTGATTTCAAGTTTCGTACTTGTGAGACATCTCTTCAAGTCCTTTATGTCGTAAACCACATCGGCAGAGTGTGTCGGCTCCGTCGTGAATGGTTTGTCATCATGCGTAAAGGCATTGGCCTGGTATGGCCATAGATAGTTGGCTATCTCTCCTTGATAGAACATTGCCTTCAGGGTACCATGACTGGAGGCGTCCGGCAATTGCTGACAAAACAGGTCTTCCATACTGAATACAACCCCATCGTCGGAAACGAACTGCAAGCGGTCATGATTGAAAACGCCATCTATCTCATACAGGCCAAATTTGTTGTATGCTCCATTCTCGACAATCTCATTCCCCGACGTCTTCAATGGTACGAGGGGAGCATTCGCCCCGATACTGATATCCCCATCGGCATTGTAAATATCCCAATAGTTGTATTCCCACTTCCCCGACAGCGTCCCATTGACATAATCTCCTGGTTTAAGGTCGTTGATTGGCCACGATGGCAACATGGAATTAAACAGGAACAATCCGTCCTTACCATCCCACAGATAAGTGCCCCCCACATTGCCGGAAGCATCCCTCTCCAGCGCGGCCACCTGCACCGTGTTGGGCTGGAAGTTGATGGTAACGTCCGCATTTGAAGTGAGTTGCTTGATTTCGCCAATGGTCGTGAAGGTTTGCGCGCTGATAACGCCGTTCATGCTCAATCCCAACAGGAGCGTCAGGAGACATCTTGGTGTGTTGTTCTTATTCATTATCGTCTTCTTTATGATTTTTCCCGTCCTTAGATGCTTTGGCTTTTTAAAGGAGAAAAAGGAGAGAAATGTCTCCCGTATTGCATTGTGAGGAGACATTTCTTCCCTGCGGGCCGTATTTCGTCAAAAGTCAACGGAGAACCTTAACGGAAGCACAGTTGCCAATTTTGATTACTAAGGGTTCTTTTGACGCGATGTCAAAGACGTTTTCCCCATGTCTCACAACGGATTGGGCAAGACAACTTCCATTGATGCCGAAGATTGAAATCTTCTGTCCCACATATTCGTTTGCCGTAATGCCGATCTTCGAATCATAACAGTTGACCGAGATTTTGGGGAAATCTTTCTCAAGACAGATGTTCTCTATACCTTCCGCCTCTGGTTCATAATACAAGCTGAGATAGTAATAGCTCTGGTTTTGCACAAAGACAAGGCCACATGTAGCCATGGTTTGGATGTCCTGGTTGTACATCAGCCATTGACCCGTTTCCGGATCAAGTCCCATATCCTTGAAGCCTTTGTCCTTCAACAGCTTGCAGATTGCGGAGACGATAGGAGTCTTCACCCGTTCCCATGAGGCGACAATCAGGTCTGTCGCGATGAGCTCTTCCTGGGAGTTGAAATAGAGCATCGACAGTGGAAATTCGAAGTTGTCTGTCAGGAATACCTCTACACCTTCTTGTGCCTCTTCGCTCACCGAGGGGTGCATCTTCCAGTAGTTCTCTGTAAAGAGCTCGTGACCGGCGGATGCTTCAAATCCCATGGCCTCAGACTTGCTTGCGCCCCAGGAAATGTTGACTGGCGGAAGTTGTATGTCTGATTGTTCGACAACCTTCACCCGGAAGGATACCTCGTCGAGGATATTGTTCTCGTCGAAGGCATTCAGCGAACCGTCTGCCGAACCCGAGATGAGCATTTTCACATTTGCCTCACCGGGTGCGACCGTCTTGAAGGAATTGCCCCAGGATGCCACAATATCCTCATTGTCGGACTGGTATTTCACGACAAAACGATTTCCCGCTCCCACATAATCCGTCAGTTTGTCATTATACTTTTTGATGAACATCGTGTAGTAGGCATACTGTGGCACCGTAACGTCATCAGCTATCAAAAGGCAATTGCCGACCACGACGTCCGACGACACGGTATCCGTGGGAAGAGGATATCCGCCGCCAGCAGCATCAGAGCGCACCCATGGGCCCTTTCTGCCATTGTTGAGCAACTTCATAAAAGCGTCGCTCTTCATTTCTTGCGTTGTCTTGCCTATGGCACTTTGCGCCTCATCCGTGTATTTGTCGCTGCAATAATAGCTGTTGACGATATGTATGGCAGACATTTCTCCCGTTACCGGCAATGTAATCGGGTGCACGTTGTCAAAGCAGTCCAAGTAGCCGTTATTGTAACAGTTGGATATATCAAGAGGTCCGAAAGACGAAGGCGACAAGAGTGCCGCTATTCCACCGGCACTGGTGGGAGAGGTAATCGTACCGAAGTTGGCACAATCCATGACGGAAACGCTTCCTCCATCTTCCACCTGTCCGACAATGCCACCCACAATGCCGGAGTTTGACGACAGCTCGCCATAGTTCACGCATCGTTTTACGACATTGCCGTCCACTCCGCAACTGGCTAAGATTCCGGCAACGCCCATACCCACGGCAGAGATGCTTGCCTGCGAAGAACAGTCACTTATCTGAATGGGGTCGCCAAACACTCCGCATACGATGCCTGCGGCATAGGCCTGATACGAACTGTTGATGGTCACATTCTCACCCAAATGGCAGTTCGAGACCGTGCCTCCCATCGCGGCTGCCACAAATCCGGCGGTGAGAGCGTCTGACTGTATGGAGCTGTTGTCGATGTTGAGATTCCTGATTGTGGCACCTTGGATGACGCCAAACAACGCAACACCTATTTTGTCGTTGCCCTGGAACGACATGTGAAGGTTGGAAAGCGTATACCCGTCGCCATCAAAGGTTCCGCAGAAAGCTTTGATTACAGAACCCGCCGAACCGAAATTGTTGCCTATCGGTGTGAGGTTCCCGATTTCAGAGAGGTTTATGTCGGTGGTCATTCTGAAGTACTTCCCTTCATAGGTATACTTGTCATTCACAGCCTCTGACAATTCGGCGATGTCTGTGGCCGTTGAAATCAGATATGGTTCTTCGGCTGTTCCCTTTCCGCCACTGTACTCATAGCAGCCGGGCTTCCTGAGGCCTACGCCCGAAAGTAAAATGAATGTTTCGACATCACCCGACCGCAGTGTGACGGTGCCCTTATAGGTGCCGTAGCCGGTGGGTGAGAACTTTATGCTGAAGGAATCCTCATTCTCTCCATCTTTTACCGCAATCTCGGTTTTCGACAGTGTGAAGGGGGAATTGTCGTCCATCGTAATCTTGATGGGCGACGTCAGGTTCTTATACGACAGTTTGCACGTAATGGCCTTGGACTCTCCTTTGTATACTTCTCCAAAACTCAACGTATTGCTCTCCATGTCGATGGAGGGCGCGTTTGGATCAACCGCCGAGGCGTCGGTGACAGACATATCGTCGATGTTGAAAATCGCCTTGAATCCCAAATCTTTCCATTGAAAGACCTCGTAATCTTCCCGCACAATTCTTATGCGGGCATTCGCCTTGTTGGCCTTGGCCAGGAAGGTCTGCTTCTCCATGGTCGGGGTAAAGGGCTTGCCTATGGTCTGCCAATGCGCTCCGTCATCTTCCGTAATCTGCACAATCCACGACGTTTGCGTTTCTTGCTCTCTCTCGTAGGCTCTATAGTCAAACGTCACCACACCGATGCCGCCCTCCTTGTTGCTTTTCATTTCCACGTAGGGCATACCATCCATTGAGGCTTTTGTGCCATAAATGCGCATGGAGCCTTTGCCGTTGGCATAGTCCATTCGGTCATCATTGTTCCTGACACAATATATCTTCCATATCATGCCGTTCAGTTTCACCTCGCGATGCTCGTGGAATAACTTGCCGATGTCTGACTTCGCGGTTTCAAAATCATAGCTCCAGTCTTCTGCCGCAACCGGAAGAACAGACAGGACGAACATGATAAAGAGACCAATCGCTTTAAAAGTTCCTTTCATAATACACGTTGATTTAAATTCAAGATTCGGGGGGGACACCATCATAATGGGCCACCGTATTTTACAATGCTTCTTTTCTGTATTTGCAAATATAGATAGATTATGTGGGTTGTCGCAAAATGAAAGCTGTTTTTTTTCCAAAAACCTTGATTTTTTTTCGAATTGCCAATATTTTCGGTTTGTCCGTCTGTTTCTTCTTACATTTGTGACCATGCGGATATGAGAGGAACACAGGAAACGGCAGCCCCGGAACTGAAGTCCGCCGGCCATAGGAAATCGCATGTCATGTGGCTATGCGGACAATACGAATCGTAGGAAACGGCCACCCCCAGTAGGAGGTACCCAACGCGTTCCAGGGCGGAGCGGAACAACGTGGGGCGGCACCCTGGGAAATCCCCGCCGTTTGGAACGCGCCCTATAGCAGGACAATTATGAGGACCCCCCTGTTATAAGGCATGAAATTACCGGGATTCTTTGTTCAAAAGTACGGATGTTTTGCCTTAAAAGTACGGATGTTTTGCCTTAAAAGTACGGATGTTTTACCTCAAAAGTACGGATGTTTTTGAATGTTCATGGAATACCCCTTGTTTTCCGGTGCGCGTGCTCTTTCTTCCTCCTACAAAAAAAGTTTTTGGAAAATATCCTACATTTCCTACACCCGACACCAAAACCTCCTGTATTTGCTTGCAGTTTCGGGTGAAGGATTGGGTGTAGGATTCCATTTTCTGGGTGTAGGATATTCTTATTTTACGTGCAAAACTGCCTTCCAAAGCGGCGAAACAGATAGGGTTCCTTGCAAAATGCATAAGGAACGTTTTCAATAAGCGAGCGCAGAGGACAAACTTGTTTGGACTATGCCGAGCGTAGAAAACGAAGGTAGTAATGCCAAACTGCACAATTCAAATCGGTTTCACATGGCCAAGGTTTTTTGTGTTTGCTCTTCCCGTTCCGCTCCTATGCTCCGTCGAAAAACGAAAGAAAACAAAATGTAATGTCGAATTATCAGAAATTTCTTTGAAATAATTTTGCGGGAATGAACTTTTGATGTACTTTTGCCGCGTCAAACGACGGAAAGCGCTGAGGATGTTTTCAGAGATTCCAACCCGAGACTTCCGGTCCCTGTCGGTCTCTTCTCTGGAAGACTTCCTGGCGGCTGCCCCGTTGACATACGGTCTATGACCGTCTCTTCACATGAAAAACACTCAACTTCTAACCTAAATAATCAAAAACACAACATCTGCTATGTTAAACATCAATGAGTTTATGCAGAAGCTGGAGGCCCGCCATCCCGGTGAGGCAGAATTCCTCCAGGCTGTCCGTGAAGTGCTGGTATCCATCAAGGACGTTTACGACCAGCATCCCGAATTCGAGGCCAAGGGTCTGCTCGAACGTCTCGTAGAGCCCGAGCGTATCATCACCTTCCGTGTGCCTTGGGTCGACGACCAGGGCAAGGTTCAGGTGAACCTCGGCTACCGCGTGCAGTTCAACAGCGCCATCGGTCCCTACAAGGGCGGTCTGCGTTTCCACGCTTCCGTAAACCTCTCCATACTCAAGTTCCTCGGCTTTGAGCAGACCTTCAAGAATGCCCTCACCACGCTCCCCATGGGCGGTGGCAAGGGTGGTTCCGACTTCAGCCCCCGCGGCAAGAGCGAGGCCGAAGTGGAGCGTTTCTGCCAGGCCTTCATGAGCGAGCTCTACCGCTACATCGGTCCTGAGGTCGACGTTCCTGCCGGCGACATCGGCGTGGGCGGCCGCGAAATCGGCTTCCTCTTCGGACAGTACAAGAAGCTCACCCGCGACTTCAGCGGTGTCCTCACCGGCAAGGGCCTCGAATACGGCGGTTCGCTCGTACGTCCCGAGGCTACTGGTTTCGGAGGTCTCTACTTCGTAAACGAAATGCTCGCCACCGCAGGTCACAGCATCGAAGGCAAGACCGTTGCCATCAGCGGTTTCGGTAACGTGGCATGGGGTGCCGCCACCAAGGCTACCCAGCTCGGTGCCAAGGTGGTTACCATCAGCGGTCCCGACGGATATGTCTACGATCCCGACGGCATCAGCGGCGAGAAGATTGACTATATGCTCGAACTCCGTTCCAGCGGCAATGACATCGTGGCTCCCTACGCCGAGAAGTTCCCCGGTGCCACCTTCTATGCCGGCAAGAAGCCTTGGGAGGCCAAGGTGGACATTGCACTGCCCTGCGCCACCCAGAACGAGCTCAACGGCGACGACGCCCGCAAGCTTGTGGAGAACGGTGTCCTCTGCGTGGGCGAAATCTCCAACATGGGATGTACTCCCGAAGCCATCGACCTCTTCATCGAAAAGAAGATGCTCTACGCTCCCGGTAAGGCAGTGAACGCCGGTGGTGTGGCTACCAGCGGTCTCGAAATGAGCCAGAACGCCGCTCACCTCAGCTGGAGTGCCGAAGATGTCGACAAGCGTCTGCACGAAATCATGCACGGCATCCACAAGCAGTGCGTTACCTATGGTACCGAAGCTGACGGATACATCAACTACGTGAAGGGTGCCAACGTGGCAGGCTTCATGAAGGTTGCCCGCGCCATGATGGCTCAGGGTATCGTATAAAGCCTGGTCACCCTGAGATGATGCAACAAGGGTGACAACGGTTCTTGCACGTTTTCGTTAAGCCAAACAAGCATATCGCAAGCAGGTTTCATCTGCTTCCGCTCTGCGCATCTGGCTTAACGGAAACGTGTTTGTTTTGCAGAATATTGCCAAAAGACACACGTTAATACAGTTCAAAACCGCGTCTTTTCCGCCCGAAGTGTAGGATTATCCTACACCAGTGTAGGATTTTTTTCGCTATCCTACACCCGAAAATCCTCAATAGTCATTGATGATTTCCTCCAATAGTGTAGGATGTGTAGGAGAAAATCGCAAAAAAAATATTGGAGGAGAACCTGTTTTTTTTCATCATTTTTCATTCTTCACTCACGAAATTCCCTTTATTTCCTACCTATCTCTCCCCCCCCTCCCCTATCATTTTCCGCACTCTCAAATGCATTTTCCCGCATTTTTTTGACAAAACTTCCGTTTTTTGTTCCACACCTTTTGTCTTTTTGTTTCAAAATGTCGTGTGTTAGTCAATTGTAAGTCATACGTTTGTCGTTAGAATGTCGTCCGTTTGTCGTTTTGAATGTCGGCAATTTGGAAAATAAAATAGGGATGCTCGCAAATTAGTCAAAACAAATCTAACGAATTGATTGTCAGTGTTATATTATTTTTGTACCTTTCCTCTAAAATATATCAGGTAACTTCTTTACAGAAAGACTTG
>CAMAFY010000057.1 GCA_945833885.1 uncultured Bacteroidales bacterium
ACGATTATTTTTCGTTTCCCCCAAAACAGGCCTTCCACAGCAGTTTGGGGGATTTCTTGTTGTTTTATGCAAAGGTGCGAAAATCATATGACACTGACAATCAATTCGTTAGATTTATTTTGACTAATTTACGAGCATCCCTATGGTAACCCGCTGATAAAGACAGGGAAAGGAGAAAAGTCCTCATACCCAAAGGGAGCATAAAAGGCGTATGGCACAACCAGTTTCAGGCCCTTCCGCGATGTTCCGTCTCTTTTTTAGTCCCGACGGAAGCCTCATCTTGCGGATAATGCTTATATTTGCATCCGAACGTAGAGCTTACGATTGAAGCATGGGCAGATCATCGAACTGACGAACGAGCGAGAGGGTAGCGGAGCTGACGAACTAAGCATGAGCAGAGCATCGAATTCATTCGAATGCTTTGCCATGCAAGGAGGAAGAGGGCGAAGCCAATTTGCTCCAGCTATTCCGAGCGAGGAGGAAGAAGGCGTAGCCAATTCTTTCGAATGCTTTGCCATGTAAGAAGGAAAAAGACAATATCAAACGAAGATGAAATCCAACGTTTTCGTTCAGCCATATGAGCAGAAGCCAAACCGACGACAAACCGAGAGCAATGTCAAGCTTGCTTGAATATTGCCGAGGTACGAAGGAAGAAGACGAAGTCAGCTGTTTGGATTATGCCATGGCGAGAAAACGAAGACGAAGTCAACTAAACCCACCGCACATATGATACACACAGTAACCGGACATCCCGAAACAGAACTTTGCATCGTGGCACTGATATTGGTCGTGCTGGGCATTGTCATCATCATCGGCAAAGGCGACAAACTGATTGCCGGCTACAACACCAAGAGTAAACGCCGCCGGGGAATGTACCACATCCAGCGCCTGCGGAGCGTAATTGCAGGCATACTCTGGGTTTGCGCCGCCTACGTTTTCACCCTCGTATGGTTTGCCGAAAACATGAAGTTCGTAAAGACCAGTTCATGCGCATTCGTTGTCCTTACCCTCATTGCCGTAGTACTTTGCAGCACATGGGCCAAAAAGAAATGACAGCCAAGCGCTGGTAACAACGCCCGGCAAGTATTCTTTTTCTTCAGAAGAAGGCAGACCGTTACCCATACAGGGGTGAGAGATGGGAAAGACATTTGGTACACCTCATCCTCTCCTGCATCGGCGGGCATCCCGATAGAAATATCGGGATGCCCGCCGCCTGTAAGTCATCGGGAACAAGGAACGACGAGGAATACCAACGACATTACAGGAAACCGGAAATACTACAAACGGGCTCACGCATCGTCGTTTCCATAGATACTTCTTTCTTTTAACTTTCTTTTTTGTCACATTTCCCTTTGTAAAGTGTTTCTATAGTGAGGACCTCTTAAGGGATGTTCTATAAATTAGCTTTACAAACGTAACTTTTCTACCACCATCAAATCCTCCGAGAAAAAGGAAAAACACTCATTTATCGGTCCAAGAGACTCTGAACCGTTGTCCCGCCTGCGGAGAGGCAACAGGAACTCCTGGAGGACGGACCAAGCAAACGACCACTATGAAACACCTCATTGCAGCACTGCTGTGCTTTTCATGCTTATTCTGCAACCCTGTTCACGGCAAGACGCGACGCATCGTCGTACATACCCCCGGCACACTCCCCACGCTGGTGGGCGAACGACACAAGAACAAGACAACCGACCTCACCGTCGAAGGCACGCTCAACGGCACCGACCTCCGATACCTGCGCGAGATGGCAGGCAGCGACTACCGGCAACAACCCACCGAAGGACGCCTGCGCAGGCTCAATATCAGCCGCGCCACCTTCACCCCCGGCGGCGAAGCCTACATATATAAAGATGAAAGCCAAAGGATCAAGGGCGGCGCACTGACACTGCCGCCTTTTGCATTCCGGAACTGCCGTCTGGAACATGTGATACTGCCCGAACGCATGGACACCATCGGTGTCGGAGCCTTCGAATATTCCGCACTGAAAAGCATCCGTATTCCGGAACAAAGCGTTGTCATGGGATGGGCATTCAACCGTTGCGACGAACTCTCGGAGGTGGAATTTCCGCGGTATCTGGTGGAACTAGGATCAGACTGTTTCCGTGACTGTGGCAAACTACAAACACTACGGATTCACGATGTGGAGTTCATACCCTATCATGCATTTGAAGACGTGCCGGGACTGGAGGAAATCATCATCGACGGCACGCTGTGGCACGTGGACGGATGGTTCTGCAACTCCTGCCCCAGACTGCGCCGCATAGCATTCAGCGGCATGGTACTTACCACAGGCGGACAGCCCATCGCCTCAAACTGCCCACAACTCTCCGACATCACCTTCTCCGGTATCTGCCTGCCATTGGCATTCGGCTCTGTCGAGAACTGCCCGCTCTTGAAGCAGTGCAGTGTGACGGGCTACGTGATGCAGAGCGCCAACGAGGAATTCATACCTTACCGCAACACCATCAGCAACCTCACACCCGAGCGTTTGCAGGAACTGCAGCAGAGCATAGACAGGTATTTTGAAGATTTCACTCCCCGGAGCAAGTATATCCAGAATTCAAACGGGAATATCGCCTACAACATGGCATGCATCCTTGCACTTATGGGCCAAAAGGAAAAGGCACTGCACATGCTTGAAAAGGCTGTGGAACACGGCTATGCCAACTACAAACATGCCCAAAAGGACGCAGACCTGAACGCCCTGCACGGCAATGCCGTCTTCGACAGACTCATACAGAGAATCGAGGAGACATGGAAACAGGAATACGACTACCTGAACGTTTTGAGGATTGCCCCTTCCTATTCCGCACGCCCCACGGCCAATGCCCCCGCATTCACCTATGCCCCACCCTCCGACCCCGACCTTCAGCGCGTACGCGAATACTTCCGGCTTGACAGCATTGCCGGAAACGGCGACGAGATTTCGCGCATGAAGCGCATCATGTATTGGCTGCACGATGAGATACCCCACGACGGCTCGGGCGGGTTTCCAAGCAATACCCCACGAAATGCCATCGACCTCCACAAAGCCTGCAAGGAACAGCATCGCGGACTCAACTGTCGCGGACTGGCACTTGTGCTCTCCGAAATGTACCTGGCCATGGGATGGCCGGCAAGGGCACTCACCTGCCAGCCCAGGAAATACGATTCCGATCCCGACTGCCACGTCATCGACATGGTGTGGAGCCGCGACCTTCAGAAATGGGTCTGGATGGACCCTTCGTTCGCGGCCTTCGTCACTGACGAACACGGACTGCTGCTGCATCCCGGCGAGGTGCGCCAACGACTGATTGACGGCCGGCCACTGGTGCTGAACGAGGATGCGAACTGGAACCATAAAAGCAAGCAGACCAAGGAAGGCTATCTGGAGGCGTACATGGCCAAAAACCTATATTACCTCAGCGCATACCTCCACAACAGATTTGGCGTGGAGGCCCCGGACACCAATCACGAAGGCTATTACACACTGACTCCAGAAAACTGCAAAGCTCCGAACCAACCGGCCCTGACAGACGAACAATGGTTCTGGCAGGCTCCGGCTGAATAGCAGCGAACAGACAGTTAATCCCGAACACGAACATACTGGTACAAGGTGGAGGGGAACTTCCGCCTTTATCCGCAAGACATCATCTCATGCGAGTCCCTATTCATTCCATTTTCCAACACATGGTCCTGCTCCTTGCCGGTTGTCTGATGCTCCCGGCAAGGGCAGGTGCACAATCCGTATCAAACGGGGGTATGCTCTTCAGGGTACAGACTCCCGGCACACTCGCCACACTGGTAGGCGATGCCCGTAAGGAGAGGCTGACCGACATCGCCGTCGAAGGTGCGCTGAACGGCACCGACCTGCGATACCTGCGCGAGATGGCTGGCAGCGACTGTAATCAGCAGCCTACGGAAGGCCGTCTGCGAAGACTCGACCTCAGCCGCGCCACCTTCGCTCCCGGCGGCGAACCCTATATACTTAAAGATGGGTGGCAGACGGTGCAGGGAGGGGGGCTGACACTTCCGCCCTTTGCATTCAGGAAATGCCGGCTGGAGCAGGTGGTGTTGCCCGAACGCATGGACACCATCGGCATCGGGGCATTTGAACACTCCGCGCTGAAAAGCATCCGGATTCCGGAGAGGGTGGTGGTAGCCAAGTGGACATTCAACAATTGCAACAACCTCTCGCAGGTGGAATTTCCGCAGCATCTGGTGGAACTGGGACAAAACTGCTTCCGCGACTGCAACAGCCTGCGCAACATCCGCATCCACGATGTGGAATTCGTGCCATATCTTGCATTCCAGCATGTAACGGGACTGGAGGAGCTGATTATCGACGGTACACTGTGGCACGCCGACGGATGGGTGTGCGATGATTGCCCCAGGCTGCAGCGTATCGCCTTCGACGGCCTCGTACTCACGACTGGTGGACCACCCATCGCCTCTAATTGTCCGCAACTCTCCGAAATCCTTTTCTCAGGATTGGCATTCAGAATAAATTACGGATCCGTGGAGAATTGTCCGATGGTGGAGCAATGCCGCGTCACAGGCAGCATCGTGGACTCCGGCGACCACAAGTTCCTGCCTGTCGTCGCCAACGTGTCGGAAATCAGCATTCCGATGCTCCGACATGCCACCAAGGTCATCATGGCACTCAACAAAGAAGAAAACCGTTCCAGATATTCCCCGTCCAAAGCCCCAATCATCCAGACGCTTGCATCCATCCTGGCCATACGAGGATTGAAGGACGAAGCATTGCAGATGCTTCAAATGCTGGCCGAAGGAGGATCCCCGTTTTACGGCCTGATTGATTCGGACGCAGCATACACGGCTTGGAAATCGGATCCGGAATTTGCCAATGTGCTGGAAAAGATACGCAAAAACTCAGACTTTCTGCAGATGATCCGTATGTCTCCGCCTTACGACACCGGAGCGGAGTACCGTCATTCTACGCCACAACGTATGGTCTTTGCCGATGTCAAGGACAGCCTCCTGCAACGCATTCGCGATTATTTCCAGACGGAATATATCGCCGGCTCCGGCAGCGAGACCGAACGGCAGAAGAACGTCATGTTCTGGGTTCATAACCGCATACGGCATCGCGGCGATTTCCTGCCCAAGGGCCGCCGTACGGCCATCGACCTTGTGGAAAACTGCAAAAAGGCCGGGCGAGACGGAATGAATGCACGTGGGAAATCCATCATACTGGCAGAAATCTATCAGGCTCTCGGATGGCCGGCGCGCTTCATTACCTGCCAGTCGAAATTCTATGCCGAAGACAACGATGCGACCGTGGTCACCGTGGTATGGAACTTCACCCTCGGAAAATGGGTGATGATGGATGCCTGCAATGCCGCATATGTAACGGACGAGAACGGACTGCTGCTGCACCCCGGCGAGATCAGACAACGGATGAAGGACGGCAGACCGCTGCTCCTGAACAAAGAGGCGAACTGGAATAACCAGAAGACCGTGACAAAAGAGAGGTATCTGGACACTTACATGGCAAAAAACCTCTACTATATGAGCGGGTATCTGGAGAATACGCCCGGCATAGAGTCCGAGGGGAATGCAGCATACTACACTTTGGTGCCTGAGGGCGAAAAAGTGAAAATCGGAATTTCGACCTATGACGACGCATGGTTTTGGCAAAAGCCGTTTTGAACGGGAATGCCCCAAGATCCGCCCTTACCTGATTGCAGCAGCATCGGCTATGTTACCCTGCACGGAGGATGCGGAAGACGCCGTGCAGGACACACTGCTGAAACTATGGGCCGTCAGGGAACGCATTGCCGACGCCACACATTTCCGGAAACTTGCAGTGAGCATTGTCCGAAACGTGAGTCTGAACATGCTCCGGAGCATGGCTATACGCAGGATGGACAGCCTCACAGATGCCATGGACATATGCTGCCCGGAAAACCCGCACAGCGTGATAGAGCAACACGAACAGACGCTACGGGCGCGACACGTCTGGCAGAATCTTCCACAACGCCACCGAATCATCATCCACATGAAAGAAGTGGAAGGGCTTTCGACTGAAGAAATTGCCAGACTGCTGGGCACAACGGCCGTAAATGTCCGCGCCAGACTGTCAAGGGCACGGAAAGAGATGCTGGCACGAATGGGAGACTTCTGATGTCACTCCGAACGAATGACGTTCCGTCTGTATACGGATACATATACTTCGGATTTGACTTCCTACTTGACACATTAAACTGGAAATTCTGAAGAAAACGGAGGGGCTTCCTCCAACCTTTTGATGTACGACCGACCATGAAAGAAGAACTGATTGCACAACTCCTGCAGCGCTATATGGAGGCAGAGACCACTGCAGAGGATGAACAACTGCTACGGCAGTATTTTAAAGGCGGAACCTTCGATGCACGCTTTGCACAATATGCCCCTCTCTTTACGAAATTCCCTCACGACAACTCCGCACTGACCCCCGCAGAGTGTGAAGATATCCTTGCACTCTGCCCCGCCCCGCCCCACTCACCGTTTGGCATTCCACGCCAATGGTGGCATTATGCCGCAGCATGGCTCTTCGGAATATTCCTGGGAGGGGCTGGCGTATGGTGGACGATTGGCGGACCGGCTGAATCGGACGGTTCCGCTCCACTACAGGCAATGGCGGTGACTGATACGGTGTACCATGAACACATCGTCACCCGATGCGACACGGTGTATATTGTAAAGACAAAGGCCGTCCCCACCCCGCAACCTGTCAGCACAGGGGGAACAAGGAACACCGACGGAACCAAAAATGGAGAGACAAAGAAAGAAACAGATCCGGACTTTCCACAGACATTGCCCGACATCACATGGGAAGAGTCGCACAACCTGGCAAGTCTGGTCGTAAGATGACGGCATTCGGGCAGGATTGCGGTGTCCTGCCATGGAAAGAAACTTGACACCGCTTTGACATGACTTTGTGACTATCGTCCTTTGGAGATCCAAAACATCGGACTTCTTCGAGGCAATACCCTTTCTTTTGCCCAAAGAAGTCCGGTTTTTCGTGTCTCCCGGTCCGTAGTATGCCTTTACATTCACCCCTGTATCCTATCACCCCCAGGATTCTTTTCAGGGATGTTCTATAAATTAGCTTGGTAAACCTCCCTCCCTGACTTCGGCTCCCTCTGTCACGACTCGGGATAGTCTGAGTCGCGAGAGAGCAAGGCGAAGCCAAGCATGAGACTAATATCGTAAAGAACAGATAATCTAATTTATAGAACATCCCTTCAATTTGAAACATCGATAATCTGAGACATATGAAGTCTTTCATTCTATGCATTTGCGCGTTCTGGATATCCGCCGTTTACGCAGAAAGCACTGACAGCCTGACATTATGGGGTTGGCCCCGTGACGCTTTTACCATGGAGCCTGTCATCGACAGTACGCGGGCAGAACTGATGACTTTAGACAGCACCGTCATTGCTACGGCTGAACCGTTTTGGGATCGGTACCGTCCCAATTCCCATTTCTTCATTCCCGTGAACTTCCGTTCGGGGGAATATATCATACGGCTTACAAATCCCCAATACCAGACCACGACGAAACGGTTCAAGATTAAGGCCAGGAAACAGGACTTGAGCTATTCCATCGGTGACATAAAAATGCGCAGGAAACCCATATCCCGAACCATAAAACTGGGCGAAGCGACCATCACTGCCACAAAGATAAAATTCTACCACAAGGGGGATACGCTCATCTATAATGCAGATGCCTTCAATCTGGCAGAGGGCTCAATGCTTGATGCTCTTGTTGAGCAACTTCCCGGTGTGGAACTGAAACGCGACGGACGTATCCTGGTGAACGGGAAGCAGGTGGAGAGTGTCCTGCTCAACGGAAAGGATTTTTTCAAAGGCGACCATACTATATTGTTGGACAATCTACCGGGTTATACCGTAAAGAACGTGAAGTTTTACGATAAGAAAAGCGAACGCAGCGAGGGATTGGGTATGGACTTGGATGATGGTAGATTCGTGATGGATGTAATCCTGAAACGAGAATACCAGATTGGATGGCTGGCAAATGCCGAAGCCGGTGCAGGCACACATGAGCGTTGGCTCGGCCGGCTGTTCGCCTTACGGTTTACGCCGCAGTCGCGTCTGGCATTCTATGCCAACGCCAACAACACACATGAAAGCCGAAAACCCGGAAGGAACGGGGAATGGTCTCCAAGCGCAATCGGAAACGGTACAAGTACCACCGAAGCGGCTGGTTTTGACTATCTGAGAGACGACAAGAACCACCGCTATGAATTGGAAGGAAATGTGGATGTCACACATACTGATAACGATGCCGTGACGAAGCAGCAGCGTGAATTATTTCAGACCAACGGTTCCGTATTCAACAGACTGCTCCAGCAAAACAATACGCAAAACACCTCGGTCAGCACAAACCATAAATTCCGTTTTATGTTAGGTCCCGAGAATGACAAATATGAAACGCAACTCTATCTGAAGCCCAAGTTTGCCTACAATTATTCAAAAAACAATTCGGACAGGATGTCGGCAGAGTTTTCTGCAAATCCCATTGGCCTGGGTAATCTTGAGAATCTTTTCAATGGACCTGAGGCCAGCCGGGGGCTGACAGACCTGCTGGTCAACAAGGTACGTACACGCCAACGCGGCAATTCGGAAAACTTTGACGGAGGAATAAATGCAGAACTCTATTTCAGGATGCCTTTTTCCGGCCGACGTATGCAACTGACTGCGGAGTTCCGCGGCAACAGAAATAGGGCACACAGTTTTGACCACTATGCACTGAATTATGCCGACGGCGAAAAAGAGGACTACAGAAACCGTTACTATGACATGCCGTCCGACAACCTCGAGGGCAGCATAGGCCTTTCGTGGGCATACCTGCTTTTTTCCAAAGGTTTTCATGCGGTCACTCTCAGCCCTTCAATCGATTATGGCTACGTGCATTCCAGACAGGAAAACAATCTTTATCGGTTAGACTGGCTCGAAGAAATGAACAATGCCGACTATGGCACACTGCCGTCCACCCGCGAGGCTCTGATTTCTGCCCTTGATTGCCACAACAGTTATCTTAGTACGCGCAATGGCCATACAGCACATGCCACGGCTGCTTTCCGCTACGTACACGACAAGCGGGAACGACAAAACAATGATGATGTGCGCACCGCACTTTGGCGTTTTTCCATTATGCCTGGTGTCGAATTCAATGCCGAAAGGCTGGACTTCAACGGCCAGCAACAGAACAGACATTCCCGGACGGAACTGCTTCCCACCATGATGCTGCGACTGGAACGCAACACCTCAGGAATGATGCATCAAATCTGGCTCGAGGGCAGTTACCGGGAACAACTTCCTTCTTTGTTCTCGCTCATGGGGTTGCGTTTTGACAGCGACCCACTCAACGTGGATGAAGGAAATACAGACCTGTGCCGAACCGAAATTTACTCAACCGAACTTTGGTATACTTCGGACCGATGGGGACAGGAGAAGCAACGCCGGCTTTCCGGAAAAATCACGGCAACATTCTATCGAAACGCTGTCGCCACGGCTCAAATCTATGATGCAGTGACAGGTGTACGCACCTTCCGCCCTCAGAATGTGAATGGAAACTGCAACGTGGGCTTCAACGGTAATTTCGACACGCCAATAGATGCTAAAAGGCGTTTCCTGCTCAAACTTGGCTTTAGCAACAACTTTTACCGGAACACTGACTTGCAAGCCACGAACTCACCGGAAGTGGAAAGCAGCACGGTCTTCACAAATTACATGGCCCTCCCACTGAGTGTAGAGTATAACTACAAAAAACTGAGGATAGGCACCAGATTCCAGATGGCATGGCATAGTGCACGAAGCAGGCGTGAGAATTTTCAGAACATCAACGGTGCAAACATTGATGCGGGAATTTACGGTAATGTACGCCTGCCATGGAATCTGCAATTGGCCACAGACTTCAACTACTACTCACACCGTGGCTTTGCAAATGCCGTAATGAATACGGACAATTTCGTATGGAATGCCCAACTATCCAAGAGCATTCTGCATGGGAATCTCACGTTTGTCATTGTCGAATATGACATCCTTGGTGACATTTCCAATTTGAAATACACCGTGAATATGCAGGGAGTTACAGAGACCTGGCGAAACGTCATACCGCGATATGGAATGTTTCGTGTGGTATACAGAATCCGGAAATCGCCCAAAAGACATCCGTAGGAGTGTGCTGGAGCGGGCCCTCGCATGGTTACATTGCAGCTTCTGCTTCCGAAAAAAGTTTTTTGAGAAATTCCTACATTTCCTACACCCATGCCCCGTACTTGTTGTATTTACAGGGTGTTACGGGTGTAGGATTGGGTTTCCGGGTGTAGGATAACCTCAATTTCTTTGCAAAACCATTCAAAGAAGCGGCAAAAAAAATATGGTTCCAACCTTTCTCGTCAACATAAAATATCCCCGAACCTCACGGCTCGGGGATACTTATATAAGAATTGTTGTAGAAATTATTCTGCAGTTTCTTTAGCAACTTCCTCTGCGGGAGCAGCCTCTTCAGCGGGTGCTTCGGCTACAGGAGCGTCCTCAACGGGAGCCTCGGCAACGGATGCCTCAGCAGCGGTTGACTTCTTGGAACGACGGGTGCGACGTACCTTCTTCTCGGTCTTTGCCATGTTCTCGTCGTAATCTACGAGTTCGATGAAGCACATGGGGGCAGCATCGTTGGCGCGGAAGCCGGTCTTGATGATACGGGTGTAGCCACCGGGACGGTCAGCAACCTTAACACTGATTTCCTTGAAGAGTTCAGTTACGGCATATTTATCCTTGAGATAGGAGAAAACGACGCGACGGCTGTTGGTGGTATCGTTCTTGCTCTTGGTGATAAGGGGCTCAACATACTTCTTGAGCGCCTTAGCCTTGGCCACAGTCGTAGTGATTCTTTTGTGCATGATCAGACTAACTGCCATGTTGCTGAGCATGGCGGCGCGATGCGATGCAGTACGACTGAGATGATTGAATTTCTTGTTGTGTCTCATTTAAGTAATTTGTTTTGGGACTTTTTGTGTGAATGGGATAGTTGACGTTGAGGAAACTTGTGACCAGGCTGCATGCCCCGGTGTGCACAAGCATAGGCTCCGATGGGCAGGAATGTGGCCCCGACACTTGGCGAGTGCAGGCGTTTCGCTACCCGAAGGGAACGTTCCCCTTAGTCCTTGTCCAATTTGTAACGTGAAATATCGGTTCCAAACGACAGATTCAGACTCTCGAGCAAATCATCAAGCTCGGTGAGCGATTTCCTACCGAAGTTACGGAACTTGAGAAGTTCCGACTTGTTGAGTTGGACGAGATCGCCAAGTGTGGCGACGTCGGCAGCCTTCAAGCAGTTGAGGGCACGCACGCTGAGATTCATGTCTACAAGTTTCGTCTTGAGAAGTTGACGCATACGGAGTACTTCCTCGTCGAACTCCTCGCTCTCACTGTCGACCATATTGTCGAGGGTGATACGCTCATCGGAGAAGAGCATGAAGTGCTGTATGAGAATCTTTGCGGCTTCCTTCAGGGCTTCCTTCGGGTGAATGGAGCCGTCCGTAGTGACGTCAAGAAGGAGTTTGTCGTAGTCTGTCTTCTGACCGACACGATAAGGCTCGATCGTATACTTGACGTTACGGATAGGTGTGTAAATGGAGTCGACGGGAATGACATCGACAGCGCCACTGGCATATTCGATGTTTTCTTCAGCAGGAACATAGCCACGGCCCTTGTTGATGACGATTTCTATCTTCATCGACGATTTGGAATCCAAATGGCAGATGACTAACTCGGGGTTGAGGACTTCAAAACCCGTGAGTTGCTTGCCTATGTCACCGGCTTTGAACTCGGGGGAGTTCGAGATGGTGATACTTGCCTTCTCAGTCTCGAATTCTTCTACTACTTGCTTGAAGCGTACCTGCTTCAACTTGAGTATGATGTTGGTTACGTCTTCCTTGACTCCCTTGATTGAGGCGAACTCATGTTCTACACCTTCAATTTTGATAGCGCAGATGGCAAAGCCTTCAAGCGATGAGAGGAGGATGCGACGCAATGCATTGCCGATGGTCGTGCCGAAACCAGGTTCAAGAGGACGGAACTCGAACGTGCCGTGCTGAGAATCGCTTTCAAGCATGATGACCTTGTCAGGCTTTTGGAATGCTAATATCGCCATGGATGTGTATGTTTTTTGTGGTGTAGAGTAACCTCCCTTCCCCCTTGCTACGCAACCTTCATGCTGCGGACGGCAGATTCTGCGGCCCAACGGCATGAAACAGGGTGGGAGCACAGGGTGAGGAGGGGTCGGTGATTTGGATTAGTTCTTTGAATAGAGCTCGACGATAAGCTGCTCCTTGATGTTCTCAGGGATGTCAGCACGCTCGGGCTTGTGGAGAAGTTTGCCGCTCTTGGTAGCATCGTCCCACTCAATCCAAGGATACTTGGAGTGGTTGAAACCTGCGAGAGCGTCAGCGATAACCTCAAGCGACTTGCTCTTTTCGCGAACAGCGACAATTTGTCCGGGCTTTACGCTGTAAGAAGCGATGTTAACCACCTTGCCATCAACGGTGATATGCTTGTGGTTGACAAGTTGACGTGCAGCAGCGCGGGTGGTAGCAATGCCGAGACGATAGACAACGTTGTCGAGACGGCACTCAAGGCTCTGGAGAAGGATTTCACCGGTAATGCCGCTTGCTGCAGCAGCCTTGTCGAAGAGATTGCGGAACTGCTTCTCAAGTACACCATAGGTATACTTGGCCTTCTGCTTCTCAGCGAGCATGACACCGTATTCAGAAGACTTGCGACGACGACCGTTTCCGGGGTTGCGGCCATTCATGCGCTTGTTAGTGTTGCCGAAGATGTCCTCACCGAACTTGCGGCTGAGTTTCACCTTGGGACCTGTATATCTTGCCATATCTTAATACTGGTATTGTAATGGGTTGTGTGTATGTCTGTAGTTAGATGTTTGTCCTACGGTAAAAGTGTGTCGGAGTGTTGTATAGATTACACACGACGACGCTTGGGAGGACGGCATCCGTTGTGAGGCAGGGGGGTAACGTCGATGATTTCGGTTACCTTGATGTCAGCGGCGTGGCATGCGCGGATGGCGCTCTCACGACCGTTGCCGGGACCCTTGACATA
>CAMAFY010000058.1 GCA_945833885.1 uncultured Bacteroidales bacterium
CCATCAACTACCGCACCTACAAGCCCGAGCGTGACGGACTTTTCTGCGAGCGCATCTTCGGTCCTACCAAGGACTACGAGTGCCATTGCGGAAAATACAAGCGTATCCGCTACAAGGGTATTGTCTGCGACCGTTGCGGTGTTGAGGTTACCGAAAAGAAAGTGCGTCGTGAGCGTGCCGGACACATCGAACTTATCGTTCCCGTAGCCCACATCTGGTACTTCCGTTCCCTCCCCAACAAGATGGGATACCTCCTTGGAATTCCTACCAAGAAACTCGACCAGATCATCTACTACGAGCGTTATGTGGTCATCCAGCCCGGATGTTTCGCCGATACACTCATGCCCAACGACCTCCTTACCGAGGACGAATACCTGGAATACATGGATAATATCCCCAAGGACAACCGTTACCTTGAGGATAACGATCCCAACAAGTTCATCGCCAAGATGGGTGCCGAGGCCATCCTCGACCTGTTGAAGCGCATCGACCTCGACCAACTTTCCTACGATTTGCGCGACAAAGCCAACAAGGACAACAGCGTGCAGCGTAAGAGCGAGGCGCTCAAGCGCCTCCAGGTTGTGGAGAGTTTCCGCGCTTCCAAGGAGCGTAACAAGCCGGAGTGGATGATTATGACCATCATTCCTGTCACTCCTCCAGAACTCCGTCCCCTTGTTCCCCTCGACGGTGGACGCTTTGCCACCTCCGACCTCAACGACCTTTATCGCCGAGTCCTCATCCGCAACAACCGTTTGAAGCGTCTTATCGAGATCAAGGCCCCCGAGGTCATCCTCCGAAACGAGAAGCGCATGCTTCAGGAGGCCGTCGACAGCCTCTTCGACAACAGCCGAAAGTCCAGCGCCGTCAAGAGCGAAAGCAACCGTCCCCTCAAGTCTCTTTCCGACTCTCTCAAAGGTAAGCAGGGACGTTTCCGCCAGAATCTTCTCGGTAAGCGCGTCGACTATTCCGGACGTTCCGTCATTGTCGTCGGTCCTGAACTGAAGATGGGCGAGTGCGGTCTCCCCAAACTGATGGCCGCAGAGTTGTACAAGCCGTTCATCATCCGCAAACTCATCGAGCGCGGTATCGTAAAGACGGTGAAGAGTGCCAAGAAGATTGTCGACCGTCGTGAGCCGGTTGTCTTCGATATCCTCGAGAATGTGATGAAGGGTCATCCCGTGTTCCTCAACCGTGCCCCTTCGCTTCACCGTCTCTCCATCCAGGCCTTCCAGCCCAAGATGATTGAAGGAAAGGCAATCCAACTCCATCCTCTTGCATGTACCGCCTTCAACGCCGACTTCGATGGTGACCAGATGGCTGTCCATCTTCCCCTCTCCAACGAGGCCATCCTCGAATGTCAGATGCTGATGCTCCAGAGCCACAACATCCTCAATCCTGCCAACGGTACTCCTATCACCGTACCTTCTCAGGACATGGTGCTCGGTCTCTACTATATTACCAAGTTGCGTCCCGGTGCAAAGGGTTCGGGCCTTACCTTCTACGGTCCCGAAGAAGCCATCATCGCCTACAACGAAGGCCGCATCGATGTGCATGCACCCGTCCGCGTCCTCGTTGACGACCTCGACATGAACGGCCTGCCTATCCGTCACATTGTCGAGACCTCTGTAGGTCGTGTCATCGTCAATGAAGTCATCCCCAACGAGGTCGGATTCTTCAATAAGATTGTCTCCAAGAAGACTCTCCGCGACCTGATTACCTCCGTTATCAAGAGTGTCGGTATGGCCCGTGCCAGCGAATTCCTCGACGGTATCAAGAATCTCGGTTACCGCAAGGCATACGAAGGTGGTCTTTCCTTCAACCTTTCCGATATCATCATCCCGAAGGAGAAGAAGGAAATTGTGCAGCGCGGTCATGACAGCGTTGAGGAGATTACCGCAAACTACGGTATCGGTATCATCTCCGAGAACGAACGTTACAACCAGGTTATCGACACATGGAACAAGGTGAACAAGGATGTCAAGGACACACTCATGAAGCAGATGACCGAGGCCGACCAAGGTTTCAACGCCGTGTTCATGATGCTCGACTCCGGAGCCCGTGGTAGTGCCGACCAGATTGCCCAGTTGGCCGGTATGCGTGGTCTGATGGCCAAGCCCCAGAAGTCCGGTGCCGACACCCGTTCCACCATCGAAAACCCGATTCTCTCCAACTTTAAGGAGGGAATGTCCGTGCTCGAATACTTCATTTCTACGCACGGTGCCCGTAAGGGTCTTGCCGATACCGCTTTGAAGACCGCCGATGCCGGTTATCTTACCCGTCGTCTCGTCGACGTCAGCCATGATGTCATCATCACAGAGGAGGACTGCGGCACCCTTCGTGGCCTGTCCTGCACCGCCTTGAAGAATGGTGACGAGGTCGTTTCCAGCCTTGCCGAGCGCATTCTTGGCCGTGTCAGCGTTCACGACTACTATCATCCCGTCGACGGACACCTGTTGGTGGCTTCCGGCGAGGAGATAACCGAGCCCATAGCCATGGCAATCGAGCAGAGCGGTATTGAGGAAATCGAAATCCGTTCCGTCCTTACCTGCGAATGCCGCCGTGGTGTTTGTATGAAATGCTACGGTCGCAACCTTGCCACCAGCCGCATGGTACAGAAGGGTGAGGCAGTCGGTGTCATCGCTGCCCAGTCTATCGGTGAGCCCGGTACGCAGTTGACCCTCCGAACCTTCCATGCCGGAGGTATCGCCGGTGGTGCTGCCGCCAACGCTACCATCGTTGCCAAGAGCGACTGCCGCGTTGATTTCGACGAACTCCGCACTGTCGAGGCGATGCGCGACGGCAGACCCTGCAAGATTGTTGTAAGCCGTCTCGCAGAAGTCCGCTTCGTCAACGAGAACACCAACATTGTCCTCTCTACACAGAACGTTCCGTATGGTTCTGAACTCTATGTCAGCGAGGGCGAGCGCGTTGATTCCGGCACCCTCATCGCCAAGTGGGACCCCTTCAATGCCGTAATCGTTACCGAGGATGGCGGACGTGTTCAGTTCGAAGGCGTCAAGGAAGGTGTTACTTTCCGCGTTGAAGAGGACGAAGCCACCGGTCTTTGCGAACGCATCGTCATTGAATCCAAGGAGCGCAACGTCGTTCCTACCGCACATATCCTGGATGTCGATGGCAATCCTTTGCGCAACTACAACTTCCCCATCAATGGTCACATCTTTGTTGAGGATGGCGCCGAACTGAAGCCCGGTGATATCCTTGTCAAGATTCCGCGTGTCACAGCCTCCGCAGGCGACATCACCGGTGGTCTCCCCCGTGTTACCGAACTCTTCGAGGCCCGCAACCCCAGCAATCCTGCCGTGGTCAGCGAAATCGATGGTGAGGTTTCCATGGGTCCCCTCAAGCGTGGCCACCGCGAAATCATCGTCAAGAGCAAACTCGGACAGGAAAAGAACTATCTCGTTCCCCTCTCCAAGCAGATTCTTGTACAGGAAGGCGACGTCGTGAAGGCCGGAAATCCCCTTTCCGATGGTAGCATCACCCCCTCCGATATCCTTGCCATCAAGGGTCCCACCGCCGTGCAGGAGTACATCGTCAACGAAGTTCAGGACGTATACCGCCTCCAGGGTGTGAAGATCAACGACAAGCATTTTGAGGTCATCGTACGTCAGATGATGCGTAAAGTTCAGATCAACGAGCCCGGAGATACCCGATTCCTCGAAGGACAGATTGTCGATAAACTCGACTTCACCGAGGAAAACGACCGCATCTGGGGCAAGAAGGTTGTCGATGACGAGGGCGATTCCGATATTTTGAAGAAGGGTATGATCATCACCGCCCGCAAACTCCGCGACGAGAACTCACGTCTCAAGCGCCTCGACCGTCGTCCCGTAGTGGTTCGTGACGCTGTCACCGCCACTTCTACGCAGATTCTCCAGGGAATCACCCGTGCCGCTCTCCAGACCAAGTCGTTCATGTCGGCAGCATCCTTCCAGGAAACCACCAAGGTCCTCAATGAGGCTGCCATCTCCGGCAAGACCGACTACCTCGAAGGTATGAAGGAGAACGTCATCTGCGGCCACCTTATCCCCGCAGGTACCGGACTTCGCGAGTTCAACCGCATTGTTGTCGGCGACGCTGACGAGTATTCGCAGCCCGTTCGCGACCCGATGCGTGACTTCGAGCGCGGTTTCGACCGTACGTTCAACGACAATTATTAAACAGTCTGTCGTTTCCGTCAAGCCTGATGGGCGGCGTGTGCGCCTGTAAAATGGCGTACACCATGCCATGGCTGGAAGCGACGGATGAAATCCTTCCAAAAGATTTCATAACAAACCTCCATACATTTTCTCCTGTCTTTCAGGGAAAATAGTGGAAAATCTCTACATAAGGTCCGCTCACGTGCTGTTCCGAAATCCCGCCGTGGTGCGGACCTTATTTTTTTCTTTTGTTTTCAGGGTGGATTTTTATGAATTACCACCATCAAAACCTATGATATCCCCAGGGTTGAGTCTTGCCATTTGTCAGTCCTTTTCCGGTAAAAATCCCTGAACATCCAATAGAATGACATATCGGACATCGTCCGGTCATTTTCACGTCCGGCACAGGAAGCGATTTCCCTTTGCTCCCGTCCAATCAGGACGTCGGGGTTTACCCTTCGTTTTCCCACCATGGCATACCGAAATCAAGTTGCGTTTTTTGTCGTACCGCGCATCAGGTTTAGTGAAAATGTCGGTTTTGCTACGGGAATTTCCATGTCGGTAACGGACACATAATTTGTCAATGCCAATTCATAGCCCCCATCTCAAATGCTTTTTCCCGGATGTTACGCGCTTGCTTTTTGAGGAGGTGAGCATGGCCCCTGCCAGCATTCACC
This sequence comes from uncultured Bacteroidales bacterium, assembly GCA_945833885.1. GTDB lineage: Bacteria > Bacteroidota > Bacteroidia > Bacteroidales > Bacteroidaceae > Alloprevotella. The sequence continues at coordinate 4,838 of CAMAFY010000058.1, forward strand.
TTGAAATTCCAGGACTTCGTCTACGAAAAGTCCGTAACTCCTCCCTTCAAAATACTATATACCATGAAAAAACTCCTGTCCATTTTAGGATTTGCCTTTGCCATTGCCGTCTATGCTGACGACTATCCGGTGAATGCCGGCAAGGATGCAGAGCATACCCATGCCTCACGGGCGTTGAACAGTATCGTATTGCAGTCGGCGTCCGACGGCACCCAGACGTTGGCGGTGTCGCAGAATGTCAGCAAACGTCTTTATACCGACCTCCTGACATCCGCATTCTCCGCCTCGCCAGGCGATGTCCTCACCCCATCGTTCGTATGGAGCGGAACGTGGATGAACGGTTATGTCTACATCGATTTTGGAAACGACGGCAGTTTTGACGCTGCTGTGGACTCCGATGGCCGGCCCGCCGAGGGAAGCGATGTCGTAAGTTACAGCCATTACAACGGTCGTAACAGCGCCGGAGAGAGCGCCGGCAACGGAAATGTTCTGAATCCTCCTTCGTTTACCCTTCCTGCATCCCTGCCTGTCGGCGTCTATCGCATGCGCTATAAGGTCGATTGGGATGACCTTGATGCCGGAGGAAACACCTCTTCCGACAACAACATCACCCGCAATGGTGGAGCCATCGTCGACACCCGTCTCGTCGTCCATGCCCCGACTGTCGAGTTCTCGCTCTACGTCGATGGGAAGTCCGAGCCCGTGGAAGTGCTCACCGGCATGCCTTTCGGCAAGGCTTACCAATGGAATTTGCAGGACTGTGTGCCCGAAGACAAGGTGGTGAAGGCCATCAGCGTCCGCCACGGCTACAATCTTGACGGACCTTCCGAGGTTCACGGCACCTTGCAATATCTTGACGAATCCCTGTCTTTTCTGGCATATTCCGACCATACGTTGTCCATCCCCGCCGGCTTTGTGGATGGCAATGTCGCTGTCCGCCTGGAATTGGCCGATGCCTCCTCTCAGGCTGACGATGTTTTGAACACCGTCCCCGGCGATGATGACCGCATCGACGGCTTTGTCCTCAGCAGCCTCCGTGTGGCAGGTACCCGCACGCGTACCTTTACCCCCGAAACCTCTGATGCCGCCTATGTCGATTTCCGCAGTCAGCAGCCGGTACCCGTGGTTCCCGGCAGCGGTGTGACGCTCTCTTGCAGCGCTATGCAGGAGGTGGATGGTACGGTTGCCGAACTTTCCGCCGCCGATGCCGTACTTTATGCCGACCTCAACCTTGACGGACGCTACCAGACGGCGCTTGAGGTCCTCACAACCAGCGGAGAATTCACTTTGCCCGCCGAACTTTCCCCCGGCTACTATCCCGCGCGTCTGCATTTCCCCGGCCAGGGAGTGATGGTCGACTTCATGTTGCTGGCACATACCTCCGCCGTTCCCCTCACCGTTGAAAGCCCTCATGGCCGCATCATCGGCAAAACCCTTTATGATGCCTCCGCCACCCGATTGTCCGGTGCCGGAGTTCCCGAAGAGATTGCCGCCTATCGTCAGGCCATGTTCACCGCCCAGCCCCTCGTCGACGGCTATACGGCATCGCAGGTTGAGGTCACCGTCCAGCGTCCCGACGGCGGTGTCTCCACGTTCTCTCCACGTTTGACTACACTTTCCACCTTCACCCTGCCCGCCGACAGCCTCTACGGTGCGGTGAATGTCCGCGTGGCGTTCGCCCCTGAGGAGGACAACGCGATGCTCCCCGTGCTGGACGAGAACTTCGACGGCGATGAAATCAATGCCGATCTTTGGAGCACCTCGCAACGTTATAGCGCGGCATGGAACCGTTTCATTGTCGATGACCCCCGCGTGGCCTATGTCAGCGACGGAAGTCTCGTGTGCCGTTGCTTCGCCAATCCCGGTGACATCAGCGGATATTCCGAACTGATGGTTTCCGGTGCCAAGGAATCGAGGAAAAAGTTCTCCTTCAACCACGGCTACATCGAGGCGCGCATCCTTACCACACCCCACAGCGGCAACTTCCCTGCCTTCTGGTTGATGCCCGAAGACCAGAAGGATGGATGGCCCACATGCGGCGAAATCGACATCTGGGAGACCATCAACAACGAGGAACGTGCCTATCATACCGTCCATTCCCATTGGACTTACGACCTCGGAAAGGGCGGAAACGGTGGCAATGAGGCGTGTGTCCACGACGGACAATGGCATACCTACGGCCTGCTCAAGGAGGCTGACCGCATGACATGGTATCTTGACGGTGAGGAAGTCTTCACCTACTCAAAGTCATCTTCCGCATCCGAACTCAACCAAGGCCAATGGCCCTTCGACAAAGCCTTCTACATCATCCTCAACCAGAGCGTCGGTACCGGTTCGTGGGCGGCAGCACCCGACCCATCGTTCACCTATGAGACGCGCTTCGATTGGGTGCGCGTCTACCAGACTGCCGCTGAGGCTGACACCGATGGCAACGAACCCCTCGGAATTGGGCAGATACTCCTCCCCGAAGGCGACGGGAACGCCGATTCGTCTTCCAACTGTTACGACCTTACGGGACGCCGCGTAGCCACCCCGAGGGTTGGCAACATCTACATCTGTAACGGACGGTTGATGCTGAAACGATAGACGTTGTTTGTAGAAAACAATACAATAGGATATGGAAAATGCCGCATTCCCGGTTTGGGAGTGCGGCATTTTTATTGTATGCTTCGTGAGTCGCTCTTTTCGCTTACCGATGTGGATGGACCTTCTAATGCGTTGAAAGACAAGAATATAGGGGATGTGTACGCCCGTATGCCTGATGCCTTGTCGCATACATCGGAATTTACGAATCGGAAGTGCGGATGTCTCGCCTGAATTGTTCAGATGTTTTAGGGTGAAAGTTCCGTACTTATGCGTCAAAAGCCCAATACATTTTCTCCGTTGATACCGTGCTGCTTTTCCGAATGTCCCGCACCTTTCCGTAGAAGGTTCCATATCCTTTCTCCAGTAACCCCGTGCTTCTTCCTCAGGAAAGCGTGTAATATGTTTATGATGGGAACCGATCAGAGCATGTAACTGCCGATGTCCTGTGCGTGTAGAGTGGCGGAAGGGAAGAATACCCTCTGAGCATTGATGTCTTTTTAAGGTGTGTCCTAAAAATTACTGCCGCAAATTATGTTTATTGTAAGTGGGTTTCTTTTTGCCGCCTTTCGACCGTTTTTCGGCATGAAATCCCTGTTCACTCAGTCATGTAGCACGCTATACACTCTTATGAACAGAAAATTTCTTCTCGAAAAGCAACCCGAAATCCAACAAATCTAATTTGTATAACCCACCATAAGGCACGCGATGCAGGAAACCTGTTGGGTGATGTCACAAAAAAACGCCCTCGTCCAGTACTGTTGGATGAGGGCGTTTATCCTTTTTTCACAAGGATATGATGTGCTTTTTAAGCCTCGGGCATGCCGAAAGGTGTGGCGGTGCGACCGTCAGCCTTGGGGGCTGCGTTGCCGCGCTGCTCGATGGTGCCGAACTTCTGCTCGTACTTCACCACGTTGTCTTGGAGGGCGAAGAGAAGGCGCTTGGCGTTCTCGGGGGTGAGGATCTGACGGCAGTTGACACGAGCCTTGGGGATTCCGGGGAGGGCAGCGACGAAGTCGATGATGAACTCCTGGTTGCTGTGGTTGATGATGGCGAGGTTGCTGTAAGTTCCGTTGGCAACCTCAGGAGTGAGTTCAATCTGCAGTTGCTGCTGCTGGGCTTGTTTCTTTTCTTCCATAATGTAATTGTGTATGATTTGATTTATAATTAGTTACGGTATGTTTGGGGGAATGCGGGAAAATCTTCCCCTCGGTCTTTGAAAGTGCAAGACGTATGCCATCTGTTTTCAAGGCATAATTCGCGTTGCGAAGTTACACTTTTCATGACAAATACGCAAGGTGAAGGGGCAAAAACAGCGTTTTGTTTGGCAATTTCGTCATTCTCTCGTAACTTTGCAACCCTATTTTTCCCTTACAATCCCAGAAGGTCCGGACCTCCTTTTTCTTTACGCGCGCGCGTAATATTATAAGGAGAACGTTCAGGAAACCTCGCAGAATTCGTGAAAATATGAAAAGATATCTGTCAGTCATACTGCTTTGTTTTTCTGCCATAATGGCATATTCCCAGTCCCAAGCGCTACAACGCCCGCGTTTTACTGACAACTGGAGCGTCGGAGTCGCCGTGGGAGTCTACCATCCTATGCAGTTTCCAATGAAATATCTTACCGATTGCAGCGGATGGATGGGTATGGTGGAATTGCGCAAGCAGGTGATGCCGGCTTTGGCCATGGGTGTGGAGGCCGACATCTATTTCCGGATGAAGCGTGATGAGCGGCGCGACCCCCGCACGGTTATCGGACCGGCTTTCTATCTGAACATATCCCGGCTGATACAAGGCTATGCCGGCGCCCCACGTTTCTTTGAGGTGGAGGCCATGATCATGCCGGCTTGGGGACACCTTTACCGCGGCACCAATTCAGAATATTTCCCCGACGAGAACTATTTTGCCACGAAATTCGGTGCGGACTTCCGTTTTACCCTCGGACGTGACAAGGAATGGACCCTCAGTCTGCGCCCTGCTATGGTCTATGACCTCAGTGTGGCGCACGGAAACCAGTACGAAAGTTTCGACATCAACCATGCCGACCTGCAACTGACCGTGGGAGCCACCTATCACATCAAAGGCAAGCGCCAACCCCGACATCTGACCTTTGCGAAGCCCGTGGTGGACATGGAGGAAATCAACCGCCTGAATGACATCATCAATTATCTGCGTTCCGATGTGGCACAGCGCGACGCCGCCCTGGAAAAGGCGAAGGCCACCGTCGACAGTGCGGAAAGTCTACGTGCGCAGATGGAGGAAAAGGTTGTGGAACTGGAAAAACGTGCCCGGAAACCCCAGAAGTCGCACGCTGTCACCGCCTATGAGACCCACGTCGGTTTCAGCGCCGCACGTTACAGCGTAGGGCAGCAGCAGATGCCCGCCATCGAGGGCATTGCGGCATTCCACAAGGAACACCCCAAGTCGAAGGCGAAGGTGACGGCGTATGTCCGCGAGTCGGAGAAGGAATATTCCCAGATTCTCGCATCGCGACGTCTGGAAACCGTTGTGAATGCCATTATCCTCAAAACCGGAATCGACAAGGAACGTATTGAGGAGAGCGTGGAAACCATCGATGCGAAGGCGCCCGCCTACCTGCTGGACATTGTGCGCGTGAGCCTCAATGAGCCCTGATGGCACACGTTTGACGGCACTTTCCGGAGGAGAACATGGCCTCAATATGCGGCGACATCCGCATTTTCCGACGCATTCCCCGTGCTCTCCGATGTGCTGTTTTGTAATTTATGTATCATATTTTTAACTGACAGCCAATATATTTCGTTCCAAAACCGCGAAATATTTTGCCAAGTCGGCGGAAATATCGTAATTTTGCGCCCGAATAGGGTGGAGTGTATACTCTGCCGAACAAAGAATTCCTACGAAATCTATAATACAATATATAATAATAAAAAACAAAAACAATGCCTACAATCCAGCAATTGGTACGTAAGGGCCGCAGCGTGGCAGCCGACAAGAGCAAGTCGCCCGCGCTCGACAGTTGCCCTCAGCGTCGTGGTGTTTGCGTTCGCGTGTACACTACAACCCCTAAGAAACCTAACTCAGCAATGCGTAAGGTTGCCCGTGTTCGTCTGACCAACTCCAAGGAAGTGAACTCCTACATCCCCGGAGAAGGCCACAACCTTCAGGAGCACAGCATCGTTCTCGTTCGTGGCGGTCGTGTGAAGGACCTCCCCGGTGTACGTTACCACATCGTTCGCGGTACTCTTGATACCGCAGGTGTCGCAAACCGTACACAGCGTCGTTCGAAGTATGGTGCCAAGCGTCCCAAGGCTAAGAAGTAATTCCTGAAGCCTTCAGGCAGAAGGGGGCGGAGAGTAATCTGCCAGAGTGCAGATGAAGACATCTCTCGATTTCGTCATCATCACGATGAAAGGAGAAACGGCATGAGTCGCTCCGCAATTCCCGTTCTGCAATCTTACCTCATTACACATCTACATCTTCAAAGGAAGATATTTGGTTTGCAAAAGGTTGAGTAAGCCGATCCGCGATGACGGCTGAAGAAACAATTATGCAGCCCTAACTGAAAACCAACCCACTTACACACACAGCAATGCGTAAAGCAAAACCTAAAAAGCGTCTGATCCTTCCGGATCCCGTTTATGGCGACCAGAAGGTCTCCAAGTTCGTTAACCACCTCATGTATGACGGAAAGAAGAATGTCTCTTATGAGATCTTCTATCACGCTATCGAAATCGTTGGCGAAAAGATGGCTAACGAGGAGAAGTCCGCTCTCGACATCTGGAAAGAGGCTCTCGATAAGGTTACTCCCCAGGTTGAGGTAAAGAGCCGTCGTATTGGTGGCGCAACTTTCCAGGTGCCTACTGAAATCCGTCCCGACCGTAAGGAGAGCGTTTCAATGAAGAACATGATCAACTACGCCCGCAAGCGTGGTGGAAAGACCATGGCCGACAAACTCGCCGCTGAAATCATGGACGCATACAACGAGCAGGGTGGCGCCTTCAAGCGTAAGGAAGATATGCACCGTATGGCTGAGGCTAACCGTGCTTTCGCCCACTTCCGTTTCTAATTTCAAAATAACGTAACATCCTTATAAACGTTATGGCTAAGCAAGACCTCCACTTGACTCGTAATATCGGTATCATGGCACACATCGATGCCGGTAAAACCACCACGTCCGAGCGTATCCTTTTCTACACCGGTAAGACACATAAGATCGGTGAGGTTCACGAAGGTGGCGCTACCATGGACTGGATGGAGCAGGAGCAGGAGCGCGGTATCACCATTACCTCCGCTGCTACCACTGCATATTGGAACTATAATGGCAACAAGTATAAGTTCAATCTGATCGATACTCCGGGACACGTTGACTTTACCGCTGAGGTAGAGCGTTCGCTCCGCGTGCTCGACGGTGCTGTCGCTACCTACTGTGCAGTAGGTGGTGTCGAGCCCCAGTCCGAGACTGTATGGCGTCAGGCTGACAAATATAACGTTCCCCGTATCGGTTATGTCAACAAGATGGACCGCTCTGGTGCTGACTACTATGAGGTGGTTCGCCAGATGAAGGACGTCCTCGGTGCAACTCCTTGCCCCGTAGCAATCCCCATCGGTGCTGAGGAAACCTTCAAGGGTATCATCGACCTTATCAAGATGAAGGCCATCCTTTGGCACGATGAGACCATGGGTGCTGAGTACGATGTTGAGGAAATTCCCGCTGCGCTCAAGGACGAGGCCGAGGAATGGCGCGGCAAGATGATTGAACTCGCCGCTGAACAGGACGAAACCCTTATGGAGAAGTTCTTCGAGGATCCCGACAGCCTCACCGAGGAGGAAATCATTGCTGCTATCCGCAAGGGTACGCTCGCTCTGGATATCGTCCCCATGACCTGCGGTTCTTCGTTCAAGAACAAGGGTGTGCAGACTCTGCTCGACTATGTCTGCATGTTCCTTCCCAGCCCTCTCGACACTCCCGCTATTGAGGGTGTTAACCCCGAGACCGGCGAGACCGAGGTTCGTCATCCGTCTGAGGACGACAAGACTTCCGCTCTTGCATTCAAGATTGCCACCGACCCCTATGTAGGTCGTCTCACCTTCTTCCGTGTTTACTCCGGTAAGGTTGAGTCCGGCTCTTATGTATACAACGTTCGTTCCGGTAAGAAGGAGCGCGTAAGCCGCATCTTCCAGATGCACTCCAACAAGCAGAATCCTGTTGAGGTTATCGGTGCCGGTGATATCGGTGCCGGAGTAGGCTTCAAGGATATCCGCAC
>CAMAFY010000059.1 GCA_945833885.1 uncultured Bacteroidales bacterium
CCCGAATGGTGGAATGGTAGACACGAGGGACTTAAAATCCCTTGGCCAGTAATGGCCGTGCGGGTTCGAGTCCCGCTTCGGGCACACCACGGTATTTTCCGCGTTTTTCTCAGGCCGTTCCCCGTTCTTTTGCATCAAAAGAAGGGAGAGCGCCTTTCTCTTTCATCATCCTCACTACCCACCTTACTTCTAAACCTTATCACAGGGACCGCCCTTTTTGACCTATGTCCAAGGCATTACTGACCATAAGGAAAAGCATCACCTCGCGCGAATGGTGGAAGGATATTCTGCTTATCCTTACCGGATGCTTCGTCATGTCCGTTGCTTTCGTGTTTTTCATCAATCCTTATAACATTGTTCCCGGCGGAGTCTACGGTGCCAGCATTGTACTCCACAACATTTTCCCCAGCATCAAGGTCGGAACTTTCGGATATATGTTCGACGTTCCCCTGCTCATCATCTCCTTCCTTGCCCTGGGCAACAAACTTGGTGGCCGCACCATCTTCGCCGCCATGCTGACTCCCGCCTTAATGAACCTGCTCACGGTGTGGTCATATCCCGCAGAAGCCGTGGAAAGTCTTGCTCCCGACCAACTGTTGAACGGACTTCTCGACCTGCGCGACCACCTGCTTGTCAGCGTTCTCATCGGTTCTGTACTCATTGGCATCGGGTCCGGCACCATCATCCGCGGCAAAGCCACATCGGGAGGTACGGACATCGTGGCCATGATGATGCAGAAATTCCTCGGAATGAAGTTCTCTAATTCCATCCTTATCTGCGATGCCGTCGTCGTTTCATCGGGACTTTTCGTCATAGGCTTTGGTATTGGCGACACATCAGACCCTGCCCGCGGAATTTTGCTCAGTTTTTATAGCATCATTGCTGTGTACATTGCCTCGCGGGTAGTGGCGATGGTCCTCAACGGACGCCAGCAAGACAAGGTGATCTTCGTCATTTCCGAACGCGATATCGAGGATGTCCGCGACTTTATCCTCAACGATCTCGACCGTACCGCCACGTGTGTGAAGGCTTCGGGCCTATATACGAAGCAGGAAAAGGAGATGTTTTTCCTTGTTGTGCGGGAAAAGGAGGCGAATATGGTGAAGCATCGCATCCGCGACTACGACCCCCGCGCGTTCGTTATCGTGATGAGTGCGCAGGCAACTTACGGCGAGGGTTGGCGCAAACTGCCCGAAAAGGGCGATGTGGAGCCGGAATAAGATGGGGCGGAATGCCCTGAAACCTATTGCGCTCTACAACAAATAATAGGATGGATATCCTAAAATAATAAGACGGACATCCAAAAAAGAAGACGGACATCCACCGTCCCGGTAGCGGATATCTGTCAGAAATACATAGAAAACCGGACCTTTTCCATAAAAAGCGGCGAAACACAAGTCACAAACAGCAAAAGCGTTCGTGGTGGAGATTTGTGGAACCCACCTATAATATATGAGAAAACATCCGTTATACATTGTCCTCAGCCTGGTGATTGCCGTCATTCTGGCTGGGGACCTTCTTTTTTCCTCCGGCATTGTGCCGTCGTCTGTGCCCCGGGAGGCGCAGCATGCACACCTCGATGTGGTGGTTTGTTCCGCGCCCTCCGGCATGAATGGTGCGTGGAGTGCCGATGTCCGCCACTGTCCTGACGGCATCCGTCTGCGGCTTGTCGGCCCTGACAGCGTGAAACGTCCGGAGGTGGGTGACGCACTGACCGTGGATGCCACGCTGGTTCCCACGGAAAACCGCCTGCTGACCGCACCTTCTGACACAAAGGCCCGCTATTCGCGTCGCCTGAACCGGCAGGGCATCGTGGCAACTGCCTTCGGACGCCGCGTCGTGAACCATGGTGCGAGCCCCGAAATGCGGCTTACGGAGCGGATGTTGCGGAAACGTGGCGAGTGGGTGGCGGCCTATCGTGCCGGCTTCGACGATGAAATCTGTGGCGTTCTGGCGGCAATGACGCTCGGCGACCGCACCTTTCTCAGTTCCGGACGCCGCGAAGTCTACAGCCTGACGGGAAGTTCCCACGTCCTGGCATTGTCCGGACTGCACCTGAGTGTCATCGTTGCCCTCCTCTACCTCTTGTTCCTGCCGTTTCGGATGTGGCGCTGGGGCCAGGTTTTCAGCGCTCTTGCCCTGCTCTTCTGTTGCTGGGGCTTTGTGCTTGTGGCGGGAATGCCGCTCTCTTTGGTGCGTGCCGCCGGCATGTTGACGGTGTGTGGCGTGCTGCAAGCCTGCAACCGTCGCGTCGAAGCCTCGGACTACATCACCCTTGCCGTCACGCTTGTGCTGGTATGTTCCCCGGGTGCCTTGTTCGATGTGGGCTTCCAACTGTCGGTGATTTCCGTATCTGCCATCGTCTGGGGCGCAGGAACGGCGCGGAAACTTCCGTATGCCGTCAAACCGTCGTTCGGAATGCTCTTATCCTATCGCCGTGTGCGCTACGTCGTCCACCACGCTTTCCGCACGAATCCTCTGCTCCGCGGACTTGACATGGTGGTGTCTCCGGTAGTGCGGTACGTGGGTTCGCTGCTGATGGTGTCGGTCTTTGCGGTGGTCGCCACCATGCCTTTGGTGCTGCATACGTTTGGAATGGTCACCGTCATCGGCATTCCCGCATCCGTAGTGGCGGTCCCCACGGCGTTGTTGCTCGTCTTTGCGGGGCTTTCCTACGTGGCTTTACCGCCGTTGCGGGGCATTTTGGAGCCCGTCATCGGCTTTCTGTACCATATTCAGGCGTCGACCCTCGAGGCATTGTCGCAATGTTCGTGGGCAACACTCCGTCTGCGCATCACCATCGTCGGTGTTTTGGCGGCGTATGTCGCCCTCATCTGGCTCATGCGGACGGCATGGTGGCGCCATTGGAGGGGATGGTGCGGGGCGATGGTGGCGGTGATGGCGGTGTGGCTGGCGGAACTTCTTGCCCGCGTCGCCGGCCATCTGTTGCAGATAGCCTTGTAGGCTGCGTCAGTTCTGTACGACGAACACGTCGTTGCTGTACGAACAACGGTAGCGGAACAGCGGACGATTGCTCTCGCCCTCCACGGCACCGTCGCTCACGACCGCCTGGTTTTGCAGGTTGTAGACCCGTCCGCAGCGTGAGCAGGTGACGCATTCGTGGTGGCTGCTGCCGGAGAATTTCACCGCGCGGGTCACAGCATCCACCTCCATACAGTTGGGACAGACGAGGTCGTAGCAGACCACTTCGAAGCCATTTGTGGAGATTGACGGCACGGAAGGCGTACCTACGAGCAGGCCGCTCACCCATTCTCGGGCGTAATATTGGTCGGCGGCGCTGATAGGATAGGTGTCTTTCTGTCCGTTTGCCGACGAAAAGTTGTAATAGGTCCCGTTGACGCTCACAGAACACCACTCTCCCGGTGAATTCAATGCGGGAAAGAGGGTCTTGGGTGCCGCGGTGACAGGGGAGAAGCGGAAGAAGGCGCGGCGCGAGGAATAGATGTTGTCGGCGTCGCCGTCGCAGGATGTAAGGCCGAATGCTGCGGAAAGTGCGGCGAGGAGCCATGCGGAGAGATGGAGTTTCATCGGATTTGGAAGGGGGAAATGTGGTGTTTTTTCAGGAAAAGTTCCGGAAAAATGTATGGAAACAAAAGCGGAAAGGGGGAGAATCAGCCGTGCAAAGTGTTTGCCAGGCCGGTCCTCCCCCTTTGGAATGTTGTAAAATATCCGGGTAATCGCTACATAACGAGCCGAAAATTGCAATAAGGCATTCGGAAAGACGCTACATAGCGAGCCGAAATGCGCTACATGGCGAGCAGATAACTCAGGAAGTGTGCAATGCCATCGGGGGCCTGTTTGAGGTATTTCTCCACCATTTTCCGGATGAAGAAGTTGACATCGGCGCCGATGGTGACCTTCATTTTCGACTGATATGCCCCTAATGGGAGCAGTTGAACCCAAAGTGTGACATCGATAGGGGTGCCTACTCCCTGGAGTTTTACGAGTTTCGGCTCGTCACGTTCCGTAATGGCGAGGGTGATGAGCCCAATTTTCGATTCGAAACTCACAGCATCTTCTGAGAAAACAACGTTCTCGAACTGCCGGCGTATCTCATCTATCTTCTCAGGAGTTACCTTATCGGCATGCTCTGCCGGCACATTCGCCATCAGACGTTCGAGGAATTCGGGTTGTTCCACAATATCTCGGAGCCCTTCGAAACTCTTTAAGTTCGACATTCTCCCGTAAGCGTGCTGCTGAGTGGCGTTGATTGTATAGACTTGACTTTCGTATTTTGTCATTTTTGTTTGTGTTATTTGCCCCATTCGCTGGGATTTGCGCGCCATTCAGCGAGCATGGGGATATGCTTTTCCTCGATGTATCCGCTGGAAAGTGCGGCCTGTACCACAGATTCATAGTTGGTAAGCGTGGTAAGTTCCACGTCAGCGGCCTTGAAAGCCTCGGCAGCGACGGGGAAACCATAGGTATAACTTGCCACCATTCCGAGGATTTCGAATCCTGCGGCACGGAGGGCCTCGACGGCTTTCAGGCTGCTTCCACCGGTGGAAATCAGGTCTTCAACGACAACAACCTTGGCACCTTCGGGAAGGGTTCCCTCAATGAGGTTGCCCATTCCGTGGTCTTTGGCCTTGGAACGAACGTAACACATGGGCAGTTCAAGGGCATCAGCCACGAGTGCGCCCTGAGCAATGGCACCGGTAGCAACGCCTGCGATGGCGGTAGCCTCGGGATATTTCTCGGAAACGATGGCAGCCAGTTGTTCCTTCACAAAGGTTCTTACCTCGGGATACGCAAGTGTCTTGCGGTTATCGCAGTAGAAGGGTGAGAGCCATCCGCTGGCCCAGGTGAAAGGGGCTTCGGGTTGTACCTTGATGCACTTGACATTGAGGAGCATCTGTGCAAAACGTGTGGAAAGTTCTTGCATGGTCTTTTTATTTGTTTTGTGGGATGATGGATAATATCTTTCGGTATCAGGGAAACGCTTTCCCTATGGTCTTTAATATCTTTACCGGGAATTTCAGAATCTTTTTTCCGCAGTTTCTGCTTTTTTCTGTCGCATTTTTTGATTCCTTCTGCCGCAGTTTCAGAATCTTTTTTCCGCAGTTTCTATTTTTTCTGCCGCAGTTATTGATTTTATCTGCTGGAAATCTTAATTCTTTTTCCCGTTGTTTTTTCTGAGCATTCTGATGATTTCGTTGGCTGCTGCCGCAGGTGCTCCCACGGCCCCCAGACGTTCGCGCATCTCGGCATAGCCTTTGAGCATCCGGTTGCGCGCATCACCGTCGACAATCTCTTGCAGATGGTTGTGGACACACAGAGGATTCATGTCGGCGGCAATGAGTTCCGGCACGATTTCCCTTGATGTGATGAGGTTGACGAGCGAAATATATTGGCATTTCAGGAAGTAAGGTTTCACCCAATTCACGAATCTTCCGCCACGGATGTGGTAGCAAACCACCTGCGGAACATCGAGGATGGCGGTCTCCAATGTGGCTGTTCCGCTGGTGACGAGCGCCACACGTGCCTTCAACAGCAGGTCGTAGACATTGTTTTTCCAAACGTCCACGCGTACGCCGTGGGCATGTCGGGCGATGATTTGCGCATAAAGTTCGTCGTTGGTGTTGGGTGCCGCCGCCACGAATATGGTGAAAGGCCGCTTCACGTTCTCATCTTGCAGTTTCGCAACGGCCTCAAGCATGACGGGAAGGTTGGAGGTTATCTCATGAATCCTCGAACCTGGGAACAGTGCGATGATGTCTGCTGCCATGCGACCATCCTGTCCGTAGGTCTCGATGTGCGCGATGTCGCGTCCGGCGGTTTCGAGATATTCGGCGATTTCATCGTATGTCGGATTGCCGACATACTGCACTTCGTAGCCGTGTTTCCCGCTGTAGTATTCTTTTTCAAAGGGAAGTATGGAGAGAACCTTGTCGGTATATCGTCTGATTTGCCGTATTCGATGCTCTTTCCACGCCCATATTTTAGGGGGAATGTAGTAGATGACGGGGCAAAGTGCGGCATCCTTGACGAATTTCGCCATACGAAGGTTGAAGCCAGGGTAGTCAACGAGTATGACACAGTCGGGTTTCCAATCGCTCATTGCCTGTTTGCACTCCCTCATTCCCCGGAGTATGGTGCCGGCATGCAGGAGCACCTGGATGAAACCCATGTATGCCAGTGTGGAATAGTGCCGCAAGAGTGTGCCCCGATGTCCGGCGGCGCTGGCCATAAGTTCGCCTCCGAAGAACTGGAACTTCGCGTTTTTGTCGCGTTGACGCAGTGCTGTGATGAGGTGCGAAGCGTGCAGATCGCCGGATGCTTCGCCACAGATGATAAAGTATTTCATGTGGATTGCTCCTTCTTCATGTGGAAATTTCCGTGGAATTTCTCCGACCTTTCAGCGGCAGAGTTCCGGGTCTTCGCGCCAGGCGTTCAGCAGATTGTATGCGGTACTGTCGAGGGTTTGCGGAGTAATGGCGACATATCCGTGGTAAAGAGCCCAGCGGTCGGTGTCTTCTGCCTCAAGTTCGAGTTCGTTTACCCGTCCTGTGAGCCAATAATAGGGGCTTCCGCTGCCGGGACGTCGGCATTCCTCCACCTCCTCCACCCAATTACTGTGCGCCATACGGCATATTTTTATGCCGCGGTAGGGGTCTTTCTCGTGGCTTTTTGCGGAGACCTCCCCACATTCTGTGGCAGGATTGCAGTCCATGGAGCATCCATAGGTGCCGTCGGTGCGGGGAAAATTGACGTTGAGGCACGTCAAAGGAGGCATACCTTCGCGCAGAACCTTCTCCACAATGCGGAGGATGTAGGGTCCACATGCGCTGAAATCGGCGTTGGATGCCATATCGCAGAGCGAGAATCCAATACTTGGCACGCCTTGGAACGTACCTTCTGTGACCACACCCATGGTTCCGCTGTAAAAAGTGTTGACGGATGAGTTGTCACCATGGTTGATTCCCGACACAACAAGGTCAGGACGACGCCCCAAACGCGGCAAAAGGATGTTGAAAGCCAGTTTTACGCAGTCGACAGGGCTGCCGCTGCAGGCATAGACTTCAAGACCTTCCTCATGGCTTACCCGATGAAAGGTGAAGGGATTTTTGGTTGTGATGGCGCAACTGTAGCCTGATCGCGGTCCATCTGGGGCAAGAACGAGCAGGTCTGCCACGTTTCGTAGCGTTTTTATGAGATATTGTAGTCCGGCGGCTTGGTAGCCGTCATCGTTGGAGATGAGGATATAGGGTCGCATGAATGGATAATTTTCAGTGAGAAGTCAGCGGATTCCTGCGTGAAATTCAGCGGGAATCGTTGGAAAGTTCCGAAAAACTCGTTGGAAAGTTCCGCAGATTGTGTTGGGAAGTTCCGTGTTTTGTGTCGGAAAGTTCGGTGGAAATTGTTGGAGTGTTCGGCGAATCTGCACCTTTTTTACCGGTTTCCTTTGAGCAAAAGCGCGATGACGACGGGTGCGCCTATGAGGGGTGTGATGGCCGCCAGCGGCATTATGGACGGCGTAAGTTGGAGGATGGCGGGAAGTCGGGTGACGAACAGGCACGCCAATGCGGTGGTGCTGCCCAACAACACCGTGCAAGGGAGCAGTTTTCTGTGGAGCGCTGTGCCGGCAAAACGCCGTGCTGCATGGGGAACCGCCAGACCAATGAATGCCACCGGTCCGCAGACGGCGGTGGTGACAGCCGTAAGCCATCCCACCAGGAGCAGCAGAAGGGTGCGGTGACGCCGCACGTCTATGCCGACGCTGTGGGCATAATCGTCGCCAAGCAGCAGGGCATCGAGGCCACGGGCTGCAAAGGGTAGCGCGAGGAGGGGCAGAAGAACGGAGGCGGAAAATCCGACAAGGCGGCTGCCGTATGCCCCGGAAAAGTTGCCGAGTCCCCATATCACGTAACTCCGGACGCCCTCGTCGGTGGCGAAAAAGTTGAGGATTGACGTGATACTTCCGAGGAGAAAGGAGAGCATGACGCCGACAATGAGCAACGAAGATGCGCTGCGCAGCCATGCCGATGCGGCAGTCAGGAGTGCTATTGCCAGCATGGCGCCCATCATTGCTGCGGAGGCCGTGGCGAAAAGTGTGGCGCCCGCTGCCGTAAGCAGGGCGATTGCCGCTCCCAATCCCGCTCCCGCGCTGATGCCCAGCAGGGAAGGGTCGGCCAAAGGATTGCGGAAAAGGGTCTGCATGACAAGACCTCCGACGGCAAGTGCCGCGCCTGCCAACAATGCCGTCAGGGCTGCGGGCAGACGACTGTCGAGGATGATGAAGCGGGCCGTGTCGTTTCCGCCGCCAAGCACGCAGTCCACCGCCTCGGAAAGCGGCAAAGGCGTCGGGCCGAGCAGCACGTTCAGTGCGAAAAACAGCACTACGCTGAGGATGAGCAGCAGGGAACGGAACATTTTTATCCGGTCTTTTGATGGCGTGGGAACAGCGGAAATCAGTAACTTTTACGTCCTGTTCCCCCTGTTTCTATGGGTTGATAATCAGTTTTTATTCGTGGATATTCACGGAAGTCTCCGCATCTCCTTTCGGACCTTCTGAACCTACGATAAGGACCTTCCGAACCATCAAAAAGAAACCTCCGAACATTCGATAAGAAACATCGGAACTATCTTCATCAAACATCGGAACTTTGTGGCACAAACATCGGAACTTTTTATAGGAAACTTCCGAACTTTCCATTCGGAATATCCGTACGCCCAGTCTGCGGCCTTCGCCCTTCCGGTTCTGGTCCTCCATGTTTTCTGCATCCCGAAGGCGCAGAATGAGTTACGGGAGGCGGGTGAAATAGCGCAGGGAGTCGGATGCCTTGGCCGTCCTTAGGGCGGAAAGTTCCTCCAACAGTGTGGCAGGTGCAAAGGGAACCTCGTCGTAGTAGGGACGTTCCATGGTGTTGCAAATCCAGATGTTCCGCTCGCGGAAGGCCTTGAAGCCATTGTAGCGCCCGTCGGCCGCGGTGAGCGAGGCGTATGAAGTGCGTCCTGCCGTGCGGATAATCCAGATGTCGGCGTCGTGGGCCTTGGTGAACACCGTTTCGAAGGACAGGGGAACGCCACCCGTTTGCGGGATGTCGGCAAAGGGATAGTCAAAACCTGCATCGAGCAACATCTGTGCCATGTAACTTTTTCCTCCCGGCACATACCAGACATCTCCCGTCAGGCAGTCCGCCATCAGCCGCGGTCGCCGCCCTTCTGTGGGGCGTTGTTTCCGGCAAACATCGCGGTATCGCGCCTCTTCGGCGGCAAACAGGCTGTCGGCTTCCGCAGCACGTCCGTAGAGACGTCCGTAGAAGCGCATCCATTCCGCGCGTCCGAGCGGCGAGGTCTCCATATAATCGGCGCATTCCACAATGGGAATCCCCAGATGTTCCAGGGCTCCGTAGCCGCTGTTGTTGAAGGGTGACAGCAGGAGTGCCGCAGGTTTCAGCGCCGCCAGCGTCTCCAGGTTAGGCGACATCCCTTGTCCGCAGTCCTTGAGCCGCCCTTCTTCGAGGGCCGAGCGTAGGATGGGGCTGGTAACATAGGCGGCGTCGGTGATTCCTGCAAAACATTCGCCTGCTCCGAGGCGGAAAGCCAGCAGCACGTGTGCGGAAATTCCGCCGACAGCACGCTGCAACGGCACGGCAATGCGCGTTCCTTCGATGCTGTCGGGCGCCGCTCCGGGCCGGTTTTCCAGCACATAGCGGTGGAGAACCTCGCCCTTCTGCCAGGGATTGAGGACGATGGCTACGCTATATTCCGCAGCATCGGTGAGGCGTAGCCATTCTGCGTGGTGCAGATTTCCACCCTCGGATGCAGGTTTTCCGTCGTTGCCACATGATGCCACGGCAAGGAATGCCAGAAGGAGGGCAACGATGGCGGACGGACAACGCAGACTGCGGCCGAGGGTGGAGGGTGTTTTCATTGCTGAAATGGGATGATTCGGGACGTGAGAAAGGTGGACGGTAGCGGCAATGTTCAGGTCATTCCCCGTGCGGAAGCGGGCTTTCCTGTGGCAGAAGTCTGGCAGTGCTGCCGTTGCAGTCCGTCGGTGTGGTGCCGGAAAGTTGCGGGCTGTGGGTTGAAGTGCGGAACTACCGCACGTTGATTTCCCCGGCGATGGGTACCGACATCAGTTGCCGCACCTCCTCCGTCGAGCAGTTGTTGCCCAAAAGGAACATGAGTTTCGTGACGACGCATTCGAGTGTGGCGTCATAACCATTGATGACTCCGGCATTGAGCAGTTGCAACGATGTGCCGTACCGCCCCATTTCCACCGTGCCGAACTCGCACTGCGAGGTGTTGACGACGATGATTCCCTTGCTGTTCATCTCGTTGAGGATGTCGATGAGCCACTTTTTCCGTGGCGCATTTCCGCTTCCGAAGGTTTGTAGCACAAGTGCTTTGAGGCCTTCCGCGCGGGTGATGCTGCGAACCACCGCCTCGCTGATGCCAGGAAACAGGGTGAGGATGGCGATATGGTTGTCGAAATGATAGTGAACGTTCAGACCTTCCTTACGGATACCTCCGTTGTTCCGGCGCAGGAGGTTGTAACTTTCGATGTCTTTGCGGCATTCCGGGTACAGAATCTCGCGGGTATTGTAGTCGATGTGTATGCCGGCGACGGCAAGAGGTGCGAAGTTGTAGGAGCGGAAAGCGCTGAATCCCTCAGAATTTATCTTGGTTGTGCGGTTTCCTCTCGTAAGTTCGTTCTCGAAAAATATGCACACTTCGGGCACCATTGCCGTACCGTCGGAGTGTTTTGCGGCAGCAATCTCGATACTTGTCAGAAGATTTTCCTTGCCGTCCGTACGAAGTTGGCCGATTGGCAACTGACTTCCGGTGATAATTACGGGCTTTGACAGTCCTTCCAGGACGAAACTCAGGAACGATGCCGTATATGCCATCGTGTCCGTGCCGTGAAGGAGTACAAAACCATCGTAATAGTCGTAGTTATCCTCGATGGTGTGTGCCATGAGTATCCAATCTTCCGGCGTCATCTCTGACGAATCGATAGGCTTTCCCAGCGTTATGGCATCGATACGGAAGTGGAACTGGTCCAGTTCGGGGACACTGTCGCACAGATGTTTCCAATCGAATGCTTCAAGAGCATGGGTCTCACGGTTCTCCACCATTCCTATCGTACCGCCCGTGTAGAGGATAAGGATAGAAGGTTTGTCCATGAAAGAGGATGTGATAAAGGCTTTTGGTTAGTAAGAGGTGAGTGGTGAGTAAGGTAATGTGCAGAAGATGGGTCTGCCATTTTCGCGCAAAAATACGCTTTTTTCCCCGATTTGTAACGATAGAAACCCCATAAATCAAATTTCTCATTGTAATTTTGCACCATAAATGCTTACTCTGCCCTTATTAAGGTGGGTTCTATGGTGCGGAATATTCCGATGTCCTCGCACAGAAAGTGTGTTGGAACCCTGAAAAACGCCATGATTTTCATGCGTATGGTATGCGGACGGGATAAAACCGTGTGGCATTGAAAGTATAAATTTGTTGTCGTCCGCTTGCTTAATCCCAAATTTCCCAACATGAAAGAATTCATTACCACTGCCGTAAAAGCCGAAACCTGCGTGCTTGTCGCCCTCATCACGCGGCAACAGAACGAACGCAAGACCAACGAATATCTGGATGAATTGGAGTTTCTTGCCGAGACTGCGGGTGCCGTCACCGTGAAACGCTTCACACAACGCGCCGACGGACCATCGGCTTCCACGTATCTCGGGTCCGGAAAACTGCAGGAAATAAGGGCATATATTGAGGAATGCGAGCGCGCTGCCGACGAATATGACGAAGCCCTCGACGAATTGGGCATCAGAAGCCTCGATCCGCAACTGAGACCGCAGTTCGGACTGGCGCCGGAAGCCCCGCAACCGGTGGGAATGGTCATCTTTGACGATGAACTTTCCGCGAAACAGTTGAGGAATATCGAGAAGGAACTGAGGGTGAAGATCCTCGACCGCACATCGCTTATCCTCGACATTTTCGCCATGCGCGCGCAGACGGCGAACGCAAAGACGCAGGTCGAACTGGCACAATACCGCTATATGCTCCCCCGCCTGC
>CAMAFY010000060.1 GCA_945833885.1 uncultured Bacteroidales bacterium
CTCATAAATCTACCCTTAATCGTGTATTGGATGATAGTTGCGGATTTTAGGTGTTATACGATTTGGATAATGAAGGCATTCTGACCGGAAAATTCTGGTGGGCACTAATAATCCACCATGAAACACAACCGGTGTGCCAAACCTAACTGTTCAACGATTATCCAAAGTTCGGGTGGGGTTTTCTTACTTTCTGTTGCGTAATAATACAATTTTTTGATAAGACTTTTACTGCTTTTGCTTTTTGAAAGGCTAAGGCGAACGAAGCGTAAGACGGGAAAAGACCGTGATGTGTCCTTCATCGTTTATGCGAATGGAGAAACCTATGCTTTTCATTCTGTCTGACTTTCGGATGGGAGTATACGCCTTAAAAACAACAGAAAATCACCTTTCCTGCACTGGCAAGAAGCGGGGATTTTCAACCTTCGAGATCTGAATCTGTATGTTTTGACAAGGCAAATTTATAAAAAAGTCAAAAAAACACAAATTTACTTTCTCTCTTTTTCCACAAAATTTCGAAAAAACGACAATTTGAACGAAAAAAACATCAATCCGCACTTGCCTCAACTTCAATTTGTCGTTTCGGCAAGTAGGTGAAATCCACAAAAAGACCACGGCACTTTCTGTCTAAAGAATCGGAACTTTCAGACAGGAAATGCCGTGGTTTCTCATTCATTTTGCGGACGTTTGATGTGTATCTTCTCCTCCACAAAATTTTATTCCGCAATTTTCTCCTACATATTCTATACCATTGGGAGAAATCCCCAACAGAGATTCAGACTTTTGGAGTGTAGGATGACATGCAGGATGTTGTCAAACGTGTAGGATAATTCTGCATTCCTATGGGAAATGCCGACAAAAAGGATTTCTCATCCGGTGACGTCCGCAACCGATTTCCGCCTCGTAAAAAGAATCGGAACCTGACAAATCCCATTTGCAGAACCTACATAAAACGGAAAAAATACCGGATGATGCACAGGGAGGGCAGGATTCCAACCTGCCAAGACGAAAAAGGAGGGGGGCATCTACGCCTCGTTGATGGCACCGCAGGAGGGACATTTGCCCAGACTATGGAGGGGTGCGCCGCAGTTACCACAGATGTATGGAGCACTGTTGTGGTGAAGATGGCGGTAAAGGGCAAAGCCCCAATAGAGCAAAAGGACGGGATAACCGATGATGTACTGCACGCTGACGCTGAAGAAAAGATAGAGGGTCATGCAGACACCACAGAGCGAAATCATGTACGACATCCCGTTGACCACATTGGGCTGCTTGCGAATGTCGTCGACAACGGCAAAGAAAACGATGATGAGCGCCCATACGCCTCCAAGGAAAAGCATGATGATGCGCGGCTGGCCGAAGGGGTTGAGGGTGGGATAAAAGAAGAATTCCTTCCAAACCTCCGGACAAAAGTTCTGGATGCTTCCGTAGAGGGCCGCCAGACCACTCATGCAGAGGCAGAGAAGCGTGGGATAGAAACTGCGGATATCGTTGAAATGTACAATCAGGAAATGCTCTTTCCGGAAACGCTGAATCAGGAAAAGGGCAAAGCCCATGCAAAGGATGGTGAGGAAAAGAAGGATGCGGACATCAGAAAAATAGTTGATAAAGCGCGAGACGGTGTTGTCGGGAACGGCTCGTTCGAGGAGCATTTGCTCGGAAACCCACCCCATCGTCTGCTGGTCGCGTGCGAGCATCACCCATACACTGTCGCCATCTTCGGCAGGAACAATGGCAATGTCCGCCACCACCATCTGGTCGTCGGCAATCAGCGACAGACTGTCGGGGAAGAAGATGCCGGCCACCTGCCCCGGAAGAGTGGGTTCGAGGGGAATGGAATCAGTAGCAACGAAATTGAAATTCTTCCAAAAATGATGCTCCTGACGGAATGTCACAGAGTCGATGTCGGGCGAACTCCAAAACTCAGTGCACTGCGGACGGTCGCGATGACACGACGCCAGGGCAAGGACAAGGAACAGAAGACTGAGGATGCGCTGCATAAACGTGGGGATAGATGGAGTGGGAAGGATAAGGTGTAAGCCGTAAATTTGGGTGAAATTGGATATTTTAGATAAGAAAGTGGACAAGATTAAAGAATTTATACATCATTTATAAGATGGATTGAAGAATCCTTTATACTTCAAACCCGTTGTCAGTAGAAATAAATCTTGCACTCTTACTTAAATGGGCACCTTACAGGTTTCAGGAAAATACCATAGATAACAGGGAGAATTCCGTATCAAATTGCAGGGAGGTTTCCGTATCAATCACAGGAATTTCCATTTCAATTTTTGGGAGACCTACGCGGATTATGGAGAAAGATTGTGTATCCATTAGAGGTATTTCCATACCAATTTCAGGGAGGTTTCCGTGGATTCTCGAGGAGGCGTACGCTGTTCCGCCTTGCCGGTTCTGCATCACATCTCTACGGAGCGGGCAGACGCCGTTAAGAAGGACGATACTGCAGACCGCAACGGAAAGCCGGGCGGCCCCAAGGCACAGGAGCATGGGGCGATGGTTTTCGGCAAAACGCATGCCGGAAAGTCAACGCTGCGGGGTGAGGACCTGCATCTCGCAACGCGAGCAGTCGAAGCGCAGGGGGAAACGTCGGCCGTCGGGGAGACTGAGGAAAAGGGGTTCGCTCCACTGTGGCGGGCGTCCGCTGACCTTGGGACACTGCCCGAAGGCATAACGCAGGCAATGGCGGCACGTCATGATGACCGCCTGCCGATCGGGCTGATGCAGTTCGAAAGCGGGGGCGACGGCGGATGCGCCATGACGGAGTGCCCAAGCCTCTGCCACACGGTTGGCGATGTTGGCCTGGAAAGGCAGCGGTTGCCCACCGAAATCGGGGCTGCGGAGGGGACGGCGGACGTCGCGCCGCGAAAGATGCTGCTGACGCAGGGCGGCGGAAAGCGCCTCGACAGCCTGACGACGGGCGGCGGAAAGGAGGGAGGCGGGAATGAAACGCTCGCCCGAGGTCCGCACATCGAGGGCATCGAGCGTGAAAGGCGTGTCGCCAAGTTTCTGTAATTGACGTCGGATGACCTCGGTCTGCGGTTTTTCCGCCGCCTGATGCGGGGCGTCAAGCACCACTTCCACCATGCAACCTTGTGCTCCGGCACGGAGGAGGAAGCCTTCGGGGGCCTCGATGAGGGCAAAGGCGAGGGGCAGACGCCGCATGGCGGAGGGGCGTGCAAGCAGGTTTTCCCACTGCACATCCTCGTTGCGGTAGACGACGGCACCGGCGCGGAGCAGGGGCATCTTCAAGGGGAACACCTCGAGATGACGGCCGTCGGGAGCAGGCTCTACACGGTTGGCACGGAATCCGCTGAGGTTTCCGGCATGAAAGGTGACGCATCCGTCGCCGTTGTGGAGCAGCGTCTCCGGCGACGTGGGAAGAAGGGTGAAGGAACGTGGGGAAACACGGACAACGCATCCAACCTTTTCGCCCACGGACTTCGGTGTGGCGAAGTTCCAGAGGTCGGGCGTGCGGCCCTGAAGAAGGTAGGAAGTGAAGCCACGGTTGAAACTTTTCTGCAGCGAAGGTTCGAAGGTGAAGGTGTGGATGCCGTGGGAGGCCCGGCAATAGTGGGCGGAACGGCGCTCGAGCACCTCGTCGATGGCACGGCGATAATAGGCCGTGACGTTCTTGACATAGGCGGCATCCTTCAGGCGTCCCTCGATTTTGAAACTCCTGATGCCGGCATCCATCATGGCTTCGAGGTGTGCGGAGCGGTTCATATCGCGCAGCGAGAGCAGATGACGTCCCTGTTGTGGCACAGGACGGCGGCCCTCCCCCTCGGTGGCGGCGACAATGCGGCCCCGTCCGTCGGTGAGGTCGAAGGCTAGGCGGCAGAATTGGGCACACCTGCCCCGGTTGGCGCTGCGCCCGAAGCAGTATTCCGAGGCATAGCAACGGCCGGAATAACTGACACAGAGGGCACCATGGACAAAGGCTTCCAAAGGAAGCGAGGTGGCGGCGTGGATGTCGGCCATCTGTTGCAGGGAGAGTTCGCGGGCAAGCACGATTTGCGAATATCCCGCCTCCTCGAGGAAGCGTGCCCTTTCGGGCGTGCAATTATCCATCTGTGTCGAGGCATGGAGGGCGATAGGCGGGATGTCGAGGTCAAGCAGTGCGAGGTCCTGGGTGATGAGGGCATCCACTCCGGCATCGTAAAGTTGGCGCACAAGCCGCTCAGCCTCACGCAGTTCATCGTCGTAAAGTATGGTGTTGAGGGTGACGTAGACCCGTGCTCCATAGAGGTGTGCGGCGTGGCAGAGGCGGCGGATGTCGTCGACGCTGTTGCCGGCTGCGGCACGTGCCCCGAAACCTGGCCCGCCTATGTACACGGCATCAGCGCCATGGAGGATGGCTTCAATGCCGATATCGGCGTTTTTGGCGGGTGAAAGGAGTTCGATGGTTTGCGGATGGGACATGGGATGTGCGGTGTTTGCGGAAAAAAGGTAGGGGATATGCAGGATTCTGGCAAGACTTACGGGCAGTCACACACGGAACGGGAGGAAATCATTTCCGGGCTTTCGCCTGTTTCAGGAGGTTATAGGCCTTGTAAAGTCCCATTTCTCCGGCTGTGGAAAGCAGGGGAAGGGCATCGTCGTTGCGGCCTTGAAGGAGGTAGACCACGGCACGGTTGTAGAGGGCTTCCGCCATCTTCGCATCGAGTTCGTGGGCACGTATGAAGGCCTTTTCCGCAGCCTCGAGACTACCCTCCTCGGCTTCGATGCAACCGATGTTGTAGTGGAGGACGGCCTCGGCGGCATATTCGCCCTGGACCGCCCGGCGAAGGAGGGCGATTGCCTCGGACTTGCGGCCGAAACTTACGAGGACGTTGGCGGAATCGACGACAGCGCGGAGGCGTTCATCGGGGGCGAAGATGGGCTGACGGTTGGCGTCGATGACAAACTGCTGGCCTTCGGTGTGGCAGGCTGGGAGGAAGACGCGCTCCACCTTGCGGTTCTGCACCTTTCCGCCGAACTCGCTGAGATAATTGCGCGTGGTGTCCTCGTCCTCAACGATGGGCTGGTCGTAGCGTTCGAGCGCCTTTTCGGAACGTTTGCGCACCGTCTTCACCGGACGACGTTTGCCGCTGTTGAAGACAAGGTCGTAGTCGGCACGGCGGACATACGCCTCGTCGTTGACGGCACGGCGGACATCGCCGACGGCACGGTAGCATTGCGCGCGCTGGGCATAGCCGTAGAGGAAATGGGGATAAGCGGTGATGAGGTACGACCAGTCGGAGATGGCGCCACGGAAATCGCCCACTTTCTGCCGGAGTTCGGCACGGTTGTAAAGGGCGAGGACGTTGTCGGGCTCTTCGGAGATGACGAAATCGAAGTCGGAAATGGCGCGGTTGTCGTCGCCGACAAAGGCACGGATGAGTCCGCGGTTGTAGTGTGCGACGAAATGTTGCGGCACCATTTCTATGGCACGGTCGTAGTCTTCGAGGGCAAGCGCATAGCGGTTGAGGGCATTCCGCGCCTGTGCCCGCTCGACATAGTAGTCGACATTGCCCTTTTCATAGCGCATGGCCTGGGTATAACAGGAATCGGCAAGGGTGAAGTCCTCCTGTTGAAGGGCATAACGTCCCTTGAACGCCCATGCGGCATGCTCGCGCGGACTGATTTTCAGGAGCGAATCGGTCCAGAACACTCCGCCGAGGGTATCGCTGAGTTCCAGACGCACCTGCGCCTTGATAAGATAGGCGCGGGTGAACTTCGGCCAGAAGCGCATGAGAGTGTCGAGTTCGGCTTCGGCACGCTCGAAGTCCTTGAGTTCCATGCGGCAGAGGATGCGGTTGTAGATGGCACTCTGGTCCTTGGCGTTTTCGCGGATGACCTCGGTATAGTCGTCAATCGCCCCCTGATAGTCGGAGGTATGGATGCGGCAGAGTCCGCGAAGTTGGTAGAATTCCGCACGGAAAGGGTTGAAGAGTATGGCCTGGTCGAGGTCGTTCTGCGCACTTTCGTAATCCTCGAGCGAGAACTTTGCCACGGCACGGTAGTAGAACGCCTCCGCCATATAGGGTCTGGCCTCGAGGACTGTGTTGAAATAATGTATGGCGGTGATGTAGTCGTCGTAGTACAATGCGGCACGTCCCATAAGGATGACCTGCTGGGTGTTGACCTGCGATGCGGCGGTATGGGGGATGAAGAAAAAGCATAATGGCAGCAAGCAAAAGCATGTGCCTTTGCCTGCCGCCATGATAAGATTTCGAATCGTACGAATAAGCATCGTCTGACCGTTGTCGGTTGGTGAGGAATGTTGGAGCGAAAGCCCCGAAGATAGCGGAAATTACTTGCGCTTGATCTTGTAGTTGCAGGAGAATTTTCCGGAGAGCAGGTTGGCCATCTTCTTCTTGATGAGTTGCTTGCGCAGGGGGGAGATGCGGTCCGTGAAGACCTTTCCCTCGAGATGGTCAAACTCGTGCTGCATGACGCGTGCGAGATAACCTTCCACCCACTCGTCGTGCTCGTTCCATTCGCGGTCAAGATACTTCACACGGATGCGTGTGGCACGGCGGACAGGCTCGTTGATGCCGGGCAAGGAGAGGCATCCCTCGTCCATAAGTTTCGTCTCCGTCTCGTCGAATTCTACGATGTGGGGGTTGATATATGCCTCGTTAAAGTCCTTGTATTCGGGATAATCCTCTGACAGACAGTCGAGTGTGATGACGACAAGACGGATGGAAAGACCAATCTGTGGTGCGGCAAGTCCAACGCCCTGACTGTGATACATGGTCTCGAACATATCGTCGATGAGTTGCTGAACGTTGGGATAGTCCTTGTCGATGTCTTGTGCCACTTGACGGAGGACGGGCTGTCCGTAGGTGTAAATAGGGTAAATCATGGTTGAAAAATATGAGGTTGTCGGTGACGAATGCGGAGATTGTCACACTGTTTGTTGAATTGCGATAACGCTGTTTGTTGAAATGCTATGAATGAATCAGGACATAACACCTTATCGTCCCTCCCAAACGGCCATCGGAAATGCCGTGGAGATGGGGGAAATTCAAGGCTGAGACCTTTGAAATCCCTCCCAAACGGCCATCGGAAATGCCGTGGAGATGGGGGAAATTCAAGGCTGAGACCTTTGAAGTCCCTCCCAAACGGCCATCGGAAAGGCTGTGGAGATGGGGGAAAAGTGATGTGATGCCCTTAGTGTTTCAGGCGGAGATTCTCGAGATAATTCTGCAGAATGATGGTGGCGGATATCTCATCTACAAGACCTTTATCGGTCTGCCGACGCTTGCGACCAATACCCGATTCGATCATGGTCTGGTGTGCGATGACGGAGGTGAAGCGTTCGTCGTAAAAGACGACGGGGATTTCGGGAAGCGCCTTGCGGAGTTCGCCCGTAAAGCAGCGCACACGTGCCTGATTTTCAGAGGGTTGTCCGTTGGGTTGTATGGGCAGACCGATGACGATGGTCTCCACAGGCTCACGCCGAACATAGTCGATGATGAACTTCAGGACGTCGCGCGTGTCGACCGTTGCCAGTCCGCCGGCGATAATCTGCAGAGGATCGGTCACCGCAAGTCCGGTGCGGCGTTTGCCGTAGTCGATGGAAAGGATTCGCATGGGCTGTTGAAAGGGGTGGATGCTATGGCACCACGGGTAAAATCTTGGAGTATTCGTGAATGGAGTTTGACGTTATCTTATTGATATGCAACAAGTTGCGAACACATGGGATGTGTCATTTCAGGTGTCCGTCATATACGCCTCGAACCGGGCGCACCAAAGGATGATGTACCCGGTTCAAGACCAAAAATATCAGTAGTTGCGGACATTGTGGAACACCTTTCGGAGTCCTCCGCAAGAAACATCATTTGTTGCCATATCCATAGCGGTAACCATAGCGATAGCCGTAGCGGTGATAGCCATAACTCTTGTAGATGTTGTCGGTGCCGTTGAGGACGAGCAGCATGTTGGGATAACGCTGTGAGCGGTAGAAACTCTCGACTTCGGGAATCATCGTACGCTCGAAATACATGGCACGGACGATGAAAATCGTCATGTCAACATAGTTGCGGATGATGCTTGCATCGGCAACAATCTCTACGGGAGGACAGTCGATGAAGATGTAATCATACTCCTTTTTGAGTTGGGCGATCGCCTGTCCGAGACGCTCATCGTAGAGCAATTCGGAGGGATTTGGGGGAATCGTGCCGACGGGTATGATGGTGAGGTTGGGGATTTTGTCGTAGGTGTACTTGATTTCGTCGAGCGAAGCGGCGGTACCCACCAGGTAATTGGTGATTCCCACCTTGGGCTTTCCGACGAAACCCGACGTGGTGCCCTTGCGGAGGTCGAGGTCGATGACGACGACGCGCTGGTTCTTGATGGCCATGGCTGCGGCAAGATTCGTGGTGATGAAGGTCTTTCCGGAGGAGACATTCGCCGAGGTGACCATGGTGACAACACCGTTTCCGAACTTTTTGCCGCAGAATTCGAAGTTGGCACGGAGCACACGGAAGGCTTCGTTGATCATATTGCGGTTGCCTTCCTCGAGGACGATCTCGCGTTTCACGGATTTCTTCTTCTTGCGTGTGAAGAGTCGCTTGAGGAATCCCGGACGCTTGTACGACAAAGGTATCTCGCCGATGTAGGGGATGGTCAGTCCTTCGAGGTCCTTACGTCCGCGGATGGTGGTGTTCATCAGTTCACGCAGGATGATGATGAGCAGAGGCACAACGATGGCGATGCAGAGGGCCATAAAGAGGATGTTGCGCTTGACGGGCGAAGTGGGGGCGTTGCTACCCGTGGGAGGCGTGATGAGACGTGTGTTATAGGCTGTAAAGGCCTTGGAAAGTTCGTTCTCCTCGCGTTTTTGGAGGAGGAAGATGTAGAGACTTTCCTTCACTTTCTGCTCGCGGCCGATGCTTGTGAGGTAAGTGGACTGCACGGGGGTGTTGGCAATCTTGGAGTTGAGTTGCCGTTCACGCGCCTGAAGTTGTCCTGCCTGCGTGTTGAGGGTCATGATGAAGTTGTCGATACTCTGGACAATCACCTGACGCTGGTTGTTGATGCGGCTCTCGAGGTCGGCGATGAGCGGACTGTTGACCGACATGTTGCCGAGGAGACGGTTGCGGAGGAGGATGTTGTCGTTGTATTCCGCAATGAGTTGCTCGACGCTGGTGGAGTTGATGCCTGAATTTGCGGGGAGTAGTTCAAACTTCTCGCGCTCGTCGGAAACCATCTGGCGCACATATTTCGCCATATAGAGTTGGTTGTTGAGGTCGAGAAGACGGTCGCCTGTGGCATCGGCCTTCGACATATAACTCGACGCTGCCGTCTCGGCATCGGGAATCATGTTGGCACTCTTGTAGGAGGAGATGCTGTGGTCTACGCTGCCGAGTTCGCTCTCGATGACGCGGAGACGCTCGTTGATGAACTGCGAAGTGCTGACGGCAATCTGGTTTTTGTCGGCAATCCAGTTCTCGTTGTACACCTCGATAGTGGTGCGGATGACGTCTTCGGCACGCTGGGTGTTGACGTCGTTGAAGGTCAGGCGGAGCATGTTGCTCTGTTTCTCCATAAGTCCCACCCCGACACGGTTGTAGGCGCTGGTGGCGGCACGGAGGGAGGTGCGGACGATGCGGATGGGTTTGCCGACATCGTAAAAGTTCTGTGAGGGATCTACGAGGATACGTCCGATGGGCGTGTTGATGATGGTGTGCAGACGTCCGCGGAGGGATTTCGTGGCGTCCTCGGGTTTGGTGCGCGGACCTGCGAAGTCTGTGACGACGAAGTTGCCTTTCGCATCGAGTTCGATGGTCATGCTGACATTGTCGTCCTCAGCGATGGAGAGGAATTTCACCTCGATGGGGAGGGTGCGTCCGTAGAGGGTGTAGTCGTGGAACGGACCTTCGATGGAGTAATTGACGTCGAGATGCAGGCGCTTCACCACCTCCTCGGTGATGGCGGGGCTCTGTAACGCCAGGACTTCGTTGTTGACATTCGAGGCACTGTAGCCTCCGAGTTCGCTGATTTGCTGTTCGATGCTACCTTTTTTACCCTCGACGTCCTTGATCATGAGCGTGGCGTAGCGGGTATAGACGGGTGTCGTGCGCAGAATCTGCAACACGCCAATGCTCAGGCAGAGGATGATGGAGATGAGGAACCAATACCATTTGCTGATGCAAAGGTAGACGGCATCCTGGAAGTCAAAGCCTCCGCCGTTGTTTTCTTCTTGAGGGAGATTCACAAAGTCAGACATGACGGAAAAAAGTATGGTGACAGGATTTTTGCTTTAAGGTGGATGCTGTAACGCACCACCGAAAGATTTTGTTGATTTTGCGGGCTCGCCTCATCACTTCAGATGTTTTTTCCGGGAGAAGTTAAAGACTTACCGACAGAAAAGCCGGATTTTTCCCGGAGGAAGGTCGGATTATCTGAAGCAGGTTGCCGACCTTACGGCCAGAAATGAGCGTCCGCACCGCAGGAATGGACTATTTCACGAGTGCCACAACGGTGGTGGCGAGGGAAGCGACGAGAGAAAGCGTGGAGAAATAGATGAGCGGATTCTGCCAACTGTTGCCGTTGGGCGTGCTGGTACGCTGCTTCGTCTTGTTGGGATTGACGTAGACGATGTCGTTGGGGAGCAGGTAGTAGACGGGAGAACTGAAGACGTTCTGCGCGCTGGTGAGGTCGACATGATAGACCTTCTGCTGGCTTCCCACACGGCGGATGACGGTGATGTTGTGGCGTTCGCCGGTGATGTTGAGGTCGCCGCACTTGGCAAGGGCCTCGACGATGGTGAGGTTGTCCTTGTCGATAGCGATTCTTCCGGGCGTTTTCACGTCACCGATGACGTTGATGTACTGGTTCATCACCTGACAAGTGACGACGGCGTCGTTAAGGAGTTTCTCGCTGACGAGGATATTCTTGATGATAATCTCCACTTCCTCGCGGGTTCTGCCAGCCACTCTGATCTTTCCGACTACGGGGAAGTCGATGTCGCCGTTCGAATCGATAAGGTAAGGCATCGTGGACTGCGTGCTTTGCGTACTCGTAGGTGTGGAGGGAGCGCCGATGCGGTTGGACTGCAGAGGCAGGTTGAAACTGGTTGCGATTTCAGGACTGAGGGCGGAACTGACGACAATGTTGATCATGTCTGCCGGCGCAAGGCGCAGGGTGTAATCCGTAGCGTTGAGCGTGGGGAGGTTCGATTCGCTGTTGAGGTCCTGGAAATACGGAACAGTCTTGTAGGATGCGCAGGACGCCATGGTGACGACGAGGGCAACAGCCGCGATAAACTTGAAGATTCTCATATATGCCTTTAGGGTGTTTTTGATGTGCTTTTTTGGGGGATATATATTTCGAGATTCTGTGGAACAGGGGAATAACATCGGAGAAATCACCTTCAATCTTCCGAAGAAAAGGCCACAGAATTCAGAGGTTTGTGTTTCGGATTTCCGATGAACTGGATATCACTTTCCGATGAACTGGAAGTCGCTTTCCGATGAACT
>CAMAFY010000061.1 GCA_945833885.1 uncultured Bacteroidales bacterium
TTCACCAGAATATACATCTCAAGCGCTATCGCTTCTTCAACATCGGTACCGACCATTACTACTACGATGACTACGAGAACGAGCGCTCCATCACCGAAACCGCTGAGAAAAGTTACATCCCCGCGCTCAAGACCCTCATCGAAATGGCAAAGGCCCACGGAGGTTTCTTCAAGTGCGCCATCAGCCTTAGCGGTACTGCCCTCGAACTTCTCGAAAACTATTCCCCCGAAGTCCTCGACCTTCTCAAGGAACTCAACGACACGGGATGCGTGGAATTCCTCGCAGAGCCCTATAGCCACGGACTCGCTTTCCTCCGCAACAAGGAGGTTTTCAAGGACGAAGTGGCACGCCTTGACAAGAAGGTGACGAAACTCTTCGGAAAGAAACCCCAGGTCTTCCGCAACAGTTGCCTCAGTTACAGCGACGAAGTGGGTGAGATGGTGGCTGAAATGGGCTACAAGGGTATGCTCGCTGAAGGCGCAAAGCACGTCCTCGGATGGAAGAGCGCACACTATGTCTACTCCTGCAACCGCAATCCCAAACTCAGTGTCCTCCTCCGCGACGCAGCACTCTCCGAGGATATCAGTTTCCGTTTCAACGACTCCAACTGGAGCGAATACCCCCTCTTCGCAGACCGCTACGCACAATGGATTGCTGATATGCCGCAGGAAGAGCAGTGCGTCAACATCTTCATGGAACTCTGCGCCCTGGGTATCTTCCAGCCCCTGTCGAGCAATATCCTCGAATTCCTCAAGGCTCTCCCCGAACAACTCAAGGAGCGCGGCGTAGGATTCAGCACTCCCAGCGAAATCATCGCCAACAACAAGCCCGTAAGCCCCATTGATGTGGAATTCCCCACCTCTTGGGTGGACGAGGAACGCGACCTCAGCCCATGGCTCGGCAACAAGATGCAGCAGGAAGCCTGCGAGAAACTCTACAGCGTTGCTGAACGTGTACGCGTCTGCAAGAACAAGAAACTCCAGCAGGACTTCGACTATCTGCAGGCATCCAACAACTTCCGCTTCATGTCCACCAAGGCAAGTTCCGGCGGTTACCGGGGTATCTACGACAGTCCTTACGATGCCTTCACCAACTATATGAACATCCTCGGCGACTTCACCGCACGTGTCAACGACCTCTTCGGCGGTGCCGAGAACGAGGAAATCAACTCTCTCCTCACCCTTATCCAGAACCAGGGCGAGGAACTCGAGGTGAAGCAGAAGGAAATCGACAAACTCCAGGCCATGATCAAGCGCCTCGAGGCTGCCGCTCCTGCGGAAAAGAAGCCCGCCGCAAAGAAGCCTGCCGCAAAGAAGGCTGAACCTAAGGCTGAGGCTCCTGCAAAGAAGCCCGCTGCAAAGAAGGAGGAACCCAAGGCTGAAGCCCCCGCAAAGAAGGCTCCCGCCAAGAAGACCACCGCTAAAAAGGCTGAACCCGCAAAGAAGGCTGCAAAGAAATAATGACGGCGCCCCTCTCTAAGGGTATGCCATCCGCCGTTTTCCGGATGCCAGACACGGCTTTTCCAACAGCGAAACGCCGGTTTCCACAAAGGAAACGCTGAATATCCAATAGGAAATACTGATTTCCCCAAAGGAAACGTTAGATTTCCAACTGCGAAACGTCTGTTTCCCAACAGAAAACGTTTGTTTTCCAACAGCGAACGGTCGGAGATACAACAGCGAAACGCCGGTTTCCCGACAGAAAACGCGCGTTCATCACCCGATAAAGAGGGACATCCACTACCCCATCGCGCTCCGCCCGGACACCATGACCCGGACGGAACGTCAACAACCACAGGAAGATTCTGCTGCAACATGCGGAATCTTCCTTTTTTTGTAGCCCTCCCCCTTCTTATCTTGGGGGAAAACAGAAGCGGATTCGTTTGCAGGCGACAAAAAAATTACGGACATCGCCTTCGCATACCCCCAAAGAGAATCCTGAAAACCACATTTGAATGACCGCGGACAACGCCCGCGGATGCTCAACCACACCGCACATTCCTGCCGGAAAGGCATCACCTTTTTCCCATCGGATGCACATGCACTCATATATTTATTATTAAGGATAAGCAGGTTTCAAGCGTCTGTTTTCACAAAACAACGGTTTGGCTTTATAAGCGCTCAACACGCCTTTCTCACGCAACACGTGCTGAAGCAATCGTCAAAATCTGCTTACGCATACAATGTTAAACGGATGCTACTCCTCAAACCACAGCATTTCACTTACGGAAATGCGGAAGTTCCCACCTCAAACCTCTGAACTTTCCATTCCATATTGCGGATGTTCCCATTTCGCACCATTGGGCATACCATTCTGCGGAGAGGAAATCCGCCACATGAGAAATCCGGCCTTCGTTTCAAATCCGCCGCGGCAGCATTTGCCGGGGACAGAAATCTGAAACCATTTATCCCGCAAAAGTTTGCAAACACAACATTGCAAATAAACTCTCCATGCGACGTTTTATGCCATAAAATACGGAGATAGCAAAGCAGATATTGCAGAATATGTCTAATTTAGCCGTGCCGACAGTTTATATGTCAGTCGAAGATATCAGCAAACACATCAAAAAAAACAGATAAAAAACATTAAAAAAAAACAATTATGAAGAAGTTCTTTACACTCTTCGCCGTGATGCTCTGCTGCTGCGCACAGATGTTTGCAGCGTTCGAGCCCGAAGACGGCAAGCAGTATCTGCTTCAGGATGTCGACGGTGGCCTGTTCATCGTATTGGCAACCGGTAACGACAGCCAGGGCGGCGGCACGAACACCACCGCAGCATCGCTGGCAGCCGAAGGCACACCCTTCACCTTCACCGCCCAGGACGGAGGTTTTGTGCTCTCTACTGACGACGGCAAATATCTCGGTTCAAACACCGGCACCGCACCCTGGAATGCCAATACCACCACCCCCACCGTATGGTATATCGTTGATACTGCCGACGGACATTATTATATCAATAAGAAGAGCTATGCCAAAGAAGGCCTCGGTCTCGACAACCACACCCAGGGTTCCGGTGTATATACCGACAAGACATACGGACAGCAGTGGGACATCGTGGAATATGTGGCTCCCGCCGAACACCACGACGTGGTTGTAACTGTCGACGGCGTGGAATACACCATGCTCAGCGACGGCGAGGGCAACTATTCCGTTACCACCGTCGTAAGCGTCGGCGACCACTCCGCCACTGTTTACTACGACGGAAAAGAGGTAGGAACCGTCACCTTCACAACACAGAGTTATATCTTCCAGGGCGAAACCGTCACCGAGAGCAAGGTATACATCTGCTATAATCCCGAGACCGGCGAAATCACCGTAAGCGGTGACGGCATAGTGGGCGGAGAAACGCCTGACCCCCAAAAGGAATACGGACTCGTGGTTGTCGGCATCGATGGCAACTGGGACCTTACTGATCCTGCCATCAAGTTGGAAAAGACCGAAGACGGTGTCTACACCTTCACCTATACCACTGAGGCCGGCGCCTATTTCGCCCTCGGAACCGTATGCCCCACCGAGCCCAACGACTGGACCACCTTCAACGCCAACCGCCTCTGTTCGCCCGGAAACAACTGGCCAGTATGGCAGGGCGACGTTGTAAACCTCACACTTGGCGGCGACACCGGTTTCAGCATTGCAGCCGGAACATGGACCTTCACCGTCGACACCCAGAACCTCACCCTCACCGTTGTCAAAGGTGTCGAGGCTCCCGCACAGGACAAGACCGGTTTCTTCGTTGTCGGAATCGACGGAAACTGGGATCCCGCAAACCCCGCCATCGCACTCGATGAGAACGAAGACGGCTACTACACCTTCGGTTGCACCGTTACCGACGCCTCTTGGTTCACCATCGGTACCGTATGCCCCACCGAAGCCTACGACTGGGAAACCTTCAATGCCAACCGCTTCTCTGCCCCCGATTACAACTGGGCACTTTGGAAGGGCGATGTTGCCGAACTCACACTCGGCGGCGACAAGAGTTTCAGCATCCAGCCCGGTTACTGGGAATTCGCTGTTGATACCAAGAACATGACCATCACAGTATTGGAAGGTGCCAAACTACCCTTCGCAGCTGAAGAGGGTCAGGCTTACAACATCGTCCTCGTTAACCAGCCCACCTATGGTATAGACTTCGACACTACCGGTAATGCCTCCGATGCCGGGGCAAATATCTGCATCTCCGCAAGCCAGACTCCCACCAAACTCTACCTCACCGAAGGTCAGAACGGATGGATTATCGATGACGGCGCAGGACGCTACTTCACCCCCTACACCTTCAACAACGGCAAGCTCGGATGGAGTTCCGTTGTAGGCACTGAGGCTTACGAATGGACCATCGAGGGTACTCCCGAAGACTTCGTAATCTACCGCGAAGACGGCAAGAACATTGGTAAGGACCCCGACAGTTACCGCCTCTTCACCAACAAGGAACCTGAGCAGATTGTTCACTTCCAACTCGTACCCGTGAAGACCGTATGGAACGGTGACATCACCCTCCCCGAAGCCGCTGCTACAGCAGAGGAACTCCTCAGTTTCCCCGTGAAGTTCGACGAGGCTTCTGATATCGAAGTCACCAACATGGGTCTCCTCGCAGCCATCTTCACCGACGGCGGCGACCTCTACGCCCTGGCAATGGCCGATGCCGACGAGGCATTCAACGCTGCCGGCAACGTGACCGTCAAGGGCAGCACCGCCACCATCAACTTCGTTACCACCGACGAACTCAAGGCTTCGAACCCCGCTCTCCTCGAAAGCGCAATGCAGCGCATCGGAGGCTTCCAGCCTGTTGCAGGTGAATACACCGTCTATGTGGCTCCCAAGAGCTTCAAGGTCGACGGCGTGATGGTCAGCGAATCCATCGCCAAGTCCTATGCCGTCAGCGGAGGTATCGCCACCGGCATCAGCGGTATCGTCACCGAAAATGCAGCACGCATCTACGACATGCAGGGCCGCCGCGTGGTAATGCCCGCAAAGAACGGCCTCTACATCGTCAACGGCAAGAAGGTCATCCGCTAAACAGTACC
Organism: uncultured Bacteroidales bacterium; assembly: GCA_945833885.1. Lineage (GTDB taxonomy): Bacteria > Bacteroidota > Bacteroidia > Bacteroidales > Bacteroidaceae > Alloprevotella. Next base: position 5,022 of record CAMAFY010000061.1, read on the forward strand.
TTCCACGACAGACGCACTTTAACATAGAATAATTGTCATCCCCCAGATGCCGTGTGCATTTGGGGGATGATTTTTGTGGGACAAAGGAGTCCGGAAGTACCACGAAAGCGTGGGAAACCACGACAAATTCAGAGGTTTGCAACAAATTTGTCACCACAAAGCACAAAAAATCTAAACTTTTCTTGAAACATCACCGAAGAATTTGTACTTTTGCGCAGTCAATTATACAAATATCCGAAGTGTGCCCAGCCCATTTTAACGTCCATAAACCTTTTTTCGGCACACCTCATACATGCATTCTCCTCAAAACGGAAATCAACAAAACTCAAAAAATAATAATTAATCACTAAATCGTTTTACTATGAAGAAAGTCCTATTTTTCTTCTTTGCACTCGTGACCAGTATTGGCGCGTTTGCACAAGGTAGGTGCAACTTCTCCACATTTAATAATGGGGAACTCGACAAAGGCAATGGCTATATTGAAAGCAGCAATGCAGAAGGCTGGCATGCCATCAACTGCATGGTTGCAGCCGGATGGGATGAAAGTTACGCGCAAGCACCGGACTATACCCACAGCAACCTCTATGGTGACAATTGCAACACCATTGCTGCGCTTGTACTCACCGGAAATGTGAAAGGAAAAGGCCAATTAACCTCCCCCACCCTTACCGGTGGATGTGGTAAACTTACTGTTAACTACGGATTGGGCGTTATGAGCTATCAGGGATGCTCCATCCACGTTACGGTAAAACAGAATGGTGAAGCCGTTCAGGAATTTGACATTGAGGAAACCAGTTTTCAAAACAACACGGCCTATTCACTCGAAAAAGACATCAATGTTGCAGGCGATTTCACGCTTGAGTTTGTAAACAATGCCCCAAGCCTTAAAGCCCAAAACAGTAAGGACCGCGTTGCCATCTGGAACATCGAATGGACCGGTTACGGTGCAGCTGCCAAGACTGTCAACAGCCTTGCTGAACTTGACAACAACAAGACCTATTCTATCCGTTGTCAAAGCGGAGAGGGATACATCTGCTACGCACCCGAATACACGGACACATACCTCTATGTTTGCGGCGCAGAAAAGTATGTTTTCCCTGACGGAGGCAGCATCAAAGAAGAGCTCAAGGCTCCCTTCGATGCCAACAACTCCAATCATCTTTGGCAGATTGCAAACGATGGAGAGAACTATTACCTCTATAACGTAGGCGCAAAGAAGTACGCAAAGCTCACCTCAAGTGACAAATACGGTAAATCCTACAGTTTCGTTTCTGAACCCACTCCCATTTTAGTTACTGAAAACACTGGTGAGTTAGCAGGAACTTTCGGTTTTAACACAACCGGTGGTTCAGAGCATTATCTTTGCGTGAGCAACAGATACAACGACCAGCCCGTTCTTTTCTGGGTATACGATGACCACGGTGCAATAATGGTTATCGAAGAGGCCGAGTATCCTGCCGATGACATTGTAGGCGGAATCCAGCTTGCAGAAAGCTTCAAGAACGCCATCGCCGAAGCGAAGGCACAGTACAATGCCGGAAGCGTATACATCAAGAGCGACAACCTCTTCACCGACCCCAGCCAGTTCGAAACCCAATGGACTGATCCCGAACAAGGCAGTGTTGCAGGATGCTGCGATGATAATCCCGACACATTCTGGCACTCCAACTGGCACGGTGGCTCCGTAACACCTGGAACCCACGATTTCTTCATCACCCTCAACGAGCCCGTCGGCGGTGAGATGGAACTTGCAATGACCCGCCGCAAGCAGGCTCTGAACGACCATATCCTCGCATTCGACGTACATGCTTCGACCGACAAGGAATCCTTTGCCTTTGTAGGTACTGTGAAGACCCCCTTCACCAGCAACACAGAAACCGTCACCGGCACATTCGAAGTTCCCGAGGGTACCCAGAAGCTCCGTTTCGTCATCGCCAAGACTGACCAAGATCGCGGTTATGGACACTTTGCAGAGTTCAAACTCTTCGCACAGCAGCTCGACCCCGAATGTTTCAACGCCCAGAACCCCGAGGCTGCCAAAGCACTCGCCGAGGCTATCGCTGCAGCCGAAGAGGTGACCGCCCCCACACAGGAGGACATCGAAGCCCTTCAGACCGCTGTAGCAACCTATCAGGAAGGCGACACCAAGGCTTTCATCGCATCCATCCGCTATCAGAATACCGACCTCTACTTCAGCACTACCGAGGTTCCTGACCACGACAAAACCACCTACTCCCTCGCTGCAGAGCCCGAGTACTTCATCTTCACCGAAGGTGAAAATGGTGGATACATCCTCCAGAGCGAGTCTACCGGCAAGTATGTCGGCCACGGTGTAATCAGCACCTGGGACTTCAGCAACAATGACAGCGAATGGTACATCGACAACCTCGATGGTGAACTGACCACCATCAGAAAGAACTCCGACGAAGGCTTCGGTATTGACTATGCTTATGCAGGTGCAGGTGTCTACACCGACAAGAAAATATCGGAAGGAAAGATTGGTTACTGGTACATCGAGCAGAAGACTGCTGAACCTGAGCCCAAGCCCGAGCCCAACACCTTCATGTATGTAACTGCCGATCCTGCCGACAAGTCCAAGGTGACCGAACTGAACACCATCAAACTTACCTTCGATGACGATGTATTCATCATGCCTTTCGCACAGTCATACCTTGGTGCAAGCATGGTCAACGTTGCCACCAATGAAGAAGTTACCGTAGCCGCCCTCGACTATGATTATGACGCATCCAACGTGGTGAACATCATCCTTGCAGAGCCCATCACCGAACTCGGAACCTACAGCATCACCATTCCTGAGATGTGCGTTTGGAACAGCAAGATTGACCTCGAAAACGAAGACGACTTCGGTATCAGCAACGGTGCCCTCTACAACCCCGAATTCACCCTCACCTACACCGTAGCACTTGACCCGAGACCCAAGGCTGGCAAGGTTTACACCATCCGCAGCGAAGCATTTGACATAGCCAGTGACTACTATGTAGGTACTTCCACGACTCCTTCTCTCACACCTGTTGAGTGGATTTGCTCCGTTGACGAAAACGGCAAGTACACCTTCACCACAGAGGATGGCGATGTGCTCCACTTCCGCGGATGGGAAGCCGGCGGTACACAGTGGGAAATAACTCCTATGACCGACCTGACCGACAAAGACATGAATGCAGGCAAACTCCCCGAAGAGTACATCAATCCTGAAGTTGTAGTAATGCGTGGCTATCACAGCGACGGACGCTTCATCTATCTCAATGTCGACCTCAATACAGGCAATTACAACCACGGAGAAAACCTCTTTGCTCCCTGGAACAACCATTTTACTTCCTTCTTCGTATTCGAGGAAGTTCCCGAACCCACTGAATGGACCGGCAACATCAACGTGCCCACCAGCGCTGCTACCGTTGACGAACTCCTTGACTACAACGTAGAATTCGAAGGCGCAAGCAACCTCGACGTTTCTGACTATGGACTCCTCGCTGCAGTATTCGACAACAGCGGCGACGTTTATGCAGTAGCATTCGTCGGTAAGGACTACGAGCAGTTCGGTAGCGTAGAGACCAGCAAGTCCACCTTCACCATCCACTTCGAGAAGGTTGCCGACATCACCGCCGAACTTAAGGACGCTGTCATCAAGAAGATTGGTGGATTCGTTGAGCCCACTCAAGGTGTCGCTACCGTATATGTATGCCCCAAGAGTTTCGTATTCGACGGTAAGACCTACGCAGAATCCCTCAACTACACCTACGAGGTTGCTGGCAGTGGCACCGCCACCAGCATCGAAAGCATCAATGTTGAGAACAACGACGCTGAGATTTTCGACCTCCAGGGCCGCCGCGTAATCACTCCCGTCAAGGGCAACCTCTACATCCAGAACGGCAAGAAGGTGATGAAGTAATCCCACTTCTCCCCTTCCTGAAAAGGAATTAAGGTTCTTTTGAACCGCCGTTAATACATTGCACCGCAACCTCTTTTGCCGGAGATTGCGGTGCTTTTTTTGTGTCCTCGCCGAAATTGGAATAAGATTGCTTTCGTTAAAGGTAGGTTCTATAAATAAGATCTGTCAGGCTTCAGTTTACTTTCAGGGTATAAACCTCAGATGATTCAAGCCATAAATGCAAAAGTCCTTATAATTAAAATTGACATATCCGTTTTGCATTACCAACGGTTGTCCAGCACACTTGTAAACCATTGCGGCGAAAATAGTTTTCCTCCCAAACGATAAATGCTTAAATTTGCGTCGGTTTAAGACGTTGGCATTGTCCGTGCCCTGCGCATGCTATGCCGAAGTCCGCCGTACCCATCCTTAAATTCTTCGGAAGACACCCCCGGAACCCTCGAAACTTCTGTCCGAAAAAAAACACATAAAGAATATGAAACACCATGCTCTCGCCATGCTTCTCACAACCTGCATGGCACTCATCACCCTCTCTTGCAGCAAAAAAAGTCCGCAGGAGGTGGCTCCCATCAGCGTAGTGACGGAAACCGCAGACCACGACGCCACAGTACGCGCGCCGCACTTTGTGGGAATCGTCGAGGAGAAAACCTCCACACCCGTCAGTTTCGTCGGCAGCGGAACCCTGCAAAAAGTCTACGTCGAAGAAGGACAGCACGTCAGCAAAGGTCAACTGTTGGCGGAGATGGATGCGACACAAAACCAGAACATGCTCGCCGCCACGCAAGCCCAATACGACCAGGCCACCGATGCCCTTGCCCGTCTTCAAAAGGTACACGACGCAGGTTCGCTCCCCGAAATAAAGTGGGTGGAGGTGCAAAGTCAGGTGGCGCAGGCAAAGAGCCAGTTGGAGATTGCCCGCAAAGCCCTTGACGATTGCCGCATCTACGCCCCTGTAAGCGGTGTCGTCGGCACGCTAAATTTCCACGCCGGTTCCGTGGTCCTCACCTCAGAACCCGTCATGTCCATCCTCGACATCTCCACCGTGAAGGTCCGAGTCAGCATCCCCGAGCGGGAAATCGCCGCCATCTCCCCCACCACGCGCAGCACGCTGAAGGTGGAGGCCACAGGTGGCACCTACGAAGGCGGACGCATTGAGAAAAGCATCAGCGCCGATGCCATAAGCCGCACCTACGATATCCGCATCCACGTCGGGAATGCCGACCGCAAACTCCTGCCCGGAATGGTGGCGGACGTGGTACTCTCCTCCGCCGACACCGATGCCGAAGAAGCGGCGCCGTTGACCCTCCCCGTACGTTGCGTGCAGCAACGGAGCAACGGACAGCGCTTCGTCTGGGTCGTAAACGGCAACAAGGTCAACGCCTGCGACGTCACGACGGGCGAGACCTTCGGCAACCGCATCGTCATCACCGAAGGTCTGAAAGGCGGTGAGCAGATCATCGTCGAAGGTTGGCAGAAGGTGGGCGAAGGCACCGTCGTGAAAGCATCCGTTTCCAGAAAATAAAACTCCCTCGAAACCCATGATGAATTCGATGAACTGGGTGGCATGGCCACTCAAAAACTTCAAGATAACGGCACTCCTCGTGACGCTTCTCACCCTCTTCGGCCTTTACAGTCTGTACGTTATGCCGAAGGACGAGTTCCCTCCCTACGTCATCCGTCAGGGAGTGGTCATTGCCGTCAACCCCGGAGCCACGAGCGAAGAGATAGAATCGCAGATTGCCCGCCCCCTCGAGCGCTATCTTTTCACCTTCAAGGAGGTGCGGCGCGAGAAGACGACCACCACTTCCATGAACGGAATGTGCATGGTGATGGTCTATCTCCAAGAAGATGTGAACAACAAGGACGAGGTCTGGTCGAAGATCAAACATGGTCTGAACAACTTCAAGCAGCAACTTCCGCAGGGCGTCGTGGCACTCATCACCAATGATAACTTCGGTGACACCTGCGCACGCCTCATCGCCATCGAGAGCAACAAGCGCTCCTACCGCGAACTCCAACAGTACAGCGATGAACTTGCCGACCGTCTGCGCCGCATCAAGAGCGTCAGCAACGTGCAGCAGATAGGAAACCAGCAGGAACAACTGACCCTCTATGTCGACCGCGAGCGCCTCGCCGCCTACGGCATCGGACCTTCCACCATCGCACAGACCCTCTCTGCTCAAGGACTTACCACCATGAGCGGGAGCATCAGCACCGACCAGCGCAACATCACCTTCCACATCGC
>CAMAFY010000062.1 GCA_945833885.1 uncultured Bacteroidales bacterium
ATCGAACTCTGTGAACGCAAAACTTGGTGTTAATTCAGAAATTTGTTGTACCTTTGCCATGACGATTATTTTTCGTTTCCCCCAAAACAGGCCTTGCACAGCAGTTTGGGGGATTTTTTGTTGTTTTATGCAAAGGTACAAAAATTATATAGCACTGGCAATCAATTCGTTAGATTTATTTTGACTAATTTACGAGCATCCCTATATAACCGAATGACAAGACGAAATGCGCCGGAAACAATGCGTTTGAAATATAAAAGGCCGTTCAAACCCACCTATAAATAAATATCGTTTAATTTTGTTCAATTACTTTTATTTTGCAATCCACTGATATAAAACGCTTCATTCCACACTCTCTATATATAGTAACCGAAATAAACATCAAAGATTATGACAACGATTATTTGTATTACCATCCTTGCCTACTGCATCATAGGTAAGGACATCAGGGGGCTTATGGAGAAGTTGGGGAATGTTGATTGGAAGCGTAAGGCTGACGAGGTGATGGAATGGCTTAGACCGTATGCCGTCAAAGCGGGAAGGGTGGCAGCGAAGCCGCTGTTACAGTTCTATTATGTGATGACCGATGAGAAAACCTCCACCCTCGACCGCATACTCGTCTATGCCGCCATCATTTACACCATATCGCCCGTGAGCCTCGTTCCGAGTGCCGTGTTCAAGGTACTGGGCATTCTTGATGAGGGTGCCGCCATCATGTATGTCTATAAAAAGATAAAGGGAAACATCACTCCCGACATCGACTATAAGGTAGAACAGACCCTCAATGAGTGGTTTGGCGCGGAGTATGAACTTATAGAGGAATAATCCGACACATACGGCTTATTTGTATAGGCCTGCATGAGCATTGCATTTCAACAGCAACAACATCGCATTGTCAGGACAACGCTTTCTTCAAGCATTTAGCCCAATGTGGATCTGTTTGGCAAAAGAATGAGACAAAACGCAACAACTTTAGCAAGAACAATATATAGAAGACAATTACATGGCAACCACAGCGAACGGAGAGCAGAACCCACTCGGACAATATCAAGTCGAGATGGAGGACGTCCAAAAGAGAACCGAACGGAATGGGCATGAGCAAAAGGATAGGTATAATCCTGAAACAAACACGCTGGATATTCGTTCCAATGGTTTGTATCCTTCCAACGTGCTGAGCAATCTGTGCAGCAATGGATTCCGTCTTGACGGAATAGTATGCGGCAGTATGGAGGGATTCCTGCAATCATTGAAGAGAAAGGAAATCGACAAACAACGTCAGATATGCAGCATGAAGGGTGGCAATGCACGGAAAATGAGCGTCACCTCCTGGCAGACTGACCAAATCGTATGGTGGAGGGGACAGGCCATTGACCGTCAAAGCGAAGAATATCAGCAACTCATCCGCCGTGCCTATCAGGCGATATTCGATCAGAGCGAACGTTTCCGCGCCGCACTGATGCAGACACGTGGCATCACGCTCGTCCACACAAGCGGTGAGCCGAGTCCGTATAAGACGATACTTACTCCGGCGGAGTTCTGTGGCATCCTTATGGATATGCGCGACAACTATGACCTTCGTGACAAGACAAAGGAGTTGGAGGAAAAGTCCATCAGAAAGAAGAAGCGGGTGTTTGTAGACATGGACAATGTGCTTGTGGATTTCCAGTCAGGACTTGACCTTCAGACGGACGAGATGAAGAAAGAATACGAGGGGCGTTTGGATGAGATTCCCGGACTTTTTGCCAACATGAAGCCTATGCCGGGAGCCATTGAGGCCATGCACATGCTACAAGAGCATTTCGATCTTTACATCCTGTCGACAGCCCCCTGGAAGAATCCTTCAGCCTGGTCTGACAAGGTTAAATGGGTAACACGCTATCTGGATGATGTTTTCCATAAACGAATGGTCATCACCCATTGCAAGAATCTTTGCAATGGCGACTACCTCATCGATGACCGGGGCAAGAACGGCACAAGCGAGTTTGAAGGAGAATGGATTGAGTTTGGCAATACAGCCTTCCCTGATTGGGAGAGTGTGGTGAGATACTTGCTCGACCGTAATCTCCAATAACGAAATTCAGAATAAAACAACATGACAGGTTGTTGTACATATTCAACAGTTGATAATCTGTAAAAGGCATGGGTGTATGGCAAACAGTAAAAAACTCCTTTATCTCCACGGCTTCGGATCATCGGCAGCAAGCGGAATGGTGAGGACTCTGCGGGAACTGTTGACCGACTTCCAGGTCATTGCCCCAGATATACCCGTTGACCCTGCAGAGGCTTTGCCTTTCCTTAGAGGGTTGTGTATGAATGAAGTGCCAGATGTCGTTGTCGGCACGAACATGGGAGGTATGTATGAACAGAATGAGTGTTTCCGTACAGCACTGATAAGCACTCGTGACAAGGCATTGTACCATAGTCAGGGCGAACAGGATCCATATAAAACGATTCTCACAGAAGAAGATTTCTGTGGTAAATTGACAGAATTGCGTGACAATCCGCTACCTTCATAGTAAAATCCTGAAAATAATTATATATGGACAGAGATGATTATTTATTTGAAAACGTCATCGTGAAGGAGTCTCGCCCGTTAACCACGATGCTGTTACCTGTATCCATGATGCTATTCCCCACTTTCTTGATGTTCTTGTTTCGAGATGCATTGTTGGAACACGAGGTTGTATTGAACATCGTGTGTACCGTGTTTGCGATAGGTCTCGTTTCGTTTTTCTCCAATGTGTGGAAATGTGTAAGGACAAAATTTGTTATTACCGATGAGAAACTATGGCTGATTTATTCATCTGAATGCTATGCTATAAATATTGAGGACATTGAGGATATCAAGATCAGTTACCCTTCCACAATGCTTGAAACCTCAAGTATTAAAGTAAAAACTAAAACAGGGTATATCTACCTCACTGACTCTATCTCTTCACCTGATGATTTCGTGGAAATATTGCAAGATGCTCGGAAAAGTCTGATGTCGCGGCAAGACATAGGTATTAATACCGCAAGGCAGCAGACAGGATGATAAAGATTGACACCGTGACGATAACTGACAATCCTTGCTACAAGGAACTCTCCGCCATGACCAATGGTGTGAGTGCACCTTTCAGCAGCAGTCACAAGACCGCCCGTCTGGTGGAAGTAGCCTCTCCCGCGGCTCTATGGATTCACGCGCCATGTTCCGCAAGATGGCGGCGGAATGTACAGACGAGGAGATGAATGCGGTGATGGACTCGTACATGAAAGAATGTGACGGCGAATAGACAGCATAAGATTTTACCATGACAACGAAAGCAACATACAATTGTTCTAATCCGCTCTATGAAGCGTTAAGGCGACACCCCATCGTTGACCTTGCCCCGGTCTATGACAAGGGTGTGAGGGGCAGGACTATGTCGGGGCGTGGCAGCAACTGGCTGTTGGCTAAGGTGCGTGAGGCAGGCGTGAAGGTTATCATCGACCTCCGCACGGCTGACCATACTGACCGCTACGACCGTAATGTGGCAGAGGCGGGACTTGATTACCACAACATACCCATTGACAGCAGAAACACTGATGTACACCAAATTATCGGCTCTCTTCCCCTGCTGTTCGACCTGATGGACCAAGGTAACTTCTATATTGCCTGTGCCATGGGACGACACCGTACAGATATAGCCATCGCTCTGTATTATGTAATGCACCCTTCTGTGCCGTTTGATGAGGTGCCGGAAATGAGAGGACATCGTTATAAGGAGAAAAAGGAGTTTCGCTGCGATGACATCGCCACAAGGCTCAACAGCGTCATCAAGGCGATCACTCCCGAAGAACTTACTGCTTTGGGGCTGCCGGCGGACTACGAGGCAGAGTTCCTCAGACGTAAAAAGAATTTGTTTGAAGTGAACCGTAATTTTGAATGAACATGAGTTATAAAATATGCTTTATATGCACAGGCAATGCCTGTCGCTCACCATTCGCAGAATGTGTGACGAAGAAACTGCTCGTCAATGCAGGAATAGAGGACATCGAGGTGTTCTCCCTGGGAACACTGGACTGGGGAGTGAACCCTCGCGACGCAGCCATGGTGGACGTGGCTAAGGAGTTGGGCTATGAACTGACGGGTACGACCACGGTGATGACCCGTGAACGGCTGATGACGGCTGATGTTGTCGTTGTGTTTGACGAGCGTCACCGTGATGCCGTCACACAAGCGCTTGACTATAGCCGCTGGAACCGAATCGTACTGTTCAACAAGATTGCGTTGGATGAAAACGGTAATGTGGAAGATCCGCATTATCAGACGGCTACCGTATACCGCCGTGTGGCACAGCACATCGAAAACGGTTGCAAACGATTGGTAGAAAAATGGAGGAATCATCCACCCATACCATAAGGTTGAATATCGCAGGTAAGGTAGCACCGATTATATCCCTTTGGTCCATGTCGCAAACAGACACGGAAGACCTTAGGGATATTTTTTTTGCCCTTTTTGATATATAATCACAATATCGACACAACATAAGTACGCAAGAGATCGGGATAAGAATACCAGAAAAGATAGAATTGTACATTGTTCTCGTCGTGTACAGGTAGTGCCTCCGGCTTGTTTTCAATAAACAGTATATCGTTAGCGCTCCATAAATGCTTATGATGAAATTGAGGAAAGAACGGATAATAATACACTAAAGTCAAAGGACATCAGCAAAAAAGGAAATGGTAGTTTTTCGAGAAATTATGGATGATAGTGAGGTGACTGAGGATTGTAAGTGGGTTCTAAACTGCGGCGGCAATTTATAGAATCCACAAAAAATAAGCAGAAAACAGGGAGGAAAAGCAGAGGGGATGCCAATATACAAGAAATTAAAATTTTGCGGAAAAAGGGGAGGAAAAGGAGACGAATAGGCGGGAATTTCGTGGTATTTTCGTGTATTTATCGAAATACCACGCCCAAAGAGAAGATATCTTTTGCGGTTTTAACTAATTTTGTGAGCAAAATTCAAAATTCCATTTTAAACCTTAAATAATATGAGTTACAAACTTCTACCTAAGGAACATCCACCAAAGAATGTGAATGTGTCCAGTCCGCCGACACGCTTCCGGCAACGGAACGTAGTTTCTTTGGCGATGATGTATGTAGTAGTGCTGCTTTTGGCATTATTGCCAATTCAGTCGTGGGCATCATTCCACTTTTACGATAATGTGCACAGCATATATCATCATCCTACGCTTGAAGAACCGAACATGCAGTTTACTGTAATGTTCTATGACGCAGGAGGCTATGATTCTTTCTTCCTGCATGACGCTACCGAAGGCAGCAATGCCGGTCCTGCCCTCTATGTAGACGGTCATTACATCTGCTCACCCGACGATGAACTTGCCTGGCCTGGAAGCAATGGCAGCGGAAACCAGGATGGCATAGAAGACCAGAGAAAATACGATGGCTGGTGGGGAAATACCTACACCAAAACTGTCGGTGGTGTAACCTACACCGTCAAGTTCTGGGATCCAGGACGAAGTGGCGATAGATATGGGGTAAGAGTCCATGTGTTTATGGACAAATACAGAGTGGGAGAGCAACATACCGTAACTATCAGGGGCAAGTGGAGAATCAACCGAACCTCAACTCAGTTTGAGGAGCGCTCTTGGACCTTCAATGCCATTCCCAATCCTTTCAAGGAGAGTACATTGGCTGTCAATTACATTGACTATACGAATGCAACCCTTACCGGAAAACTAAACACCTCTTTTGCCAATTATTTGGCCGTAGCACGTGACTATCCCGGTAGTTATTTCAATGGCAAAACACAATACGTACAGCCGAACAAATTCAGCGGATGGAAGGAGTTCAGCATGGGCAGTACGGAAATCAGCAACATGCCGTTCTACGTAAAAAATTCGTATGAGGAGTACGGACCCCGAAGCATCTATGTGCAGCATCAGATAGCGGTGCCTGCTAAAGGTGGTTACGTAGAGTGTAAGGTCTGGAGCAGTACATGGATATCTTTGCCTGACTTCTCCCGTGCCAAGAATATCACCGCCGTACCGGACAAGTGGAAGAAACAGGTCACCCTGAACTGGGAAGCCGAAGAATCGAAAAACGAGTTCACAACAGGTACTTGGTCCATTTACCGCTACCCCGCAGACAACCCGACCGCCAAGGTGCTTGTGGCAGACAAACTACTCTACACCACGCGCAAATATGTGGCAGATGTTCCCGACTATGACACCAAGTATGTGTTTGAAATCGAATTCCGTCCCAAAAACATTCCGGATGCCGAACGCATACAACGACTTGTGAGGAGCATCACATGCTCGGTGGACCGCTCGTACAGCATCAAGATGGAATCCATCGAGGCGGGCGAAAGCTCCATCAAACTGTCGTGGCAGGCTGAAACCTTCAATGGCACGCTGCCACTCACATTCAGCATCTTGAGGCAAAGCACGGAGAGCGACGAATGGGAAGAGATTGGTACCAAGTCGCTCAACAACAAGAAAGAAGTAAAATTTACCTATACCGACAGCAAGAACCTTTCAGTCTGCGACGGCTACTGCTACAAGATACAGGCCACCCTGTTGGAAGGCTATCTTGCCACCAGCGACACGACGAAGTTCGTGCAGCTCGACGGACAGTCGAAAGTCATCGGCGTCAGCACCTCCAAGGGTGACTTCCAGGGAATGGTGAAGGTGACGTGGGAGGCGAAGCAGGTTGACTCGCAGCCAACGAAATACGAACTGCTGCGCCGCGTGAAAGGCTCGACTGCCTGGGCATCGCTCTACAAGGTTTCCGGCACCAGCACCTATTACAGCTACGAGGACAACACCGCACAGCCAGGACTCTACTACGACTACAAGGTCATCTCAACCACCGCCTGCGGCGAAACAGAAACACAACTTTTTGAGAGTGACGAGGGCTTCTGCCGCTCCACGGGTATCGTTTCGGGACGCATCACCTACGGCACGGGAACGGCTGTGATGGACGCACGCGTCAGCCTGGTGAAGAACAGCGAGAACGCCGGTGATGCGGCACAGTTCTATGCCGTCAGCACTCAGGAAGCCGGCGACGGACTCTTCCTCGACCTCGACGGAAAGGTGCTCAACGAGAAGTTCAAGGACAAGGACTTCTCCGTGCAGATGTTCGTACGTCCGAATGCAACACAAAATGCAAGTTCGCCTATTTTCTTTGATCTTGGAAACCAGTTGAGCCTGTCTCTCGGCAATTACAATAAAGATGCCGTAGGCTACGAACTGCTGCTGACACAAGGTGAAAAGAGCGAGGCTACCGGAATCATCCTGCCTACACGCGACTATACATCACTCACCTTGAGCGTCAGCAAGGAGAACAAGGCTGTGATAACGGCCATCGACAAGCTCGACAGCATCGTGGTGTCGAAGGAAATCGCACTCTCGCCCATCAGTTTTGCTGATACAGTAACGAGCGGTATCAGCATGGGTGGTAGTTATGTAGGTGGCAGTTATGCGCTCAACCTTAATAAGGCTTTCAGTGGTTATATCGATGAAATGCGCGTGTTTAGCGGTAAAGCACTCACGAAGACTGAAATTCTCAAGAACTACAACCACATGCTTGCGGGCACAGAGGATGGTCTCTTCGCTTATTGGCCTGTCGATGAAGGCATCAGCGGGCAGACTTACGCCTACGACTATTCGAAGACCAGCGGCGTAGCGAACGGAAATCACGCACGCTTCGGCGGCGTGAAGACCGTGGTAACGAGCGCCGTGGTGCCCGAGAGCACGCAACTCGCGCTCTTCGGCTACACCGATGCCCAAGGAAACTTCGTCATCCGCGGCGTTCCCTTCAGCGGCGACGGTACAAACTACATGGTAGTGCCTACATTGGGCGTGCATGAGTTCTCGCCCCAATACTCTTCGCGCTACGTCAGCGCATCGTCGCTCGTACACAGCGGCGTAGACTTCGAGGACGTATCGTCGTTCCCCGTTTCGGGATATGTGCTCTACGAGGGCACCGACTATCCCGTAGAGGGCTGTAACTTCTATGTCGACGGAAGCATCTGCAGCAAGGACGGAGAGATTATAACCTCTGCCGAGGACGGTTCGTACATCATCAGCGTGCCCATCGGCGACCACTTCATCGAGGTAAAGAAGAACGGGCACGTCTTCGCATCGAACGGCCGCTATCCCGCCGACCCCAACGAGACGGGCGAACGTCTGACCTTCATCAAAGCGGTGAAGAACCTGGAATTCGTCGACCAGACGCTGGTGAGCTTCTCCGGACGCGTTGTCGGCGGCAGCACCGAGGGCAACAAGCCGCTGGGATTCGGACAGAGCGTAAACAACATCGGTGTCACCGAACTGGTGCTGACTCCGAACGTCGACCGCTACCGTCTGAATGTGGTGAAGGAAGTTTCGGGTACGACCTACAGTTACGAAACGAACCTCAACCCCGTGGAGGTTCGCTCGGCAACGGGCACCATCAACAGCCGCTCATGGCGCGGTGCCAACGACCTGAGCAAGAAGATCTTTATCTGCACCGACTCGCTCACGGGCGAATTCTCGGCAATGGTTCCCCCGTTGAACTATAAGGTGGAGTCTATGACCGTTAGGGCAACAGGAAACTCTGTCGGCGATGCCACAACCGTTGACCTGAGCAATCCTCAGATGGAGTACACCGACTCTCTTGTAACTGATGATGGCAATATAATGACCTACACCTACAACTATGGTATGAAGAAAACCTACCACAGTGAGCCGTCGTTCGTCGTCACTCAGGCCGACAACGCAGACGGAGCATTCGGTTTGAGCGAATACCAGATAGAGGATGCCAACGGAAAGTTGGACATCAAGGACATCTACACTGTGGCAGACAACGGAACCGTCAATTATAAATATGGTGGTGCCATCTTCGAGTCGTTGAATAGTTATACATTCAAGATTGAGGCTTATGAAGAGTACGTCAATCATGACGTGAAAGGAAGCCCAGTGACATATCATGTGCCCTTAGATGGACTTGAGGTGACTGTCAGCAACGAGCTGTCGTCGGAGCAAAGCGTCTATACCGATGGGAATACCGCAGGAAAACCTGCCGGTTCACTCGCCGAGATGACAGACAATACTCTCACCCTCGACTCTCTTGGCAAAGCCACATACGTATGGAGGGCTGGTCTGCCTAATATCACTGCGCCTTACTCGCGCACTATCTCAATGTTCTACGACATCGATGGACGCACCTACGGCTGGAGCGGCAACGGCATGTCGGGCATTATCCTCGGTTCGCTGTCAACAGGCAGCAACTTCGTGACCTCAGGTCCTGACCTCGTGGATATGATTCTCCGCGACCCTCCTGGTACGGGTTCAAGCGCAGAATGGACAAGTGGTACCATCTATTCTGAGACAAGGTCTTCTGGCGGTGTATGGACTTTTGATACAGAAGAGATTGGAACTTACAAAATAGGAGCAGACCTTCAAACTGTTACAGGTGTTGGAGTTTCTAAAATCAACAGTTTGCAAATGAAAAATGACATTACTTTTGGATTCAATGAGGTAGTTGAAGGAGAAAGTGCTGTCACATGGGGGAAAACCACGACTATCACCCGCGCCATTTCCACATCATCGGCTCCCGAATATGTTGGTGCAAATGGTGATGTGTTCATCGGTTCGGCAACCAATATTATTATCGGCAAGGCCCGTGACGTGAATTTCCGCCGTAAGGGTACAAGCAATGAGGTAGAATTGGGATTGGAGGATGTCATGACCTCAGGACTTGAGTTCAAAACTTCCTTCAATTATACAGCCAGCTATATCGAGAATGTGCTGATACCAAATCTGCTCAGCATCCGTAACGGACTGTTGCAGACGGTTGACAACATCTCGGGATACCAGAATACAACGGGAAGGCCGGTTTATCTGACCACATTGTCACCCGACGACCCGAAATTCGGTTCCGACAATTATGACAAGACAGTCTGGAGCGGCTTGGCTACATCCGGTCCTTCTCCTGAGGGTCCCTCATACACGATGGTAGTTCCGAATGACCAAGAAACATTTGCAGACTCTGTAGCATGGTGCAACACTCAGATTGCCAACTGGGAGAAATATCTCGCCCAAAATGAGCAAGAGAAAGTACGTGCATACGAAGAACGCGAGGAATATCTCAAGCAGAATATCTCATTTGATTCAGGTTCTTCCGTCACAATGACAGAAGCGACAGAAGAAACACATGGTAGCACCTATGACGTAACTGCAATTGTTTGCATAAAAGCTGGTATCACGCTTGGAAGATTGTATAATTCAATGGGTGCTATATATGACTTCCATACCCGAACTGGCGGCGGAACGCACCAAAGTTATGAAGGCGAGACAACCCAACTCGCATCGTTCAGCTACACGCTGGCTGAGGAAGGTGACGACGATGCCTTGACCGTGGACGTATACAATTATGGTGCCTACTCACCCATCTTCCGCACACGTGGCGGACAGACCTCCGGTCCGTACGAGGGTGAGGTGAAGACCAAGTACTACCGCCCCGGCACTACCATCATGGAGGCTACAATGCAGATTGAGGTGCCGCAGATTACGGTGGATGTGCCTATAGTATCGAACGTGCCTACCGGCCAAGCCGCCAACTACACCCTGCGCCTGACCAATGCATCGGAAATCGACGAAGACGTTTACTACAAACTCCTCGTGATAGACGAGAGCAACCCCGACGGTGCAAAGATTACCATCGACGGACAGCCGCTCACCGAAAACCGCATCATCAAGATTCCCGCCGGCGAGACCATCACCAAAGCGCTGCAGCTCACGCAGACCAACCTCGGCGTGCTCGAATACGACAACATCGGCATCGTACTCGCTTCGCAGTC
>CAMAFY010000063.1 GCA_945833885.1 uncultured Bacteroidales bacterium
CAAGTCTTTCTGTAAAGAAGTTACCTGATATATTTTAGAGGAAAGGTACAAAAATTATATGACACTGGCAATCAATTCGTTAGATTTATTTTGACTAATTTACGAGCATCCCTATATAAAGAGCCATGAAGGGATAGACCTTAACTTGCCGGAAAAACGTTATTGTAAGACGTTGCTGACGTCAGCCATCGAATCCGGAAAGTACCATGCGGCACAGGTACTGTTAGAAAACGGAGCAGACCCCAACGATGCGTATTCCAATCCCTTGGGCGTTGCCGTATTGCGAGGAACAAAATATGCAGAAGCGGATGCCGACAATTTGCGTTTCGTTTTATTGCTGCTTGACCATGGAGCCAAAGTCGATGTGGAAGACCGCAACAATCCGCTTCCCTCCTCCATCCAGATATATACAAGAGATATGTCATGTTTCAAATGTCTTGTAGAAAAAGGCGGAGCCGATATCGACAAACGGCTGAAATGGAACGATTCCATAGAGGTCTCGCTCCTTGATGTTGCGTTCCTTCGCCGCAGGCTGGACATCATGTGGTATATGGTTTCGGAGGCCAACATGGGGCATTGGCTGGACAGTACCTGCTGGGACGGCCATAACAATATCATGTACTACCTGCGTCCTGAAATCTGTACCTATGACAAGGAGAACGAGAAATGCAGGAAAAAGTTATGGGAATTCTATGAGCGCAAGCGGGTCCTCTCATCAGACAAAGGACAATGATTCCGCTATACATCCCAACAAATGCGGTTAATAAGCAACAAACTTTTTTAGTCAACTTAGAAACATCTGAATTATGAAAGAGCACGAGGCGAAAGGGGTAATTACGAAGTAGACTTACCCGGAAAAGTCTTTTTCCTTAATTTTGCATCCAATAGTTAAAAACTATAACGAAGGTGCGCAGAATAGCCTTAAACTATCAAAAAATGCACATAATTCTCTTTGGCTGTCAGGTTAAACAGTTATAAGGGGAGAAAGCAATCCTGTGCCGTCCTTATAATATCGTCCCTTTATTAGGGGAAAATGGATTGTGGTTGCCGAAAATGCCGTCGCCCCATAGGCAGTGCCCGTATGGAGATAGACCCAAAAGACGGCAGGGTAAATCAGATATGTCTTTGGAAAAGCAGACCCCTTTGTCTGCGTTGTCGCCTTCGACCATGACGGAGATATGGCGGCAACAAAAGTTATCCCCGCCGAGGCCATAGCGCTTCGGCGGGGATTTTTTGCCCCTACTTGTGGGATGTGGAAATTCCGCGTTGTGTAAACCTTAGCGGACGAGGCTCACCTTGCGGCCGTTCACCACGTAGACACCCTCGGGAAGGGAGAGGCGGGTGCTGCCTTTTCCGGTGAAAATGCGGCGGCCTGCCAGATCGTTCACCACAATATCTGTGGCGTCCGGCGCCACAATCGTCAGCCAGCCGTCGGCGGCAAGGATGCTGAAGACGGTCGTTTCCGGCGTGTTGATGGCGGTGAGGCTCACGGAAATCTCGTCCGAGATGTGGCTTTCGCCGGCATCATAGACTACGCTCACGGCATACCGGTGGTCGCCTTCCGGCATTTCGCTGTCGAGGTATTCGGTCGCCTCGACGGGCGTTTCCGTCAATCGCGTGCCGTCGCGGTAGACATGGTAGCCCAGCAGACGGAGGTCGGTGCCGGCCTTGCAGAAGGTGATGTCGTCGAGGAAGAGGATATACTGGTCGAGCGATGTACAACGGATGGCGAAGTGCCGCGTGCCTTCGGGACAATCGAAGGAGAGTTTTGTCCAACTTCCCGGTACGGTGATGTCCTTGCCGACCTGCACGAAATCGTCGGTATCGGTTCCCGTGGCGGAGGTGAGCGTCTGTATGGTTTCCTGGGTGCCGTAGTAGGAATGGTCAGGACTCTTTGCCCAGAAGGTCACGGTCTGCGCTTTTCCGTCGAGGAGCGGGGAGATGAGCCAGTCGTTGTTCGGAGCATAGCGTCCGCAGGTGAAGGAAGCCAGCACCTGATTGCCGGAATGTGCACCCCACGTGCCTATGGAAAGTCCGGCTGTCTGAGCGTTGAATACCTGGTAGGCCATGGCCTCGCCCACATGCGGATACTCTACATAGTCGCCATGACCGTTCTGGATGCCGGCCGTCAGACGACCGTCACCGTCGAAGAGCGTCCATTCTCCGATGTCGTTGGTCATGAATGCCGTATAGTTCTCGAAGTCCTCGGTCACGGTTTCTGCCGCCTGTTGTGAGTTGCCCATCTCAGGCTGTTCCCAACGCAGACGGCATCCTTCGCCCTCAATCTCTGCAGTGACGTGTGCCACGAACGGGAGGCCGGGGAGTACGGTGACGGTCACCTCACCGGTGCGGTTGTCGGCTGTTGCCAGGTCCTTCTCCCATACGATTTCTGCCCGGTATACACTGTTTGCTCCGGCATCGCCGTTGGGCGTATCGTGCAGTTCGGCAATGGTCAGTTCGCCGGGTTCCAACTTTTCGCCTGCGATGCTGTCTACCACCTTGCCGTCGCGGAGGAGTTGCAGGCGGTAGCCTTCGGCCGTATGACTGCCCTCGTTGCTGTAGGAGAGGACGAAGGTGTTGGTCTCGCCCACACGGAGCTTTGTCAAGGCAGGTTCAAGGCTGTGGCAGCGGAGGTCGAAGTCATGCCAGTCGAAAAGTCCGATGTGGTCGATGTATATGGTATTCATTCCCTCTTCGGAGAGCACGCCCTCACCCTCGAATACGGCCTGTACGTCGCCCCATTCCGCATAGTCGTGGATGGGGATATTGTAGCACCTCCATTCGCCGTCCTGGTACTCTGTGTCGCCGACATCAAGATGGGCCAGTTGCACACGCCGCTGTCCGCTCTTGAGGATGACGGAGAGGCCGTTGCGTCCCAATGGATGGTGGAACATCCAGAAGCGGAGTGTGGGATGCGTGCCGCTGACGGTGACCTTCGGACCCTCGAGTTTCGCACCTCCGTTATCGATGCCGTTGACATAAACCATCATACCGCCGTCGGCATCCTGAGGGTCGGTATAGGTACCGTATGATAGGAGTTTCCATTCCGACATCGGGTTAATCTGCGGATTCCACGGTCCGTTGTCAAGTCCGTGGCGGCTGAACGACTCGTAATAGGGCATGGCATATGCCTTTCCGAGGAAGAGGGTGTCGGACGCCGTCTTCGGACCGCGGCCCTTCAGTCCTTGGGCAAGGACGCTGAACCACGTCATGGTCTGCTTGTCGGCAGGCACTTCGATGTCAGCCTCGTACCGGAGTTCCGTGGTGGTGATGGTGTTCCCTGCGGCATCCGTCACTTCGTAGGTCAGACCGTCCGCATTGACATAGCCGCCATGTGTCCCCACCGTGGGAGGTTGCCAGGTGAGGGCCACGCGACCCTCGCCGATGTCCTCGAGTACCATTGCCTCGACGGCCGATGGCGCATCTTCGCCGACATAGACTTTGGCGTGTCCGTCAAGACCTTCGCCCCATTCGTTGACCGCGGATACGCTGTAGGTGTATTCGCCGCTGAAGGGTGGGGCATCGTCCACGGTGATGACATCGCCGGGGGCGGCAGCCGGAAGTTGCTGTACCAGCACATCGCCGCGATAGACGTTCACCGTCTGGAGTCCGGAAATCGCCGTGCCGTCGATGGCAGTCGTCGGCAGGGTGACGGTAAGGGTGGCCTGGAGGGCGCCCTTTTCGGCGGCTGCTACGCTGAGTGCCGGCTGTGCAGGGGCATGTACCGAGGCACGTTGGCGTACTTTGATGTTGTCGATGGACAGCACATCTCCATATTCAAATGTGCTGGCTACGTGCAGGGCCAGGCAAGATGTCTCGTCGTCATTGGGCTGGAAAAGGAAACGCATACGCCCGGCATCGGCCGAAAGGAGTTCGGAAAGCGGAAGCAGGGTGCGCGTCACGCTGCCGATTTCTTTGGCGGAGGCCATGAATACACCGAGGACTTCGGCGTAGCCTTCCGACACCTTGGCGTCAAACTGCACCTCGTAGACAAAGTCTTTCGGGAAGTCAAAGAGGGGACTGAAGAGCCAGTCGTCGGCATCGTAGCCCTCCTCGTTGTATGAATAGGCGACGGCCCCCGACCGGTAGTCCCATGTCACACCGTCCGAGTTGTAGTCGATGATGGTGAAGTCCTGCAGTGCCGCCGGATTGGTGAAACTTTCGCTGTAGGGGAGTTCTGCAGTCTGCGCCCATGTACCGCATGAACCTGTAAAGAGGGCGGCGAGGACGAGACGTATTTTCTGTCTTGATATCATTGCTTTGGGGATTTTCTTGCGGGAATCTTCCGTGGAATGTTCTGTAAATTAGCTTGACAAGTCTTCCTCCCTGACTTCGTTTCCCTCCTCTGCGATTCGGGATAATCCAAACAGCTGACTTCGTCTTCCTCCTTCGCACCTCGGCAATATTCAAACAAGCTTGGCTACCGCCTTGCTCTGTCACGACTCGGCATAATCCAAGCAAGCTTGGCTTCTGCTCTCGCTGCTCCAGAGTTTGATATTGCTCTCGGTTTGTCGTCGGTTTGGCTTCTCCTCTCGCTGTTTTGTCGGTTCGCACTTCGGCAATTCAAACAAGTTTGATTGCTCTCGGTTTGGCATCGGCGAAGCCAAGCATTAGAACACTTCTTAGAATGTTTATAAAACTGATTTATAGAACATCCCTCCATATGAATGCCCTGAAAGCGGGGAGGTGAGGCCCCACCTTCAGGGCATGTTTGGAAAATGATGTTATCGTACGTAGAGGGTTACGGCAGGATGTCCGTCAACCTTTACGAGGTAATAGCCTTCCGTGACGGGTATGGTCATCTGTTGGCGTCCTTGTGTGGCAAGGCGGCAACGGCCGTCGGGGGTGTAGACGCTGACCTTCCTGGCTTCGGCACCCGCAATCTCGATGCAGCCTTCGGCGGCGGTGATGTTCAGAGTGCAGGCATCCACCTTGTCGATGGCAGTGTTCTGCACGCTGACGGCGTTCGAATAGAGCGATTCGCCCTTGTCGTAGACGGCCGTTACACGGTATGTGTGGATTTCGTCAAGGGCTGTGGTGGTGTCTTCCCACGTGTTGCCTTTGACGGGCGATTCGTTCATACGCTCACCGTCGCGGTAGACATTGTATCCCGTGAGGCTGAGTTCCTCGGGTACGGCACCTTCGGGGATGTAGGTGATGTCGTCGATGAGGAGGGCGAACTTGGCCTGGCTGACGCAGCGTATGGCGAAGTGTCGGCTGCCTTCGGGAAGGGTTACCTTGATTTCCTGCCAACCGCTGACATTGTCGATGTCGTAGGTGTCGCCAATCTTTACGAAGGCATCGATGTCCGTCGTCGTGGACGAAGCCAGCACTTCGAAGCTTTCGGGAACGTAGGGACTGCCCATACCGGTCTTTGCATAGAATGAAATGGTCTGTGCTGTGCCGTCAAGGGCGGGCGAGATGAGCCAGTCGTCGTTGTAAATCTCAGTGGCACCCTGGTCGGGCGAGGAGCATTTGAAGGCCACCAGCATTTGGTCGCCGGTGCGGGCATCCCAGGTGCTGAAGGGGATTCCGGCCTCGAGCGAGCTGAAGACCTGGAAGGCCATGGGTTCGCCGGCGTGGAGATAGTCGAGCGGTGCGAACATGTCGCTGAGCATGATGCGGATGGTGCGCGCGCCGTCGCGGTCTACGGCAATCCAGTCGCCGTAGCCTTCGATGGCAAATGCAGGATAGTCCTCGAAACTGTCGGTGGTGCTTTGGGCAGGCATGGTTGAAAGGTCCGGCTTCTGCCAGTCGAGACGGATGCTGTGCCCCGTCCATGCACCCTCGAGGGTGGTGACGCAGGGGTAGTGGGGCAGGACGATTCCTACGCTCACCTCGTTGCTGCGGTCGTTCTCGGCATTGGCATCGCCTTCGGCCTTCACCACGGCATAGTATGTACAGGTCTCGTTGTCGTCGATGGTCGGCACGTCGGAAAGCATGATGCTGAGGGTGCCGTCGGTGGCTATATTGCGGCCCTTGGCGGTGTGGCAGAGCGTGCCGTCCTTGTAGAGTTCCACGGTGTATTTGCTGCCGTCTACAGGCGTTTCGCCCATGTTGCGCACTTCGAGGGTGAAATAGCCGCGTTCGCCCACCTTGATCTTTTCAGGTCCTTCGAGCAGCGAGGCCTGGAGGTCGCAGCCCGACGCCTCTTTGATGGCAAAGTTATCGAAGGCGGTGATGCTTTCCCTCGTCTCCACACTCACACCCTGGAAGGCAATACGTACGAAACCCTTGTCCTTCCAGTTCTTCAGGTCGTAGGTGTGGCGGTGCCAACCCGGTGTTTCGGCATCCATAGGCAGTTTGAGGAGCGTCTCATATTCGCTGTAGTCGGCCGAAAGTTCCACCTTCAGCGAGTCCTTTGCGCCGGTGTAGTATGCCCAGAAACTGAGCATGGGTTCCGAAAGGCTGGAGATGGAGATTTTCGGCGAGATGATGCGGCTGGCCACTCCCGTCTTCGAGGAATTGAACACCAGTGTTCCGCCGTCGCTGTCCTGGCTTCCTTCTGCAAGCATCGAGCCGTCGCAGGGTGTCCAGTAGGCTTCGCCGATATTTCCGATGACGATTTCCGGGAGCCAGGGTCCGCTGTTCATGGTGACTCCGGGGAACGATTCCACCACGGGAGCCTCGATGGGAGGACCGGCAATGGCCACGACGGTCTGCCAGACGTAGCGTCCGCTGCCGGCGCTGTTCTCGGCGTAGACGCTGAAGCCCTGGTAGGTCTGTCCGCCCGAGATGTCGAGCTTGTGGCGGTAGGTGCGTTCGTAGGTGGAAACTTCGTCGCCACCGTAACCGTAGGAGACGAAATAGACGAGGTCGTCGGGATTGATGTATCCGCCATGCTGACCCTCGGTGGGAGGTTCCCAGGTAAGGATGATGGTACCGGGTTCGTCGAGGTCTTCGCAGGCGCGGAGACGCTGTACGGGACCGGGGGCATCAAGACCGATGTAGAGCGATTGGCTCACGGTGTTGCCCTCTACACCCTCTGCTACGGCCGAAACCGTATAGGTATGGGTGCCGGCCTTCACATCTTCGGCATCGGTATATTGCAGGTGCTGGCCGGGGGCGTATCCGTCAAGACGGGCCACTTCGTTGCCGTCGCGGCGTATCAGACAGTAGTCTACTGCCGAAAGAGCCTGGCCGTTGATGCGCTTTGCAGGCACGTCGAAGTCGATGGTTGCCGAGAGGGCACCCTTGTCGCCGGGAGTGACGGTGAAGGCATCCGGAGCGGCGGGAGCGGAGCCGGGAGTCTTTGTCACGCTGACGTGGGTGACATAGACCGTACTCATGTTGACGTCGCTGCAGCACTGTACGGCAAAGTAGTAGCGGCCGGTGGTGCTGGGCAGGAAGTTGCCGCGGAGTTTGTGGATGCGCGGCTCGTAGGTGATGTCGGTAGGTTCGATAATCATCGTCTGCAGGGCTTCCACTTCGGGAGCCGTTCCTACAAAGGCTGCCAGACGTTCCACAAGCGAGGTGTTGTTGGCGGTCACCTCAAGATGGTAGAGTTCGCCGGCCTCGAGTGTGAGGGGAGGCAGTACGAGATAGTCGTCGGCGGCATGCTCTGCATTGTAGCGGTAGGAGGCCTGTCCGCTGGTGATGGTCCATGTGGAACCGTCGTTGTTGGCGTCGATGATGTTCCAGTCGCTGCAGTCGCCCTTGAAGTCGCATTCATAGGGTGCACCGGCAGCGATTCCGACGGTCAGTGTGTTCGATGAGGCTGGTTCGCTGACCAGGCCGTTGTATGTGGCGCTGACCTCATAGCGGATGTCCTGCTTCACCACATGCTGTACCACGTCGGTGCAGCTGAGGCTGTTGCCGCTGTAGACTTCCACACCTGCAGGCTGGCGTACGACGCTGTAGGTCAGCGATGCGGCATCAATCTGTGCGCCGTTCACGTCGGTGGAGGGAGCGTTCCAACTGATGCTGACGGTGCTCTCCTCATCACCTTTTGCGGTGACGCTGGCCTTGACATCGGTAGGCGGCATGGGGGCTGGCGTACTGTTGGCCACTTCGGCTACGGTCACGCGACCCTCGTTGCCGTCCTTTTCTGCGCTTACCGTCACACGGTGCGTACCGTTGTCGGGCAATTCCACCTGGGCGCTTACAGCCTTTCCGGACTCTGCCTCGGCCGATGCGGCGGGTGTGCCATCCACATAAATATTATATGTGAGGGTTCCGGCAAGCGAAGTGCCGTCGGCTGCGGTGGTAGGCATGGTGAAGTGTACGTTCGCCGACACGGCATCGCCCAGGATGGACACCGTAAGGTCCGTTACGGGCGATGGCGCGCACACCACGTCGGCAGGGTCGGTAAGGGTGGTCAGACCCGTCACCTGGTCGTAGTTGTACGAACCGTCGTAACCACAGTCGCCGACCAGTGTGCCCTCGGCAGTGGCAGGGTCCACCTCAAAGGTGCCCCAGTCGCCCCAGTCGTTGTAGATGGTGTGCCAGAAGATGTGGCCTGTCGTTTCGTCGAAGCATGCCGACTGGTAGAAGGGTGTAATCTCTCCGGGCGCAGCCTGTCCGCGGACGGTGGCCTCACCGGTGGCCTTGTCGATGGTGTACATCTTTCCGCTGCGGCCGAAAGCATAGAGGGTGCCGTCGGGCGAAGAGGTGATGGCGGCGATGCGCTCGGGCATTGTGGCGATGGGGTTCGCCTTGAAGGCCCCCTTCTGAGGGTCGTTGAAGGTGATGTATCCGAACTGGTCGATGCTCGTATAGTCTTCGTTCCAGAATACACCGTAGAGCGTGCGCTGTGCGTAGTCGTAGGTCAGGTCGCTGGCAATGTTGTCCCACCACATACCGTAGTAGGTTTCCGTCAGGAACCAGTTGTCCTTGGGCGAGTAAAGGTGGAGGGCTACGGGGAGTACCAGTGTGCCGTCCCTGTTCTCAGTGAAGTCCTGGGCATAATAGATACCGTTGCCGTAGGTTCCGCCTCCGTAGACGCGGACGCCTTTTGCCACACACGAGAAGTTGCTGACATCGTAGGGGGAATAGGCATAGATGCCCGGTCCCACATAGTACGTCTCGCTGTAGCTGTCGATGATGCTACCGTAAAGCGTTGTCGTTCCCGGCGCTTCCTCACGCAAGGGTGCGGCAACGGCACGTCCGGGTTGGGCAGGACGTGCGTCGCGCCTCGCAAGCATGTCGTGGCGCAGCACGATGTCTGCCGCTGACTTCGGGGCGATTTCCTTTGCCAATGGCTGTGCCGCAACGTGGGTGGCGCTGCAGAATGCCGCCAAAGTGACAAGTCCTGTCAGGCAGAAACTTTGGTGTTTTTTCATGATGATTGTTTGATTTTTATGTTTTATCTGCTGCAAAAATAGTTTTTTTTGTGGAAATATGTACACTTTTTAACGGAAATATAAGCAGAATGTCGTCGATTATGCTGTGCTGTGTGGCGGATGTCGCCTGAAAGGGTGTTGTCGGTGCCCGTGGAAATGTGCGGATGCTGTTTGCGGAATTCTCGGAATGCTCCGTTTGAAAGTGCGGACATCGTTTATGAAAGCCCGGTAAATGTCGGTTGGAAAGCGCGGATGTTTTCATGGATTTATGGTGTGGACGGTATGAAAACAGACAGGAACTTCTCCTTCTGCCTGCCGGAATGCCTGTTGATGGTTTTGGGGATTCCGTTGTGGCGAAGGGGAAGTTCCTGTCTGCGTTTTCGGCAGTCCGTGCTGGTGTCCTCAGCAGTTCCTGCCGGCATTTTCCGCCCGTCAGGGTGCGGTGTCGTAGATTTCGCTGAGTGAAGGCCCGTCGGGTGATGCGGCTTTTACGGCACCCTTGATGAGGGTTTCCGAACCATTGATGTATTCACCTGTGGCATGGTCGATGAAACCGAAGGATTCGCGGCCGCTGCTCTTCGCTCCGTTGTCCCAAATGATGCAGGGGATGCCGTGCTCATAGAAGCAGCGTACGAAGTACTTGACGTAATACTGCTGGAAGGCGGTGGCACGTTGTGAGTCGCGGTTCGTGGCCCCGCATTCACCGACGTACACGGGTATGCCGCGGTCCACAAAGGTCTTGCGGAGCATTTCGGCAGTGGCTTCGATGGAACTCTCACCGTTCCGGGTGGCAGAGACGCTGGAGGTATGGCCCCATTCGTTGTACTTCGCTTCGATGGCAAAGTCCATGGGGTCGTAGCAGTGTACGCTGACGATGAGGCGTCCCTTGGTGGGGTCGTCGGGCAGAACCAGGTGCTCGGCGGTGAGTGTGGGATTCTGGCAGTAGCCTGTCACCGCCAGCCAGCGGGTGGTGTTCTCGCCTCCGACGCTGCGAACGGCATCGACAAACACCTGGAGCCATTCGTTGAGGCACTTGTACTGCTTGCCTCCGTCACCGTTATTGCCGTTTGCTCCCTGCGACCATCCCCATCCGCCGTCCTGGAC
>CAMAFY010000064.1 GCA_945833885.1 uncultured Bacteroidales bacterium
TTCCGCAAAGGATGCCATGGCACAGATCCGCGAGAAGGGTTACTTCAAGCCCTACCTTTCCGACCCGCGTCCCGTCATCCTCCTCGGCATCAACTTCTCCTCCGACACCGGAACCATCGAGGATTATGCCATCGAGCGTTGCGAAAAGTACTGACTCTAAGCCATAAGATGGAAAACTTATGCCCTTTTATTGGGCATAAAGATTTGTGAAAGTGGTACATACATTGAGAACCAAGGCGTGGTAGTTCTGAAGAAATAAGACGAGTCATCGTTGTTAACCCTTAAACTTTGGCTTTTGCAAGGTGACATTCAGTTGTCCTTCCAGCCAAGATTCCCGAAACACCGTTTAATAGAGGATTGAAAGTTTCTTAAAATAAATATGGAGTCCCGGAAATTGATTCCAGATATCCATTCAGGGTTATTCCTTCTCTATAAACAGGGATTCCGATAACCTTTTGAGGAAATCCCAGATTATGGAGTATCATCCTTTGGAGTTCCTGCAAAATCATCTTATCTCTCAGCAGCAAATAGTTGTTGATAATGGTTTCAAGAACCAATGTTTGCAGGATATATATTTGCTGTCTTTAACAAATATAATCTTATTGAAATAACCTTTAATTCATTAACCTATGCAAAAACTGCTATCTTTTTGGACCTTTATTCTGGTCTCTGTGCTGCAGGTTTTTGCGGCTCAGGTAGAGGTTTCGACGACATCTCCTGTCGATGGGCGTCCGGAACATCTCTACACCATGGTGAGCGGCAATGGTTACTACGCCAATGCCGTAACTGCTCCTACGCAAACAGAAGCCAATTATGGCCAGTTTGCCTTCTACGAGGTAAGCGGAAAATCCGGTGCCTACTACATTTACAGTTATAAAGAGCAGAAATGGCTTTCGTATAATGTGGCATCGGGCTACAGCAACGGTACAGGTTTCGTAAAACTTACCGAAACAAAGTCTGACGATTGCTATTTTAAAGTCACAAATTATTCCGGTGATTTCTGGGAAATCCAGCCTTATACCACTAAAGGAGGCGTAGATAAGTACCTGAATTGGTTCCAGGGCATCGGTGCTTCCAACCCACTTGACGGCACAATCACCCTTGGTCTGTGGCAAGACTCCGGAGCAAATGATGGCGGAAGCCGCTGGACGTTCTCGGAAGTTGAGATAAATGATTATGAATACACCGTGACCGTTCCTGATGGTGTAAAGGTTGTCATCAACGGTAGGGAGTATGGTAATGGAGAAACCTGCAAAAGCGACGGAGCACTCAAGAGCAGCGATGTGAAGGCTCCCGAGCGTGAAGGCCAGTTTGTGGTGGTTTCCGTTGACGATGTCGCAGAAACCATTCTGGTTGTCTACGCTACCGTACCCGAACAACCCGCCGTTGACGTCTATCAGTTGCCTGTTCTTTACCCCGCTCAGCAGACTGCTGTCGGCAATGCCGTGCTGACTCAGAGCGGCGATGTCTATACTTTCAGTAATCGTGTGCTGGCTGCATCGTTCGTAAAAGCCGAAAACAGACTGTTTTTCGGGGGAGGGGGAGCAATGAATCTCCTGCCCGGTACCGAACCTTTCACCGTCGCTTTCGGTAACGGAAAGAATGTTCCAGCCTCGTCAATGACGTTGACGAACGTTGAAACCCTTGACCTTGAAGCAGATGCTGACGCTGTCGGTGGTGCGGAACACTATGCCGGAAAGGCACTTGTTGCACATTACGAGTATGCTTATGAGGGAGCCCGCCTTGAAATTGTCTGGAAGGCAGTCCTTCGCGACGGCAGTCATTATCTCAGAACAGAGATGGAACTTACGGGAACTGATGATGTAGACATGTACAACGTCATTCCTATGATATATAATGTTGATACCAAAGCCGCCGGTTCTTCCCCCGCTGTTGTGGGAAATACCCGCGGTGCCGTGCTGCTGAGCAACAAGATTTTCGCCGGTCTGGAGAATCCTGTGGGCTACAACACCGTAGGCGAAGTGACGGATACCGAAAACGTTTGGGAAAAGGCTTCGACCGATACCTACAATCTTGAGGTCGCTTCCTGGCAGGAACTCCCTGCAAGCGAAGTTCCCGGACGCGTAACAGAGGTTACGGGTGCAGGTTATCCCAATATCCTTGCCTATAAGGTGCAGGACGTAACTTTGAAGGAAGGCCAGAAAGTGGTTGTAACCGTGAAGTATGTTGCAGGTGCTCATCGCCTGAACTTCGCAGGTGCTGACCTCCTTGAAGGCTCTGGTGATGTTGTAGCCAGCGATTATCATAAAGGATATTCCGGCAATGCCCAGGAAAACAATACGTTTACTTTCTATGCTCCCTACGATGGCACCTTCACTGTCCGCACGATGGTAGAGACCATTACCGAGACTTTGAATGCCACAAGTACGCTTACGCTTGAAGTCTACAACGCAAAAGAAGGCGCTACCGTGAACACTGACGTGCTGGTTATGCAGGGACTTTGGAGCCGCAACACCACACTTCCCGCCGGTGAGACCTGGAAAATCTCCAGCGTTGTCGGACTTGTTGCCCAGGACGGCAGCCAAACCGACTCCAATATCCATCGTACGCAGAAACGTCGTTCGTTCCTTGCCTACTCGGAGCGCGAGCGTGCAGTGCCTTGGCGCGCCAATCCAGTATACATTTCCTGGTATGAACTGAACATTGACCGCAACAATGCGACTGATCCTACGAAGAACATGAACGCGGATCAGGTACTTAATGTGCTGAACCATTGGAAAACCGACTTCTACGACCGTTATGGCGTAGGCCCGAACAGTTTTGTCATTGACGATGGTTGGGACAATTACGGTACATGGACGTTCCATGACGGCTTCCCCAACGAGATGCGCGACATGGCAAGCCTGGCTCAGGAGATGGGAGCAGGCGTAGGTGCATGGCTCGGTCCCGTGGGTGGTTATGGCACAAGCGGCAATTATCGTCGCAATTATTGGTCTGACAAGGGGGGAATGGTGCTTTCCAACCCCGCCTATTACGCTACTTTCAAGACTGCTGCCGAGAACCTTACGAAGAATCAGGGCGACTTCCGCTTCTTCAAGTTCGATGGTATCTCCGACCTCTTCAGTGCAACCGGTCCCAAGTCGGGCGATGTTGGAAACGAGGATGCTGAGGGTATTATCCGACTCGAGCGTTATGTCCGTGAAGAACTCAAGCGCGATATCTTCTTCAATACCACAGTAGGAACCTGGGCAAGCCCCTTCTGGTACCACTACACCGATGCCACATGGCGTCAGGAAGCCGACTATGGCATTGCCGGCAACAACAGTATCGACAGAGAGAACTGGATTACCTATCGCGATCGTCTGGTTTATCAGAATTATGTTTCGAACTCTCCCATCTGTCCTATCAACACCTTGATGACGCATGGCTTCATTCTGACCAGTTATGGCGACGTCAGCAAGAACATGTCCTATGAGGCTTGCCGCCGTGAGTTGCGTTGTGCCTTCGCATGTGGCTCAGGAATGGTGGAACTCTACAATGATTATGCCTTGATGAACAACATCAATGATGGAAAACTTTGGGCTGATCTTGCAGAATGTATCCAATGGCAGAAGCGAAATGCCGATGTTCTCCCCGATGCTCACTGGGTTGGCGGAAATCCCTGGAACGGTTCTACCACCGACATCTACGGTTGGGCCGCCTGGAACGGCACAAAATCAGTGCTGACGTTGCGAAATGGAGGCAATAACAGCAAGTCTTACACCTTCACCCTCCGCGAAGCGCTGAACATTCCCGCCAATATCACCGGCCAGATTCTGTTCCGCAAGTCGTTCGGTGAGCAGGATGCTCTCCCCGGATTTGACGAAGGCGTGGCCATCGACGTGGATGCTACCCTCGAAGTGACGCTTCCTGGAAGCAGTGTCTTCAGTTTTGATGGTGTTGATGCCTCGACTGCTGTTGTAAATGTCAGTAATATCACCCTCACTCCCGAGAACGAAGCAGCAGAAGTGACGGTGGGAAAAACGATGGTGGTACGTGCTGAGGCTACTCCCGCCGCTGCCACTTTCCCCGCATTGTTTTGGAGTAGCGCCGACGAAACAGTGGCAACCGTATCCGGAGGACTTGTAAAAGGTCTGAAGGCCGGCACAGTTTTGATTACCGTTGAGGCCACCGATGGCTCGGAAGTGTCGAAGAGCATTGAGGTAAAGGTTGTGGATGGCAACGAGCCTGAGCCAGTTGTGGAAGATTATGCCATCAATTTCGACAGGAATGCTGATGCTGTCCGTACCGACCGTTACCTGAACGAAGTGTCGCTTACCGTAAATGGCGAGGATACCCAAAGTGTTTCCGCCGGCAGCCGTAAGCCCTATGTCGACCTTTCTGCCGATGAGAACGCCGTGTTCACCTGTGCTCCCAAAAGCATCCTCACGGCAACTTTCGACTATCAGGGCGTCTGGATGCACGGTTATGTCTACATTGATGTCGATCAGGACAAACAGTTCAGTTTCTTTGAGGGTAGCACCGACCAGACAGGTTCGGAACTTTTCACCTTCAGTTTCTACAGCGGTGACTTCAACAACGACAGTTCCGGTGTGAATTCCGTGGGTTCCTCCATCAGCGGTGACGGCCGTAACGTGTTGAATCCGCCTTCGTTCGTCGCTCCCGATGCCCCCGGCACCTATCGGATCCGCTTCAAAGTCGACTGGAACAGCGTCGATCCCGGTGGTCAGAAGGCGCTTGACGGCACCTGCACTGGCGCCAATGGTATTCTTGCCAACGGTGGTGTGATTCTGGATGCTACGCTGAACATTATCGATGAAGGCACAGGCATCGACTCCACTCTCGCAGAGAAGGACGGAAAAGTCTGCTACGACCTCAGCGGACGTCGCGTGGAAAAGCCTGCCGCCAATGGCGTTTATGTAGAAAATGGCCGTAAGGTCATGAAGTGATTCTCTGAGAGAAATGTGCGGGAAATCAGATGTTTTCTGCATTCTTCCTGCAGATTTCTCTCCTGAACGACAATACTGAAGATGAAGGATACACGGGGAAAACGGTTGGATGTTTGTTACTTCCGGACCGCCGTACCCGTGTATCATTTTTTTTGTGGTGTTCCACGGGCGGAAGTCGGTGGACAAAGGATATTCCAATATCCTGTCGGCGGAAATTTTTAGTCCAGGCTTTCAGTCGGCTTCTGCAAGAAGACATTTTCAGGACGATAGCACGTTCTTTTCCATAGTCTTGTCGTTCGGATTATATAATTTATCTAAATCCTTGAAAGCCAACGGGATAACGGGACGAAATTCTATAAAGAACGTTCGTAAACTGCAAAAGATGGATTAAAAGACGATTGTAAAATAAAGGAGTGATTTCAATCTTAAAAGATTGATATACAACATTTTAATTCTTCGTTACAACGCGTTTTTTTGCCGTTTTTCTTCATCATTTTAGCGTTTTTGATGCGAAAAATGAAAAATGATGAAGGATTTTGCCTTCCCGTTTCCGTGCGTTTTTGCCCGAAATGTAGGATTATCCTACACTCCAAACCCCATCCTTCACGCCATCTTACACCTAAAAATCTGTAATACAGACTGATGATTTCCCCTAAAAGTGTAGGATGTGTAGGAAAAAATCGAGAAAAAAACTCTGGGAGAGAGGAGATTGTTTTTTTTCATTTCAAAAAGTTCGGAGTGACAGACCTCCGATGTTTCCACCATTAAGTTCCGATGTTTACATCAGAAAGTGCGGCACTTTCATGCGGGAAGTTCCGATGTTTGAGAAGGAAAGTTCCGTACTCTGCCATGCAGACATCCGCACTTACCATCGTTACGTTCCGATGTTGCAGTCATAGCGTTCCGATGATTGCGGTAGGAACGTTCCAGACCCTTGGTTTGGATTGACGCCGATACAGACTGCAAACCCAAATGACGGGTTCGGGAACTTGCAAACCCTGGATGAATTACCAGCGCAGAATCATCTCGAGACAGTAGCCCTAAAATCACCAAAATCCAATTAAAAGAATCCTCTTTTGTGGCATCCGTCATTAGCCCCTATGGACAAACCGACGTTCATTCACGGCATATCCCGTTGAAGAGAATCAGAAACGTTTTCAGCACATTCGTATATCCCTTAAATTATTATGAGCAAATCCCAACGTTTGGCCTCGCTTGATGTCTTGCGTGGCTTCGACCTTTTCCTCCTTGTTTTCCTTCAACCCGTGCTGTGGGCACTGCTTCATCAGTTGGATACCCCGGCAGCCCATGCCGTCCTTTACCATTTCGACCATGAGGTGTGGGACGGTTTCCGGTTCTGGGATCTGGTGATGCCGCTGTTTCTCTTCATGAGTGGTGCCTCCATGCCCTTTGCCCTTTCGCGTTATGTTCGGCGCGAACTTCCGCTGTCGCAGGCCTATCGTAAGATTCTGCGGCGTTTCGTCATTCTTTTTTCCCTTGGCATGGTGGTGCAGGGCAATGTTCTGTGGCTGGATGTCAGTGCATTGAAGATTTATGTCAACACTTTGCAGGCCATTGCCGTGGGGTATGTCATAGCCGCTGCGATATTGCTGCATTTTTCTCTCCGTGGTCAGATTGTGACAACGGCAGTTCTGCTGCTTGCCTACGCAGTTCCGATGCTCATCTGCGGAGATTTCAGCCTCGAAGGCAATCTTTCCAGCCGCATCGACGCCATGGTGATGGGGCATTTCCAAGGCGATCCGACATACGCCTGGATACTTCCCAGCCTGAACTTTGGCGTTACCGTCATGTTGGGCGTCTTCACCGGCGAAATCATCCGCATGGCAAAGGTCCCCAGCCTGCACACTGCCGCCGTTCTGTTGGCAATCGGCGCGGTACTGGTGGTGGCATCGCTTCTCCTTGACCCCGTCATTCCCGTCAACAAGCGGATATGGTCGACGAGCATGACGCTGCTTTCGGGCGGATACTGCATGGTTCTCATGGCAGTCTTCTATGCCTTGATTGACGTCTGCGGCATTCATCGACCTTTTGACTGGCTGAAGATTTACGGCATGAACTCCATCGTGGCATATATGTTGGGTGAAGTAGTGAACTTTCGCAGCATTGTCGCCTCGCTGTGCTATGGTTTCGAACAGTATCTTGGGGAGTATTATGCCGTTCTGCTGACCTTTGGCAACTTCCTCATCCTCTTCTTCATCCTCCTTGCCCTGTATCGTTCCCGGATATTCATAAAGATTTAGGGAAGGTGCTGTAGATTCCTGCCGTAATCATTGTTGCAATGTTTCGGGTAGCGTTTGGTCATCTTGTTGCCTTTTCCCGGCATTTGTCCATAGCCTTTCCGCAGTCCTGACATACGTGCATTCCGCTTTCCTTTTCGCTCTTTGGGTAAGGGGAGCAGGAGCGGCTTTCATTTCACGTCATGGATTGTTGGTGTTTCCCAATGAAAAATCCCCTGCCGACGGCGCAAAGCCTTCAGCAGGGGATGTCGTTTTGTTGCAAAATAGGCAAAAAAGTCCGCAGACCTTATTGCCAGAAAGTTAGATTAGCCGAGGTGACCGTTTGAACCGAGAACCTCAACAATCTTGTGAATGTACATCTTCTTCATGTTCTCGCGAGCAGGCTTGAGGTACTGACGGGGGTCGAAGTGGTCAGGATGCTCTGCGAAGTGCTGACGAATGGCAGCGGTCATGGCGAGACGAGAGTCGGAGTCGATGTTGATCTTGCATACAGCGCTCTTGGCAGCCTTGCGGAGTTGCTCCTCGGGAATACCGATAGCGTTGGGAAGTGCACCGCCAAACTTGTTGATGGTAGCCACCTCTTCCTGAGGAACGGAAGAAGAACCGTGGAGAACGATGGGGAATCCGGGGAGTTTCTTCTCGATTTCTGCGAGGATGTCGAAAGCGAGTGGGGGAGGAACGAGGAGACCAGTCTTGGGATCCTTGGTGCACTGTGCGGGAGTGAACTTGTATGCACCGTGGCTGGTACCGATAGAAATAGCGAGGCTGTCGCAACCGGTGCGTGTGGCAAACTCGATAACTTCTTCGGGCTGGGTGTAGTGAGATTCTGCTGCAGAAACCTCGTCCTCTACGCCGGCGAGCACGCCAAGTTCGGCCTCTACGGTAACATCATACTGATGTGCGTAGTCAACAACCTTCTTTGCGAGGGCGATATTCTCCTCAAAGGGGAGGTGAGAACCGTCAATCATGACGCTGGAGAATCCGTTGTCGATGCACTCCTTGCAGATCTCGAAACTGTCTCCATGGTCAAGATGGAGTACGATTTCGGGCTTCTCGCAGCCGAGTTCCTTTGCATACTCTACCGCACCCTGAGCCATATAGCGGAGGATAGTTCCGTTAGCGTAGGCACGGGCACCCTTGGAAACCTGCATGATGACGGGAGACTTGGTCTCAACAGCAGCCTGCACGATAGCCTGCATCTGCTCCATAGTGTTGAAGTTGAAAGCGGGGATGGCGTAACCACCTGCAACGGCCTTCTTGAACATCTCACGGGTGTTCACAAGACCCAGTTCTTTGTAACTTGTCATAAAACGTTAGAGAATTTTTGATTTGTATGTTGGGTTTTCTATTGGCTGACGCCTTTTTTTCCGCCGTATGGCGGAGTGGTTTTGCTGTTTCGGGGCGGTCTTGACGGATTTGTTCCGGGCGGAGCATACCGTCCTTCAAGACCTGATATTAAATGTGCGGAACTTCCCGTCCCAAACCTCCGTAGTTTCCGTCCCAAACCTCCGTACTTTCCGCCTGAAACATCCGCACTTTCTTTCGTGTTTCTCCGCACTTTTCCAGCCTGTCATCTGCAGGCGTATGTCGCGGGTGCCGGATATGGCGCGTCGGATAATGGTGACAGCGGATTCCGGAACGGCATGGCCGGGTTGCGAATCCCCGGAGATGGCGGTGGTCCGGCCAGTCGTTTCTGGCGGCATCCCCGCTGCGGACGTGATGAAGGCCGTGGGGAATGCAGACACGGCAACAGGCACCGGACAAATCGTTGTCCGAGTTGCCATGCTGGTTTTTCCGCATTTTTTTCTGTTCGCAAAAGTACGACTATCTTCAAAATTCAGCAAATCTTTCGTAAATTTTCTGCAAAAAAACGCGAATGATTGCCTTTTTCAGTTGCCAATGATAGCAAATAATCCTCTTGACATGCGAAATATTGTTGCAAAACATTTGTCCACAGCAAAAATATGAGTACTTTTGCACGCCGATTATTATCAAGGCATCCATTTAAAAGATGCCCCTGGAGCGTGTTAATAGCCGTTATCTCTTGGCCTGAAACGGTGGTTAGGGAATCGCTCCGACGATATTATTCAACTTTTTAGTAACTACAAAAACTTCAAAACCCAAGAATGGACACTTTAAGTTACAAGACCATTTCTGCCAATGCTGCGACCGTTCAGAAGGAATGGATCGTGGTTGACGCTAAGGATCAGGTACTTGGCCGTCTCGCCAGCAAGGTGGCAAAACTGCTTCGCGGCAAGTACAAGCCCAATTACACCCCTCATGTAGATTGCGGTGACAACGTAATCATTATCAATGCCGACAAGTTTATCCTTACCGGCAAGAAGATGACCGAGCGCGTGTACTACACTTATACCGGCTATCCCGGTGGACAGCGTGAGCACACTCCCGCCAGCATCCTCGCAAAACCCAATGGCGCTGACAAACTCATGCGTCGTGTTGTCAAGGGAATGCTTCCCAAGAACCGCCTCGGTGCAAAACTTCTCGGTAACCTCTACGTGTATACCGGCACAGAACACAAGCACGAAGCACAGCAGCCCAAAGTCATTGATATCAACACCCTCAAGTAATTCAGTAAGCACACTATGGAAATGATCAACGCACTGGGCCGTCGCAAGAGCGCCGTTGCCCGCATCTTCGTTACCGAAGGTACTGGTAAGATCACTATCAACAAGCGTGACCTTACCGAATACTTCCCCTCCAGCATCCTTCAGTTTGTCGTTAAGCAGCCCCTCAACCTCCTCGAAGTGGCTGAAAAGTACGACATCAAGGTTAACCTTCAGGGCGGTGGTTTCACCGGACAGAGCCAGGCTCTCCGTCTCGCCATCGCACGCGCTCTCGTTAAAATCAACGCAGAAGACAAGAAGGCCCTCCGCGCAGAAGGATTCGTTACCCGCGACAGCCGCGAGGTAGAACGTAAAAAGCCCGGACGTCCCAAGGCACGCCGTCGCTTCCAGTTCAGCAAGCGTTAATCTCTTATCGGCAGCAT
>CAMAFY010000065.1 GCA_945833885.1 uncultured Bacteroidales bacterium
GCCTACGTTGGGAACAATGCCGAACAGGCGCGAGAAGAACTCGAAAAGGCGAAGGGCAGCAAGCCTAAGATGGAGAAAGGCAAAACACTCACCCAGTTCCTTTCCGAGAAGGCTGCATGGCAGCAGCAGATGGACGAGGCACAGAGGAATGTGGACTATTGGGAAGGAGTGAAGAATGCCGGGCAGGAGACTGAACCCAGAATGGCACCTGCGCAGGATGCCACCAATGGCACCGCACCTGTTGGTACCGGGACTGACGCACAGAACATGGGGCAGACTGATGTCGGCAATGCTGTTGATGCCGGAGAGCAGAGGGCATCATTGAGGAGGAAAAGTCTTGGTGTTGATGCCGGGAATGCTCAAGAGATGGATGAGAATGGTTTACCATTTATAAAAGCATCAAATGGAACAACCAATTTTGGTGAAATAAGGGAAGAAAGTGGTTTGCAGCCTGCTCCAATTCGTTTAAGCGTTGGTTTTCAAAATAGTGATGGGAAAGGATATGGACTTGCTCATATTGAGGATAATCATGGAAAACAGATAAGGAATGCAGGTTTCTCTTCTGTAAAAGAATTTGTTGAATTTGTCGCACAAAACTACGACGAAGATAACATACGTGTTGGTAATAGACGCAAGAATGGT
The DNA here is from genome assembly GCA_945833885.1 of uncultured Bacteroidales bacterium. Taxonomy (GTDB): domain Bacteria; phylum Bacteroidota; class Bacteroidia; order Bacteroidales; family Bacteroidaceae; genus Alloprevotella. The sequence continues at coordinate 643 of CAMAFY010000065.1, forward strand.
AGCACAACCTACTTGATACAAGTTCAAGACAAACACGATAACACTTTGTATATAGAGATGTCGCGTGACGGCTCTTATTGGAACGTAAATAGTGCAGGCATATTCCGTAAAGGATATTCAAATAAAAAAGAAACGGTCGCCAAGACCGAACCTCAGCAACCGAATAATGCCATTTCAGATGGCTCTTCGCTTTCTACTGATGAAGATAGTGGCATTACATCAGCAAAACCCAACGGTGAGCCAACCGTTTCTGCCGACAAAGATAGCGAATCCTCCGTTTCCGACAAAAATAATACGGAAAAAGTTTCTGAAAACCAGCAGAAAGGTGCTGAAAATGCCGAAAACGACGCTTAGGAGGCATCGGAGAAGTCCGACGAGCAACGTGCGAGCCTTCGCAAACAGAAGGCCGGATCTTCCGCATCAGATGCTACAGAGGCTGAGCGTGCCCTGCGTGACGCGCTGAACGATGTGCTCACCTCTGCCGGAATAGATGTCGTAACGGATGTCGAGGAAGGGCAGAGGGTGATGGATGAGGCGAATGGGGATGCTAAGTTGATGGCAAAAAAAAGAGCACTTGAAACCGTGTCCCTTTCGCATGATGTGGAAGATCAACCTACTGTCGTTTCAAGTGCTGATGGTGCAAATGTACTAAAAGAACTTGAAAGTACAATCGAAAAGTACAAAAATATTTCAAATCGTATAAATACTTTTATCGGAGATGTCGCCAAAGCATTGGGTGCAACGCGCAAAGGCAGCAAAAGTGAATACGCAACTTTCGAAACTGTTAATGGAAAGATAGTCACGATACGGCTCGCAGACCACAATGCCACGGTGTCAAACTTTGACAATCGCGGTGAGTTGGACGGCATAAGTATCGTGGTATCGCCGAAGAGAAATGAGGGTATTACAAATGACGGCAAGGCTCATATCGTGGAATACTACTATGATGCCATCAAGTTGAGACGTGCAGAAGGTAAGCCTTTGGCAGATATTGTGCGGTCTATACAGCAGGCACTGTACAGCGGCGAATTCAAAGACACGACAGGACTGGCAGAACGTCAGGAGGTGAATGAAGACAATATCCGTTTCTTCCGCACTGCAGATGGCAACGCCTACGGATTCACGGTAAACGGGAAGGTGTATATTGACCCGCGTATGGTGAATGCCGATACCCCCATCCACGAATACACCCATCTGTGGGCCACCGTACTCCGCGAGCGCAAACCGAAGGAGTGGAAGAACGTGGTGGAACTGATGAAGGGCACCGATGTTTGGGACGAGGTGGTACGGACGTATCCGGAACTGAAGACCGACGACGAGATTGCCGACGAGGTGCTGGCGCAGTACAGCGGCCGCAGAGGTGCAGAGCGTCTGCGCCGGGAGATGGACGATGTGCTGAAGTCTAATTCCGGCATCACGGAGAAGGCTGCTGCTGTAATGGCAATAAACAATGTACGTGCTGCGCTGAACAGGTTCTGGCGCAGTGTGGCGCGTATGCTCGGACTCCGCTACACCAGCGCTGAGGACGTTGCCGACTGCGTGCTGAGGGACATGCTGAACCGGGAGAAGCCGGGAGAGATGAAGCCGAACTGGCAAAAGCCAAACAGCAGGATAGACCTGAACGACGAGAAGCACGACACCGAGAAGCACTACAGGCAGTGGGTTGGCGAGACAAGGCTGAACCGTGCGAAGAAATACCTTGATGCGTTCCTGGAATATCCTACGGAGAAATACCGCACGGTGTTCCCGACTCCTACCACCGAGGACTACTTCCTCAGCACGCGTACGGACTTCAAGACCGTTCCCACTGACGACGTAAAGGGAACGTGGGAGGAGATGAAGAAATCCGGGAAGTACGAACACAAGAAGAGTCCGTTGAGCAACAGCGAGTACCTGGTGGACCATGAGACCGGCGACATCTACCGCATGTCGGACCATTGGGGTCCTACGGCATCATGCTACTGGGCACTCGACGGAAATTTCGGAAGGCAGCGCACTGAGATGCGCATTGCGAAGTCTAACATCAAGGACTTCGGCGTATGGCACACCGAAAGGGAGAAGGATGTGGAGATAGACATGCCACTGCGCGAGTATGCGCAAGAGGTGGAGCAGTCCATCACGAACTACCGCGACGTGCTTGCAAATGTCCCCATGACTGATGGACACCGCGCAAGGTTCGAACGTGGTCTTGCCATGCTCGAGGATGTGCAGCGACGCCTTGAAGAAGGTGGGTATAAGCCGAAGAAAGATGATTTGAGGTATGCTTCCAACAGCGAGGAGGCAGAGATTGTCGCGCGTGCTAAGGCAGACGGCACATACATGAAAGCCCCGAACGGCAAGAAGTCGAATCTGACCCCAAGACAATGGGTACAGGTTAGGACAAAGGCTTTCAAGAAATGGTTTGGGGATTGGGAAAACGACAAGGAAAATTCTTCAAAAGTTGTGGATGAGAATGGTGAGCCTTTGGTTGTTTATCATGGTACCCTTGCAAAAGAACTGACAAAGTTCGACCCTGAAATGGTAGGTTCACGTTATTCCTATGATGAAAAAGGATTCTTCTTCACGAGTTCTAGAAATATAGCACACGACTATGCTTCATCTGAATTTGACAGTAGCAGAAAAGGGAAGGTTATCGATACATTCATCTCTTTGCGCAACCCTTTGATTGTTGATTCGAAATGGTGCCTGAAGAACGGTCTTGGAAGAGATGTGTTTAAGAATAATGATGCCATTGAGTTTTGGGACAACTACCAGTCATTGTTGCTTGACGAAAGTGAAGGCAATGATGGGATAATCATTGATGATGGAACGACAAGGATGGTTGTTGCATTTGAGCCAACTCAGATAAAGAGCGCTACGGAAAATATCGGAACGTTTGACCCGAATAATCCTGATATTAGGTATCAGAAAGATGGAGAGAATGGTGCATCGTATAGTCCTTCTGACATGACGTTGGAGGAGGTGAACGAGCGGTTCAATGAGGAACTTGGAGGCTTGACAGAAGAGAATGCACAGAGCGTTATTCTGAATATAGGTCGCCCTGGAATGATACTCCGTTCTTCCGGCATATCTGACATGCCTATCCGTCTTTACGGAAACAAACTGATGAAAAAGATACGTAAACACGGCTTTGAGGCATCAGATGTCAAAGACCTCCCTATGGCTATCAATAATCCTATTGCCGTATTCAACAATTACGGCAATGAGAGGAATCGTGCTGTGCTTACTGAATTGATTACTTCACAAGGCAATATACTTGTGTCGTTAGAATGGGGTAAGGGTAGTGATGCAGAGATAAACATTGTCACCTCGGTGTTCGGCAAAGGAAAGTCAAACATTGTTGATTGGATTAACAATGGTTTTGCTACCTATATAAACAAAGAAAAAGCCCTTGGCTATCTACGCATTTCCGCACTAATCGCGGAGGCACAAGACAGTCAAAGACTTAATTCTGCCGCAAAGGTAGTGGAAGATTTCGAGAATCCAAAACTTCCGGAAGAGAAAAATGAAAATATTTCTTCTGAAGCGTCAGAATCTACAGAAGACTACGACCTTTACAGGACAGTTGAGGACGAGGATACGATAGAATTCCTGGAAGGTCAGCCGAGCGTAACGACGTACCGTTCGATGGCGCTGATAGACGGCAACCTGTATCCACCGATGTCGTCGAAGGAGATGGGCAGCAAGAAGTTGCGCAATCCTTCGGAACTTGGTAAGTGGGAAGAGGCGGAGGAATCACCGGACAAAGCCTACAAAAAGGGCGACGGATGGTATTACGACCTGAAGAAGGACAACGGCAAGACTACAGGAGGTGTGGCCTACAACCCCTATATCCATACCTCCACGACGATGCTCAACGACCAGTTCAGCGAGGCGCAGAGCCGTGACAACCTGGTAGTGGTGGAAATGGAAGTTCCACAAAGCGAGTTGACAAGCGGATACAAGGCCGAGAAGGCCAAGGACAGCGTAGGCGCCAAGGAGTGGAAGGCCGGCATCATCCAGGGAATGCTGAGCGGAACTCGCGAGGTGATCCTCACACGATGGGCAAAGCCTGTAAGGATGCTATTCGCATACAAATAAATCAGTGTGGCTGTTATCTCATACTGTCTTGTGGCTATCGTCCAATTTGATATGAAGTTGAAACGCTCGACCAATGAAATCTTGCAAATTCTCAGCATATCATTGACTGCCCCCCCCACTTGCATGACCTGTTCGGCAAAACTAATTTCAATGATGTGAGAAAACTAAATGCCCTCTAATTCTGGGACTATTTGAAAAATTGTTTAGCCCGTCTCAATTTTGTCGGGACACTAATGAGTTGTTTTTGTTGATATACAACACGTTGGCGCCTTATTATGGGGTGGGTATATGTTGGCTATTGCCGGATTTCAACAGGGAATGTTTGTATAAAGTTTCAGAGCAGTAATCTTTTCATTGCATTACCTTTGAATATCCTTATTCCTTGAAGATGTCCTCAATCTTTGAAGATGTGTGCTTTTCCATCAAATCATTTTGGGCTCTTGCCGCCTTAATCACGAATCGAGCGGAAATGGATGTACGTGAGAGAACGGGTGATTGCGGTCGCATTATTCCAATTCGCGGATTGTCTTTTGCAACATTTCCAGAAACAAAGCCCCTTGTCCGCCATCCAATTGTACGTGGTGGAACTGGAACGAGATGGGCAAAGTGGTACGGAACCATCCTTTGCGATAGCGGCCCCACATGACCATAGGATTGTTGAACCCCTTTGCATATTGGTTCACAATGCAGTCAAGTTCTGTCTGAATCATGGCAGACGTGCCGATAACCATCAGTTGATCGTCAAGACAAAGGTTGGAGCACTGGGCCGATGCTCTGGCAGTAATCTCCTGATAGTTCGCCTCAAACTGTTGCAGACTTTTGTCATAGGGAATGTCGCAATAGTTGATTCCGCCTTTTTTGTTTACCACCACCGGTCCGACTGCCAGTTCATCGAACCGATACATGCAGTCATTGCCGGGAAGCATGTAGAATTCGTCAATCCCGCTTGCCGCTTTCCCTATGCACCAGCACAGGACCATATTGAAACTCATGTTGTGTTTCCTGCAGAATTTTACGGCGCGTGTTACGTCAATGGTCTTCACCAACGTCACCATAGGCATGGGTGAAGACATCCAAAGTTTGAAGGCTTCGCTGCGGGAAGTCTCCATAGGGTTGACTGTTTCTTTCATTGTTTTAACGGTGTGGATGTTGTACTTTCTTTAGCCCGCTGTCATTTTTTTCTTGAAAGGAGTAGATGCCTGGACGGAAAATCACGGACGATGATTTAATGGAATGCCGTGTCTGCTGTCTGCGGTTTCGGGAAGTGTGGACGGGTTGCTCTATGTTTGCTGACGAAATCCCTGTCTTTTATAGATGCGGACCATGTCCTTGTCTCCACCGAGAAGTTGGCTGCATCTGTTGATTTCTCCGGTATCGTGGAACCCGCATTTCTCCATAACCCGCCCCGATGCAGGGTTCTCTGTAAAGTGGTCTGCCCAGATGTTTTCAAAATGTTCCACCTGAATGCAGTGGTCGAGCAGCAGTTTGAGGGCCTCGGTGCAGATGCCCTGGTTCCAAAAGGCCTTTCCCACCCAATAACCTACTTCGCAATCGTTTTTGCCGATGCGGATGTTGCTTGTCTCTTTCGTGAAATATCCTATGGCGCCGATGGGCTCTTTTGTCTCTTTCAGCACGATGGCCCATGTGCAATCATTGTTGAAAACTGTGCGGATGATTTGAAGACTTTCTTCCTGAGATTTGTGCGCCGGCCATCCCGCACGTGGTCCCACGTCAGAATCTGAGGCATACTTGAAGAGAGCCTTTGCGTCGTCTTCCTGCCATCTTCGCAGGATGATTCTGTCGGTTTCCATGGTCATGTGTAGATAATTTTGAAATGTATTTCCTAAATCGCGAAAGTTCTGTCTGTAAGGTGTGGAAAATGGCTATGTCCATTGCTTTTTTTAGCCCTTTTCCCCCATGGGTTTTCCTACATTCTTCTGTGTTCCCCGACTCGCTGACTGGCGTTTTGCTGGCAGATATCTGTAGAAAATGTCAGGGAATTCCATTTCCTCCGAGAATTTTTATGGTGCAAAATTAGCGCCTTTTACGGGGAAATGCTTTGTATAAAACGGACATTTCGGATAGAATGATGGAAAAACGGAATTCATGCACCGGAAAATGGAGAAGAGCCCGTCTTGAAACAGATGGAAGGAGGGTGGGGAAGAATGACCTGAGACTTGCTTATTTCAGGATATAATCCCAAAGTGATTCGTCGGAATCCGGAAATAATTTATGGAAATGTTCAGACATACGCTGGTAGGATTCCTCCGGTGTCCGTTGCGGATGGCAGGCTTCGTGGCCGAAAAGTCGTTCGGGCGTGGTGAGTAAAGCCCATCCCCAGCCGTACCGGTTCCCTTTTTTGTCGAGAGGATAGACGAAGTCTTCTGTCACGATGTGGCATCCTGTCTCCAAATGTGTGAGGTATGTGTTGAATTTTCCCCGCATGGCGGATTCATTGAAGCCGCATGCCGCCCTGAGTTTGCGGACAATGAGGCTCCCATGCTCTTGTAACGTCTCCAGAATCATTGCCTCGATGCTGTTCTCATCGGGCTTCGGGTACCTGCTTCTGCGCCAGTTGCAGAAGTCCGGCCACCACTCTTTGCTGATGAATCCTGCCTTTCCCAATAGAAATTTGCCGTATGCGCAACCGCTTTCTTGGATGGCGGACCCCTTCCATTCCCACAAAGGCCATTCCCAACCTCCGTCGGGAAGCGTCTGATAACCGCATTCCGGTCCGGCATGTTCTTGGGCGGACCACCCTTCGATGCCGGTTTTCAATAGGGGAAGGAAACCGATTTGGTCAATGAGTTCCGTCAATTCAGCACAGGTATGTATGTGTTTTTTCGTTGAAATCATGGTGTTCATGAGGGATGCTATGAGGGGTGAGGTGAAGTTTTTTTCCGTTTTACGTTTGCGACTTCAGGGAAGAGCGTTGGGGAAAATGTGGAAATTCGGTTCCCATATCTTGGAAGAGATTCCTTCGAAGACCTAAAAAGAGACTTCGTTTTATGGGTATCTCTATATGGAATGTGCAGGATTTCGGATAGCAAAAATACGTAATTTATTGTTATGATGCGCACCTCATAAGGTGAATTTACAAGGGGGTGGGGCGAAATGCTCCGTAATTGTTTTGGGAGTGGTAGATGATTTGGAATTCCGGCTCCGGAAAATAAACGCCAATCGTCCAGATCAAATTCCGACAATGCTGCCGGAAGCAACGTTTTTTTATGGCGTTTTGGAGCCTTGAATACGTCTTTTCAGACACCTTTTCCCAGTCTTTATCTTCAATTAAGCCGCCTTCATCTGCCAGACACCTGTTGTCCTTTTTTTATTGAACGTTAGATTGGATTCTAGAGTTCTACATTTTTGGTTTCCTCTCGCCTTTTTTTTACGTTTTTATTAAGGCATTTCGATGTACCTTCCGTGTATGTTTTTTCTGTTTTCTATAAGAATAAATGACTAATGGTTAAAAGCATTCCGATGATATTTCCGAAAGAAACTGAATGGGGATTCTGTAAACCGGAATTGTCCGATTGGGAAGTGTGAGAGGGAGCGTTGGATGATGGTACCGGAAAGTGCGGAACTTTGCGGAAGAAAGATCGGAACTTTGTGTCAAAAACATCCGTACTTTTTGAGGGAAACCTCCGATGTTTCTATTCGGGTGTATGGTGCGATGGTTGAATGTCGCGGAATTCCTATCAAGGAAATGCTTCGTGCCATAAAGGGATAACGGACTTCTCGTGTAGATGTCATGGCGCTATGCCCGTTGTCTGTGGGATATCTTTGTGTTCTTTTCAATCGTCTTTTTTTTCTCTGCCGACAACTTCTGCGCAAACCGTGCTCTTGCCGCGGATTTTCATCAGTTTTCCCCTTTTTCTACGTTTGGTTTGCGAAAACGCGACAATCTTTTGCGCGTATAAATAATATTGTGTAATTTCGCAGAAAGTTTCGGTTTCCGACCTTTTTAGCACCATAAAATTTCTTCCAAATTCCCCATAAGATGAAGTACCCCATCGGCATACAGAGTTTCGATAAGATCAGAGAAGGAGGCTATGTCTACGTGGATAAGACCGCCCTTGTCCACAGGCTTGCCAACGAAGGTTCGGTCTATTTCCTGAGCCGTCCGCGGCGTTTCGGAAAAAGTCTGCTGCTTTCCACCCTGAAGGCTTATTTTCTGGGGCAGAAAGACCTGTTCAAAGGGCTCGCCATCGAGAGCCTGGAGCAGGAATGGGCGGAACATCCCGTGTTCCACATCTCTTTCGGAACGGGAAAATTCAGCACTCCGGGATTCCTGGAACAGGTGCTCCACAAGGCGGTTTCGGATTTTGAGAAGATCTATGGAGCCGACACCAATGTGACGGATGTGGCATTGCGCTTCCAAAGTGTCATCGAGGCCGCCCACGAGAAGACGGGGCGGAGGGTCGTAGTGTTGATTGACGAGTACGACAAACCCATCCTCGACGTCCTCGATTCCGGAGAGACCGTGCAGACATCGCCGGGAAATTCCAAGAGGTTGGAGGACCATAACCGCGAAATCCTCAAAGGATTCTACGGCGTCTTCAAGGATGCCGACCCGCATCTGCGCTTCGTTTTCCTCACGGGTGTGACGAAATTCTCGCAGGTGAGCGTGTTCAGCGGCTTCAACCAGCCCGACGACATCAGTCTTGACTCGCGGTATGACACCCTGTGTGGCGTCACCACGGACGAACTTCTCAGTGTCTTCAACGAGTCCATCCACGAATTGGCGGACTATCTCCGCCTCAGTTTCGACGAGACCGTGGAGAAACTCAAGGAACGCTACGACGGTTACCATTTCAGCGAACGGCTGTGCGATGTCTATAATCCGTTCAGCATCCTGAATTGCTTTGCAAAAATGAAGATGTCGGACTACTGGTTCGCATCGGGAACACCGACCTATCTCGTACGACTTCTTGCGCATTG
>CAMAFY010000066.1 GCA_945833885.1 uncultured Bacteroidales bacterium
TTGCCATGACGATTATTTTTCGTTTCCCCCAAAACAGGCCTTGCACAGCAGTTTGTGGGATTTTTTGTTGTTTTATGCAAAGACACAAAAATTATATGACACTGACAATCAATTCGTTAGATTTATTTTGACTAATTTACGAGCATCCCTAATTTATTGCACACCACTGAATATCTGTTGTTGTCTGGGAGAACTTTGGGAGGATAGAAAGAAACAGGGCTGGATACCACGCATGGTATCCAGCCCTGTTTGGAGTTGTCTTAGTGTTTATCGAACAGCAAATATCCGCCAATCAATAGAGGAATCCGAAGTGCCAAAGCGGAATGGTCTGCCGGAAGGCGTATTCGATGTCATCCTTCACCACATAGCCCTCAGCGGCATCATGCAGTTGTTGCCGACCCTTGTTCTTGCCTCCAATCTCAAAGGTGCGACCTTCGACCTCGAAATCAGAAATGGGTGAGGACGTGACGGGGAGAAACGGCTTCAGCCACGCCAAAAAGAGGGTTTCACGCACACTGCCCACATCGGGAGGCGTCGCACCGAGCGCATAGGCAAGATTGGGATTTTGCAGATAGATTTTCTCCACCTTCTCCAGCAACTTCATGCCTGTCGCTTTATTACGAAGGGACTGTACGAGACCTGCCTTTTCGAGAAATTCGATAAAATCGGGGAGAGCATTGCGACTGATGCCAAGGTCTGCCTCCAATTTGGAATAGTTAGGCTTAAACGGCACAGACTGTGCCAGGACGTAGAGCAATTTCCGCAGTTTGGCCCTCGAAGGAAAAGTCATCTCGGCGAAGGTGGGAATGTCGTCGTCAACGATTTGTTTGAGTATGCCCTGCAAACGTTGGTGATAGTCGCCTTCCAAGAAAAAGGGGTAGTAGCCTTCGCTCACATATTGCCGAAACAGTTTCAAAGGCTTTTCCAATGTCGAAGGGTAATCCACCTTACCCTGTAGGATTTCTTCGAAACTATAAGCGGGAAGGTTGCATCCCTGTGAAAGATTGATATACTCCCGGAAGGAAAGTCCTGGCAAATGGTACTCCAATTTTCGGCGACTCAAGTCGGAACCGCCTTTTTCCAAATCAAGGATTGACGAGCCGGAATAGACGACGCGAAGGTCGGGGAGCTTGTCGTAGATGTTTTTAATCTCCACGCTCCAACCTTTATACTTGTGTATTTCATCGATGAAGAGCGCCTTGCCGCCATGCTGATAGAATTCCAAGGCGAGATCGTAGAGCCGATGGGTGGTGAAATAGAAATCGTCGGCGAGGACATAGAGCGTCTCGTCTATGCGCTCCTCCAGCTTGATGTGCTGAAGCATTAGCGTGCTCTTCCCCACGCCACGCGACCCTAAGATGGCCACTAAACGACTCTTCCAGTTGATACGGCCATGGAGGAACCGCTGGAAATCCAATGGGGTTCGGTCAAGCAATAATCGGTAGGTAGTATACAGTTCTTCCATATTTCTTCAGGTGTTGTTTGGGTGCAAATTTACAAAATTGCACGATGCAGCGTGCAATATTTTGCAAAAACTGCACGATGGGGCGTGCAACTTTATCAAAAAACTGCACGATGGGGCGTGCAAATTTTGATTTTTTGGAAGAATGGATGCAGAAAATGGGAGGAGGCTTTAGCAGTTTGCGCACGAATTGCAATTCTAAAATGAGCCTATGGAATATTGCACACTCCATCTTTTTATAGCGAAAATTCAGGGAGAAGAAATGCAAACAAAGGTTAAATATCTACAATTATTTTGACAAAATACGCTTGCCGTTTGAGAACGTGTGCGGCAGTATGGACGACCTTTTCGGGGACTCTGACCATCGTTTTTCCGGTTTTTCGGTGCCCGGCTCCGCAAAATGGGGTGGAAAAGACGGGAAATTAGCCGGAAATCGCCGCAAAAACATAATTTTTTGCCGCAGAAAAGGCTGAAAAACATCGGACTTCTTTGAGGCAAACATCCGTACTTTTATGGCAAAACATCGGAACTTTCTGTCAGAGAAGTCCGATGTTTTGCTTTTTCCGGTGGAAAACCTGCCGAAAACTTCCGTTCCGGGTGTGCGATATTTCCGACCTGTCTGCCGCCTGTTGCCTTCCGAAGCCCTTCCCGGAGCCTTTCAGAACGGTTCGCAACAGTTAATGAATGTTAATTTTGAAGCCTTGAACATATTGCACACTCATTGTAATTGGCTGATTCCAAAGCCGCAAAGTGTAGGGGACCACAGGCATTTGGACACAAAAACTCCCCATCCTGTCAGAAGCAGGATGGGGAGCGGAAGGGGGAGGGGAGCCTATCGTTTCAGACGGACGATGCGCCGTGCGCTGTTTAGCGTCCACGTGCCTACGGTGGTCCACGAGGGCATCTTCTTCACCCTGCGGCCGGGACGGTCCCAAAGGAGGAAGAGTGCGATGAAGGCCAGGCAGCCGTAGATGACCCATCCGTAGAGAATCTTGACGGTCTGTGCCAGCAGGCCCTCAACCATGCCCTCCATATACTGTGCGAGGTCGAAGGGCGAGGCACTGAATGACACCAGATTGATGTAGCCGTTGTAGCGTGCAAAGCCGTCGCCCATGTAGTGTCCGATGCCACGTGCCAACAGTGCGGCACCGATGTTGCCGCCGCCGAACATATGGAAGAAGTTTAAGATGCAGAGCGCCTGGAAGAAATGTTCGAACGACATCACCTCGTGCAGTGCCCACATGAACGTGATGCAGAGGATGGCGTAGCCGAAACCACGGAAGATGAGGGGCGGAACCAGCTGGTAGTAGCCGATGTCGGGGTGGACAAGGAAATAGAAGCTGATGCAATAGATGCAGAGCGACGACATGCCGATGACGATGAGGCTGTAGTGGCTCCACGTCATCACCTTCAGCCATCCCAGCGAGAAGAGGCAACCGGCCCACGCCCCGATGAGCGACCACTGGTTGAGGGTTTCGTAGGTAAGGTCGGAGTAGTGCATCACCTCCTCGTAGTATATGCTCTCTAGCACATGCTCCACGGACATGATGACCTCGAAGAGGATGACGAAGAAGATGATGGGCCGGAAATAGCGGTAGCGTACGATTTTCCATTCGAGGAAGGCGTGCGGGTTGCGCTTCATGCTCTATAATCTTGCCCTCGACCGCATTGTCAGTGTAGAGCCCTGTGACAAGCCTTTCCGCGACAATCGGAATTTCGACTCCGAGCATTTCTTTGACGATGTAATCGGTGTAAGCAAAAACATCGGCAACAAACCTCATAACATCACCTTCTGGGCTACACCCGAACAGAGCAAGTACATCATCACCAAACCCCTGCACCCCTCGCAGTGCCTTGTCCGACAGAACGAGGACGGGAGCTGTGTGTTCAGAATAAAGGTAGTCATCAACTTCGAACTCTTTTCTGTCTTCATGAGTTACGGTCCTGGCATCAAGGTGCTTTCTCCCCGCAATGCCTTTGATTATATGCGCGACAAACTTCGTGAGGCGGCGGGATATTACGACGACGATCACATTCCGGAAGTTAATGGAGGAGGTATATTGGGGTGATGACGGCCTGACGGTTGGTGTAGAGCCAACAGAAAAGTCCCCTCAGACAGTAGCATGTCTGAGGGGACTTCGTTATTCAATATATGTGATATCAGTGGCAGGACTGGCTGCAGCAGCAGTCAACGGCATCCATGCAGCACTTGGCAACGTTGTCAAGGCCGTAGGCAAAACCGTCGATGAAGTTGTAGGCGATACCGCAGATGCCGAGGAACACCACGCCTGCTACGCAGAGGAATAGGGCAGTGCGGCTGTAGCAGTCAACCTTGAATCCGGGGAGGGGATTGTCGTTGGGGATGATGTACATGGCCTTCACGATGAGCAGGTAGTAGTAGAGCGAGATGACGGTGTTGATCAATGCGATGAGCACCAGCCAGTGCCATCCGGCGTTGAAGGCTGCCATGAAGATGAAGAACTTCGAGAAGAAGCCTGCGAACGGTGGAATACCTGCGAGCGAGAAGAGGCAGAGCGTCATGAGGAACGACAGTTTCGGGTTACTCTTGTAGAGACCGTTGTAGCTGTCGATGGTGATGCCGCCGGTATTCTCCTCTACCACGGTGATAACGGCAAAGGCTCCGAGGTTGGCCACCATATAGACGAGGAGGTAGAATACCAGCGACGTCATACCCTGTGCCGTTCCGTCCATCAGTCCGAGTACGAGGTAACCGGCCTGCGAGATGGCGGAGAATGCCATGAATCGCTTCAGATTGTTCTGACGGATGGCAAAGAGGTTGGCAATGGTGATGGAGGCGATGATTATCCAAAGGAATGCCTGGTCCCATGCCTGCACGAGTCCTTCGGCTCCGAAAGCCTTGATGAGGACGGTGAAGAGCACGAAGGCGGCGCTACCCTTGGAGATGACGCTGAGGTAACCCGTCACCACGGTGGGGGCACCCTGATAGGTGTCGGCGGTCCAGAGGTGGAAGGGGACGAGCGAAATCTTGAAGCCCATACCGGTGATGAAGAGGAGCATGCCGAGGAGCATGACGGGATTGAAACCTTCACAGTTGCTTACTGCCTGTCCGATACCGTCGAAGTAGAGGGTGCCGGTAACGCCATAGATGAGGCTGATGCCGAAGAGCAGGAGGGCAGCGGAGAAGAGTGCGAGGAGGATGAACTTGGCACTTGCCTCGGCACTCTCGTAGCGGTTCTTGTCGAAGGCCACGGTGGCTGCCATAGGAATGCTGGCGGTTTCGAGGCCGATGAAGAACATGAGGAAGTGTCCGCTGGAAATCATGAAGTACATTCCAAGCAGTGTGAATAGGGTGATGAGGTAGAACTCACCCTGCTTGACCAGGTTTTCCTCGCGAGACAGCCACTTGTGGGCCATCAGGAAGGTGATGACGGTGCCGATGGAGAGGATGCTCTTGACGATGGACATCATCGGGGTGTGCTGATACATGCCTCCGAAGGCTTCGCCGGCTTCATGACACAACGGGCAGAGATTAAGCAGAGTATGCACGGTGAGAAGCACCACGGGCAGACAGGTATTGTAGACACCCTTGCCGTTCTTGCCGTCAGGACACATGAAGAGGTCAGCCACAAAGAGGATGACGATCACGGCCAGGAGCGAAAGTTCGGCCTGCATATTCAAAAATTGACTGTAATCCATTTGGGTATATCGTGTTTAGAAGGGTACATAAAGGAATTCCTTGGCAGAATCAATCACGGTGATGATGGGCGAAACACCCGTGCCAATCATGTCGCTTACCCACCAGGGAGCAAGTCCGAGGCCTGCAACGCTGAGGATGAGGCAGACAACGCTGAAGCGTTCGTCCCATGTGGCGTCGGTGAGGGCAAGGTGATGCTCGTTCGTACATACGCCGTAGAGGATCTTTCCTACAAGACGGAGGATATAGACTGCGGTGATGACGATGGAGGTGCAGGCGATGATGGTGAGGGTGGTGTAGAATGCACCTTCATTGCTGAAGGAGCCTACGAAGATGGTCATTTCGGCCACGAAGCCCGAGAGACCGGGAAGACCGAGGTTGGCAAGACCGGCAATGACGTAGCATACTGCGAGGAAAGGCATGATGCGCATCAGACCGGCGAGCTCACGGACGTCGCGGGTGTGGGTACGGCCATAGATCATACCGATGAGGGCAAAGAAGAGGGCCGTCATCAGACCGTGGGAAAGCATCTGAAGGATAGCTCCCGTGCAGGCCACCTGGTTCATCATCAGGATGGCGAAGAGCACCAGACCGCAGTGGCTTACCGAAGAGTAGGCGTTGATATACTTGAGGTCGGTCTGCACGCAGGCGCTGAAGGCACCGTAAACTACGGAGATGCCGGTGAGGATAAGGAATATCCATCCCAGTTCATTGGCGGCTTCGGGCATCAGATACATGGCAATGCGGAAGCAGCCGTAGCCTCCGAGCTTCATGAGCACGCCGGCGTGGAGCATCGAAACTGCCGTGGGGGCGGAAGCATGACCGTCGGGCGACCAGGTGTGGAAGGGGAACATGGCACCGAGGACACCGAAACCTGCGAAGGTGAAGACGAACCAGAGGTTCTGGAGACTGCCCGACTCGAAGGCGTGGGCACCGCCGGTGTGGTTGGCGATGTCGATGATGTTCATCGTGGCAGCGCCGGTGCCGTAGTAGATACCGAAGATACCGCACATCAGGAAGGCGGAACCTCCCATCAGCATCAGCGTAAGCTTCATGGCAGAGTACTCCTTCTTGCCCGAACCCCATACGCCGATGAGGAGGTACATGGGGATAAGGGCGATTTCATAGAACATGAACATGGCGAACATGTCTACGCTGATGAAAAAGCCGAATACGCCCATCGAGAGAAGCGTGAACCAAAGGAAGTATTCCTTGGTCAGAGGTTTCAGCTGCCAGCTGGCAAAGGTTCCGGTGAAGACGATGATGGCACTCAGCAGAAGCATGGCCACGGAGATGCCGTCGACACCGACGCTGTACTTGATGTTCAGGGCAGGGAACCAGTCGAAGCTGGCGGTATAGAGCATGGGATCGTCACACGTCTGACGGTCGGCGATGAAAATATACGTGAGATATACGGCAAGAGCCAGAAGAGCGGTACTGCCTGCCACCATCACGCCACGCACCTGGTTGAGGTTGCGTGCCACCCACAGGCCGAAGAGCATCAGCAAGGGGATGAGAACAAATATTGAGAGAAAATTCATATTGTCGTTATGATTCTATGGTTAGAACAGCATGATGAGGAGCAGGAGAAGCGTACCGAGGAAGAACCAGAAGGCATAGGTCTGTACGGAACCGCTCTGGAAGCCCTTGATGAGTGCGCTCGTCTTGTGCGTGCCCCAGGCAAGGAAGTCGAAGAAACCGTCGATGACGTGGCGGTCGAACCAGGCAATGGGACGGCTGACGCGTGCAAAGATGATACGGTGGGTAACGAACTGGTAGACCTCGTCCATATAGAAACGCTTGTAGGCCCAGCGGTGCAGACGGGGAGCAGCAGCGTACATCTTGTCGGCAATGGGTTGCTTTTCGTCCTTGTAAATCCAGGTGGCGAGGAGGATGCTGCATACGGCAACTACTGTGCTGACACTGGCAACTACGGGGTCGAAGTGTACGGTGTAGGGGATGCCGCTTGCGCTGACAATGCTACCGAAGCTTGCCCATTCCCAATGGAGGAATCCGCCGAGAGTGGTGACTACTCCCGTACCTACTGTGATGACGCTCAGCACTACGAGGGGCAACGTCATGGTCCAGGGAGCTTCATGCGGGGTATGGTGGGCATGGGCTTCCTTGTTTTCTGTACCCCAGAAGATGCCGTAGTAAAGGCGGAACATGTAGAATGCCGTCATGGCTGCCACCATCGTCATCCAGGCTCCGCACCAGGGGCTGTACTGGAAGCAGGCTGTGACAATCTCGTCCTTCGAGCTGAAGCCGCTGAAGAAGGGGATACCTGCAATGGCAAGACAGCTGATGAGGAAGGTCCAGTGGGTGATAGGCATGTACTTGCGCAGACCTCCCATCAGGGCCATCTCGTTGCTGTGGACAGCATGGATGATGCAACCGGCGCCAAGGAAGAGGCAGGCCTTGAACATGGCATGGGTGAAGAGGTGGAACATACTTGCCATATAACCCAGACCGCTGTGGTTGAGGTGTTCGCCGTGGCCGGGGAGGCATACGCCGAGAGCCACCATCATGAAGGCAATCTGCGAAATCGTGGAGAAGGCAAGCACGCGCTTGATGTCGCTCTGTGCGCAGGCTACAGCGGCAGCATAGAAGGCGGTGAAGGCACCTACCCATACTACGATGGAGAGACTCTGGGGAGCGTACTCAATCCAGATGGGGAACATACGTGCAATCTGGAATACACCGGCTACAACCATCGTTGCAGCGTGGATGAGGGCGGAGACAGGCGTAGGACCTTCCATGGCATCGGGAAGCCAGATGTGGAGGGGGAACATTGCACTCTTTCCGGCACCACCGATGAACATGAGGACAAGCGAGATGGGAAGTACCGTCATCGCGGCGTTCTTCACAAGGGCCGTCTCAGGATTGCAGGGGATGAAGTGGGCGACATTGTCGGCATATTCCACCGTTCCGGCAAAACTGAAATTGAAACTCTGCGTATAATATCCGAAGATAAGTATACCGACGAGGAAGAACATATCGGCAAAACGGGTGACGATGAATGCCTTCTTGCTGGCAGCAATGGCGGGAGCCGTAGTGTAGTAGAAGCCGATGAGGAGGTAGGAACTTACACCCACGAGTTCCCAGAAGAGGTACATCTGGAAGATGTTGGTGGCTACCACCAGTCCGAGCATCGACATGGTGAAGAGGCTGAGGTAAGCATAGTAACGCTGGAAGCCGCGTTCACCGTGCATATATCCGAAAGAATAGATGTGCACCATCAGCGACACCGTGGAGATGACGATGAGCATCATCACCGAAATGGGGTCGAGAAGGATACCAAGGTCGAAGTGGAGGTCGCCCAAGGGAAGCCATGTGGTGTTGTAGGGTACCAGTGTGGGGAGCGTACCGTCGGAGAGTCGGGGCGTGCAGAAGAAGTACTGGTAGGCCGTAGTGTAACTCAGAATGGTAACGATTCCCAGTGAGGCAGTACCAATCAGTCCGGCCACTTTATGGCTCCATACCTTCCCTGTCTTGGGAATGTCGAGGTCGACAATGCCAATCAACAGGAAACTGATGAGGGGCAGGAGCAGGATAAATAGCGTGTAACTCATAATGTGTTGCGGGATTTAGGGATGATTACCATTTCATCTTCGTCAGTTTGTCAACAGAAATGTTCTGAAGTTGACGATAGATATTAATCATGATTGCGATTGCTATGGCGCTTTCCGCTGCTGCTATCGCTATGGCGAAGATGGCAAAGAAGACTCCTTCGTGTCCATTAGGGAAGAGCAGGTTGTTGAAAACGGCAAAGTTGATATTGGCGGCGTTGAGCATGAGTTCGATGCTCAGAAGAATGGCCAGGGTGCTCTTGCGGGTCAGGAAGCCATATACGCCGGCAAACATCATCAGTGTTGATACCAGAAGAATGAAGTCGATTGAAATCATAGTGTGTCTTGTGGATTTTTGATTGATGTTTTAACGTTTGCGGGCGATGACAATGCCTGCTACGATGCAAGCAAGTAGGAGTACGGATACGGCTTCGAAGGGAAGCAGATAACCGTTCTTGCCGGTTGAGAGCATGTTTTCGCCGATGGTTTGCATGGTGATGACGCTTTCATCGGGGCTGTTGAGGAAGCGGCTGGCGGCAAACTCCTGTACGGGGAAGCCGTACATCCAAAGGACGCTGTAGAAAACGCCAAAGCCTACGAGGGCGATGACAAGTCCGGAGACGGTCTTCTTGAGGTTTGTGCTGCGCAGTTCCTCCTGCTGGCCGCTGGTGAGCAGGATGGAAAATACATAGAGGACGATGACGCCTCCGGCATAAACCATGGTCTGCACGCTGCCAAGGAAGGTATAGCCCATCAGAAAGTACA
>CAMAFY010000067.1 GCA_945833885.1 uncultured Bacteroidales bacterium
TCTCGTTGTACATCTTCATCTCCTCCTTGGTGTAGCCGTTGTCGGTGAAGACGTCAATCTGCGGGATGACGTTGAACGCCAGTTGGTGGGCGAACTTCTCCACCTTCACCGGTTCGCCGGCGAGGATTTGACGGTATTGCTCAAAGAGTTCGGCCATGGCTGCCGCACCGGCACCCGAAGCGGCTTGGTAAGATGCCACGTGGATGCGGCGGATGTGGGAGATGTTCTCCAAGGCTTGCAGGGCCACAACCATCATGATTGTGGTGCAATTCGGGTTGGCGATGATGTTGCGGGGGCGGTCAAGGGCGTCCGAAGCGTTGCATTCGGGAACGACGAGAGGGACATCGTTGTCCATTCTGAAGGCACTTGAATTGTCGATCATCACTGTTCCGAAGCGGGTAATGTCGTCCGCGTAGTCGCGGGCAGTGCCACCTCCGGCGGAAGTGAAGGCGATATCGATGCCTTCAAAGTCGTTTGTGCCATGCTTGAGTTCCTTGACGGTATACGATTTTCCGTTGAAAGTATATGAAGTTCCGGCAGAACGGCTCGAGCCGAACAGATGAAGTTCGTCAATAGGGAAGTTCCTTTCTGCGAGAACGCGGAGGAATTCCTGTCCAACAGCGCCGCTGGCGCCAACGATAGCAATGTTCATAATGTTTTTGTGTGTGATATTTTCGGAGAGGGAGTGGTGCCGGCGGAGGCGGTTTGCCGTCCTTCCGGCCGTGAAGGGCAAATGCCTTTCGTGACGTAAGCCCTTGAAACGCGGTGCAAAAGTAAAACTTTTGAGGCAGTTATGCGGAACGTATGAACTTTTTTTTGTTCCTTTGCACTGAATATTGCCCAGAAATACATACGAATGTTTCATTTTTCCTTGCCCATAACAGACCCGACGTGGATTTTTTTCGTGGTGTTGAGTGTGATACTCTTCGCCCCGATGCTCCTCGAACGTCTGCGCATCCCCTCCATTATCGGCATGATAACGGCGGGAATCATTGTGGGACCGCATGGGATTCATCTGTTGGAGCGCGACAGTTCGTTTGAGATTTTCGGCAAGGTGGGCCTGCTTTACATCATGTTCCTCGCCTCGTTGGAGATGAACATTCAGGATGTGATGAAGCAGCGTTTCCAGGCTTTGGCGTATGGCCTGCTGTCGTTTTTGATACCGATGGCTGCGGGCGTCGCGCTGAACCATTGGCTCCTGGGCTATATCCTTCCCGCGGCGGTGCTGATGGCCTCGATGTATGCGTCGCATACCCTCATCACTTACCCCACCGTCCTCCGCATGGGTATCTCCAAGCACCGTGCTGTCAACGTGGCGGTCGGAGGAACCATCGTGGCGGTTACGCTGACGCTCTTCCTGCTTGCCGTGGTTGGCGGTTTTTATAAGGGCGATGAGCACGGATGGATCGGAGCAATGTTCCTCTTCCTTAAGGTCGCCGGCCTCGCTTTGGTCATCATTCTTGCCTTTCCTCCCATGGCGCGCTTCTTCTTCCGCCGCTATGGCGACAGCGTTCTGCAATACATTTTCGTGCTTTGTCTGGTCTTCCTCGGCGGAGGCCTGATGGAAATCGTCGGAATGGAGGGTATTCTCGGCGCCTTCCTCGTAGGTCTGGTGCTCAACCGCGAGATTCCTCCCGGCGGACCTTTGATGAGCCACATCGAATTTGTGGGAAACGCCCTCTTCATCCCCTATTTCCTCATAGGAGTGGGTATGCTGATCAACGTCACGGCGTTCGCCAACCTGGCGGTGGTAGCCGTGGCTATGGTGATGATCCTTTGCGGAACGGGTGGAAAATGGCTCGGTGCGTGGGTATATCAGAAGATGTTCGGCATGACATATTCCGAACGCCAACTGATGTTTGGCCTCAGCAGCGCCCGTGCTGCCGCCACTCTCGCCATCGTTCTCGTAGGTTACGAGATCATTCTTCCGGATGGTAGCCGCCTTTTGGGCGATGAGGTCCTCAATGCCGCCATGTTCCTCATCCTCGTTTCCTGCATCATCTCCTCCATTGTCACGGACCGTGCCTCGCGCGCCATTGTCCTTTCCGGCGAAACCGTGGTGACGTCGCCCCACGATATGGCGCACGACAACATACTTCTGGCGCTCAGCAACCCCAAGACCGTGGTGCCCCTGACGAATGCCGCCCTGATGTTGCGCACGCCTGGCGCAGGAAGTCTGACGGCGGTCAGCATTATCCTCGACGATGATGCGGACAGCCGGACGTCGGGACAGAAGAATCTCGACTACGCCGCCAAACTTACGGCTGCCGCAAACGTGCGGATGGCCACCTATTGCCGGTGGAGCGTGAACCCCGTCACGGGAATTTCCTATGCCGCCCGCGAGCATGAGGCCACCGACATATTGGTGGGTCTGCACCATAAGGAGAGCATTACGGAGAAGTTCTTCGGACGTTTCACCGAGGAACTGGTGCCGGCGGTGTCGCAGCAAGTCATCGTCTATCGTGGTGTCTCCCCCATTTTCTCCCTCCGCCGCATACACATCATCGTGCCGCCCCGCGGACAACACGACCCGGGGTTCCGCCATTGGGTTCACCGCATGGGCGTTTTGGCACAGCAAATATGTGCCCGCGTCACGCTTTATGGGCGTCCCGCCGCGCTCGATGCCGTACGGAAGTTCTGGAACGACGGCAGATATACCGTCGAAGCCGAGTATCAGGAATACAATGCCTGGCATGATTTCGTGGAAATCGCCAACCGTATGCGCAGCGACCATCTGATAGTCTTCATCCTGGCACAGAAGGGTACGCCCTGGCGTCACCGCTACCACAACCATATCCCCGAGCAGATTGAACGCCATTTCTCGGCGCGGAGCGTCATGGTGGTCGTTCCTTCCAGAATCGGTGGCGGCACAACATCGGCGGAAGTCCGTGCGGGAATCGCCATCAAGCAGAAATGATTGACCGCCGTTTTCCAGAGCCTCATCGCCGCCTTCCGGCAATCCGTTGCCCCATCTCCTCCCATAAAGTGCCGTTCATTTCTAAAAGTTAATCGTACACTCCTAAAAGTTAATCGTACACTCCTAAATATTAATATTGTAGGAGACGTCATCAATATACCATCAGCCGCAACTTTTTTCACGAATCTTTGGAAATCGCGGGACAGCATTTCCGTGGAAATCCCACCATACATCAATGATATCAGCGAAAAACATCAGAAAATCCTTCGGTAGCCTTGAAGTGTTGAAGGGCATCGACCTCCATATTTCCCGTGGCGAGGTGGTGAGCATTGTCGGACCTTCGGGCGCCGGCAAGACCACGTTGCTCCAAGTTTTAGGTACGCTTTACCGCCCCGATGCCGGAAATCTGCGCATTGCCGGCACCGATGTCAGCACGCTTTCCGAGCGCGACATCTCGCGTTTCCGCAACGAACATCTGGGCTTCGTCTTCCAGTTCCACCAGTTGTTGCCTGAGTTCACCGCCCTCGAAAACGTGATGATTCCCGCCATGATTGCCGGACATCCCCAGCGCGACAACCGCCAACGTGCGCAGGAACTGCTCGATTTCATGGGGCTTTCCCAGCGCGCCTCCCACAAACCGTCGCAACTTTCCGGCGGCGAGAAGCAGCGCGTTGCCGTGGCAAGGGCGTTGATGAACCGCCCTGACGTCATCTTCGCTGACGAACCTTCGGGCTCCCTTGACAGCAAAAACAAGGCGGAACTCCATCAACTTTTCTTCGACCTCCGCGACAAGTTCGGCCAGACCTTCGTCATCGTCACCCACGATACGGAACTTGCCGCCCTCACCGACCGCTGCATCCATCTCGTCGACGGGCACATTGCCGACCCTCTGCCCGTTGCCGACTGAGGCTTCCGCCGTCCTTTCCCTTGCGTTCCGCCCCCTGCGGCGTACCTCTCCCCCCGTCTTTCCATCCCCAACATCCACCTTCTCTCCCCAGTAAGCACACTATGATTACCCTCGGAAACTACAATACCCTCGTCATTCAGCGGTTCACCGACCATGGAGCCTACCTCGATGGCGGCGAATTGGGCGAAATCCTTATGCCCAAAACCTACGTCAGCCGCGATATGCGTCCCGGCGATGAGGTCCGCGTCTTCGTATACCTCGACCAGCAGGAGCGCCTTGTCGCCACCCTGGAAACGCCCTTTGCCGTCGTCGGCGACTTCGCTTTCCTCGAGGTAAGTTGGGTCAACAACTTCGGAGCCTTCCTGAATTGGGGCGTCATGAAGGACCTTTTCGTCCCTTTCAGCGAGCAGAAAAAGAAGATGGAACTTGGAAATTCCTACATCGTTTACGTACACGTCGATGAGGAAACGCAGCGCATTGTCGGCACGGCGAAGGTCGACCGCTACCTCTCGCCCGCCACTGCGCGCACCTATTATCGCGGAAAGGATGTCGACCTCCTTGTATGGCAGCGCACGGAACTCGGACTTAAAGTGATTGTCGACAACCGCCATGCCGGTCTGATTTACAACGATGAACTCATCGGCACCGAACCCCGCACCGGCGAACGTCTGCGCGGCACCGTTGTGACCGTGCGTGATGACGGACGTCTCGACATCGCTTTGCAGCGCATTGGCAAGGGCCGTTTCCGCGACTTTGCCGAACAACTCCTCGGCGAACTCCAGGAGTGTGGCGGCTTCCTCCCCTTCACCGACGATTCGGCGCCGGAAGCCATCGCCGGGCGCTTCGGGGTTTCCAAGAAAACCTTCAAACGCGCTGTCGGAAACCTCTATCGTCAGCACCTCATTGTTTTGAAGTCTGACGGCATTCATCTGGAAAAAACACGCCAATAGAGGGGGGTAAAGTTAAAAAAATCGCAGAAAATCAAAAAAATTACGGCAAAATTTAATTTTTCTTTCAAAAAAATTTGGCGTAAATGTCAAAGTTCTATAACTTTGCAACGTCAATAAGGCAGAAAGATACCTAAGAAAACAATTTTCATTTTCGATAAATTCGGATAGTTTTTTCATCTCTATATAAGTTCTGTGAGGGATTGTCTTCGTCGTGAGACGGGGGCAATCCAATTTTTTATGCCTATATGGCGGGGTCTGCAACCTGCTGTCGCATATCCTTCATGTTGTTTTGGGCACCGCTTCGTGCCGTGTTCCGCCCTCCTTCGGGCTTGCGTTCCTTCCTCAATGTTCCGTTCCCGGGCGTGGCATCGTCCGCGTTCTCCCCCTCGTCATCCCGCGTCCTCCGTCGGCGAATGCCGCTGTTTCCGCCCCTTTTTCCGTGAAGGCCGTCGTCTTCGGCTGCGGATTTTCTTCTCCCGTTCCCGCACATTCCTTTCCCTTTTGGCGCAATCCCTGTCCCTTTTCTCCCTTTTATTGTCCTTTTTGTCCCCGTCAGGGCGTACGCCATCCGCCGCCGCTTACCGTCGTGGCAAGGGCGGTTCGTGTTGCCCGTTACCATACAACAAGCCGCGCGCATGGGTCCTTCCTGAACCTATGCGCGCGGCTTCCGTTTCCGCGCTTCCCGTTTTCCGGTCCGCGTCCTGCGTCTTCCCGCGGTCCCTGTGCGGTGTTTCGCCCGTTCCCGTCCGGTTCCCCGGATTGTCGTGGCGGGTGTTCCGCAGGGCTTGTCCGGTGCTGTCCGTCGGTTTTCGCCGTACCCCCTTATCCGATGATGATGCTGCGGTCAATCAGATTGTTGGCGATGGCGTAGAGCGTAAGGCCTGCGAGGGAGTGGATCTGCAGTTTCCGCGAGATGTTCCGCCGGTGTGTGACGACGGTGTGCACGGAGATGCAGAGGCGGTCGGCAATCTCCTTGTTCGACAAACCCTGCACCAGGCAAACGATGATCTCGCGTTCGCGTTCGGAAATCGCCTCGCGGTTTTCGGCGTTGTTGATGATTTGCGAGATGCGCGACGTGGCGTCCTGCGTCTTTATGCGTTCTTCGAGCAGACGGATGGCGGGGACGAAGATGATGTCCTCCACATGGCTGTGGTTGTTGAGCCATTCCTCGATGTTGTAGATGTCGAAGAGCGTCGCCGTCAGTTGGTTGTTCGTCAGTCCGTCCTGCGGCAGATACTTGATGATGATGTGTTTCAGTTCCTGCAGTTTCCGGGTGGTGTCGCCATGATGCTTTGAGAAAATCGCCACATTGTAGTTCGGTTTCTGCTCTCCTGCCAGCAGGGCCTCCACGTAAGGGAAGAGGGTTTTCTCCTCATATTTCATGTGCAGGTGTATGTTTCTCGCATATTCGTCGTAGAGACGTAGGATGAGTGTGGCGAGTTCATCGCCGCTTGCCAGCGATTCCTCCAGTTTCCGGCGGATGGAGGGCAGTTGGAAGTCGAGGAAATAGCGGTGCGATGCGCGGAGATACGCCAGCAGTGTCTTCACGGATATCCGTTCGTCGGTACCTTTTGGTGCGTAACCGTTGATGATAAAGTTGACGACGGTGAGGAAGGTATAGCAGTCCACATCCTGTCTGATGCAGACCTCGTTGACCGTTTTGTCGCCAAATCCCAGCCGGATTCCAAAGGCGCTGAGGCCCTGGAGCATGCTGTAATTGTCGCTGATGATGTCAATCATCTTGTCATCAGCCTCGTAAAGTTTCAGTCGTTTCATGCCGAAATCCATGTTTTTTGACGCTGCAAAGGTACGCTTTCCACCGAAAACGGGCAATACTAAAATCTTGGTATTTAGCGTTTTCTTTGCGTTGCAAATACCAAATGTAGATGATTCAGGTCATAATTGATGGGTAAAAAATATACGGAATGCCGTGAAAAACACCAATATTTATGTATTGTACGGTTCCAAAATCCGCCTTACCATTGCACACGAATCCCGGCGGTAGCCCTTTCATCTCCGTGTCTCACTATCCGCAGTTTGGGCATCGCCGTTTTTCTCCGCCGCTTCCGGCAGTTTCCGGTGCGCGGCATCTCACCACCATTTCCGTCACCACGAAATCCTTTCATTTGGCGTTCCTTGTACGCTTCCTTGTGTAGCCCGGCTCTGAATATAATCGGAATTGATATTTTTTTTCGGGGTTACTGCCCCCAACCTTAGCCATAGTTACACCCACAGCGATTGTCTTCCCCTCATTTCCTCGGGGCGGCAGTCGCTGTTTTCTGTGCCCCATGGGAAAGCGTTTGGGGAGAATCCCAGAAGATTTCTGAGGTTTCACCCCTCCCTCACCCATTATATGCAAAGAAACACCGGTGATGCGTTTTGCGCATCACCGGTGTTTCTTATCAAAAATCTACGTCAAACCACAACCCTTTTGGTGGATGCCCACCCCGTGAAACCGGTGTTTCTTATCAAAAATCTACGTCAAACCACAACTTGTTTCAAGGATTTCACGCCCCCCGAAATGGTGTTTCTTATCAAAAATCTACGTCAAACCACAACTCGTAAATTCCGATGTCATTTTCCCCCGCTGGTGTTTCTTATCAAAAATCTACGTCAAACCACAACCGAAGAAGAGCAGTTCTTTCTTGCAGACGGGTGTTTCTTATCAAAAATCTACGTCAAACCACAACTCGGATTTGCCGTGTTGCGGAGGCATCCAGGTGTTTCTTATCAAAAATCTACGTCAAACCACAACTAACGGCTCACAAGCATGACGGCTCACAAGGTGTTTCTTATCAAAAATCTACGTCAAACCACAACAAAATTTCTGTAGAAAGAATTATTCGTGATGGTGTTTCTTATCAAAAATCTACGTCAAACCACAACAATCTTTTTGTCGTTGCTCACCTCTCGTTGGGTGT
Organism: uncultured Bacteroidales bacterium; assembly: GCA_945833885.1. Taxonomy (GTDB): domain Bacteria; phylum Bacteroidota; class Bacteroidia; order Bacteroidales; family Bacteroidaceae; genus Alloprevotella. The sequence goes on from CAMAFY010000067.1 coordinate 7,696, forward strand.
TTCTTATCAAAAATCTACGTCAAACCACAACCTCCGAAGAGCCTGGTTATATCATGGTTATGGTGTTTCTTATCAAAAATCTACGTCAAACCACAACCAGTATCTTATGAGAAAAGTGAATTATGAGGGTGTTTCTTATCAAAAATCTACGTCAAACCACAACCTACTTGGCTTACTGCCATTGATGATGAATGGTGTTTCTTATCAAAAATCTACGTCAAACCACAACGGATGATATTCGTGCATCATTGCCGGGCGTGGTGTTTCTTATCAAAAATCTACGTCAAACCACAACTCATCGCTAGATGCATACAAACTTGTATCGGTGTTTCTTATCAAAAATCTACGTCAAACCACAACCGATGATTTCGACGCCCTTTCTGAGTCCTTGGTGTTTCTTATCAAAAATCTACGTCAAACCACAACTTCCGCCATCGTGCGAAATTGGAATGCTGCGGTGTTTCTTATCAAAAATCTACGTCAAACCACAACCTGTGTACTGTTATACTCGCGTTCGTGGGGGTGTTTCTTATCAAAAATCTACGTCAAACCACAACTTTTAATGTTTTTGTTAAAAGTAAAATTTGGTGTTTCTTATCAAAAATCTACGTCAAACCACAACTGAATGATTTCATTGAAAACACATATAATGGTGTTTCTTATCAAAAATCTACGTCAAACCACAACGCAGACTTGCGTAATGTATTTCTTGAAAGTGGTGTTTCTTATCAAAAATCTACGTCAAACCACAACCTAAAGCGATTTTCGCTGGAGGCGCCATTAGGTGTTTCTTATCAAAAATCTACGTCAAACCACAACACGTTTGCCGATGTCAATCTAGATACTCATGGTGTTTCTTATCAAAAATCTACGTCAAACCACAACCTTGTTGCTGGTCTTTCCCATTTCTCGCCTGGTGTTTCTTATCAAAAATCTACGTCAAACCACAACCTTGCCCAAGGTGAAGAAATCCGGCTTTGCGGTGTTTCTTATCAAAAATCTACGTCAAACCACAACCCCGCCGCTCTTGCAACGATGCACCGTTTCGGTGTTTCTTATCAAAAATCTACGTCAAACCACAACACAAATTAGTTTAATTAAATAAGATTATAGGTGTTTCTTATCAAAAATCTACGTCAAACCACAACTAATCTTTAACATTACATTTTTAAAATTAGGTGTTTCTTATCAAAAATCTACGTCAAACCACAACTGATAAAATTAAATTATAAATATTTCTTTAGGTGTTTCTTATCAAAAATCTACGTCAAACCACAACTATAACCGCTTCCCCCGATAGGGTGGTTTGGTGTTTCTTATCAAAAATCTACGTCAAACCACAACC
>CAMAFY010000068.1 GCA_945833885.1 uncultured Bacteroidales bacterium
ATGTTCATCGTGTACTCATAGTCCGTAGGATCGACGCTCCAATCGGGTGCCACGCTGGTGCTGTTCACCTTGACAACGAGAGGCTCGGCAATACCGAGCGATCCGGTAAGGTAGACAATGGCTTCATGGTTGCCCATGTTGAGCGAAGGATCGACGGTGAACTTGAGCGTACGTTCAGAGATAGCGGGAAGAACACCGTTGTCGGGAGTTACAGAGAGCCAAGAAGGCAGGTTGCTGAGGCTCCAGGTTTCGGTGGAACCGCTGTTGTTGGCGATGGTAACCTCGAAGTTTACGGTCTCTGCGCCGCGCTTTTCAACGCTGGCTTCCGACTCCTGCCAGAGGAGTTGGTTCTGACGGACGTAGACATCCCAAGTGATGTTGTCGCAAGAGTTGTTGTGCGTGTCGCGAACACCGCGTACGGTGATGGTGACAGTGCAGTTTTCAATACGCTGAGGATTCTCGGCAAGTCTGATGAGAATCTTACGGTCGCTGCCGGTAAAGTTGAACGAAACATTCTGTTTTACAGGAGCGGTTTTGAGAGGTGCCGCATTGTCGGATGTCAACTGCGGTTGTTCGCCTCCAGAAATCTTGTAGGCTTCTCCTGCGGCAGTGACGCTCTGGTCAGCAAGTGTGGCGGTTACGGCCATCTGGTTGCCTTCATCGAGGGTATATTCCTCGAAGGGATAATATGCAACAAGGCCTTCGTCGTCATTGCTTACGCGTGCGTACATCTTATTTATAATGACATCAGAGGTGCGATGTCCGTGCCATACGCGGATTTCATCGATGGCACCCTTGAAGGGCTGGTCGAAGGCTTCGCCGTTGTAGCGTCCGCCGAGGATGAGTTTGCTGGTCTGCAATGCAGGAACGCTGGCAGCGCTCAGTTGCTTGTTGGCAGCACCATCAACGTAGAGGACTGCGGAACCGGATGTACCCTTCAGCACATTGAGTGCGATGTGGTGCCACTGGTTGTCGCGGTAGTCGGTCGTTGAAACGACATTTTCCTTAGCGTTTGCAGCCCATACGAGTTGTCCGCTTTCAGAAAGATAGAGGTCGAGCGCATCCTTGCTGTTGAAACCTACGATGCTTGCCTTGCCTTGCTGTGTATTGTCGGCACGGAACCACATTTCCACCATGTAACTGTCGTTGTCAGCGGTGACGATGGATTCGGCATTTACCGCCATTACAGTAGTGCCGTCGAGGTTGAGCGCGTAGTTCTTATTGGCAAGATACCATGCTGAGGATGAAGGAAGCGTGAGCGTACGGCTGCGTGCGCAGTCGGAGGCTGTGGTGCCGTGGCCCTCGTTGAGGCGCCAGTATCCCATAAGACCTTCGCTGTAGCGCGTCTTCTTTTCGTACATTTCGCCCTGAGCCTCGCTCCAATCGCGGGCATAGTTCCAAAGAGACACATCGTGAATCTGACCTGTCAGCCCCTTACCGAGGGTGATGGCGCCCTTTCCGGTGTATTCCTTTACAGAAGTCTGGTTGAAGAGGACCTCATCGAAAGCGTCATAAGCATAGTTTGCAGAGACTTTCCGTGCATCGGCATCGTAAGCGAAACTCAGGAACTGCCACTTATCCTTCTGCAGAGCCTTGTTGCTTTCGATGGTTTCTCCGGCAACGGCAACAGTCAGTTTGCCATCGGCGTTGACACCAACCTTGATGTTGTTGTCGGCAGTACCGTGGGTAAAGAATTCACCGGGCTCGGTATAACGTACCCACATGTTGACAGCGAACGAACGGTTGGCAAGGTCGAGGCTTGAATTCGTCTTGGCACCTTCGCCACCGGTGAGGCTCATTGCCACGTCGTGGTCAACGGGAGCGTCGTTCAATTCAGCAGTAAGCACGAAGTTGTCGATTTCAGTGAGGGCTCCATAGCGGATGTCTTCGTTGAAGGTCACGGCAATTTCTCCGTCAGCAGTGAGCACACCACTTGCGGGACTCGGGTTGCTGATGAGTTGCGGACGCATCATATCCTTATAGAGGCTGAAGACTTCAGAAGGATTGGTCACCTCGTTGCCACCGAAGTTGCTTACGGTGATAGCGCGGAAGTTCCACTGTCCGTCGGGGAAGACGTTGGAATCCTTCATATCGAGGACGTAACCGAAGGTTCCCAGGTCGGGTAGAACCTCCTTATTGACATCGTTGGCGGCCTCCTCTTCGTCAACCACCCATTCCTTGAGTGTGGTCCATTGGGGGTTGCCTTCCTGCTTGGCCTGGAGACGGAGCGCCTTCAGACCAGTGGAGTTCTTGTCGTATTCTGAAATGGTAAGGTGGAGGAGATGACCTGTTTCAAGGTTCATCGAGTTCTCCTCTACCTTCAGAGCGACATCACTACCCGTCTGTTGGAAGTGGGCACTGAGGGTAAGCGTATCGGCAATCTCAGGGAATACTCCGTTGTTGTCGGACTGACAAACACTTGACACGCGCAACTGAATGTCCTCGTAGTCGTAGACATCGGAATTTGTCTGGGAGATCTGGACGGTCTTTGTCAGCGTCTCACCGGCCTTCAACAGAACTGTCGTACCGCCGGAGAGGTTCTTTCCATCCATAGTTATGGCAGCACCATTAGGATTAGAGTGGTCAACTACACCGAGATTGAACCAGCAATCCTCGTCAATCTCGCTTGTATTCTGCAGATATACGGTGAACGATGCAGGCTTGCCACTTGGCACTCCAGTCATGACCGTCTCCTTAGCCGAAATCTCAGGCTGCTCAATTTGCATGGTCTTCTCCTGAACAACGAAGCCCTTTCTGTAATACTTGGTCTCTACAGCATCCTCGTAAGGACAAGAGGTCTGTCCGGCACGGGTGTAGAAGATCGGGCCAAAGCCGTCGGGAGCGTTGAGGACGTCAACGGTAAGGGCGTCGTCGTCACCACTTTCAGCAAGGGTGAAGCCGACTTCTATGGAGTTTTCTTCCGTAGATCCGTCGGATGTCATTACCGAACCTCCGGTTTCTGTTGAAGCCTCAACAACCACACCCACGCCATTTACCTGGAAGCCGGTTGCACCTCCAGCCACAACAAGCAATGAAGTGTTGCTGGTAATGGTGAAATCTTTGGACGATGTCGTCTTGGTTGACGATGACAGGCTGCTTCCTGCATCAAACGAGAAGTTATCACGCAGGTAATCGGAACGGCTTTCAATGGCCTGAACCTTTGCCTTTTCATTATTGGCAAGCACCTGTTCCCAAGCACTTATCTGGGAGTTGTACCAAGTAATGGTATCGCTAGCAATGTAGTCGTCGCGTAGTGCACCGCCTACATAGGCAGAAGCAGGCAGTACCAACTTGTAGGAAGGTCCTTCCAATGCACCCTTTTCCACAGCGTCCAAGCCCCAAACACTCGTATCGCTGTTGTTAGAACCGTAGCCCTTGTCGCCAGGATTGAGTTTGGTGATATAGACAGGCTTGTCAGTATTGTTGACATATCCGTCATAACTGTCAACGTGAACAAGGCACGAGTTACGGAGTTTCTCGAAATTGGGCAGCAATGATGATTCCACATAGTTCTGGGTATACATGAACTCTGTGCTGAAACTTGTGCCTACAGTCATCACGTCTTTCTTATCAAGAGCAGGCACAGCGTTAGCATCAGCAATATTGATGCCAACCTGACGGGCATTACCGAAGACATAGTTGGTAGAACTTCCGATGAAGACATCGCCTGCGGCACCCACGTATTCAGCCTCATCGCTTGTTGAAATGCGCTTCGTAGTGGTGACGGTACGCGTGCTGGTCGTTCCCATCTCTACCTCTTCGTTAATCTTAAGTCCGGCCTTGAGTTCGAACTTACTTTCGACTTCAACGGATGTTGCAACCAATACTCCAATAGTTACACCACCAGAGATTATCTGATTCTTCACTCCGAACTTACTGTTCGTCACAACCTCGTTGTTGCTGATAATCTGCCCACCGCGCATGATGGTGGAAGTGGTGCTCTGTCCTTCTTCGATGTATGCGCTTGAATTGGTACCAGCAGGGTCGCGGAGTATCATTGCAACTTCGTCAGGACCTGAGGTGACAAAGTTGCTGCCAGATGTCAATTCTCCAAGAATAATACCCTGGAATCCGCTACCTTCCCAACTGAGTGTCGTACCATCAATGTTGTATGAGGCTGACATTGTGCGGGTGTAAGGAGAAATGATGTTAGGCAAGGCGGCACGCCATTCGTACGTACCCTTACCGTTCTCGTCAAGTTCCACATCCGTGGTTGCAGACTCGTAAACCTTTCCGTCGTCGTCTCCACCAACAATCACGGACGTACCTACGCCCATCTGGTTGCTGAAGGTGACGGTGGTTCCGCTGAGGGGAACAGTGGTCTTGCGTGCATCCTCGGGAGCAAAAGCATCATGGTTCTCGTACAACTCGTAGAGACTCAGGTCGAACTTGTACTCCGCATCCTGCTGGAATACAGGATAACCGAAGGTGTATCCTGCAGTTTCCGTAATGGGCAAGCCGTAAGTCTGCTTGTCATCGTAGAGTTTCACCTTGACTTTGTCGCCATTGGCGGCAACGACTTCTGTCTCTGCTTCTCCGAAGGCACCTTCGGCTGCGGCGTCACGCTGAACGACAGACATCACCGGGGCGCTGCGGTAACTCTTCTTGAGCGATGCTACGTAATTGAACTTTTCGTAGTTCCCAGCAATCTCTGCCGAGTCGGTATATACCTGAAGCGGGGTGCTGGCATCGATGATGTCGGACTCTGTCCAGAAGATTTCATCGTTGCTGTCCACGCTGACTTTCGTCACAGTGTACTTGAGTGGCGGCACCATGGCAGCAAATTCACCCGTCAGGGAGTCGGTGATGATGATAAGCGTTCCAGCCTTGTCATCAGATCCATAACCTACATAGGCCTTTGATTTACAAAGGGCGTCAGAGGGAACGTCAAAGTTACGGTTGGAAGTGGCGTCCTCAATGGATGTCGACAACTCATCCTCGCTGTAAGCGATGTTGAGTTTCTTCTCACCATACTTGAGCGTGATGGTAGCACGTCCGATGTTGTTCGTTGACTGTCCAAGTCCAAGAGGCTTTTCATTCTCAATAGCACCACCGGAAACGCGACCTACAATGGGCACGAGGGTGTTATCGTAGAAGGTAAGGCCATTCATTTCCTGAACGAACTCGCGTGTGTTGAGTACGATATTCGAACCATTGACGGTTACATTGGGATAATATGCCTTGTCGTTGTACGATTCCAGGTCGGCATTCATAAGGATATGGCCGTCCTTGCTGGCAGTGATATAGTGGCTTCCGATGGGTACACTGATGGTGAACTCACCGTTGTTGTCGGAGGTAAGGAAATCACCATCCGTGGTACAGGGCGTACCATCGACACTGAATTGTACACCTTCGACTGGAATGTTCGTGCCATAATAGTATACCGTTCCGCTGACGGGGAATGAACTTACGTCCTCAAAGTCTACGGAATTGTGTACCAGTGACTGTGCGCTGATGAAGCGGTTGGTCTTGGTGGGTGAGAACTCGTGTACACCCTTCGTCGGACGAATGGTATAGGATACACCGTCTCCGGAGAAAGGTATACCGCTGATGGTGTAGTTACCGTTCTCGTCGCTAATACCACAGATGGCAAGTTGGTTCTCACTCGGAACGTCATCGGTGACATTCATGTTGACGATGTTACCATGGTTGGCATTGGAGACACCAGCCTTCTTGGAATAGTCATAGGCAATGGTCTGGTTGGTAATGCCCTCGTCTAACTTATAATAAAGATAGAGTCCATCCTCCGATCCGGACAACGTACGACTGTAGTTGTTGAGCAACATATCGTCAGTAAGAGCCTTGGTCCAGAAACGGCATTCGTCAATTACTGCCGTATAATTATATGAAGAACCGGAGGAATCACTTCCATACAACAGGTAGGTATTGGAGGAAGCCGAATGAACACTGCTGAAACCTAAGTTCTTGCCAGACCCGGATGTGTCGATTTTCTGCAACGTTCCGTTCTCATCAACAACACGTACAGTGTAGGTTCCGTCACCATCATAGGCAAGAGAGACATTGTAGAACAAGCCCGTCTTGAGTTTCAATCCGGTAGGGAAACAATAGTTGCTGGTATTTCCCGCAAGAGGTACGTAGGCGAGTATTTGACCAGAACCGTCAACACAAACGTGGGTATATTGCGACTTATAGATATAACTTGTTGAGGCAAAGTTGTCGAACTTGACATACATTTGCACAGTCCAAGGATTGGTAAACAATTCCAAAAGGTCCTCAGAACTCTTGTCACACTTCACGTATGATGTTCCAGGACTCTTCTTCAAAGCATGGAATGCCTGCATAACAGCGCCATCACTTGAGTTTGACTCAAGGGATACCTTGACGCCATCAACAGAAGTTCCTGTACCGTAAGATATGCGACCGCTGACAACACCAGTAGCCATGGCAAAACCGTCTGTCTGCTGAGATGCTCCATACGAAATGGTCGCTTCAGCGTCTTGCGAGGACCTGCACTTACGGTAACATTGTATGCGATACTCATAGTACGAGCCGGGCTGTGCGGAGTTGTCCTCATAACTGTAGGTTTCTGCCACACCAGATGTCGTATAGATGGTCTGGAAGTCGTTTTGATTAGTACTTCCGAGCAGGCGACGCTGGACATTGAAGTAGGTCAGGTCGGTACCTACCTGCTTCACTTCCCATGTGATGCGCACTGTTCCGCTGTATGCACCGCGGCTGGCAACGACGCTCTGCACGCTGCTGGAACCATCTATGGCACCCGATATATTTTCATCTTCACCAATACCAAATTGCGTTCCCTGACATTCTACAACCACCTTGTACAGATAGGTCACACAAGCATTGTCGACATTATCATCTACAAAGGTGAAAGAATTTTCAGTATTTGAGATGATGTTGTGGGTTTTATATACATCTCCCCATTCCTTAGCGTCACTCAGCATGCGATAAAGATTGAGGGTGTAACGGTTGGACGACGAGGCATTTAAGAACTCCTTGTACGTACAGGTGATTTTGATTACATCTTCAAGAGTCTTCGTTGCAGAAAGTTTTGTAAGGGGGTTGTCTCTTTGCACCGTAGCATACACGTGATAATAGAGGCCTTCGGCTTCTTCCGGCTTTGACAGCGTCGTATTCCACGCCTTAGGTTGGAAGACTACGGTATACTTATACTTCGTGTCGTACTCCTTATCCGTCTTATCGACATACGTTGTAGTACCGGTACTACTATAGGATACGCTTCCAAGTCTTGTATACTCAGACGAACCCTCCTCGCTACGGAATATCACCCAATCTCCATCGGTATCAACATGTTTCGAGTCATAAATCTCCGGAACCCATGTGATGGTAACGTTTTTCGTCCACGAATCGTACGATGAACGCATGGCACCGGCTGCAGTACTTGAGCCATTACCATTTCCCGATTGTTTAGGGCGCGGATAACCATTCACCCAATGTTCAGCATAGTTTCGGTCGATATAGATACTCTGATTTAAACTTATGTCTTTAGCGTTGGGATAACATTGATATTTAGGCGCAAAACGAATAATAAACGGATAAATTTTGTGAGACCGGTAATTGTCAAGTTCAAGGGTTGCATGGGCTTGTGTTACACCCGGATTGCAATCCTTAAAGGTGGCATTCACATCAACCGGAGTGATGTTCATATTATCCCAATACTTCTTTATAGTATGTAAATTACTTGGTCGAGAAACATCAGGGTTACTTTGTTTTGAAAAACGAAAGGCATATAGCCAATAACCGGGATTATTCTTGCTACCGTAGTGTGGATAGGTATCAGTCTTAAAGTCTGTACTATAGAACTCCACCTCCTTGCTACCTGTACGTTGTACAGAAAGAGTTGGCCAGTAATTATCATCGGTTAAAGGGTAACTGAACGTATATTTCTGGGAAAAGTCCTTTGCGGCATTACCATGGTCACGCCATTTACCTACAACTTCTATTTCTATGTCCTTATTATATATCAGTTCCTTGAGAATGATATCAACAGTGACATACGACCATTTTTTATTCTTGCCATCATCTTCAAGATATTGAAGATTGGAAATTGCGACAGCACCTTGTTTGTTGTCGAAATCCGCACGTTTTACCAATTCAGGATCTGATTTATCTTTAACCGCATCCTCACCATTACCTGTACCAAGGCCACTGAGGTTGCTATAAACTTGGTTAAGATGTTTTACTTCGGTGCCATTAACCTTAAGTATCACGTTACCTTCAAACCAACTGTTATCTCCATCGTAGTTATAGAACTGCATACGGAAACTGACGTGGACCTTATCCGGGAAACGGAAAGTGGACCAATTACTAAAAGATGGTTTTGAACAATCAACAGCATCAGCCATTGCCGTCTGGGAGAACGGCAACAGTGATAACAGGAACAGGACCAACGCCCATCCCCGACGGAATTTCCCTCTGCCTGACCATAGAGGCGGGGAGAAAATGCTTTGATAAAAAAGTTTATTCATATAAAAATGTTGTTGGGATTTTTCATAATTTAATGTTACCTTAATTCCGCAACACTATTACAAATATAACTTTTTAAGTACCTGAGCAAC
>CAMAFY010000069.1 GCA_945833885.1 uncultured Bacteroidales bacterium
CTCACCGTTTATGCAGGAATTCCTCATTTAATGTGTAGAGTCCTCACCGTTTATGTTTGCAGTCCTCACCGTTTATGCAGGAATTCCTCATTTAATGTGTAGAGTCCTCACCGTTTATGCTTGCAGTCCACATTTTTTTATAGCGGCAGATTTCATCGCTATATTCCGGCATTTCTCATCGGAAGAGGAGAGCGCTTTTTGTAAAATGCGGCATTTTTTAAGGCCTTTTATGAAAAATTGAGGTAACAAAAGCCGTGAAAAAGGGTGCGGTAACAAGGAAAATGCGCTCTTTCGCGGAAAAAATGATGGAATTTTCTTGTGGGTTTATAAAATTCGCCGTACCTTTGCATCGCTTTTGAGAACGAAGGGCGCTTAGCTCAGCTGGTTCAGAGCGTCTGCCTTACAAGCAGAGGGTCGGGGGTTCGAATCCCTCAGCGCCCACAAACTATCGAAAGGTGGTTTTTAAAGGGTGAATGTTTCTCAAAAGCCATCGGGCGCTTAGCTCAGCTGGTTCAGAGCGTCTGCCTTACAAGCAGAGGGTCGGGGGTTCGAATCCCTCAGCGCCCACCCGATAACTTCCGTCAACATAGCAGGAGGATGACGGACTTCAACATATCCTGCACCGAAATTTCACTTTCGGGCGCTTAGCTCAGCTGGTTCAGAGCGTCTGCCTTACAAGCAGAGGGTCGGGGGTTCGAATCCCTCAGCGCCCACCATTTGACATCGATTCACGAAGAGTTCCATTATTTCTATGGAACTCTTTTTTCATTTTATACCCACTTGAACTCCCCGAAGAGGGGTTTCGGAAAAGTCCCGAAAGGGAAGGTCCTGCGAAATTATCCGCAAATCCCATGAGGAAATTTCCAGGAAAGCCCTGAAAACGTTCTGCCGGGGAGAGTCCCGATGGGGCAGATAGGCTGAGATTTATTGGAGATTCCAAAACGTTGATCTTCGTTCTTCGTTTTCTCGCCATGGCATATCGTAAGCGCGTTACACTTGCTTCCGCTCTGCTCATCTGGCTTAACGAAAACGTTAGGATTTCATCCTTCGTTTTCTCGCCATGGCATATCGTAAGCGCGTTGCACTTGCTTCCGATCTGCTCATCTGGCTTAATCAAAACGTTGATCTTCGTTCTTCGTTTTCTCGCCATGGCATATCGTAAGCGCGTTACACTTGCTTCCGCTCTGCTCATCTGGCTTAATCAAAACGTTGATTCCCAATTCGCTTTTAAGAAAACAGAAATAGCCATGAAAAAAACGCATTTTATTTTTAGTCTTGCCGCCATGTTGCCGCTGGCACTACCGGTAGGGGCACAGCGCGTTTCCGCGGAATTGCCGTATTCTGCCGAGGAATCGCGGAGCATTACTGCAGCACCGCAGCGCTTTGCCGATGCTTCCGACGTACGGCGTGTACGGGCCGACCAGCGCGTGCAACGCATTGGGGCGGCAGGAAACGGAATGTTGCAGAAAGAGCAGGGCAATGTGTTGGCGAAGCGTCAGCACGCCGCCACCGAACCGCAGACCTCGTGCAGCGCCGCACGTATGGCGGAGGTGACAGGTACGGAAATCTGGGGCAATGTCATCTATGCCCGTTCATGGGAGCCCGAGGATGTTCTGCCCGAATACGGCGTCTATGCCTACACTCCTGAGGCAGGTTCCAATTACGTCTATGCGCGTCCCGTCGCCATCGACGACAAGTTGCGCGCCAACGGTTCGGGAACTTTTTACGACGGTACCTACCATTTCATGATTTATGATATATGGTCGTACTACGAAGAATGGGACATCACCTCTTGGAGACAGGTCCGCGAGGTGGAGGACAACAGCAAGACCTTCAATGCCACCGACACCGATTACGACGTCGTCACCGGACTTTCCTACGGCTGTTACTACAATCCCGCTACCGACAGTTACGAGTTTGCCGCCGTCGACTACGGCACTCGGAGCAAGTTTCCCCGCCGTCCGTGCGACCTCTACATCGCCATCGCCATCAACAGCCGCGGCGAAGTCTACGGCATCAAGTGGAGCGACAGCAGCCTTTACCGCATCGACAAGCAGACGGGTGCCGAAACCCTCGTAGGACCTACGGGAATGGAGGTGGGCGACTACCTTCAAAGCGCCACTTTCGACCGCTCGAACGATGTGATGTACTGGGCTTGCAACGATGTCTATGGGGAATCCTATCTCTGTACGGTTGATGTCTCCACCGGCCGCGCCACACGTCTGGCGATTTTTTCCGACCGTGAGCAGTTGTCGAGTCTGTACATCCCCGAACACCCTGTCGCCGGAACCCCCGCCGCTTCCGCTGACCTCCATCTCGACTTCCCGAAGGGCAATCTTACGGGTAGCGTCAGTTTCGTCCTTCCATCCCTCACCGTCGGTGGCGAAGTGCTGAAGGACGCCCTCGAATATACCGTCAGTGTCAATGGTCTGAACGTGGCTTCGGGCAAGGGAAATCCCGGCGAAAAGGTGGTGAAGAGTGTTGAAGTGCCGGCAGGATTCGCCCTCGTCAGCGTGGTGGTCTCCAATGCTTCCGGCAAGGGAGTCGCCGCCACGCAGCGCCAATGGTTCGGTCCGGACTGCCCATATAGCGTCAGCGATGTAACCCTTTCTTTGACAGGTGAATACAGTAATCATGCTAAAGTAACATGGAAAGCCCCCGAAGGCACAGGTATTCGCGGTGGATACGTCGATGCCGACGCTATTCGTTACGACGTCATACGCTATCCCGACAGCGTGACCGTAGCATCGCAGACCGCCCTCACGACCTTCGAGGAGGACCTCGACGTCAATCGTCCCGGCATCTGGTGGTACGGCGTCGTCCCCACCTTTGAGGACTTCCGTGGCGAGGAGGTACGGACCGCCAACGGCACCTCGAAGGGCATTGCCGGAGTACCGTATTTCGAAGGTTTCGATACCAAGGATGCTTTCAACCAATTCGAGATTGTCGACGCCAATAACGACGGCTGTACCTGGACTTACAACAACAAGGTTCACATGGCACAGTATTCCGCCAGTTATACCTCCGCTGCCGACGACTGGATGCTCTCGCCCGAAATCAATTTGTACAGTGGCCGCCTCTATAAACTCGGCTTTGTCTACAAGGGATTCGACGACCGCAAGCCCGAACGTCTGGAAATGGCCATCGGGCAGGGTAGTGATGTGAAGGCATATACCGCCGTTGTGCCGCCGATGACCGTCGGCAACTACGACCGTCTGCAGCATGAGGCCATCTTTGAGGTGCCTTCCGACGGCCGTTACCGCCTGGGATTGCATGCCATGAGCGATATGGCCGCCTATTATCTCTACGTCGACAGCCTTGCCATTACGGAGTATGCCCTCAGCGATGCTCCTGTGGCGGTGGAGAATATGGTGGTTACCCCCTCGGCTGATGGGCTTCCCACCGCCAAAATCCGCTTTACGGCACCCATGAAGACGAATGCCGGAGCCGACCTTTCCGTAGTTGACCGCATCGAGGTCAGCCGCGATGGCCGCAACATCCACACCTTTACCGCCGTTACCCCCGGGTCGGCGTTGGAATGTTCCGACACCGATGTGCCCGATGGCGAACACCTCTATTGCGTGACGGCGTGGACCGAGGCCGGAAAGGGCGCGGAGAACACTTGCCGCACCTTCGTCGGACAGGACCTTCCCCAGGCTCCGCAGAACGTTCGGCTGACCGACCTAGGGCATACCCTTGAACTCACGTGGGACGCCCCTGGAAATACGGGCATCAATGGCCATTATGTCCATGCCGAAACCCTGGAATACACCGTCTATACAGCCAGCGTCGCCGGCATCCTCACCCCTTATGCTGACGTGAAGGACCAGCGTTCGCTCATCATCGACGACGCTTTTGCCGACGGCGACCAGCAGATGGTGTCGTTTGTCGTGAGGGCGCGTTCCCATGCCGGCGAGGGCGACCGTGCCGTTTCCAATTCCCTCATCGGCGGACGTCCCTATTCCCTGCCTTTCCTTGAAAGTTTCCCCAACGGCGATGCCCCAGAAACCTTCTGGATGTCACAGGGTTACAACCCCTTCCGTCTGGCCGACAACATCTCGTATAACGCCGACGGAGGTTGCATAGGTTGGAAATCGAACGGATTTGACCACGAAGGTTGGATGAGTTCGGGAAAGATAGCCCTCAATAATGCCGAATCCCCCTCGTTCATCTACGCCTATTACGCCCTCCCCGGCGATGAGATGGTGTTGAAGACCTCGGTGGTGCAGCACGACGGTACGGAAACCGTGGTCGATGTCCTCGACTTTTCCACCCTCGACGGCGCTGAGGGCTGGCGCGTACAGCGTGTCGACCTCAGTTCCTTCACGCAGCAGCCTTTCATCCTTCTGCAACTCCATGCCGCAGGCACGGACATCCTTACACCGCTTTACCTCGACCATCTTCGCGTAGAGGACCTTATGGAGCGCAATCTTCGCGTTTCTGCCCTTGAAGTTCCCGCCAACGTGCATACGGAATATCCGGCACATTGCTATGCCCGTGTGGAGAATGCCGGCACGACGGATGTGGATCAGTTCAGCGTACGCTTCTACGTTGACGGTGAAATGGTGGGAGAAGTCGCCGGCAGCGACCTTTCCGCCTTTGAGGGACAGCGCTGCACCTTCGACTATATCCCCCCGGTTACGCCCGAAGGTTCCGTTGTCCGCAACATCTGCGCCGAGGTTGTCTGCGATGCCGACGGCAATCCCTCCGACAATCTCTCGGAAACCCGCAGCATGCAGGTTGTGGTTCCCGGCTATCCGGTCGTCACAGACCTCAGGGCAACCGCCCTTTCCGAGGGTGGCGATGTCCGCCTGACGTGGTCCGAACCCCTTCAGGAGTCGGTGGAGATGACGGAGTCTTTCGAGACCTATTACCACAAGGACAACGTCCTCACGCCCTGGACGATGGTGGATGTGGAGCAGGGCCAGACGTACACCAACACGAAGATGGATGCCGGATACAGCAATGTCGAGGCGTCGTTCTGGGTCTTCAATCCCTATGTGGCTGCGGTGACGGACGACAATCTTGAGAATTATCTTCCTTACGATGGCCGCCAGTGCCTTATGGCCGCGGCGTCGCAACTTTCGACCATCAAATATGGCGACCGCAACGACGACTGGTTCATCTCGCCCGAGGTGGGCGGTGAGGCGCAGACCATTGACTTCTATGCCAAGGCCGCCAAGGAGATTTACGGTGGTGGCGAACCTTTCGAGATCCATGCCTCGTCCACCTATCCCGAAGTGGCGTGCTTCCAGAAGATTTCCGCCCATGTGGCACCCGGTGCCTGGACGCGTTATGAGGCCGCTCTGCCTGCCGGTACGCGCTATTTCGCCATACGTTATGTGGGAACCGACGACAACTTCATGTTCCTCGTCGACGACATCCACTATGCCACAGGCGTGATGAAAGTCGAAGGATACCGTATTTACTGCGGTTCCGAACTTATCAGGGAGGTTGGTGCCGACGTTGTTTCCGTCGATGTCCCCGCCTCTTCCGCCGATTTCTACGTCACGGTGCTCTATGCCAACGGCGAGTCGGGATGCTCCAATCCCGCCAATGTGGAGACGGGCATTCATGAGATGGAGGCCGATGCCCCCGAAAAGCAGTGGTATACCACCCATGGTCGTCGTGTCAGCACCAAGGATATGTCTAAAGGTGTCTACATTTCTGCCGACGGCAAGAAGATGGTGCGATAACGGCAAGAAGATGATGCGATAACCTTGGTCGGAATGTTCAAGATCCGGCAGACGGACATTATCGCACCCTGTCTCACCTATGCCGGAGGCCTGCTTCGATACCCGTCAGGAAGGTATCCGAAGCCCCGTGTGCAAAGTTCCGCAGAATCGTCGTGAAAGTTCCGAAGAAACATCGTGAAACTTCCGAAGAAACATCGTGAAAGTTCCGAAGATTTTAGGAAAAAGTTCCGCAAATCTTTCTGCGTTTCCGTTGGGGGCGATGCTGACATCCGTTGATGCGGCAGGAAAGCCTGCCGGTGTGATGCGGTAGACCGTTGATGCCGCTATCGGAAAGCACGGACAGGGCATCGGCAACCGACGCTGTTTCAGTACAAAAAGGAGTGTCCCGCAAGCGTAATAGCCCGGGATGCTCCTTTTTTGTCTTGTATTCTGCCGTCGCGGAGGCGCCATCCGACCGTCCTCCTCCTCAACGTTTCTCTGCAAAATGCACTGGCGTTCAGCATGCGGTTTCTCAGCACACAACCGGTCGATACCTTCGGTTCCGGCATCATGGTTTCGGGCAACCATCGCTTTCTTGCAATCATCCTCACCCTGTTTTTCCCTGCTTTTTTAGAACTTTTCCCTGCCAAAAAACGCATGTTTCCGACTTTCGTGAACTTATCGGGGGAGAATGCTGGGCAAAATTTGGGTGTTCCATACAAAAAATGTAATTTTGCACCATTATTGCCGTAGTGGCAACGCTGCTGTTTGCGGCAGTCCTTTGCGGGGAATCATCGGCATTCTCCACTGCATACACTTACAGATGGGCATCAGTTTACAGCCCCTATCATCGAATATGAAAAATTTTCTACTTACCATCATTGCCTTTTGCATGCTGATGCCCGCCATGGCACGTCAGCGACAGGCGGAGGTGACGTTCAAGACCACCATGGGCGACATCGTGGTCGTCCTCTATAACGACACCCCCATCCACCGCGATAACTTCATACGTCAGGTGAAATCCGGTACCTACGACGGCGTTCTCTTCCACCGTGTCATCGAGAACTTCATGATACAAAGCGGTGATCCGACGAGCAAGGACGCCAAACCGGGGCAGTTCCTCGGCGAGGGCGACGAGACGCCTGCCGACCGTCTGACGGCGGAGTTCCGTATGCCCGACCATTTCCACCGCCGTGGAGTGTTGGCGGCAGCGCGCGAAGGCGACGATTATAACCCCGAAAAGAAGTCGTCGTGTCAGCAGTTCTATATCGTCACCGGCAGGGTCTTCACCGAGGAAGAACTGGAAAAACAATATAGCCGGGTGAAGGCGATGTCCGGCAAGGACGACATTTGGACACCCGAAATCCGCGAGGCATACCGCAGCGTAGGCGGAGCACCGCATCTCGATGGTTCGTACACCGTCTTCGGAGAAGTGAGGAAAGGTATGGAGGTTGTCGACAAAATCCAGCGCGTCGACACCGACAGGAACAACCGACCGCTTGAAGATATCCGCATTCTCAGCGCAAAGGTGACGAAGCGTCCGCCGCGCCGCTGAACTTCAGCCTCCGACGTTTTGCGGCTTCCATGCTCCGGAAACGTCAGGGCATGTCGGAACAGCAGTCCGCGTCTGGCTGTATTTTCAACCACATATCCTTATGGTGGTCTAAATAAATTACTTTGCAGAATTCCCGTTTCCTCTCCTGTTCGTCCAGGATAAAACGCAGGAATGCTGCCAGAAGAATCGAGAAATCAATATCAGAAAATGTCCAAGAGAATTATAGGATACATAGGAATCATCCTGACCTTCGTGCTTTTTCACCCCTTGACATCAGGGGCGCAGAGCGTCGTTGTGGACGGTATCACCTATGAAATCAACATTGGTAAGGGATATGCCACGGTATCCAAGAGCACTAACGTGTTTGATACCAGTATTATCCTCCCCGATAACGTGGAATATAAGGGGAACGTATTTCCCGTAACGACCATAGGCAATAGCGCATTTGAAAAACATAGTCTTCTACAAAGCATACAGTTCCCGAAGAATTTGACGAGCATAGGGGAGGCATCCTTCAAGAGTTGTATCTTGTTGAAGTCGCTCGAATTTCCGGAAACGCTGACGAGCGTCGGTCAGGAAGCGTTCAGCAACAATGCCAGCCTCGTAAGTATTAGGGTGCATAGTGAGTTCATCTCCTTCGAATCTACGGCGTTTTATAACCTCAATTCCTCGTGTGTACTTTATGTTCCCAAGAAATACTTGAGTTATTACGAACTGAATTATGCCGAGGTTTTTGCTCAGATTATCCCTTTCACCGACGGTTATACGGGATATACGCTGATTCCCTCCACCGAGGAAACGTTGGCATCACCGGACGACCTCAAGACGATTACGGTGAATTTTGAGGGCATCGAAAGCGTCCGTGCGTCGGAAAAGACGTCAAGTCTCACCGCCCGCCTCTGGTTGGACGGCACCGTCATTGCCGAAGCCACGCTTGAAACCGTGGAAGCGGAGAACAATACCGGGGATGGCACGGGCGAAGGAACTTCATCTGAGGCATCGAGTGCGAAAAAAGTTGCGGTGACCGATGAGAACACCTCTGTAATCACGGACGAAACAACAGAAAGCGGCTCCGGAGAGACCAATGGTTCAGAAAGCGTTACCGACGGTTCTGAAAGTACTACTACCGAAGGCTC
>CAMAFY010000070.1 GCA_945833885.1 uncultured Bacteroidales bacterium
AGGACGGCCATGAGGCACGATTCCTCGGAGGCGGCATGAAGGCAGGCGTCACCTACAACCCCAACAGAAACCATGCCGTGAACCTTGCCGCCAGCATCAGCAGCAACGCACCTTTGGCACGAAACGCCTTCGTGGCACCCCGCGAACAGAACAACTTCGTCGACAATCTGACGAATGAAGACATCTTCAGCGCCGAGGCTTCCTACAACTTCACCTTCGGACCTGTCACCGGAAGGGTTGCAGGATACTACACAATCTTCCGCCACGGCGTCGAGCAGACCGCCTTCTACAACGACCAGCAGGAGCGCTTCACCTATCTGACCATGACGAATGTCGAGCGCCGCCATTGTGGTCTGGAAGCCGCCATCAGTTATTCGCCCGACAACCATTGGACCATCTCGGCTTTGGGAACCATCAGCAACGCGGAATATACAAACAATCCCCTCGCACAGGTCAACTACGACGGTATGGATGCCGCCACAAACGAGCAGTTGAACAACTTTACGAACCCCGTAACTGGGGAAAAGATGCCCCTGCGCGTGGTGGCTGAGGGTATGAAAGTGGGTTCCACACCCCAGGCTGCCGTCATGCTCTCCGTAAAGTACAACATCAACTACTGGTTCTTCGAGGTCCAGGGCAAGTATTTCGACCGCGGTTACCTCGCTTTCAGCCAGTATCGCCGCCTGTCGAGCGTGATGAAGAGTTACGTTCCTTCGAGTTTCGACGTCGACGGCAACAGGGTTTACGACGTCACCCCCGAGGAACTTGCCGTCAACGGTGGTATCCTCTTCAACGAAGACGGAACCTTCAACCATTCATATTCCCCCAAACAGGAGAAATTCGACGGAGGTTTCATGCTCGATGCCAGCATAGGAAAGAGCATCCGACTCAAGCAAGGACGCACGCTGAGTCTGAACCTGCAACTCCAAAACCTCCTCAACAACACCAACTACCGCACGGGAGGCTATGAGCAGAACCGCGACGACTTCTACAACACCGGCGAGGAAAAGGCTTACCAATTCTCGCGGAATCCCAAGTATTACTACGCCAATGGCTTCAACTTCTTCTTGAATGTTGGCCTGCGATTCTAATCCTTAAACCGAGAATGTACAACATTATGAACAAGAAAGATTTCATAGCAATTATATGTTGCCTTGTGGCGGCATTGGGATTCTCCGGATGCTACAACGATTTTGACGATGCCGACACTGAGGGGTATAAGGTGACCGCCACAGGAATTCCCGAGCCCAACACCACCATCTACGATGTCAAGGCACGCTTCTGCGCCGACAATACCACCGCCACCACCAATCTCAATTCCAGCAACTTCTGGTCGCTCGTTGAGGAAGACCTCATCTTTGAGGGCGTTGTCGTGGCAAACGATGTCTCCGGCAACCTTTACCAGACCGTCCTTCTCCGCGACTTCGGAACCGCCGGAACCGCAGAAAGCGAAACGGACCAGTGCATCCAACTGGGCATCAAGAACACTTGCCTCTATCCATACTTCCATCTTGGACAGCGCGTGCGCGTCAATCTCAACGGACTTCACGTGGGATGCTACTCCAAAGCCCCGAAGGTGGGCACGCCTTATTACACAAGTGCCGGCAACAACCGCCTCGGTCCGATGCTTTTCGACGTACTCCGCACCAACATTGAACTGATAGGCGAGCCCAATCCCCAGGCCCCTGAACTTGTGCCCATTGACCTTACCGACACCGAAGGCAAGAAATGGATTGCCACCAGCAGCAACCAGACGTGGAAAAACTGTCCGATGCTCGGCACCGTCGAAGGAATGATGAAGGAAGTGCAGGGCAGCGCCGCCCGAAATCCCGAAGCGGGGACCGAAGACTCATGGGTAGGTGTCTACGAGGACATCATTTCCTACACCAACGACAAAGGTGAGACGGAGTATTCCAAAATCTTCGCACCCGAATGTCTGCGCGACGCCGGATATTGTGTGGACCGCACCATCGTTTCCTCCGTTTCCGGCAAGACCGTCAGCGTCACCCTCCGCACAGGAACCGGCAACGACATCTCGTTCCTACTGATGCCTCACGACAGCAGACGCTATACCGGCGTGATGTCCTACTATTCCGGATGGCAGATTGTCCTGCGCGATGTGGACGACATCTATCCGCAAATCGACCCGACACTCGGAGCAACCGGCCCCGTCGGACAATAGTCCCGCTTGCCGAAAGCCCATCTTTCCAGAGGAAACCCTCCACAAACGCAAACCAGAAAACCACAAAATATACATCATTTCCCCTATGAAGTTTTTCGCAAAACTCCTTGCGCCGCTCTTCGTTTTGGCACTTGCTGCCTGTGAAGACGTGCCCGCACCATACGAAGTCTTTGACGGCGACAACGAGAAGCCCCAAGTGACCTCCATCTATTACAGCAGTTCCAACCTCTACACCGGATGGGATGTCGTGGCAATCACCCCAGACCAGCCCTGGAGCCAGGGGTCAAGTTACACCCAGGCTACGGGATATCAGAAGTGGGACGGCAGCGACACCAAGTCGAACCGCGAGGTGAAGGGCTACCTTGTCTCGCCGAAATTCAACACCGTTGCGGAAGAAACGGGCAAGGTGAAGATGTCTTTCAACTACACCATCCGATACACCAACAACGTTTCTTCGTGGAAGCAGAACCATAAGGTGATGATTTCGAAGGACTATGACGGAGACATCAACAACTTCGCACAGGCCACCTGGCAGGAACTTGACGTCAATCTCGTGGAATCGCCCTATACCGACTGGACGCTTTATCCCAGCGGCGACATCCAACTTCCCGATGAATACGTCAATGTCGACGGCGTTTATGTCGCCTTCTATTTCTATGCACCCGCATCAAGTTCCACCACTTGGGAACTCATGGACTTCGTGATTACCGACGGTGTGGCTGAGGAAACCGGTGGCGGAAGCGGCGACGGCGATGGAACCGACGGCGATGTCGCGGCGCTTCCCTACAACTCCTCGAACCTTTATACCGGATGGAGCCTGGTAGGAACCGACCTCGGACAGCCCTGGAGCCAGGGTTCCACCTACACACAGGCCACGGGTTACCAGAAATGGGACGGTAGCGACACCAAGTCGAACCGCGAGGTGAAGGGATATCTCGTGTCTCCCAAGTTCAATACTGCCGCACCTGCAACCGGAAAGGTCAAGATGTCGTTCGATTACACCATCCGTTACACCAACAATGTCGCCACATGGAAGGAAAATCACAAGGTGATGGTGTCGAAGGATTACAGTGGAAACGCCTCGGAATTCGACAAGGCGACTTGGAAGGAACTCGACGTTGAGTTGAAAGAATCGCCCTATACCGACTGGACCCTCTATCCCAGCGGTGACATTCAGTTGCCCGACGAATACGTAAATTGCGAAGGCGTTTACGTAGCCTTCTACTTCTATGCTCCCGCAACGGGTTCCACCACATGGGAACTGATGAACTTCGCCATCTCCGACGGCGTGAATGAGAACGTCGACCCCGGCGAGGAGCCCGACGTTCCCGGATTGGACATTGACCTTTCGAAGGCAGATCTCTGCATCAAGGCCGATGCTCTCGGACTTAATAACGCGGCAGCCTTTGAGGCTTATACCGTAGACGGGCTGGTCATCACCGCCGATAAGGGTGAGGGCGCCAACGCTCCGAAGTACTACACGACCGGCACAGCCGTACGCTTCTATCCCGGAAACTACATGACTTTCGCCGCCGACCGCAAGATTGACAAGGTGGTATTTACCTGCGTAAGCGGCTCCGTCGCCAACGGACATGTTGAGGCTGAGCCCGGCAGCGTCAGCGTTGCCGACCCCACAGTTCTCGTGGAGAAGGTCGACAGCAAGGAACTTACCGTGAAGAATGCCGATACTTCCACCGGTTCTGCCTCACAGTTCAGATGGCAGGCAATCTATGTCTTCTATGCTGAATAACAAATGGTTCTATCTCCTCTGCCTGTTCTTCGCCCTCGCAACCGTGCCGGCCTGCGATGACGAAGACGGGACGGAGAGCGCGGAGGAGGAGATCCTCCACGACAGCAGCAACCAGAATGTCGCAACGTGTGGCGCCACTTTCGTGAAGACGGAGGCGGGGATTTACAGCCAGAACTTCATCAATCGCGTGGAAATGCCAAAACTTCAGCAGGGCGACATCTTCATCGTCCATCAGGCTGTCGACATTTCCGGCAAGCCGGTGAACTATAGTGTGGGGTATTCTGCCGAACATCATCACAGCCGGTGGGTGGCTTTCCGCTTCGATCCCGTGATGAACCAGAAGATTGTGGCGCGAAAGGATTACAGCATACGCCCACAATATCCCCAAGACCCCCTTTGTAGCGCGACGCCGGGCAGCGATGCCTCCTTCAGTGGTCACGACCACGGGCATCTGTGTGCAAGTGCCGACAGGCTCTGTTCCCGCCAAAGCAACGACCAGACGTTCTACATGTCGAACATGTCGCCGCAAATCGGCAGTTTCAACCAGGACTATTGGACCAAATATGAGCAGTTCGTGCAGACGCTCGGACGCGCTTGTACCACCGACAAGGACGGCTACCGCTGGGCGGACACCCTGTATGTGGTCAAGGGAGGCACCATCACCGACGGCCTGACCATCGGAAACGTCACCGTCGATAAGGAGAAGATGCCGGTACCGAAGTACTACTACATCGCACTCCTGAAGGTGAAGAACAGCGTATACAGTTCCATCGCCTTTTGGGTGGAACACCGCGAATACGACAAGAACCTGCTGCTGAAGAGCGACAACGACGAGGTGATGGCGCATGCCATTTCCGTGGACGAACTCGAAGACCGCACGGGAATCGATTTCTTCTGCAATCTTCCCGGCATCCTTGAACGCCAGGTAGAGTCGACATACATGACGGCGGCATGGAAGAACTGACGGTCCGTCCCTTGCGCCTCACGGCGTTTTTGACCGGATGATTCCATATCACCGATAAGTACATCCCGCTAATGTCCCTGTGGCATTGGCGGGATTTTTGTATCCTCCTCCCTTCTCTTCCCGATAAACTCCCTCCTTCCTCCTCCCGTAATGGCGTGGCGCGCGGTATAGACGTCGGTGTTTGCCGGCTTGAAGCCCCGTTGTCTTCATGCACGTTTGTGGAGGTCCCGCCTCCTGGTTTGCGCCATCCGTTGCCAAGCCTTCTTGCCTGCGGACGGAGGACACCGGAATCCGTCATCGGAGAGTGCGGAACATTGCCGGTGAAAGTACGGAACTTCCGCCGATAAAGTGCCGATGTTTCGGGGCGGAAGTTCTGCACTTTTCCGCCCCCTCCTCCGCATGGCTTTCCGGAGTCTTCCGCCGGGCGGAGCGGACCGTGCGGCGCTCCGTTATGGCGTGTCCCGTTTTCCTGCCGGACGGGTCCGCGCATTCCCGTCCTGTAAAGCCGTCCCCACACCCTCAGGATGCCCTTTATCGGGTCCTTCGGCTGAGTTGTTCCCCGTTGTCTGTAAAAGCCCTTGTGAGACCGTTTTGCCCCTTTGGGGGTGCAAAGTGACGGGTAAACGGCAAAAAACGCCAAATTAGAGCCTGTAAACACCGCTGTTTTGAAATTTTTTCGTATCTTTGCCACGTTATAAACCGCCCTCTCGGGCATTACCCAAAAGGGCGCTTTAGCCTACAGAATTAAAATGGAAGAAACAACGAATAAGAACACCAACTATTCCGCATCCAACATTCAGGTGCTCGAAGGACTTGAAGCCGTTCGCAAACGTCCCGCCATGTACATCGGTGACATCAGCGAAAAGGGTCTTCATCATCTGGTGTATGAGACCGTCGACAACTCCATCGACGAGGCTCTTGCCGGCTTTTGTACGCATATTGAAGTCATCATCAACGAGGACAATTCCATCACCGTGCAGGACAACGGCCGTGGTATCCCCGTCGATATCCACGAAAAGGAGGGCGTAAGTGCCTTGCAGGTGGTCATGACCGTGCTGCATGCCGGAGGAAAGTTCGACAAAGGCTCCTATAAGGTCAGCGGTGGTCTTCATGGCGTCGGTGTAAGTTGTGTGAACGCCTTGTCCACGCACATGCTCAGCCAGGTGTTCCGTGACGGAAAAATCTATCAGCAGGAATACGAAGTCGGAAAGCCGCTCTATCCTGTAAAGGTTGTCGGCGAGACCGAACTCCGCGGAACACGCCAGCAATTCTGGCCCGATCCCGAAATCTTCACCACCACCACATACAGTTACAGCATACTTGCCAACCGTATGCGCGAATTGGCGTACCTCAATGCAGGGCTCACCATCAGCCTGACCGACATGCGCGAGCACGACGAGGACGGAAATCCCCGCAAGGAAGTGTTCCACAGCGAACTCGGTCTGCGCGAATTCGTACGCTATCAGGACTCCATGCGCACGCCCCTTATCCCCGATGTCATCTACATCAATACGGAGCGCGACGGCATTCCCGTGGAGGTTGCCATCGTCTACAACACCGGTTATAGCGAGAACCTCCATTCCTACGTCAACAACATCAACACTATTGAGGGTGGAACACACCTTGCCGGCTTCCGTGCCGCCATCACCCGCGTGCTGAAGAAGTATGCCGAGGAGACGGCAGCCAAGCAGATTGAGAAGGCGAAGGTGGAGATTTCCGGCGAAGACTTCCGCGAGGGTCTCACCGCCGTCATCAGTGTCAAGGTCGCAGAGCCGCAGTTTGAGGGTCAGACCAAGACGAAACTCGGTAACTCCGAGGTGATGGGCGTGGTGAATTCCGCCGTGGGCGAGGCGTTGAGCATCTATCTCGAGGAGCATCCCCGCGAGGCACGCATCATCGTTGACAAGGTTATTCTTGCCGCATCCGCCCGCATCGCCGCCCGCAAAGCCCGCGAGACCGTGCAGCGCAGAAGCCCGATGGGCGGTGGCGGACTCCCAGGAAAACTGGCCGACTGCCAAAGCAAGGTGCCCGAAGAATCGGAACTCTTCCTCGTCGAGGGTGACTCTGCCGGCGGTTCTGCCAAGCAGGGACGCAGCCGTGCCACGCAGGCCATCCTGCCTTTGCGCGGAAAAATCCTCAACGTCGAGAAGGCCATGTGGCACAAGGCTTTTGAAAGTCAGGAGGTGAACAACATCATCCAGGCACTCGGCATACGCTTCGGCGTGCAGAAGGAAGGCGAGGAGGAAGTGGACTCCAAGGAGGCAAACATCGACAAACTGCGTTATCACAAGGTCATCATCATGGCCGATGCCGATGTCGATGGTCAGCACATCGCCACACTCGTCATGACACTTTTCTACCGCTATTTCCCCAAAGTCATCGAACATGGCCATCTTTACATCGCCATGCCTCCCCTCTACCGCTGCAAGAAGGGCAAGATTGAGCAGTATTGCTACACCGACCGCGACCGAGATGACTTCATCGCCAAGTACGGAGACCCCACGAAAGGCGAGCAGAGCATCACGCTTCAGCGTTACAAAGGTCTCGGTGAGATGAACGCATCCCAACTCTGGGAGACCACAATGAACCCCGAAACGCGACTGCTGAAGCAGGTGACCATCGAGAGCGCTGCAGAGGCTGACTATGTTTTCTCCATGCTTATGGGCGACGATGTGGAACCCCGCCGCGACTTCATTGAGAAAAACGCTCAATACGCGGAGGTCGACGCATAAAAAAACGGCATTTTTTATATAAATTGTCGGGTATACATGCACAAACGGCCATGCTTTGTGCATAAAACAGTGAAAAAGAACGGAAAAGTTTGCAGAGTTCACTGTTTGGCGGTAATTTTGCACCGTCAAAAAATACGGAATTATCTAATCATTCATACAATAAATTACAATTACTATGTCTGAAATTTCTGAAAAGGTAAAGCAACTCATCGTTGAGAAGCTTTCTGTAGACGCTAACGATGTGAAGGACGAAGCAAGCTTCGCTAACGACCTCGGTGCTGATTCTCTCGAAACTGTAGAACTCATGATGGACCTCGAGAA
>CAMAFY010000071.1 GCA_945833885.1 uncultured Bacteroidales bacterium
GCATAAACCATGGTCTGCACGCTGCCAAGGAAGGTATAGCCCATCAGAAAGTACAAACCTGCGGTGCCCAAAAGCACGAAGAGCAGGTAGGTGGCGGCTCGTACAATGCTTCGGCTGATGACGGTGGCAAAAGCGGAGCATACGATGAACACGCCCAGAATGACGAACATTATATCTTGTGCGTTCATATTAGTTTGATCTGTAATGTTTGCGGTAGGTTCCAGAATGTGTTGCAGTCTGTTTCCTGAAATAGGGATTTTAGTAGAATTCTTTGCCGGACGGGCTGGGGAAAATCATGGAAGTCGGTGTCGTGAATGTCCGTCCTTTCCGTCGCCTTCCGTCCGTCATGAACCTACCTTATTTTGCTGCTTCTACAGCCTCTGCGGCTTTTTGGGCGAAGGTTTTGGCGGCAGTCTCGAGTTTTACAGCCTTTGCTTCGGCCTCAGTCATTGCCTGTTGGAGTGCGGCGTCGTCGGGATTTGCCTCTGCTGCTGCCTTTGCCTCATCGGCAGCGGCGCGTGCAGCAACGGCGTTTTCCTGTGCTTTCTTCGCTGCGGCCACAAGTTTCTCAGCCTTTGCTTTGGCCTCGGCGTTACCTGCGGCGGCATTAGCGTTGGCAGTGGCGGGAGTTCCGTTGGCGGCAGCGGGAGCGGTTGCGGGCTTCGCAACGGCAGGACGCGCGGGTTTTTCCTCACATTTCGATCCGGGCTTGTTGAGAACCTTAATCAAGGCCTTGCGGTCGAAGACGGCACTTTCGTATTCGTTCTCGAATTCGATGGCACCTTGGGGGCAGGCACGCGTGCAAAGCATGCAGTACATGCAGCATCCGTGGTCGTATTCGTAGCGGACGAGTTGCTTTTTCTTCTTTCCGTCAGCGGTTTCCACCATCTCCGTCACCACTTTTATGGTTCCGTTGGGGCATTGCATCTGACAAATTCCGCAACCGATGCACTTATGTTCGTTCTTTTCGTTGTGAGGCATCACCAATGTTCCGCGGAATCGCTCGGGAATGTTGTTCTCCTTACGGTTTTCCGGGTAGCGTTCGGTGATTTTCGGAGTCCAGAGTTCGCGGAAAGTCACGCTAAGACCGTTGCACAAACTCTTGATACCTCCTATGAGACCTGCAAAATAAGATGTGTTTGCCATATTTTGTTCTTGCTTTATATATAAATATAGGAGGTTAATATCAGAAGGTTAGACCCAGACTTACGCAGAGTGCCATGAGGACGAGCAGTGTCATGGAGATGGGAATGAGGTATTTCCATTCGAGGGTAAGGATCTGGTCGATACGGAGACGGGGGAATGTCCAGCGCTCCCACAGGAGGAGGAAGAGGACGAAGAAGACTTTCGCGAGGAACCATACGAATCCGGGAATCATGGCCATCACCTCATTGAAGCCGTCAAGTCCGGGGATGACGAAGGGAGCCCAGCCACCGAGGAAGACGGTTGACGCCATTCCGGCGCAGATGAACAGGTTGAGGTACTCGGCAAGATAGTAGTATCCGAAGTCCATACCGGAATATTCGGTGTGGTATCCCGCGGTAAGTTCGCTCTCTGATTCGGGAAGGTCGAACGGACCACGGTTACATTCGGCGTTACCTGCGATAAGGTAGACGATGAATGCCGCAAGTGCCACAAAGTGACCGCGGAAGATGTACCATCCACCCTCGGCCTGATTCTGGCAGAGTTCGCTGAAACTCATGGTGCCGGCAAGGCAGATCATGGTCAGCATGACCATACCAATGGAGAGTTCGTAACTGATGATCTGTGCACCGGCACGCATGGCACCGATGAGCGAATACTTGTTGTTTGCGGACCAACCTGCGAGGAGGATACCTACAACACCGATGCTGCCGACGGCGAGGAAGAAGA
Organism: uncultured Bacteroidales bacterium; assembly: GCA_945833885.1. Taxonomy (GTDB): domain Bacteria; phylum Bacteroidota; class Bacteroidia; order Bacteroidales; family Bacteroidaceae; genus Alloprevotella. The sequence goes on from CAMAFY010000071.1 coordinate 1,873, forward strand.
AGACTCCGACGTTGAAGTCAATGATTTGTGCTCCTTTGTTCCAGGGCAGACATGCAAAGGTGGTCATGGAAGCCGTTACGACGAGGAACGGTGCGAGTGCGTGAAGGAAGCGGTCTGTCTTGCGAAGGCTGACGATTTCCTTGGTAAGCATCTTGAGAACGTCGCACACTACCTGAATGGTTCCCCAAGGGCCTACGCGGTCAGGACCAAGACGGCACTGCACGAAGGCACAGAACTTACGTTCTACGTAAATCATGACCATGGCGAAAATGGCATAAAGCGTAATGATGCCGAGGGCAACGAGCACACATTCTACAAGAATGGTGAGCCATTCGGGCATCACTCTCAGCAATACCGTGTCAAGCCATGATGTAAAATCTGAGAAATCAAACATATCTGTATCTTGTATGTGATTGTGTTTTGTGGGTTTATCGGTCGATGTCAGGGATGATGTAGTCCATGGTTCCGCCGATGGTGATGAGGTCGGCAATCATGAAATCGCGGCATGCTTCGTCAAGAGCGGCCACAAGCGGGAGGCCGGTAGAGCGGTAGTGCAGGCGATATGGGCTCTTGTCGCCCTTCGATTCCAGATAAACGCCGAGGATTCCACGGCTTCCCTCGACAGCGCTGTAGTAGCAGCCTTCGGGAACCTTCACGATGGGTTTCATCTTTTCCTGGATGGGGCCTTCGGGAATGTTGTCGATGAGTTGGCGGATAATCTCACAACTCTCCTCAATTTCCTTCAGACGCACCATGTAACGGTCCATGGAGTCACCGCTTTCAAAGGTGATTTCGTTGAAATTCACCTTGCCGTAGGCAGCATAGGGCCGATGTTTGCGCAGGTCGCAGTGCCATCCTGCGGCACGACCTGTACCACCTGTGCAGCCATACGAGATGACTTGTTCGCGGGTAAGCGGACCTACGCCGATGGAACGGTTGCGGAAGATGACGTTGCCGGTGAAGATCTTGTGGTATTCCTTCAGACCTTTCGGCATGGTTTCGTTGATGAAGTGCTTGACATCCTCCACGAAATCCGGGTGAAGATCGTGTGCCACGCCGCCAATCATGTTGTAGTTGATGATGAGGCGTCCGCCGGTTGTCTTTTCGAAGATCTTGAGGATTTCCTCGCGGTCGCGGAATCCGTAGAGGAATGCCGTGGTGGCGCCGAGGTCCTGGCAGAGACAACTGAAGAAGAGGATGTGGCTGTCGATACGCTGAAGTTCATCCATGATGGTGCGGATGACCTGCACGCGTTCGCTGACTTCGATGCCCATTGCCTGCTCGATGCACATACAAAGTGCATGGCGGGTCTGCATGGCGCCGAGGTAATCCATGCGGTCGGTGAGGGCGAGGGTCTGGGGATAGGTCAGGCTTTCGCTGATCTTTTCGATACCGCGGTGGATATATCCGAGGTGCGGGTCGATCTGTTTTACGCGCTCTCCTTCGATGGCTGTGCGCAGATGGAGCACACCGTGTGTCGAGGGGTGCTGGGGACCGATGTTCACCACGTAGGCGTCGTCAGCGAAAACGGGCGTGTCCTCGCATTTCAGGTTGCCTTCGGCATCGAGGGTATATTTGTGCCGTGTGTCGCTGATGTTCTCGTTTGTGGCGGGAATCTCTGCGTTTTTCTCTTCGGGCTTGTCGTCCTTTCTCATGGGGAATCCCACCCAATCCTCGCGGAGGAAGAGTCTTCTCATGTCGGGATGTCCGAGGAAGATGATGCCATAGAAGTCATATACCTCGCGTTCGTAGATGTTTGCGATGTCCCAGAGGTCACATGCTGTGGGGAGTGTCGGATTTTCCTTATCCGTAGCCACGCATTTGACGTGTGTCATCTCGAACGTTGTGCTCGACTTGGTGAGGCTGTAAACCACACCGAGCCCTTCTTCGCCCCAGTCGCAACCGGTGAGGCACTCGAGGAAGTCGTATCCTTCGGCTTTCAGTGCGGCGAGTTTGTCGTGGAGTTCTTCAGGAGCCACCACGATAGGGTTGATCATATTGCTCATATATCTCAATAATGTGGTTTATGCCTGTTCTTGCTGGTTGAGGAGTTCGGCGTATTCTTCCGATCCGAATCCGATGGTTTCCTTGTAGGGGTCCTTCTGCTTGCGGTTGGTTGTTCCGAAGAAGTTCTCCACTCTCACCTTTCTTTGCAACTGCATCATGGCGTAGAGGAAACTTTCGGGCCGTGGCGGGCATCCGGGACAGTAGACGTCAACGGGAAGGATTTTGTCCACTCCCTTTACGACGTGGTAACTTTTGGTGAACGGACCTCCGCTGATGGCGCATCCTCCTACGGCGATGACGTATTTCGGGTCGCACATCTGGTCGTACAGACGCTTCACCACGGGTGCCATCTTTGTGGTGATGGTTCCGTTGACGAGCAGTACGTCGCCCTGGCGGGGGCTGTTACGTGTGATTTCGAAGCCGAATCTTGCCATGTCATAGCGTGCGGCTGCGACGGCCATGAATTCGATACCACAGCAACTTGTGGCAAAGGTCAGTGGCCAAAGTGAGTTTGAACGTCCCCAGTCAATCAGTTTGTCCAAGGGTGCAACAGCGGCGCTTACACCACCGGCGTTCAGTTCGTCGATGAGTTTTTCAAGCGTTTCGTTGTCCTTAAACTCCTCGTAGGGGATGTTGTTGATTACGGGTGCGCTTTTTCTTACTGCCATTCTAACGCTCCTTTCTTCCAGGCATAAGCGAGGCCCAGAACTAAAATAAACAAGAAGAAGAGTACACTCAGCAGTGCTGCACTGCCCAAAGTGTTCATCACGACGGCCCACGGAAAGAGGAACATCGTTTCGACGTCGAACATCAGAAAGAGGATGGCGAAGAGGTAATATCCCACGCGGAACTGCATCCAACTGCGTCCCTTTGTCGGTATACCGCATTCATAGGGCTCTTCCTTCTGGTCATTGTAACTTCGTGGTGCCAGCAACATGGCCAGCACGGTGACGAGTCCTACAAAGCCCAGTCCTGTCAACAATGCTGTGACAAAAAAGGCAAAGTTCATAGCTCTTTAAATGTTTGGTTAATTATTAATTGTTGTTTTTAAGATTTTTAAGGTTGGACGCACTCTTTATGGCCGACGTTGGAACCATAAAGACGAAGATTGTGTGAACCGGTGGCTGAACTTGCACCACCTATAACGAGCAAAGGGTGAGCACGCTTGCCCACCTTTCGTTATCATTTGTTTCTGTTTGTTTGGCATAACTGTGCGTTGGGGCACAGCATCTGCTCTCCTTCGTCAGTCACAAGAGTTCGTCTTTAATGGTGCAAAGATACAAAAAAATCTGCTATGCGCTGTGAAACACATAACAGATTTTAATGTTTTTTATATGAATCTATGGATTTTGTTTCGTTAAATGCACATTTGTCGGATGAATGTGCATTTTGTTTCTTCCCTACAATCTTTGGAAAGTGTCGCGGGAAGTGCGGAAGAACGCTTTGGTCAGACTTGCCATCCGTATACCGGAGGCAGGAGGGCGGGGTGTGCGGCCATGAATATCGCGGGCACGCCTCCCGGAGGTGTCACCGACGATGTGCATTCCGTTGTCGTGTAGCAGCGCCCTCTGCGGATGCGGTAGCCTCCGTTGTTCTCGGGCAGGTCATCATCGTTGGCGATGCCGATCTCCAACTGCATGCCAGGCATTGCTGCGGCAACTTCTGCGAGGAACTCCTCGGCGCGGATGGCACGTACCATAGCATAGGGGCGCGACCCCTCGAATCCTTTCGGCGGACAGGCGATGGTGACCATCGTTTGTTTGATGTCGTCGTAGATTTCCTTGGCGTAATCCAGGAGTTTGTAGAACACTTCCTGCTGTACGGCGAGGATGAAGGGTATGCGCGAGCGGAAGGTCTTGTTGGAGGTCTTGCCGCTTTTGAGGGGTTTCCCCTCACGTTGCAGCAGGGCGATGCCGATGATGTTGCCGCGACGCCGGGCCACGATGAGGCTTCCTCCCTTGACGTCGTTTTGGGCGATGAGGGCGAAGAAGTCGTTTTCCGTCATTTTCACCTCGAAATTGTGGCCTCCGCCGTTGCGGGTGTAGAAGAGCCAGAGGTCGCGTCCCCATTCCGTCTCCTCGGAAATCTGTACGCTGGGGTCTTCCGCCACGTTGTGTTCCGCCAATTTCGGGTCGCCTTCGATGCAATGGCTTGCTACGACGTATCCGCAGTTTTGGAGCAGTTTGCGCTCGGTGTCGTTTACGGGGAAGGCCAGGCTGATGCGTGCGCCCTGACGCGCCATACGTTGGTGCTGGCGTTTCAGCGATTCCCTTACGGCGTGTTGCTGTTCCTCCTCCTTCTGTTCGGGGTCATACGCCAGGGCCGTGATGATGCCCACGTTCATGTCGGTGTCCATGAAGTTCATGCGTCGCATGAGCATTTGTGAACATGCTGTCATTTCTCCCCCTTCGTCGCATGTCGTGCTCAGCAGAGCCGGATCGTAGGTCTCGGAAAAATAGATGTCGATGGTTTCGTCGTCCAGTGTCGGACGGCATTTCTTCCAAAGTGTGCGCATGTGGCGCTGAAGGTCTGACTGCATTTTTTTTCAGTATTTCTTTAAAGGCTATTGGTGGATGCTGTGGTGTTCCACCGTGATTTTGTGTCGGGTAGGGTGGGTGCTGTGAAGTGGTCCACCGTAAATCTTATGCTGTATGATGGTTTTTGCATTGCTGTCTTCCGTCTTTTCCCGGTAGGGACAGGTTCGGAATCCGGCAAATCCATTGTAAGGAACCCTTTGAGAATCTTACTTTTGCGGCATCGGTGTCCGGGCATCTTTTGGGGATGCTTCGGATGTCTTTTGCTGATGCTTCGGACATCCTTCGAGGATGCTTCGGATGCCTTTTTCGGATGCTTCGGACATCCTTCAAGGATGCTTCGGATGCCTTTTTCGGATGCTTCGGATGTCCGTTGCGCTTTGTCCGCAGTTCGCGGTGTGGCTGTCGGTTGTTGTTCCCCGGCCGTGCCGTGCCAGTATGGGCGGTGCCCCGCGTTTTCCGGTCCGCATCGCGCCGTCTGTGGCGTTCAGAACGGGAAGATGAAGATGTCTTTGCCGTCTTCTGTAGGGATGGTCATCTGCACGGAGTCTGTCCCGCTTCTGAAGACGGAGTCGTAGATGTACGTCGGGCAACTTGCGATGACCTCTTCCCGGTAATCCTTCCGGTCGTCGTTGGAATCATGCAACAGCCTGAGTTTCAGTGTCTTTGTTTGCAGTTCGTCCGAATTTTTGCGCACTCCCTCATAAGCGAAACCGAGCACGTGTGTGTGCTCCACGCTGCGTTCCATGGCAAAGCGCAGGTTGACGTATCTTTTGCTCCGCCAGCATGCCAGCGTTTTCACGGCGTCTCTGCCGACGGTTGGCAGTGTTGTGCTCTGCGGCATGGGAGAGACGACGGCTTGCAGCCCGTGTATTGTGTAGTTTTCGCCGTCCTTTGTGAAGATGGCTATGGCTCTGTAAGTGGTGTCGGCCGAAAGACTGTTGCTTTTTATGCTGGTTTTCGTCACGGTGCCGTCGTCGAGCGTCATCTCGTACGGCTGTCCCTGGCTGTCGGTCCTGAGTTCACAGAGTTGTTGTTCGTAGGCCTCCCACGTGGTGTCCTCGTCCTGACATGCCGTTCCGCCCGTTGTTATCGTGGAAAGGCAGAGGATGTTGGCGAGGAGGATTGGAAGGCGGTGTTTCATAACGGGCTGATTATGAAGATGTTTTCGGAGGTTTTTCGTTGGTGTGGCGGCAGGTCTGTCCGGCTCCTTCCCGGTTTCCGGATGGAAGGTTCCGTCGAAATCCGTCGGTTCCGCCTGGTAGAAACCGTCGGGATTTTGCACTTTGACGGGCAAAGATACGTAATTTTTCTGTTTCCGATGGAGGAAAGCGTAAAGTTTTTTGGAAAATCGTATGATGTTCCCCCTCTGTTTTCCGGTTTGTGTTCTGTGATATCGCCTGAAAAGGCAAACAAAAAAGCCAAACGTCATTTGTTTTTGACGCTTGGCTTGCTGATGTTGGCGGTGCGTACGAGGCTCGAACTCGTGACCCCATGCGTGACAGGCATGTAT
>CAMAFY010000072.1 GCA_945833885.1 uncultured Bacteroidales bacterium
GCGGACGTTCCACATCGGCCTTGTAGTCCACAAACATCTGCGCCTCGTAGTATTTCCCGACAAGTTCGTTGATGTTCTCCTCGCAATGTCCGAGCAGACGAACCAGATAGGTCGGTGTTCCCGATGCGAACCAGTAGTCCGCCATCTTCATTTTTGCAAAGCAATTCAGGATGCTGAACGGATTATAGACATCGCACAGCCGTTCGCTGAAATGGTAACCATCGTAGCGTTCCTTGAGTTTCTTCAGGGTCTCGTCGAAACTGAGGCGGAGATAGTCCGCCAATTCGTGGATGGACTCGTTGAAGACACTGAGAAGTTCGTCCGTGGTGACGCCACACAGGGTGTCATACCGCGAGTCAAGACTGATGTCGTCGGGCTGGTTGAAGCCGCTGAACACGCTCACCTGCGAGAATTTCGTCACACCCGTGAGGAAAACGAAGCGCAGATGCGGGTCGGCATCCTTGAAGACGCCGTAGAATCCTTTGAGGATTTCGCGGTTATGGTCCTCCAACCTCTTGGAATTTCCCGGCGATGTCTGCACGGTCTCTCCGGAATCGAGGACGTCGAGGATGGGTTTGTCGTACTCGTCAATCAACACTACGACCCTCCGCCCCGTCTTCTCGTGGGCGGCCTCGATGACACTTTGGAAGCGCAATGCCACATCCGTCACATTGGTGTCGGCTCCATAGATCTTCTCAAAATCCGAAACCGCCTTGTGGAGCACCTGTTCCAGGAATCCCGGAGTGCTGAATTTTCCCGTTCCGAAAGAGATGTGGAACACGGGATGTTCCGCCCATTCCTGCTCCAGGCTCTCGATGGCGAGCCCTTTGAACAGGTCTTTCTGCCCCAGAAAATAAGCCTTCAGGGTGGAAAGCAGCAGACTTTTTCCGAAACGCCGCGGACGGCTCAGGAAATAGACCGAACCTTCGTTGGCAAGCCTGTGGACAAGAGCGGTCTTATCCACGTAGACATAGCCTCCTTCTCTGATCTTATCAAAACTCTGTATGCCGATGGGGTACTTCATCTTATGGGGAATTAGGAAGAAATATTACGGTGCTAAAAAGGTCAGGAACCGAAACTTTTTGCGAAATTACACAATATTATTTATACGCGCAAACGATTGTCTTGATTTTGCGAATCCGAACGATGGAAATGGAAAAACTGCAAGAATTCAGTGAAACAACGCTGTTTTTTAGAAAACGAAAGCAAACTTTCTGCAGAACATTCGCAGGAACAGTTTGAAAAAAACGGCACTTATGCCACATAATAATGTCAGGAGTTCTTTTTCAAGAAGAACTTCTCCACAACATGAGCCACGCCATCCTCCTGATTCGACCACGTAATGTAGTCGGCAGCATCCTGCACCTCGCGCGCAGCATTGGCCATAGCGACGCCCAGTCCCGCAAATTCTATCATACTCAAATCGTTGTATCCGTCGCCGACTGCGATAAGTTCCTCCCGCTTGATGCCTAATGTTTCAATCAAACGACTGAGACTTGCGGCCTTATCAATGCCCGGCGGAACACATTCGAGGAAGAATGCCGCCGAACGATAGACGCTGAGACGACCTTCGTATGCAACGGCGAGCGATTTCTCGAGCGGAATCAGTCGCTGGGGATCACCGACAATCAGGCACTTATTGATAGGATATTTCACCTGATTCACAAAATCATCGTAAAGCGTTGCCGGCATTTTGTTGATGAAAGCCTCATGAAGGACGTATTTATCCTTCACACAACTGGCGGCAATGCCCTCACCTTGATAGGTAAGGATTTCGCAACCTGCAGATTTTGCAGCCTGGTAAAGATGCGGAACAAGCGCAGATTCGAGCGTTTGGTCGAAAAGAATCCGGGGTTCACTCCCCCACTCTATCACACGGCCTCCGTTGAATGCCAGCACATAGCCGCCATAACGCCCTATCTGCAACTGCTCGGCAAGGGCACTGATACCGTAGGTGGGACGTCCGGAAGCAAGAATAACGCGAAGACCTTGGGCCTGCGCATCAAGAAGAGCATTGAGGGTACGTGGGGTGATTTCCTTGGCGTCGTTGGTAAGTGTTCCATCAAGGTCAAGGACAATGGCTTTCATTTCCATAGATTTATTGGAATTTTCCATAGATTAAGATGTAAGAAAGAGGTCGTGGGAGCGGAAATCCCATCCGCTATCCGCAGTGTTTGCGAGAGAAAATTCATCCATCATTTGCAGAATTCGCGGCCGACAGACCTCATTTTCTCTGAAAAAAGGACTGCAAATCCTGGGAAAACAATCTGAGAAGACCCGCAAAAACGAAAACGCCTCCACACAAAACCAATGTGTGAAGGCGGTGAAAAAATCAACGTCGGATAGAGGCGACTCGAACGCCCGACCCCTACGTCCCGAACGTAGTGCGCTACCAACTGCGCTACTATCCGATATGCGTTTGTGTCTGCAAAGGTAGAAAACGCTGACGGAATATGCAAATTTTACCTCTTTTTTCTATACTTTTTACCCAAAAAGCGGCAAATTCTGTTACTTCGCCGTGACATCAATGGTGATTTTCGAGTTAGTTGGGTCGTCAGTTATCATCAAAATGCGCCGACGTCCCTTGAAATTGGAGGAAGAAGCCAGAAGTTTTATCTTTAAAGTGGCCTTCTCGCCGGGTTGAAGCGTGCTTTTTGACAGCGAGACACTGATACCCGGGTTGTAAACCTGCAAAGCAGAGACGTGCAGTACGCCCGCACCGCGATTCTCAAGTACAAGTGAACCCTTGAGCGTGTTCTTCTTTACTTTTCCTTCCAGACAGATGCTGGTAGGAATAACCGCCATCGGCGACTGCTGCAACTGCCGGTCTGTGAGATTGAATTCCGGAAGGAGCGTGGCACTAAGGTCGATTTCCGAAGCCTTACGGACCTTATCTCCGGGAAAACGTGCTACGTAGATGCTGGCCCGATTGACGCCAAGATTCGGCAGACGGCGGCTGTCCAGCGTCAGCGTGATGCGGCCTATGCGGCCCGGACGAAGCACCTCCGGCTGACAAATGGCCGTAAGATAAGGCGGAAGGTGCATCAGTTCCGGCACATAATTCTTCTTTCCGTTGTTCAGGACCAAAATGGTCTGCTGCGGCATATCCCCCTTGTTGACATCGTCGAATTCGACATTGTCGGTGGAAAGCAGGATGTCATCCACCTTGAAGGGGAACTGTTTGCTGTAATCGATGACCTGCGTCTTCACGCATCCCGTGAGGACAATGTCCGTAGGTTGCTCGGAAGCGTTGGTGGTGACGCTGATGGTTTTGCTGAAAGTGCCAAGTGTTTCCGCATCATAGGTGGCCGTAATGATGCCGACACTGCCGGGTGCGATGGGCGCAGTGCTGAATTCCGCCACCGTACATCCGCAATCGGTGGTGACATCCGTTATTGTCAGAGGGCGGTTGCCCGTGTTCTTCACCTCGATGCGTGCGGCGGCCTCTGTGTGCCAACTGAGTTGTCCGAGGTCAATTTCGGTAGCGGAGAACTTTGCCCGCTGCGCATTTGCCGCAAGGGTCGATAAAGCAAGGAGAAGTGTATATGGTATTCGCATTGTTTTCAAGGGGATGACTGTGAAATTCCACAGGGGATTCTGTACGATGGTACAGCAACCTACAATGGATTCTTCTGTAATTATGCAGGTTTCAACAACCGGTTTTCGAAAAAATCATGGACAGATTTTACAGGTGTTTGGATATTTTCAGTGCTCTTTGCCGCATGTGGTTTCTTGGATTTCAACCTCCGTTTCCTCGCTATGCACCGTCAAAGCAAAGCAAATATCCGCGTCAAGATATCACATAACCCGTGTTATACTAATTGTTGAAAACCACTTTTCCCGAAAACATCCGTTGTTTCCGAGATAAAGTTCCGAATATTACGATGGAAAGTTCCGCACTTTGAGAGGAAAAGTTCCGCACTTTGTGCAGGAGACGTCCATACTTTTCCGGTGTCAGTTCCGGACTTCCTTTCAGAAGTCCGAATCATTCGGCCAATTTATAAGGTAAAGGTTTGCGGAAGTCCGCGTAAAGGCCGTGTAAAGCCACCGCAGATACTCATCCGGCCCCATGGTCTCTTCTGGATGAAAGCCCTGGTCGACATACACCTCATGCCATTGTCCGCCTTGCGCCTTATGGCAAGTGACGGCATAAGCATACTTGATTTGCAGGGCATTGTAGTAAGAATCGCGCCGGACGGCCTTCATGCGTTCCGAACGATTTCGGATGTGCGCGTACGACGCTTCGACACTATCGAAGAGTTTCCGCTGCTCCTCAGACGTCAAAGCCGGTGCTTCGGACGTAAGGGTATCGAGAATCACACGCACATCAAGGCTGAAATTCTCATAATCCGGGAACCTCAGGGTGACATCCGCAAAGGTAAAGCCGTACATCTCGTGGACATTGCGGTAATGAAGCACGAGCGCGCAGTCGCCATTGGCAATGAAAGGCAGGGGAAAAAGCCGCGCCTCATCGGGAGGCAAGCCGGCAAGGGCCTCTTCGGTCCAATGATAATTGTTCTTTACCGCCATGATGCGTTCGCCGGAACACAAGACATCGTCGTGCATCAATATGCGTCGTCTGATGCCTTCATTGTATGCCACTGCCCTATTGTTGCTGCGTGTGACGATGATTGTCTCGTCCATTCCCCAGTTGCGGTAGGAATCCTCGATGCTTTCAATCAGGTCTTCGTTGGGCAGACACCGCAGGATGCTCTCAGACTGCGGGACGGGTGTGAAATCAAGTTGCGGCGTTTCGGCATAGCATTCTCCATCCGACAGCATGCAACGCAGGCGTGTGGCTTCGCGGAGAACCGGGGAAGTCTGGCCTTGACGTACCACTTCCTTGAGTTCCACACCACGCACATTCAGCCCATACTCGCGCAATGTCGCCGGCACCAATGCCGGACTACGATCCTCGCCTACGGGAGGCAACTGGGCGACATCGCCGACAAACATCAGGCGGCAACCTGGCTGCGAAAAGACGAAATTCACCAAATCGTCAAGGAGATTGCCCGACCCGAACATCGAAAACGTGGAAGCGCACGAAATCATTGAGGCTTCATCGACGATAAACAGCACGTCCCGGGCCTTGTTCCATCCGATGTCGAACTCCGTATCCTCGCCTTTGAACGCCTTCTGACGGTAGATCATCTTGTGGATAGTGTAGGCAGACATTCCGGCATGTGACGCCAAAACCTTTGCCGCTCTTCCGGTAGGTGCCAGCAGGACAACGGGATAATTGAGCCGTTTCCACACCTTTGCCACCGCTGCGGTAAGCGATGTCTTTCCCGTTCCTGCGTAACCCCGGAGGATAAAGGTCTGACGTTCGCGAGGGTCGGCCATGAAGGCTCCGATACGCAATGCCGCCTCCGCCTGGTGTGGAGTGAAGCGATGTGGAAAAGATTGCTGGAGATGTTGGGCGAAAACCTTGTAGAGCATATAACCGTTATGGGTGAAAAGGGTTCGCGGAAAGGGCTCTATTTGTCGGGATTCTCCGCATCCTCAGCCTCCCCGACCGTATCTTCGCCGCATTTCTGCCGGAAGAAGGAGAAGTTAACACTGCCATAAGCCCGGTGTTCGAGGAAGAGAGGATGACGGCTGAAATCGTTGTCTTTGCCATGTTCCAACACGAAAATACCGCCGGGAACCAGCAAATTGCTTTGGAGGACGCGCTCAGGGAGTTCGGGAAGTTCGCGCAACGCATAAGGAGGGTCGGCAAACACCAGGTCGAAACTCCGGGATGCACGCTGGATATAGCGCAGCGCATCGGCACAAACGGGGCGCGCGGCAGGGTCGGACAGCGAACGCAGCACCTGATTGATGAAGGAAAAATGCTGGCGGTCGCGCTCTACGCTCACCACTTCAGGGCATCCGCGGGACAGAAGTTCAAGCGTTATGCTCCCAGTTCCCGCAAAAAGGTCAAGAGCCTTGGTGCTTTCAAAGTCAATGTACGCACGAAGGACATTGAAAAGGTTCTCTTTTGCAAAGTCTGTGGTGGGTCGCGCCTTGAAAGTGCGGGGCACCTCAAAGCGTTTTCCTTTATATTTTCCTGTAATGATCCGCATAAACGAGATAATGTTTGGGGATTTCAATCCTCATCACGAGAGCAACATCAGCCCAAGGTCAAAAGGCACGGCAGGATGTTGCGTGATTGGACGTGTTCCGAACTCATCTCCCAACGTGTGTCGCCGCACTGCGGGGGCGAAACGTCGGAGGATGGTAGTGAATTCGCGCGCTGTCGAGTTGTTCCCTACCATGATATAGAGCGTTTCCGCCGGAAGAAATCCCTGTGCCTTCGACAATGCGAGCACATAATACGCGGCATCGGAGGCGGTATTCACCTCATAAGGGCAGCATGCCACCAACTGTCGCTCGTTGAAGGCCGCGACATCGATGTAGTGGTCGCGGCAATTCACGTAGATTCTGTGGCGATGGGTACCGAAATCATGCTCTGCAAAACGCCGGAGGAGCAACGATGTGGCGGACGTGTAATGGATGTCCGCTCCCTGAAATTCAGCACTTATGCCGTCGGACACCGCCTGCCGGACACCGAAAAGGAGCATGGTCCGCTGTTGGGGAACGACGTCCGCGAGCACACGGTACGGAACTTCGGATGCCGCACGGAAGCAGGAATTGAAGAGAATTTCCTCCAAACTGTCGTCATATTCCGATACCGGCACCAAAGTGGTGGGACCATTCACTATCACTTCCACATCATTCGTCTGCTGGAAGAGGGGATGCTGCTGACGGGCTTCCTGAAGATTCTGCCTCAAAGAGAGGGTTGGCGTCAGCGCATGCTCCACCAATGTCAGCACGGCGTCGGCGCTGGCATCGGCAGAAGTGGGGCGATTGTAATCGGCAAGGGTTATCTTATGGTCTTCAAGACGAAGGTATAACATAATGGATGGTCGAAGGATAGGAACTGATGTGTTCGTTTTTTTGCGCGACGGAAGCGCCGGCAGCGGCCGTTTTTCCGCCTTTGGCAACAACAGACACCTGCATCAGGGATCAAGGAATGCCTGCTGACACATTCAGACAGACGTTGAATCTCCCCGGCGGAACCTCCGTAATACGGCATAAACGATGGGAGCAATGACTGCCACACCCACGACGTCTGCCAGAAAGTCCCACCAATCGCCGGAGCGTGTGGAGGTCAGGAAGGCCTGCATCACCTCTATCAGTCCACCATACAACGCCGCAAGCACAGGAAATGTCCAGCGCCACGAAGTGTGCAGTCCGCGGTTCATGGCAAGTTCAAACAGGGCTACGGAGGCAATACCCCCGAAAAGCACCATGTGGGTCCATTTGTCCATGAACGGAACATCGCCAAGCGGTGGCTCGGGGATGGGCATCAGGCATACCGTTGCCGTGACGATTACGGCTAAAAGTGTCAGAGGATAATATCTGAACATCGGCGTTTTGGGATGGCGTCTACAGACCGCCACCATGTTTTATGGCGTTATATCGTGAATCTCGCTTTGCCGTCTTCCGGTCCTTTTTCGCATGGCGCTCCCAAAACGTTCCGTCATACGGCTCACCATATTCCGTTGTTTTGAGGAATTTCAACTTCGAAAGCAGACACTAAATCCGGCAAATCCGATTTACGGAATCCACCTTATAATATATATAAATAGGAGTGACGATGCGGGGAATGCAGAGTGACGATGCGGGGAATGCAGAGTGACGATG
>CAMAFY010000073.1 GCA_945833885.1 uncultured Bacteroidales bacterium
ATGCGCTCGCAGAAAAGTCCGTCACGCTCGGGCTTGTAGGTGCGGTAGTTGATGGTTTCGGGCTTCAGGACTTCACCATAGGAATTGGCTTTGATCTCGTCGGGAGAGGCCAGTCCGATGGTAATCTTCGTGAAGTTCGTCTTGATCTTTCTATCTATTTTGAAAGCCATGTCAATATATATATAGGAGTTAGAAAGAATGCTTTGAAATTAGTCGAGGGTAATGCTCAGACCAAGTCCGCGGAGTTCATGGAGCAATACGTTGAGAGACTCGGGAATGCCGGGAGTGGGCATGGGGTCGCCCTTGACGATTGCCTCGTAAGCCTTGCTGCGGCCTGTGACATCATCGCTCTTGATGGTGAGGATTTCCTGGAGAACGTGGCTGGCACCGAATGCCTCGATAGCCCAAACCTCCATTTCTCCGAAACGCTGACCACCGAATTGGGCCTTACCACCAAGAGGTTGCTGGGTAATGAGCGAGTACGGACCGATGGAACGGGCGTGCATCTTATCCTCAACCATGTGGCCGAGTTTCAGCATGTAGGTGACTCCGACAGTAGCCTTCTGGTCGAACGGCTCACCGGTGGCGCCGTCATAAAGTTGGGTTGCGCAGTATCTGGGCAGGCCGGCCTTGTCGGTCCAGTCGCAGATGATGTCGCTGAGGTCGCCGTTGTTGGGACGGTCGCTGGTTCCCTCATCGAGGATGGCACCGTCGAAGATGGGAGTGGCGAACTTGACACCAAGGCGCTGTCCGGCATATCCGAGAACGGCCTCCAGCACCTGTCCGATGTTCATACGGGAAGGTACGCCGAGCGGGTTGAGAACGATGTCGACAGGGGTTCCGTCAGCAAGGAACGGCATGTCTTCGGCACGTACAATCTTGGAGACAATACCCTTGTTTCCGTGACGTCCGGCCATCTTGTCACCGACACCGATCTTACGTTTCTTGGCAATGTATACCTTTGCCATCTTGATGATGCCGCTGGGGAGGTCGTCACCGATGGTGATGGCGAACTTGTCGCGGGCGAGTTTCGCTCCGAGTTTGTTGTGCTCGTGGAGGTAATTGATGACGAGTTGGCGCACAAGACGGTCAACACGTTCGTCGCCGGTCCAGTTGCTGAGTTCCACGCTGGTGTAGTCGATGGTATCGAGAAGCGGTCTGTTGAAGACGGTTCCCTTGGCAATGACCTCGGTTCCGATGGTGTCCTTTACGCCAAGCGACTTGAAATCGTAGACAAGTTGGAGCAGACGGTCAAGCATATCATCGCGGAGGACGCGGGCTTTTGCCTGGAAATCGGCGTCAAGTTCGCGGAGCGTCTCCTTATCCTTCAACTTTTCGGCACGCGTTGTCTTCTGCGCGCGGCTGTAAAGGCGCTTTCCGATGACCACACCTGACAGGCTGGGATATGCCTTGAGCGAAGCATCCTTAACGTCGCCGGCCTTCTCGCCAAAGATGGCGCGGAGAAGTTTCTCTTCGGGAGTGGGATCGCTCTCGCCCTTCGGCGTAATCTTACCGATCATAATGTCGCCGGGCTTGATGCGGGCACCGATACGTACGATACCATTCTCGTCAAGATCCTTGGTGGCTTCCTCAGAAACGTTGGGGATATCGTTGGTGAGGGTTTCCATTCCACGCTTGGTCTCGCGGACTTCGAGGCTGAACTCCTCAACATGTACGGAAGTCAGGATGTCCTCACGCACCATACGCTCGTTGAGAACGATGGCATCCTCATAGTTATATCCCTTCCAGGGCATGTAGGCCACAAGGAGATTGCGTCCAAGTGCCAACTCTCCGTTTTCGGTAGCATAGCCCTCGGTAAGGATGTCGCCCTTGGAAACGCGCTGACCCTTGTCACAGATGGGACGAAGGTCGATGGTCATGTTCTGGTTCGTGCGACGGAACTTGGGAATGATGTACTCCTTCGTTGCGGAATCAAAACTTACGCGCTCCTCATCCTCGGAACGATCGTATGTGATGATTATCTTTGTTGCGTCAACATAGTCGATAACGCCGTCGCCTTCAGCGACAATCATGGTACGGCTGTTCTCGCAGACCTGCTTCTCTATACCGGTTCCGACGATAGGAGCCTCGGAACGAATAAGGGGAACGGCCTGGCGCATCATGTTCGAACCCATGAGTGCGCGGTGGGCGTCGTCGTGCTCAAGGAAGGGGATGAGGGCGGCGGCGATGGATGCAATCTGCTGAGGAGCGACGTCCATATAGTCGACCTTCGAGGGGGGGACTACAGGATAATCGGCATCCTGACGGCACTTGACGACCTTGCGGATGAAGGAACCGTCCTTGCGGAGAGGGGCATTTCCCTGACCGATGATCTTGTTCTCCTCTTCCTCGGCCGTCAGATATACGGCATGTTCGTTGTCGATGTCGGCCTTATATACGGCTTCGCCGGTCTGGGCATCCACATCGTCGCTCTGGTAAATCCGACGATACGGGGTCTCGATGAAGCCAAGTTCATTGATTTTGGCGTAAACGCAGAGCGAACTGATAAGACCGATGTTCGGACCTTCCGGAGATTCGATAGGACAAAGGCGTCCGTAGTGGGTATAGTGTACGTCTCGCACCTCAAAACCTGCGCGCTCACGGCTCAGACCACCGGGGCCAAGGGCTGAAAGACGGCGCTTGTGGGTAACCTCGGCCAGGGGATTCGTCTGGTCCATGAACTGGCTGAGGGCATTTGTTCCGAAGAAGGTGTTGATGACGCTTGAAATCGTCTTGGCATTGATGAGGTCCGTGGGCTTGAAGACTTCGTTGTCACGAACGTTCATGCGCTCACGGATGGTGCGGCTCATACGGCTAAGACCGATGTTGAACTGGTTGGCCAACTGCTCACCGACGGTACGTACGCGGCGGTTTGACAGGTGGTCGATATCGTCAACCGTTGCCTTCGAGTTGATCAACTCGACGAGATACTTGATGATCTGCACAATGTCGTCCTTGGTAAGCACGCGGACATTCATCGGAGTATCGAGCGAAAGTTTGCGATTAATGCGGTAACGTCCTACCTCACCGAGGTCATAACGCTTGTCAGAGAAGAAGAGGTTGTTGATGACTTCCTTGGCACTGGCATCGTCAGCGGGCTCAGCATTACGGAGTTGCTGATAGATGTAGGTCATGGCCTCACGCTCACTGTTGGAGGTGTCCTTCTTGAGAGTGTTGAAGAGAATGCTGTAGTCGCTGGCATTTTCCCTTTCAACATGCACCAGAATGGTGTCGGCGCTTTCCATGATTTCGGGGATGATCTCCTCGGTAATCTCCGTCTCACGCTCGAAGATGATCTCATGACGGTCGTAGGAATTCACCTCGCCGGTATCCTCATCCACGCTGTCCTCATGATAGGTGCGGAGGATTCGTGCGGCAAGTTTGCGGTGGTCGGCGGCAAGTTTCTTCAGGCTCTCCTTCGTAACCTTCACCTCTTCGGCAAGGTCAAAGAGGTCAAGAATCTGCTTGTCTGTCTCAAAACCGATGGCACGGAGCAGCGTAGTGACAGGCAATTTCTTCTTACGGTCGATGTAAGCATACATGACATTGTTGATGTCTGTTGCAAACTCTATCCAACTGCCCTTGAAAGGAATGATGCGAGCGCTGTAAAGTTGCGTTCCATTGGCGTGGATACTGCTTCCGAAGAACACGCCGGGCGAACGGTGCAACTGGGAAACCACCACACGTTCGGCGCCGTTGATGATGAAGGTACCGTTGTCCGTCATGTAGGGAATGTTGCCGAGGAAGACATCCTGTACAACAGTGTCAAAGTCCTCATGGTCAGGATCGGTACAATAAAGTTTCAACTTGGCGTTGAGGGGCACACTGTAGGTAAGGCCTCGCTCAAGACATTCATCCGTGGTGTAGCGCGGAGCCTCGATGTAATAATCGAGAAACTCCAGGACGAAGTTGTTGCGTGTGTCAGCGATAGGGAAGTTTTCGGCAAAGACCTTGTACAAACCATCGCACTTGCGCAACTCGGAAGGAGTGTCCAATTGCAAGAACTCCCGGTAAGATTTCAACTGAACGTCAAGAAAATCGGGATAAGGCATCGGATTTTGCACTGACGCGAAGTTGACTCGGTTGTTGATAACTTGAGACATTCGACGAAATTATTTAGTTTTGTTATTTGTTTTCTTGGTGACCATAAGCAGGTATCAGCCGCTAATGACCTGTGTTCTGCGGAAGAACTTTCGGCAGGGAGGAAGCAAACTTCCCGGCAACGTTGGAATGCTTTGCCCAGCAACAAAAGTGGAACTTCCACAAAAGTTGGAAAGGATTTACCGGAAACCGGATAGGACCTTCCACAACATAGGGAAAGAACATTCCGGAAACAAAGGAAAGGGACCTTTCAAGGGACGATGGAAAACCGGTGACGTGGAAAATGGGGTTCAGGAACGAGGAAAACAACCTTTCGGAAAAAAATTTGAAACAACGGAACTTTTTTGAAGAAAGTGCCGCAAAAAATGGCCTGATGTTCCGCACTTTCCGCTTAGAATCTCGGAACTTTCCTCATCATTTCCAAACCTGGTTTAGCAAAAGCCCTTCAAACACGTATATATATACGCGCACGCGCGCACATAGACACAAAAAGGTTAAGAACCCTCTACCAGAAGATTCTTAACCGTAATGTGTATGATGTAGATAAATCTATCTACAGTGCTTCATTAAGCGAGTTCAACTTCAGCACCGGCATCCTCAAGAGCCTTCTTGAGAGCCTCAGCCTCAGCCTTGTCAACGCCTTCCTTAAGTTTGGAGGGAACACCGTCAACGAGTTCCTTAGCCTCCTTGAGTCCAAGGCCACAAGCCTCCTTAACGGCCTTAACGACCTGAAGTTTAGCAGCACCGGGAGACTTGAGGATAACGTCGAAACTGGTCTTTTCCTCAGCGGCAGCAGCACCTTCGCCACCAGCAGCAACAACTACAGCGGCAGCAGCGGGCTCAATGCCATAAGTTTCCTTGAGTTCGTTCTTGAGGTCGATAACCTCCTGTACTGTGAGCCCTACGAGCTCAGCAGCGATAGCCTTAATATCAGCCATGTTAGTATTCTATTTTTTTGTTATTAATAATCTGATTATTCAGCAGCGGCTTCCTCTGCCTTTGCCTCCTCCTTGTTCTCAAGAGCGCTGAGAACGTTCATGATGGGAGACTCGAGAGCAGCGATAACGTCTGCAATGAGTTCATTCTTGCTCTTGAGTGCAGCGAGAGTGCCGAGGAGGTTGTCACCAACATAGATGGTATTCTCAGCATAAGCGGCCTTAACAGCAGGGATGGGGTTGTTCTTGTCTGTAACCTCCTTGATGACCTTTGCGGGAACATTTGCGGTATTGCAGAACATTACTGCAGTCATTCCCTTGAGGGCGCCGTAGAGTTCAGCGAAGTCTTCTTCCTGAGCATCGAGGGCCTTGATGAGGAGATTGTTCTTGACAACAATCATCTTAACTTCCTTCTCGAAGCACTTGCGACGCAGATTGCTGGTCTGCTCCGAGTTGAGTCCGGTTACGTCTACAATATAAAAGTGAGCGTATTCCTTAATCTTTTCACCGAGTTGCTCGATGACGATCGCTTTATCTTCCTTTCTCATTGTGTAACATTATAATTAAACTTCTTCAACAGTCTTGGGATCAACCTTGATACCACGACTCATTGTGGAAGAAAGATAAATACTCTTGATATACGTTCCCTTTGCGGTAGCGGGCTTGAGTTTGATGATGGTAGCGATGAACTCCTTAGCATTACCAATCTTCTGCTCGGTGGTGAAACTTACCTTGCCGATAGAAGCGTGAACAATACCGGTCTTGTCGACCTTGAAGTCAATCTTACCCTGCTTAACCTCACGGATAGCCTTGGCTACATCCATGGTAACAGTACCGCTCTTGGGGTTAGGCATAAGACCACGGGGACCGAGGACACGACCGAGTGCACCGATCTTTCCCATGATGGCGGGCATAGTGATGATGACGTCAACGTCAGTCCATCCGCCCTTAATCTTATTGATATATTCGTCGAGACCTACATAATCAGCGCCAGCAGCCTGTGCTTCAGCCTCCTTATCAGGAGTGCAGAGGCAGAGAACGCGAACCTGCTTACCCGTTCCGTTGGGAAGGGACACAACGCCGCGCACCATCTGGTTGGCCTTACGGGGGTCAACACCGAGACGAACGTCGATATCGAACGAAGCGTCGAACTTGGTAGTGGTGATTTCTTTTACAAGGGCGCAAGCCTCCTTGAGGGAGTATGCCTTACCTGCTTCAATCTTATCTGCTACCAACTTCTGATTCTTAGTGAGTTTACTCATTTGTCTTAAAGTTGAAAGTATTGTTAAAATTAAGCGGGAAGTTCGCCTTTGATAGTGATACCCATGCTACGTGCAGTTCCTGCGACCATACGCATAGCAGCCTCTACCGTGAAGCAATTAAGGTCAGGCATCTTGTCTTTTGCGATAGCCTCTACCTGCTCTACGGTAATTTCTGCCACCTTTGAACGATTAGGCTGTGCAGAACCACTCTTCTTCTTTGCAGCTTCCAGCAACTGAATTGCAACAGGAGGAGTCTTAACTACGAAAGTAAAACTCTTGTCATTGTAATAAGTGATTACAACGGGCAACACTTTACCAGCCTTATCCTGTGTGCGAGCATTGAACTGCTTGCAGAAGTCCATGATGTTCAGACCCTTAGAACCGAGGGCAGGACCAACGGGAGGACTTGGGTTTGCAGCGCCGCCTTTAATCTGAAGTTTGATTAATCCAGCAACTTCTTTTGCCATTGTCTTGTTTGTAATTTATGATTTTAAAAAAATCGTAGAGATTTCAGTACGGGAACTTCCGCCTTTCGACACGCGTAACCTTGTCGGAGGCATCATTCACTTACCTTCTCTACTTGTGCATAACCGAGCACGAGAGGCGTATTCCTTCCAAAGACCACCACTGTAACCTTGACAGTCCGCTTTTCGGGATTAACCTCTTCAACGTCACCGACAAAACCATTGAACGGTCCGTCCGTAACCTTGACCTTCTCGCCTTCGGTAAAAGGAACAAAACCTTCGAGATCCTGCTCAACAGGTGTCTCAGCCTTGCCCTGAATTCTGTCTATCTCCCTCTGACGGAGGGGCGTAGGATTGTCGAGACCGCCAAGGAAACCCAAGCAATTAGGAGTCTGGCGGAGCGTGTGAGCAATCTCACCTACAAGTTGTGCCTGTACAAACACATACCCCGGCAGGAAGTTTCGTTCTTTCTCAACACGTTTACCGTTCTTGAGTTGCAAAACTTTTTCTGTCGGGACTAGCACTTCGCGAACAAAGCCACCGAGACTTCCATTCTTGATTTCAGCATCGATGTACTCTTTCACCTTGGCCTCTTTTCCACTCACGGCACGCAGAACGTACCACTTCATTTTGTCTTCAGCCATAGGTTCACAATCTTACTTTACGCGATATATCAAGTCCATGAAGAACTTGAAGACAGAATCTTCCGCGAAGACCACAAGCGCAATGAGTATGGAAGCAAAAAGTACTACAATAGCACTGTGCGTCAACTCCTGACGAGTAGGCCATGTCGTGTTATGCGCCAATTCTGCGTAAGAATCTTTACAATATCTGAT
>CAMAFY010000074.1 GCA_945833885.1 uncultured Bacteroidales bacterium
TCTGCGTATTCCCAAGTCTTTCTGTAAAGAAGTTACCTGATATATTTTAGAGGAAGGTACGACGTTTGTATTTCATGGCTACTATGTATCTTTGCCTCTGATTTCGGAGTATTTACAGTATATGAAAAAGGCAACGGTAAAGAATCAGATAGTTCTACCATAGAGCGACCTTTCCGCCAATGCCCAGGTCAAGCGTGGCAGTAGCGACGCCGAGTGCCTGAAAAATGCGGCTCATGGTAGGCAGGGTAATAACGCTCTTTCCTTTCTCCAATCTGGATATTTGCGCTTTCTGCACCCCCACACGCTCGCCAAGTTCTTCTTGGGTGAGGTTTTGTGCCTGACGCATCTTGCGAATTGTCTCACCCACGAAATAGGCATTAACATCCTCTCTGAGTCGCTTTTCCATTGCGTCACGCTTGGGAGTACCTTCCACACCGAATACTTCATCGGTCAATACGTCGAGTGATGTCATGTTCATTTTTGCCATAATCATTTGTTTTTGAAATATTCTTCTCTAATTTTTTCAGCCTTCAAAATCTCCTTCGGAGGAGTCTTTTGGCTTTTCTTCACAATGCCATGAGTGGCAATGATAAAGGCCTCTGTCTCAGTGTCCCAAAAGGAAAACAGCCTATAGCAATTGCCTTTGTAGAGCGTTCTGAACTCCCATATCTCCGAGTTTTCTAACTTTTTGAATAACTCTTTAGTCATCAGTCCGTTCTCTATTTTCTTATAGTTATAGACAATCTTCTCCTGTACGTTTATAGGCAAGGAGCGGACGAATGCCAAGGCTTCATCCAACAACACGACCTTTATTTTGTAGTCACTCATGTTTTCTTGTTTTCTGCTGCAAATTTACCAGCAAGTTTCCATTTAACGAAACTTTTGGATGAAAAAGATTAGTTTTTAACTTTTATATGGCAAAAACGTACATCTCTGCATGAAATCTGGTATCATATCCACTGCTTCGCATTTCTTCTTGTCAACAAAGTTTCCATAAATCTGCGTTGTTGTCAACCTTCAATGCCACAACAATTTGCTCCGGAAGCGGTGGCGGAAGTGGACAAGTTCGGAAGAGGCGCAGGGGGCAGAGATGCTGAAGGACAGGACTCCAGTCCGCAGAAGTGCTGGTAGTAGGCGTTCTCCGTAAAATGCACCATCACCTTAGGGTAATGATACTGCGTATTGCCTCAAGCCGCATTGTGGGGTAAGGGGGTTGTATGCGTCTTTTTGGTGATTTTCACCGCCTCGTCCCCCATTCTTACAGCATTGACGCTTTCTTTTCACTTCTATGTGATTTCATGAGCGTGGTTGCGGATTTGAGGCAAATCAAGCTGTCAACCAAAATCAGTACACCTCAGTGTCTACATAGGAGAGAATGATTCCCAATGCTGCAATATCGTTATTTTCAATTTTGTTAAGCGTGCATTATCTTATTCTTCCATCAAATTCCTAAGATATTTCACCCTCACACCGTAATTGAAATTTTGAGTACTTTTGATTCCCGCGTAATTAATTGCAACCAACTGTCCCTGCATGTTTACCACAGGAGAGCCACTACTTCCAGGAAGAGTCGGTATTGAGTACATGATTCTGTCTTTCGTTTTTTGGCTTATGCTTCCGTCATTGAATTGGGATTTTATTCCCTCTTTAGTTAAAGCCAATGTCGGACCAAGATTAAAACTCGACATAAACAACTTGCTATTCTTGTCATCGCCAAACTTTTTCCCCATTTTGTCTACCCAACTGTAGGTTTCCAAAGGATCATCCTCCTCTACGGGGAACACATATTTACCCTCAGGGGTTTTCTTATCCTTTAACTGTATAATGGCCAGATCATGCTCTTGATCTGATTTTGTCACGACACAAGAAATAAAGTCTTTAGTGTTTGTCACATAAGTGTCATTATACGCAATGCTTACTTCATTATGGTATTTTATTTCTGAATCACGTGCACGGATTTCATCCAATTTATAATAGATTTGTGCATATTCCTGCATTTTTTCTTCCAAAGCATCACGATAGTCTCTAACTTTATAAAAATCCTCGTAACTTACATCAGGACTACTCTTAGCATATTCATAAAGGACCTGTGCTTCCTGCAACTTCTCATTGTAATCATTGTATTCGTTCACAAGAATCTTTTTCAGATCAGAAATAACATTGTCTACCGACTTATTTATATCCTTGTCTGCGACTGTGTTTGAAACGACATGTGAATTAGTCGCTATCTCTCCCTCTGAGGAGATAAAGAATCCCGTACCATAATTAACTGTCACTTCCACAGAGTCTTCGTCCGTAGCGAGTCCCTTTATATCACCATCCTCGTCGAAATTGGAAAAATAAAGAGACATTCCATTTGAAAGGACAACCTCATAATAACTTTGATTTTGCACCAAGACAACGCCACTTGATGTCATTTCCTCAATTTCCTTCTCTTGCTTGTTCCCGCAAGAGGAAACCAAACAACAGAGAGAGAGTAATAAGAATGAAATCTTTTTCATATCATTTATATTTTTATTGTTAATGTTCACATAATGCTTATAGTAACCATGCCTCAGATAATTTCCTCCAAAAACGCACTTGGAACGTATGCGGAGGCAATGGTTAGCAGCCCATCTATGATGACGGCTACCCGCTGCTGCCCTTGATAACGGGCGACCTTACCCGTCAGTCCTTTGAACATACCGTCAATGACGCGCACCGTCTGGCCTGCCTGAAATTTCTGAATCTCAAGTGGTACAATGATGACATCATCGGCTTCGGAAGCACAAATGATTTTGAGAGCCTCTATCTGACAGTCCGGGACTATGAGGGGCTCCTTGATGATCCGTACTCCTTCGTGGATGTGACGGTAATAAAAACGTAAATAGGGGAGGTTTACGTTGTCGTAAACAAATTGCTTGATCTCATCTTCCGTACCACGTGCAAAGAAAATATTGGGAAGACGGGATTCTTCAACAGTCTTTCTCTTGCCGTCAACCTTCTTGACGGTCTTTATTGTCGGATAGAATGCCTCTACGTGCTTTTCAACCAAATAATCGTATGCCTTCTTTTCGCGTCCGTATGTCACACGAAGTGTATACCAATGGGGCGTGTCCTTTGGCTCCTTCTTTACGCCTTTCAGGCATGAGGCTGCGCGCGCTCCTTCTCCATGACGGCAAGCCGTCCGAAGCGGCTTTGCCTCTCCATCCCGATTGCCGCTGGTTCCTGAAAGCGCACAACTGGTGGACACCCCTGTTTGTGAGTTCTCTGCCATGACTGGCTTTCGAACTTCGGGGAGGGCATCGGGGGCAAACCCGGTGCGGGGAGGCATTTCAGCGCCTCCATGGGTGCTACCATCAGTTGATGTGTTATCAGCGATTTTCATATCGGTGACCTAACTTCATTCTAGACAGAAATCGGTTGTTCTGGACTACTTTTCCCACCCAACACCCGCTTCGTACTGCCTTGTCTTTTCCGTGACTCCGCCATACTCGACATGGGGGTAGGCTACCTTTCCTCATATCACTATAAAATTCCGCCTCCAGACTTAGCGACTGCAGAGGAGAACTGATTACGCTGCCAAGTGGAACTATGATGCATGAACATAAACATCAGTGTATGACAAGAAGGATTTGGCCAGGTAGTCCGAGCGCAAAGATAAGAAGTTTTTATCGAATAAATGAAAACATTTGATAACAAAATTGTGCGGAAAAATAAAAATAACGGAAGACTTCCTAAAAAAATCACCGCTTTTCATAATTTTCCATAACGCCTTCCAGCCTAATGACGCTCGTCCCTGAATATTAGGATGGTCTGAACAATTTGCTCATACAATGTTTTTCCTGGAATTGTTTATCCTCAGATTATTATGTAGTCAAGCCTTAAAAACTTTGCGCAATCCGAAAGATATGCGTACTGTTTAGGCTGTTATGGTATCTGACCACTGTGAAGTCTGTTGAAAAAGAAAACCTCGGTTGGGACCTCGAGGCTGTGAAGGGTAAGGAATCTCTTAGAATAGAAGTTAAGGGATTGGCTTCAGAGGAAGTCTATGTCCATATAAGTCCAAACGAATATTCCAAGATGAAGTCAAAGGATAATGCGGATTACCGCTTGTGCATCGTTACCGACACTTTGAATACTTTGTAGTTGAGGACATTCATGTATGATGGTCGAAAATGGGTTTGTGAGGAAGATTCTTCAGAACTTTGCTTTGAAGAATCGGTTTCTGCTGTAGCAATATATAACAATCGGGAAAACAATCTGGTATGATTTGAGTATGTGCCTTATAACGGGAGGCTCATTTTTTGGAAGTTTTGCATCCACTCACAGTCATAATGGATGGAACCATCTCTAAACGAAGGCTTCGGAACTCCGCAAACATCGGAAATGCTGCTTAAAAAAAACAGCGATGTTTACGGAATACCGAAGCCTTATTTATGGTGGAATTGTATTACCACCGCGAAAAGTTATTGTTGTTTGCGGGGTGCGTATTGCTACCACTGGCGATTAGTCTACGCGAATCTGCTGCGAACGCACCACGTTTCCACACTGCATTCTCACAACATAGACGCCAGTAGCGAGACCTTCGAGCGTGAGGCTCTCCGGGGCTTCATCGAGATAGCGTGCCAAACGGCCGTCGGCGGTGTAGATCCACAGTCTGTCGACATGCTTCAGCAACAGGCTGCGGCCCTGAAGTTCCGCACGGCTCACACCGGCACCGGCGTCGCCAACGACCTGCACAATGGCATCGGGGAGGATTTCAAGACCTTCGGGCTCGTCGGCCACACCGGCATCGTGGGTGTCGACAGCCATGGCGCGGGCCTCGTTGCTGCCACTGATGACCATGGGGACATCGAGCGCAAAGCCTGCCGGCATACCTCCCGTAGGACCAGAATGGGGGAACCAGGGATGTGCCGTTACGATACGGAGACGGCTGTGGCCTGGACGTGCATCTTCCGGCACATTGAAGCCGAAGGTAGTGGTAGCCTTGAATGCCGTGTTCGAACTCTTGGAGTTCGAAACGCCACTTTGCCATGCCAGTTCGTCGGTGTGGACATCGAAACGGTGGTCACCGTCCCAGTCGACATAGGCACGGACGGTCTGCTCCGCCATCGAGGGAGAAACATTGATGGTGAACACCAGCTGCTGTCCCTGCGTCACACGGAGCGGTTCGTCGGCAAGCACATAATTCGTCTTGTCGGCAAGTTCGTCGGAGATTCCCATGGCGATGTCGCGCATGTAGGGCGTCCCGACGTCGTTGGTATAGGTGTAGGGCTCGTCGCAGTTCTTTGCCGTCAGACTCTTCACCCAACGTTTCTCAAGGGCAATGGAGGTATCCTCCTGATTAAGGTCAAGGTATATGGCAGGGTATTCGTCCGTCATGATGCTGCTCTCCGGCAGGTCAGCAGCATCAGCACGCGGGATTTCCACCCACTGCACCTCGCTGTACGTGCGGCCGTCGGTGCTGGCGGCACGGACACCGACAAAGGGTTTCTCGTCTTCTGCAAGAGGAATGTTGCCGACATAGCCACCCCAACTGGTGGTGCGCGCCACCTCGCTGACACGGCCCTTCTCGCCATCCTTATAGAGAATCTCGAAATGGTCGACATTACCATCCGAATTCAGCGTCATATCGTAATCGGGAAGCGAGGCCTGAGCATCGAGTTCCCAGCAGAGACGTACGGAAAGACTCTGCTGCGTCTCCTCATTCACCTCGGCGACAACATTGGTGGGGGAAGCCGGAACACGCACAACATCATCGGAAATCCCTACCTGTCCGACAAGCATTCCGTAGACGTTTCCTACCGAGCGCAGGGCGATATATTCGATGACGTCGCACGTATTCAGACCCTCGATGGGCTTTGTCGCTGTGTTCCATGTGTTGCCTTCAGCCTTTTCGAACGGAACTTCAATCCACCCGTCGCCACCACGCTTGCGTACAAGCACCGAAAGCGTGCCGTTGACACCGTAAACGCCCTGGGGAACCTTCCATGAGAGGGTTGCCACAGGATTGGCGTCCGTGACGGTAAGTGCGCAACGATAGAGGATGATGTCCGCCTCGCCGGTGTTTTCAAGACGGATGCAGGAACCGCCGGTATAGGCATCGGCATTCGTCAACGCCGGAACACCTCCGGACACGGCGGTGCCCTTCACCTTGCCGACCTCGTCGAAGGTGGAACCTTTCTTGTATACCAGCCAACGGTAGGTGGGGAGGATGTCCTGCGCACCCATGTTGTACCAGCCGCCCAACGTGGCCTTTCCCTTATAGAAATACCGCTCACCGTTTCCAATATTGAAATAGGTGTTGAAGGGAAGGTCCTGTTGCAAGGTGGAACGTTCGGGAACCAGACTGGCAAGACCGTGGAAACGCTTCAGGTCCGACTCGTTGCGCCAGGGCACATCCTCGCAGATTTTGGGAAGATTTGCCACATTTCGGTTTCCTCCGCTGAAGAAATACTCCTGTCTTCTCTGGTAAGCCTCCTGGAATTCCACGCCATCCTCACCCAGACACCAACTGTGAATGCGGCTCTCGCCATGCTCTCCCCATACGACAATGCCCATCTTCTTGGCATCCTCGTTTTCGTTGAAAGCGGACCATCTGCGCTCCAATCCCGAAAGGAGTGCGCCCTGGTAGACACCTTCAGCACTGCCGAAGACACTCTCGGCAATCTGAATACTGCTGCGCATGGAGGAACCCGGGGCAAAGTTTCCGCCGACATAATTCAGGAAGGCATCGGCTGTCTTCACCCCATTCTTTCCGAGCAGGGCCTCGCAGATGTTGTTGGTGAGGGAAGAAGCCTGGGTATAAATGCCGATACGGAAATGGTCAAATCCTATCTCCTTGGCATATTTATAGCACGCCTGGTGGAACTTCACCACATCGCTGTCGGCATAGCCCGATGCCTCGAAGTTGTAGTTCAGACCATCGTGTCCGAAATAACGCATGGCATTGACCAACGGACGGACATACTTGTAGCC
>CAMAFY010000075.1 GCA_945833885.1 uncultured Bacteroidales bacterium
GGACTGCTGGTGTTCTCGCCGGCGTTCGTGGTGTTGTATTTCGTCATCCGTCACGAGGATGGCGGTCCTGCCATCTTCCGGCAGGAGCGTATCGGTCGCGGCGGACGGCCCTTCATGCTCTATAAGTTCCGCTCCATGACGGTGACGGCCGAGAAGGACGGTCCCGCGCTCTACGTCAAGGGCGACAAACGCCTGACGAAGGTGGGACGTTTCCTCCGCGAGCACCATCTCGACGAACTCCCGCAACTGTGGAACGTCCTCAAGGGCGACATGTCGGTGGTGGGATACCGTCCCGAACGCCAGTTCTTCGTCGAGAAGATTATGGCGGTGAATCCCGACTATGAGCGGCTCTACGAGATGCGTCCGGGACTCTTTTCGAGTGCCACGCTCTACAACGGCTATACCGATACGCTCGAGAAGATGCTCGAACGTCTGAGGATGGACCTCGAATACCTCGACAACTGGACGCTCTGGCAGGACATCAAGATCATCTTCCTCACCACCATGTCCATCCTTACCGGCAAGAAATTCTGAAACCGTCATGCGACAGAAACCTCATTTGCTCCTCCGCCGTCTGGGACAGCGCTATATGATTGCCGACGCCTCCACGGGGAGTGTCAACGTCACCGGCGTCTACACCCTCAACGCCACCGCCGCCAGCATCTGGCAATATGCCGAGGAGGAGGGGTGCCACCCCGAGATCCTTGCCCGCCGCCTCTGCGAGGACTACGATGTGGACCCCGCCACCGCCCTCGCCGATGTGGAACGCCAACTGGCGCAATGGGTCGAGCAGGGGCTGGTGGTGGAGGATAACCCATAACAGTTCTTTGAAATGGTCTACGACAACGATACGTCGCTGTTGCTCTGCCTTGTGCGCTCCGCATTGTGGCAGACGCCCCCCGACCTGTCCGCTATCCCTGCCCCCGATGCCGCCGCCTGGCAGCGCGTTTTCCGCATGGCGAACGAACAGACCGTGGCGGCATTGGCGTGTCGCGGTCTCGACTTCCTCCCCGAAAGCCTCCTTCCCCCCGAGGACCTCATCCTGCGGTGGGTGGCGGTTGCCGACCGCATCGAGCGGCGCAACCGCACGGTGAACGCCGTCCTCCGCGAACTTTCCGCTGCCTTCGCCGCCGAAGGTCTTTTCCCCGTCGTCCTCAAAGGGCAGGCTTCGGCACAGTGCTACTGCCAACCGTTGCTCCGCCAGAGCGGCGACATCGACCTCTATTTCCCCCACGACGGCGATGCCCGGCGGGCGGAAACGTGGGTGAGACGCCACGGGGCGCACATCGAGCGCGAGGCGGACGGCAGCATGTTTTATACGTGGCGCGGGGTGAAAGTGGAGCACCATCCCCGCCTCATCGACCTCTACCATCCCCGCCTGCAACGGATGTTGCGGCGCGCCGAGGCGCAGTGGGGTTTTGCGGAGCGGAGCATCGCCGGCGAAGGTTTCGGCGTGAAGGTCCCCGCCCCCGCATTGGAGATGCTCATGCTCTCCTCGCACATCCTCAAACACGCCATGGGGCGCGGCATCGGTCTGCGGCAACTGTGCGACGTTGCCGTCGCCTGCCAGAGCATCCCTTCCGCGTCCTACGGTGAGGCCTTCCACCGGCTCTGCCGCGCGACGCACACCGTCCGCTGGCAGCGCCTTCTCCACGCCTGCCTCACCGCCGACCTCCACCTTTCCCCGGCGGACCTCCCCTTCGCCGGTGCCGCGGCATCGTCCGCTCCCCTGATGCGGATTGTCCTCAGCGGCGGCAACTTCGGGCAGCATGGTGCCGCCCCCGCTCCGGGCGCCAGACCCTGGCGCCGGAAAATGCGCACCGCCGCCGCCTTCCTCCGCAACCTCGGCTTCTCGCTGCGCTATGCCCCCGCCGAGGTTTTCTGGATGCTGGCGCAACTGTGTAGGGGGCAGAGAATCATAGACGGTCCTAGGTAGTCCTAGGTTTTCCTAGGCTTTCCTAGGTTTTCCTAGGTTTTCCTAGGGCTTCTTAGGCTTTCCTCGCCCCTCAATCCCCCCTAAACACGATTTTCCCCTGAAAACCTATAATTTCCGTGTGGCGGGCTGCCCTTTCCGCCTTCTCCTGCCGCGGCAGGTGGAGGCGGAGGGGCTCCTGCCCTCCTTCCGCGCCTTCAGAGTCGATGGCGCTGAGGTCGGCGCCCCCGCTGGCCCTGCTGCTCTAAAAGCCCCCAGCGCTGCAAATGCCGGCGCCCCTGGCGCCCCGGCAGGGCTGGTTGCCCCCGCCGCCTCAGAATCCCCTGGCGCCCCGGCTGCCGCAGAAGCCCCCGGCGCCCCTGCCCCCACAAACTCTCTGCTTTTTGAGATGATGGTTGGGGAGGGTGGGGTGGAGGTTCCCGCCGATGGCGGGGAACTCCTCGATGTTGCGGAAAACGATATGGGAACAACGTTCCTCTATCGTCTTCCCGGCGACGGCGGTTACCGCATCGTCCTCCGCTGCTCGCCGCAAGGTCCGGAGCATGCGATGCTTGCCGACAGCCGGTTCCGCCGCCTCCGTGCCGCCATCCGCTGGGATGACCCCTATGCCGGCATCGCCCTGTCGTCGCTCCTCCGCATCGCCTTTTCACAGGCGGTGCTCCGCCATGATGGCATCGCCCTCCATGCCGCCGCCGTGGTATGGCGCCGCCGCGCCTACCTGTTCATGGGGAAGAGCGGGACGGGGAAGAGCACCCACGCCCGCCAATGGCTCCGCGCCTTCCCCGGGAGCCGCCTCCTCAACGACGACAATCCCATCCTCCGCATGGTCGACGGCGTGCCGATGGTCTGGGGCAGCCCGTGGAGCGGCAAGACGCCGTGCTACCACAATGCCGCAGCCCCCGTCGCCGGCATCGTCCGTCTGCGCCAGGCCCCCGGGAACCGTTTCCTCCCCCTCGCCGACGTCGACGCCCTCACCGCCGTCCTTCCCGGATGCTCCGTCATCCCCTCCGATGTCCGCCTTTCCGGACATCTCTATGCCACCCTCTCCGCCGCCGTCTCCGCCGTTCCCGTCGGCATCCTCCATTGCCTGCCCGACGTCGCCGCAGCCCGCCTGTGCGCCGCAGCCCTCGGCGCGGAATGATACCCTCCTTTGTAACCGGAAAAATAAAAACAAAATTAGATACCTTACTCATACAATGTCAAGAATTCTTTTCCTGTTCCTGTCAGCATTGCTGGCATTGTCCTCCTGCGTCAGCAGCAAGGACTTCGTGTATCTGCAGGACATGCAGGTGGGCGAACGCTATCATTTCGAGCGCAAACATGAGGCCGTTGTCCACCGCGACGACCGCCTGAGCATTACCGTCAGCTGCAAACAGCCCGAACTCGCACTCCCCTTCAATACCCAGACGGCGTCGGTGAAGGTCAGCAGCACCGGTGAAATCTCCTCCGCTCCCGACGGCAACGACAAGGGCTACCGCGTGGATGTCGACGGCAACATCGACTTCCCCATGCTCGGAAAGATCAACGTCGAGGGTCGTACACTCGCCGAGGTTACCCAAATCATCAAGAATGGCATCATCGAGGGCAACTACATCAAGAATCCCCTCGTCGCCGTCGACTTCCTCAACTTCAAATATACCGTCCTCGGCGCTGTCGGCAGCAACGGCACCTTCACCGTCAAGGGCGACCGCGTCACCCTCCTCGAGGCCATCGCCAACGCCGGCGACCTCGGCACCAACGCCCGTGTGGACAAGGTGACCGTCATCCGCGAAATCGGCAACGACCGCCAGATCTTCGTCCACGACCTCCGCAGCAGCGACATCTTCAACTCCCCCTGTTTCTATCTCCAGCAGAACGACATCGTTTACGTCGAGCCGAAGTACCGCAAGAAGGAGCGCAGCGAGCGCATCGCACAGTACGTCACCATGACACTCTCTGCCATCGCCACCGCTTGCACCGTCATCTGGGCGGTGAAGTAAGGCCGTAAGGTTTCCGGAATAAACCCCTGTCATCAAAAAAATCACAGATATCAGACATGAAATCCCAAAACTCCAAGGACAGCCAGAACGTCAACCTGCTTGACCTCCTCGTCTATCTGGCCTCCAAGTGGAAGTGGTTCCTCTTCTCCGTCGTCCTCTGCTGCAGCGTGGCGTGGCTGAAGTATGCCCGCACGCCGCTCACCTATTTCCGCACCGTGACGGTCATCATCAAGGACCCCTCCAACAAGACCTCCTCCACCGCAGGTCTCGACCGTTACGACAACATCATCAACAAGGTGAATGTGGCGAACGAAATCCTACAGTTCCGTTCCAAGACCCTCATGCGCGAGGTCGTGCAGCGCCTCCATGCCGATGTCAGCTATCAGATTAAGGACCAGCTCCGCTACATCGAGCTCTACCGCAAGTCGCCCGTCACCGTCTCCTTCCCCGATGCCCGGCCCGAAAGTGCCCTGCAGCTCGAGGTGAAGGTCGTCGACAAGCAGCACGCCGAGGTCACGTGGCTCGGACCCGGTGAGAAGAAGACCTACAACGTCCCCTTCAAGCGCATGGTGAAGATGCCTGCCGGACGCATGATGGTCACCCCCACCGACTTCTGCAGCGAATACTGGTACGGCACCACCATCCACGTTGCCAAGCGTCCCGTCTCCGCCATGGCGGCCTACTACCGCGACATGATGGGCATCCGCCAGGAGGAGGACGAGTCGTCCATCCTCACCCTCTCCCTCAAGGACGATTCGCCGGAGCGTGCCGAGGATGTCCTCAACACCCTCATCACCGTCTACAACGAGGATGCCATCAACGACAAGAACCAGGTGGCGGTCAATACGGCGAACTTCATCAACGAGCGCCTCATCATCATCGAGAAGGAGCTCGGCGGTGTGGAGTCGAACCTCGAAAGCTTCAAGCGCAGCAACCAGATTGTCGACATCGGCTCCATGGCCGGACGCTATATGGGAGAGTCGCAGAAGTACAACGCCGACGCCGTAGAACTGGAGACGCAGCTCCGCCTGGCGATGTACATCAAGGACTATCTGACCGACCCCACCAAGGAGACCGACCTCATCCCTGCCAATACCGGTATCAACGATGTGAACCTCAACAGCCAGATTGGGCAGTACAACACCATGCGTCTGCGCCGCGACAAGCTCATCGCCGACAGCAGCGAGGAGAACCCCGTAGTGGAGGAACTCAACAACTCCCTCCGTTCCCTGCGCCAGACCATCGTCCGTGCCGTCGACAACTACATCGTCAGCATCAACGTC
Organism: uncultured Bacteroidales bacterium; assembly: GCA_945833885.1. GTDB lineage: Bacteria > Bacteroidota > Bacteroidia > Bacteroidales > Bacteroidaceae > Alloprevotella. The sequence continues at coordinate 5,196 of CAMAFY010000075.1, forward strand.
CGCCGCAACGATGCCCAGAGTTACGAGCAGCGTGCCCAGGCCCGTGTGCAGAGCATCCCCACCAAGGAGCGGCAGATGCTCTCCATCGAGCGTCAGCAGAAGATCAAGGAGTCGCTCTACCTCTTCCTCCTCAACCGCCGCGAGGAGAACGCCCTTTCGCAGGCGATGGCCGACAACAATGCCCGCATCATCGACAGCGTCGACGGCAGCGGCTCCCCCATCGCCCCCAACCGCAACCGCATCCTGCTCCTCGGATTCCTCGTCGGAATGGCCATCCCCGGCATCTATTTCCTCCTTGCACTCTTCATGGACACCCGCGTCCACAGCCGCAAGGACTTCCACGATGCCGTCAGCGTGCCCTTCCTCGGCGAGGTTCCCCTCGACCGCAAGTTCCAGCGCCTCACCGCCAAGGGAGGCAATGTCCCCACCGCGGGCGACGACGAGGAGGAGCGTTCGCGTGCCGTGGCAGAGGCCATGCGCATCCTCCGCACCAACATGGCGTTCCTCGGCAAGAAGGACAAGCACATACAGGTCATCACCTTCACCTCCTTCAACGAGGGTGCCGGAAAGACCTTCACCGCCACGAACCTCGCCAAGAGCTACGTCTATGCCAAGAAGCGCGTCGTCCTCGTCGACCTCGACCTCCGCAAGGCCACCCTCAGCCGCGCCTTCACCGACAGCCGCGTCGGCGTGAGCAACTACCTTGCCGACGACAGCCTCACCCTCGACGACATCCTCATCCACAGCACCGACGCTTCACAGCCCGACATCGTTCCTGCCGGTGCCATCGCCCCCAACCCTGCGGAACTGCTGATGGACGGCCGCCTGAACACCCTCTTCGACGAGCTCCGCAAGCGTTACGACTACGTCATTGCCGACAGTGTCCCCGTGGGTATCATTGCCGATGCCGCCATTGCCAACCGCATCACCGACATCACCCTCTTCGTTGTCCGTGCCGGACGTCTCGACCGCCGGCAGCTCCCCGACCTCGAGACCCTCTACCAGGAGAAGAAGCTCCAGAACATGTGTCTCGTCCTCAACGGCATCGACCTCCAGCGCTGGGGCTACGGCTACGGTTACGGCTATGGTTACGGTTACGGTGGCTACGGCCGCTACGGGCATTACGGATATACCTACGGCAAGCCGAAGAAGAAATAAGTTTCCATGGCGGTCGAAAATTAACGACAACTTGGACAACCAAGACAACGGGGACAACTTGACAGCGCATTTGGGGCGTGCCCTTTCAATTGCTGATCATATAATAATTCTCCGTGTCGTCCGTGGCCATCCGTGAATGTCCGTGTGATAATTAACTTGCGAAACGTGAATCATATTATAAATCTCCGTGTCGTCCGTGAATGTCCGTGTGTTAATATAATTCTCCGTGTCATCCGTGGCCATCCGTGATTGTCCGTGTGATAATATAATTCTCCGTGTCATCCGTGGCCATCCGTGATTGTCCGTGTGTTAATATAATTCTCCGTGTCGTCCGTGGCCATCCGTGATTGTCCGTGTGATAATATAATTCTCCGTGTCATCCGTG
>CAMAFY010000076.1 GCA_945833885.1 uncultured Bacteroidales bacterium
CAATGTGGAACGAACGCCGCAAACAGGCAACCCGAATCTACGAAGCATCGGGCTGAAACCTCCGAAAAGCATCGGAAACAGCATTGCACAATGTGGAACGAACGCCGCAAACAGGCAACCCGAATCTACGAAGCATCGGGCTGCAACCTCCGAAAAGCATCGGAAGCAACATTGTACAATGTGAAACGGACGTCGGAAACAGGCAACCCAAATCTACGAAGCATCGGGTAGCAACCTCCGAAAAGCATCGGAAACAGCATTGCACAACGAAGGCAGAGCGCCGGAAACGGGGAAAACGAAATCCGCAAAGTCAAGCATCTTCGCCACTCAAAATCCCCCTCCTCCGCTACAATCCACAACGACAAATCCGACCATTTCCTTTCAATCCTCCCCGTTCACCCTTTAATCACCCAGACATTCACCCTTCCATCATCCAAACACTCACCCTTCCATCCACACCATTTTCCAGAGCGTGCAAATGACGATGCACATCCAATGTGCAAGACCTTAGGAACGACACCCCTACACAACACCCATCACACCACCCCACCTTCGTTTCATCCATCCCCTCCTTCCCCATCCTTTCGCCCCGTCGTTCCTCCTCTGGGAGCGCTGCAGACACTGCCCCCCGGACGCAAACGTCCCGTGTATTCCCAACACTTTTCACCACAAACCCTCAAAACATTCCACCAATATGATCAGCATCCAAAACCTTTCTTTCCGCTACGATTTCCAGCATCCCGCCGTATTCTCAAACCTCTCCCTTGAAATCGACAAAGGAAAAATCATAGGACTGCTCGGCAAGAACGGCACCGGCAAGTCCACACTTCTCTATCTCATAGCCGGACTCCTCCACGACCACAAGCATAGTGTCAGCATCGACGGCACACCCTCCTACAAACGCCTCCCCGGCATGCTGAACCGCATATTCTTCGTCACCGAAGAATTTGAACTGCCCTCCATCACCATGAAACAATACGTCAAGATAAACAGCGTATTCTATCCGAATTTTTCCGAAGAAATCCTCGAACAATCCCTCACAGAATTTGAACTTCCCACCGACATCAACCTGGGTAGCCTCTCCATGGGTCAGAAAAAGAAGGCATTTATCAGTTTCGCTCTCGCCACGCAGACGGAATATCTGCTCCTCGACGAGCCCACAAACGGTCTCGACATCCCCAGCAAAGCACAGTTCCGAAGGGTCATCGCATCACAAATGACCGACGACCGCACCATCATCATCAGCACTCATCAGGTGCATGACGTGGAAATGCTCATCGATCATGTGATCATGCTCGAAGAAGACCACCTGTTGCTCAACACATCGCTCAATGCCATCAGCGAGAAACTCTGCTTCGCCGTCCGTCCGGTCGGCGCCGACCTCTCCGATGCCCTGTACATCGAGCCCTCGATTGCCGGCACCCGCGTAGTGGCACCCTCCGACGGTTTCCAAAACACTACCGTAGATTTGGAACTCCTCTTCAACGCCATCAATCAGAATCCTCAGATTACCGAGCAGTTCTAATCAGCCACACCATTCCCCCCATTCCATTTTCATTCACCCCTCACACCACACCTCCATATATTTTTCATCATGAACAACTTCAGTTTCACCCGCGTCGGCCTTCTCATCCGCCACAAGATATTCTCCGACATCCGCAATTACCGCAACCAACTTATCGGCATCTTCCTGTGCATTTTCCTGTGCATGTTCTTCATCTTCTACAATGTCGACATCTTCTCTCTCAACGCTACTGACAAGGCTGCGGCGCTTTCCATATCAATACCCACCCTGTATTTTGCCGGCGGTGTCCTCTCCCTCTTCTACACCTCGCTCACATTCAACAGTCTGAACAGCAAGGGCAAGCGCATCAGCACCCTGATGCTCCCCGCCACGAACCTCGAGAAATTCATCTCGTTCCTCACGGTATCCGTGGTTTTCTACCATATTGCCTTCCTCGTTCTGTTGCCCGTTGCCGACCTCGCCAACTTCCTTTTCTTCGTCATCATGAAGGGGTCCTCGGTATTTTTTTCGCCCTATTTCTTTGAGGTAATGGGAGAATGCTCCCCCTCCATGTTGTTCCTGCTCTTCCTGGCCCTCCTTTCTCAGATCTCCACCTACGTCCTGGGCAGTGCCTGCTTCCGCCGTCAGCCCTTCATTCTCACCACACTTTGTGAATGGGTGTTGAGCATCGTCATACTCATCGTATCGTCCATATCCCTCGGATACATTGGCGAAAACCTCCCCCTCCACATGATTGATTTCGGATTCCTCGACAAACTGAGCGAGAACCAACTGATCTTTGGACTGAAAAGCATCCTTGCCCTCGTCATGATTCTCTGGATTTCCTTCTGTCTCGTCATAAGTTACCGCATGTTCTGCCGTGCGAGCGTCATCACCAACAAGCGTTTCGGTTTCTGACCCTCTGTTCCTGAAGTCCCGCAAGGCGCATCCTGAGAACCATAAGTCCCACAAAGCGTTCACAGAGGTCCGCCCACAGCGCCTTCAGGCAAGGCTCTCCCACCCGCGACATCCCCACCAACACCCCAAACGCCTATGAATTTCCGCGAAACATCCCCCATATATCTCCAGATTGCTGACCGGCTGATGGACGAGATTCTTGCCGGAAAATATGCCCCGGACGAGCGCGTTCCCGGAGTCCGCGACTACAGCATTCAACTGCAAGTCAACGTGAACACCACCACAAAAGCCTTCGACCAACTTCGCCAGCGCGGCATCATCTACGACCGTCGCGGGCTCGGCAGTTTCGTCAGCCCCGATGCCCGGGAGTCGATTCTCGAACTTCGCCGCAACACTTTCTTCAGCGAATGGCTTCCCGACCTTGCACGCACCGTACGGCAACTCGGCATCAGCAACGAAGAACTGCTGCAACGTCTGCAGACAGCCATGGAAGATGCGGAATGAACTTCCGCAAAATCCCGCACAACATTTCACAAAAAACATCATCAACTTCCCATAAATCCCTATCCCTCATGCGTCACACACTACTGAACATCATCGCCATTGCCATGGCCATCATCGCCATGCTTGCCCTCAGTTCATGCGCTACCAAGAAGAAAGAAAAGTACAAAGAGGACATCAATGCCTCGTACATTCACAGCATCAATGCCACAAACGCCATCCGTGTCACCTATACTTCGGAGGACAAAACCAGCGTTACCGCCATCTGCGACTCCGCCTATCAGTCGTACCTCAACGTCAGGGTTGAGAACGGTGTTCTCCATGCCGCCCTTACCGGAAACGCGCAAGTTCCCGTCAACGGCATCGAGGTTAAGGTAAGCGCTCCCGCCATTACCGAATTCCATGCATCGACAGCCGCCACCATTGTCTGCAAGGATCTGCACTCCGACGGCGACATAAAGGTTACGACAGAAACGGCAGGTCAGGTCATGATCTCCAATCTCGAATGCCGCACCCTCAACGTTGAGTCCACCACCGCCTCCAATGTCACCGTCAAAACCTTGAAATGCGACCTCCTGAATTCCAGGATTTCGCTGGCGGCATCGAACCTCTTCGAAGGCGAGTGCAAGAAGATCCATATACAAAAAGGTAGTTCGGCGGAATGCTACATCGACAATCTCAGGTGCGATGTCAAGGAAGTGACCTCGACGGAATTCCATGAGGGATACACCACACCCGAAGAACGCCGCGAGAAGTACAAGAAACAGCAGGAACTGAAAGCGGCAGGCATAACCCCGAAAGCCGAAAATCCGCAACCCGCCTCAACAGACTCGACGAAGAAGTAAGACGGATACCATCAGTACGCCCCGCCTGATTTCAAGTCTGTCTCCACGATTGGGATTTCTGCGAACAATAGCGTTTGGCGGACCATACGGCTGAACGGACAGGAATCCCCCAAGCGCGACAGACCGGAAGACGGCAAAGCGCAACCCACATTAAGGATTTACCCCACAAGAGTGCTTGGCTGACGTTTGCCATTCCACAACAATTCCCCACCCGTCCTCCCAGCGGTTTTCAAGACTGTATGGAGGAATGGGAGGGGATTTTTTTGGCATCCCAGGGGAGGCATCCGGAACAAAACCCTCCGTTTTACCACAGGGGCGGCTCCATGGGAAGGCACACCCTTCCCCCGCTTCCGGAACATCTTGCAGAAGGCGGAGGAGAAGGCGCGAAAAAACGTCCGCATTTCTTTGCGGAAACGTCCGCACTTCACGACGGAAAGTTCCGCACTTTCAACGGCAAAGTCCCGATGTTTCCGCCACACCCGACAAACACCGGAATTTCCGATGTCCGCAAGCGTGGGGAATAAGCCGGACCCTGCAAAAACGACACCGCAAGACATCCCGTCCGGCTTCTCAACCGAGGGTGGGAGGAAAATCAAGACATCGCGCCAGAAATTCCACACGCGGAACCCTGACGGGAGCGGTTCGTCGCGGCGGCATCTACGGCACACCATCACGGCTTTGCCCGCAAGACAAAAAGAAATCCGCATCCGCAGTCCATAGAGGAACCTGCAGATGCGGATTTTTTCGTGGAACACTTTCATTCCGACTTCCGTCCCGGCGCATTGCCTGCCGCGCTCTCCGCAGCGGTTTCAGCGCACCTTGACGTTATGAAAAGGGATGCAGCCGGCCTATGAGCCGGGTTCTGTACTGCACGAATGCAGCGTTCGTCATTTATCTACGATGGACGTCACCGACCACCTCTATCGTCCTACCCTCCGGCGCATGTCGCCCACGACATTCGGACGGGCCGCCCTCTGACGCCGGTATACGCGGACTTTCATCTTCCGAGGTACACAGCACGACTGTCACCAGCCGCCTGGTGAGCTCTTGCCTCACCTTCTCACCCTTACCTCCTTAAGCAGAATCATGATGTTCCGGAACAAGATGCCGTCAGCGAACTGCCGACACTGCCCGCACACCATGCGGAGGCGGTTGTTTTCTTCTGTACTGCTCAGCCCTCACGGACTCCTTCCCGTTAAGAAGCGGAATGCCCTGTGCTGCCCGGACTTTCCTCTTGTACCACTACGTTTTTGCAACATCCACAGGCAAGGACAAGCCCTGCACCCAAAGCAGACAAACATGAAAAACGACGTGTACAAGCGACGAACCGTCCGGCTGCATCCTGATGATACATTCTTCTGCAACACCGTCAAAAGACACGGAACAAACATTTGGGAAATGCCGATTACGTACTTTTTCCGGTGTCTGAAGCACTGCAAAATTATGAAATTCCATACTGAAAAAAGCGCCATCACAAAATAAATTCCTAATTTTGCAAACAAAACTTCCCTTTTTCGCCATCTTTACATGACTCTGACTTCAAAAACGTTCCTCGCGCTCCTTGTCCTCCTCTTTTCAGCCACCCGTTCCGGGGCACAACAGGCAAGGATTATCAGCACCGTTGCCACACTGCGCACCGAGGTGAACGGATACCTCGACCCGTTGCCCGTCATCGCACTCGGCAGCGATGAAGACTTTGAGGTCAGTTTCGATGAATTTTCCCACAACTACCACCGTTTTCTCTACCGTCTTGAGCATCTTGACCGACTGTGGAGGCCCTCGGCCGACCTTTTCTACAGCGAATATGCCGAGGCCACGCAGACCGATATTCCTATCGAGGATTACACTGAAAGTCAGAACGTCACGACACTTTATACACACTACAGCTTCAGGTTCCCCAATGCCGACATACGCCCCCTCGTTTCCGGGAACTACCGCATCACAATCCTTCTGGACGACGATGACGAACCGTTGCCCGTGGCTGAGGTCTACTTTGGCGTGACGGAGAATGCTGTCGCAGTAAAAGGCAGTGTAACCACCGACACGGAAACTGACTACAACGACCGCCACCAGCAGGTAACCTTCAGCGTAGACTGCCCCTCGCTCCCCACACGCGATTGCCGCGAGGATATCTTCACCACCGTCCTGCAAAACGGCCGGTGGGACAATGCCGTCATCGGTGCACCGCCCACATCCACCGCACTCGGACATCTTACTTGGGACCACCAGCGCGCACTCGTATTCCCTGCCGGAAACGAATACCGGAAATTCGAAATCCTCTCCGCACGCTACCCCGGGCTCAACGTAGAATCGGTAAGATGGTTCGACCCCTACATCCATGCCACCATTTCTACCGACGAAGTCTGCCGCAATTACCTGACAACGGAAGACCAGAACGGCATCAACGTCATCCGCAACACCGACAACCAGGACGATGCTACGGAAACGGAATACATGGTCACCCACTTCGCCCTCCACGTCCCCGAGCCCTTCGACGATGCCGATGTCTACCTCAGCGGCAAATGGACCACGGGAGGCATCGTCCCGGAATGGAAACTCACCTACAACACCGAAAGCCGTTGCTACGAAGGGGCCTTCATGCTGAAACAGGGATACTACAATTACCAGTATCTTGTAGTGCCCCAGGGCACATCCCTCCCCGTTCCTAACGGCACGAGCCACACCGCAGCAGTCGAAGGCGACCATTTCCAGACTTCCAACGAATACCGCATCCTCGTATATTTCTCCACTCCCGGATGCCGCTACCATCGGTTGGTAGGCACAGCCCTGCTACAAAGCGGGAAACAGTGACCCGGAGAATACGGAAAGGCCACCCCGCGGACATCACCTTGGCCAATATCCGTCAATGTCCCCAAGAAAAACACACTCTCATCTGCCCCCAAAACACTAGGGATGTTCTATAAATTAGCTTGAGACAGTTTTTGAGCTATCGCGCAGTAGAT
>CAMAFY010000077.1 GCA_945833885.1 uncultured Bacteroidales bacterium
AATGCCCCGACTTCATCTACGTCATGGAGTTCAAGATGGACCGTTCCGCAAAGGATGCCATGGCACAGATCCGCGAGAAGGGTTACTTCAAGCCCTACATTTCCGACCCGCGGCCCGTCATTCTCCTCGGCATCAACTTCTCCTCTGACACCGGAACCATCGAGGATTACGCCATCGAGCGTTGCGAAAAGGCATAGAAAAGACAACGAACGGGAAAAAGGGAACAAAGAAAAACGCCCCTTTCCTGAACTCTCGAAGACAGAACAATCCGTCATACGCATAAACATTGGATTCCATCCTTCGTTTTCCCGCCATGGAATATCGTAAGCAGTTTCACCTGCTTCCGCTCAGCCCATTTGGCTTAACGAAAACATTCTCAAAACAGCAAGTGGGAGATAAACGCCAATCATAAGTGTTTATCTCCCACTTGCTGTTTCATTTGCCAATGCCAACCGTTACAACTCCCGTTCAACAGGCTTCGAATCCTCTTTTTTTTAGATTTCACATATAAGGTTCAATGGATTATGATGTAAATCCTCGAGATGAAAAGTGCTGAGAATAAGGGAAACGAGAGCCGCCTAATGTTTGGAAAAAGGGGCTCGAAAATCACTTCGGACAAGGAAATCGGGACGGATATTACAGAGGAAATTGGACGGATATAACAAAGGGCATATATGTTTCACATCCGTTTTTTTGACGGAGGGAACGGAGCATTCCTGTCAAAAACCAAGTCTGCGGAAAGCCTCGGGAAGGAAATCCACCAGGTCGGAGGCAATGAGACTATGTCGCCCAAACCGCTCTGCCACGGCATCACCCGAGAGGGCATGGAGACCGACTCCAAGGCATGCCGCCTCAAAGGGGCGGTGTTTCAACGCCAGCATGGCGAGGATGATTCCCGTCAGCACGTCACCGCTACCTGCAGTCGCCATCCCATCGTTGCCCCAAGGACAACATTTTTCGCGACCATCAGGTGAAAATATCCGGGTGCCATGCCCTTTCAGAACAACGACTATCTGATGTTTCTCTGCCATTTCCGCCGCCAGACGATAACGAAATCCCTCGTTCTCGAACAGCGTCTGCAAAGGTTGGCGCACCAATCGTGCGAACTCTCCGAGGTGGGGTGTCACGATGGTTCCGGGAACCAGACTACTGAAATATTCCGGATGCTGCGCAAGGGCATACAATCCGTCGGCATCCACGACCAACGAGGGCGACTCCTGGGTGCGGAGTCTCTGCAACAGTTCATGAAAAGCCTGCTGCGTAGCGGCATCGCGTCCAAGTCCCGGCCCAATGCCGACCGCGTCATAAGGGCGCAAATCCATGACTTTCGTGAAAAATGGAGAGCCGGCCTCGTCATGCCGCACAACGGCCTCCGGCACAGAAATCTGCACAATGTCATTGTTACAGCGGGGAATGTGCATCGTCAGTTTCCCAACGCCCGAGCGCAGACACGCCCTTCCGGCAAGCACCGACGCACCGGCCATACCGTATGCTCCGGCAACAAGCAGGGCATGCCCGAAATCAAACTTTGACCCATCCGGGCGTCTGGGGTTCACCATCCCTTTCAATTCCTCCAAATTCATTGTTGTATGTTCCATAGTTCCCTATAAAAAAGACTACTGTAATTTGCCATCATTAAAATTGACATTCCATTTGCGGGCCGCGCTTGCCATCCACCGCCCTCCTTCCTGCAAGGAATCCCTGTCCCTACCACCGCACACCACGCGTTTTTCCTTTATTTTCGGAAATGAAATTCACGAAATCAAAGTCAGAAACAGGCATTCTCAACTTATAGAATCCGTCATGGCAAATACGCAGTAAAGACTTGATTTTTATTCAAAATTTTGTTTCTTGAAGAGCAAAAATACGGTGTTTTCGCGAGATAAAGCGCAAAAGGTGCATGAAAACACGGAGTGTTTGAAAAAAAAGGCGTAAATTTGCCTCGGTGAAAAGTGTATATTCGCCAAACGATGTGCGGCATCCGCCTCGTCCGGCACGGCATTCCGGCCCGAACGCTCCGCCATATCCGCTGACGAAGTTCCATATTCCCAATGCCCTTTGACGACATACGCTTTTCCTCCACGCCGTCAACACAGACACTAAGTTCTACACCATTACCAATGAAGAAAGTCCTGTTCATCACCCAAGAGATTATCCCTTATGTCAAATCCTCGCAGATGGCCATCGCCGGTCGCGAGATTCCCCAAGGCGTTCAGGAGAACGGTTTTGAGATCCGTACCTTTATGCCACGCTGGGGGAACATCAATGAACGCCGAAACCAACTGCACGAAGTCATCCGACTCTCGGGATTGAACATCATCGTCGACGATTCAGACCACCCACTTATCATCAAAGTGGCCAGCATTCAGCAAGCACGCATGCAGGTTTATTTCATCGACAATGACGACTACTTCCACAAGCGTCTGATGCTTTGCGACGAAAACGGCAACGAATATGCCGACAATACCGAGCGCATCGTCTTCTATGCCCGCGGCGTTCTCGAAACAGTCAAGAAACTCCGGTGGACACCCGACATCATCCACTGCCATGGTTGGATCTCAAGCGCCGTGCCTCTTTTCCTCAAAAAGGCGTATCAGGACGAGCCGACCTTCGAGAATGTCAAAGTCATCTTCTCCGCTTACGACGAAATGCCCCAGTTACCGCCCGCACAAAACTTTGCACGCGCACTGAATTTCCGCAGCGTCGACACGAAAGACATCGCCACACAGGGCATCGACCTCGGCAGTCCCGAAGCACTTGGCCAACTCGCCGTGAACTTTGCCGACGGAGTCATCTTCTCCACACAAAACGAAACGCTGCAGAACTTTGCCAAAGATAAGGGTAAAGACTTCATCAACTGCGAAGGCACCAAACAAAACGTGCCCGAAATCATTGAATTCTACAACAAAATCTGCGGAGAATAATCTCCGGATTTTCCGATATCCCAACAGGAGATACGGACAAGCACAGGAAAATCTGGCAGATTTAACTTGTAGCCCTCGATGCTTTTCCCCGCAAGCGCTATGGACCGGTCTTCCTGCCTCTGACTTCGCATCAAGGTGTGCGAGCAAGGCATAGCAGGGCAACAGTACAAACCGGTCCGCTCCTTCAGCACGACCTCAAAAGAAAGACTTCTTTGGAAGATCTGACGTCGGGATTTCCTTGAAGGAAACATCCGAACTTTCGTGAAGAAACATCCGAACTTTCGCGAAGGAACTTCCGAACTTTTTCGGGAAAACATCGGCATTTCCAAACAGACACAAGGAACACGCGTGAAAGAGTGGGCAGACATCTACGATGCGCCCTTCCGATTCGACAGGACCGCACAGAGGCGTTTTCAAGATTTTACCCACGGAGTTTTCGAGAACGTCCTAAGAAGTTCCAGAAACTTTCCCACGAAGTTTTCGAGACTGTATCAAGGTTATTCCGAGACAATCTCCGGATTCTCCGATATACCTTCCGGACATTCCGATATAATCCCATGGACATCCTGGCATCAGGAATCAGGAAAAAAGGGTGCAGACTTAACTTGCTCTCAAACATTCCCCCGCAATTCTTCCGGGAAAACAAGGCGTGAGCAACAGAGAACCATCGGTCCTCCCCCTCACATTCCCGACCTTTCAACGATCAACATACGGAGAAGTTTCCAATCATTCTCCGAAAGCCCCACGGCCCGGGGCCCATCCTCGGGACCGCTCTCACAGTATTCACCAGCGGTGGCAAACGCGCCCGACACCCCGACGTTCAGCAGCAGGCGGACCATACCACAGTCCGCAAGCCCGCGGAACACGGAAGGAGACAGGCACGGACAAGCCCAAGAACCACCAGAAAACCACGGCAATGAAAATCCGACTTTCCATCATCGCAGCCATAACTTCCGCCTGCGCGCTCTGCGCCTGCGATGACGACCTGTCGGGCATCGGCACTGGAATGATGCCCGAACAAGACTCTCTCTCCACATACTACGAAGCCTACCCCATCATCACGCGAACCGTCAAAACCGGACCTGTGGTGGCACGCACCAACAGTTGCTATATCGGCAGCATCATCGACCCCGAAACCAAGGCCGTGACCACCAGCAGTTTCCTTGCACAGTTCCACCTTCAGGAGGAATACACCCTGCCTCCCATCGAAAAGATCGTGAAGGACGAGGACGGAAACATCAAGGCCGACTCCTGCGTGCTCCGCATTCTTCACGACAAGTTCTATGGTGACTCACTCACAACCATGAAACTTACCGTGACAGATCTTGACCTTAACAACGTCATGGAGGAGAACGAGATGTATTATACCGACATCGACGCCTCGAAATACGTCAATCCTACACCGAAAGTGAGGAAGACGCTGACCTATGCCGTCATCGACCGCAACCTTCCCATCACGTCCACCAGTCTGGAAAGCGGCAATTACCGCTCCATTCCCGTGCACATCGGCGCTGACTACGGCACATACATCCTGAAGAACTACTACGAACATCCCGAATTCTACAAGAATTCCTACACGTTCAGCCACAACGTCTGCCCAGGTTTCTACGTAGAACACAGCGGCGGCATCGGATCTCTCATCAATTCCGACGTCAGTGTCCTCGACGTTTATTTCAAATATGCCGACACCGACACCACCACCACCAACGCATGGATGCGCCTCGGCGCCACCCAAGAGGTGCTGCAAAACACGCGCTACGACCATGAGATTCCCGAAGAAATGCTCCTCACCGACGCCGAACACCCCTACACCTACATCAAATCGCCGGCAGGACTCCATACGGAAATCGACCTTCCCGTCAAGGAAATGCTGTCAAGCAAGCATCAGAACGACACCATCAACTGCATACGCCTGACACTCCGACGCTACAACAACAGCAAACAGGACCACACCAACCTGAAACAACCGGAGACCATCCTCCTCATCGGCAAGGGAAAAGCCGATGAATTCTTCAACGAGAACAAACTTCCGGACAACGAAACCTGTTTCATGGCCTCCTACAACTCCTCATCCAACGCCTACACTTTCAGCAACATCGCACCGCTTGTGGCGTATCTCCGCAAACTTCGCGACAACGAAGCGGGCGTGACTGCCGAGGACGACGAGGCGACAAAGGAACAAAAACGCAACGAATGGGAGGCTAAAAACCCGGATTGGCAAACCTTCGAACTCTTGCCCGTGAAGGCTTTCTACAATGAAAGCACCAATTATTACGGACAAAGCGTGCGTACGCTCATCGGACTGCAGAACGACTACAACCTTTCGAGCGTGAAACTCGAAGGAAGTCCCGCAGGAGAGGTCAGCGTGAACGTCATTTACAGCAGTTTCAAACGATAGGCCTCCACCACAAGGAGCGTCACACCATACACCGGCATACCGCCCTTTGGAGACAATCAGCACCATGATTTTCACCGAAGGGCGGTATTTCCTTATCCCTACTCCCCAAGAATCCCCACCGTTTCTACGCAACGCCACCACGGAAAAACGCAGAAGCCACATCCTCATCTCATATTTATAATAAGATGCAAGCCATGCTCTTCGCCGCAGGCCTCGGCACACGCCTGCGCCCCCTCACCGACCATACCCCGAAAGCCCTGGTGAAAGTAGCCGGACAACCCCTGTTCGACATCGTCGTCAACCGCCTGCGCAGCCACGGATGCTCGCACATCGTCGCCAACGTCCACCATTTCGCACAACAGATCATCGACCATGTGGCACAGAAAGATTGGGGCATCCGCATCGACATCAGCGATGAAAGCGACAGACTCCTCGACACCGGAGGCGGACTGAAAAAGGCCCTTCCACTCTTCAACCCCGCAATGCCGGTGCTCATCCACAACGTCGACATCATGAGCAACGCCAACCTCCGGCAGTTCTATGCCGAACATTCCGACAACGCCGCCACACTCCTCGTCAGCGAAAGACCGACCCAGCGCTACCTGCTCTTCGATGCCGACATGCGCCTGGTCGGATGGACGAACATCAGCACGGGGGAAGTGCGCACGCCATACGCCGACCTTGATGTGGCGAAGTGCCGCAAACTCGCCTTCTCAGGCATACACATCATCCGCCCGGACATCGTGGCTCCGCTCCTCAAAGACTACCCCGAAGCCTTCCCCATTATGGACCTTTATCTGCAAAACTGCCATAAAATCCACATCAAAGGTGTCGTCATGGACAACCTGAAACTCCTTGATGTCGGCAAACAACAAACGCTCGACGCTGCGGAAAAGTTCGTGAAAGAATTGTCGTAATACAGCATATTTTCACAATTTCTGCAAACTTCAATACACAAAATACCGCAAACAGCAATAAAAATGGCGTAAAAAAACCGTCCTTTTCTTGCTCCAGAATGAAAAACGCCGTACTTTTGCACTGCAAATGCGGAAATAGCTCAGTTGGTAGAGCACAACCTTGCCAAGGTTGGGGTCGCGAGTTCGAGCCTCGTTTTCCGCTCCCGAGACGGAAGTCTTCCCAATATTTTGCCCAGGTGGCGGAATGGTAGACGCGCTCGTTTCAGGTGCGAGTGCTTAACGGCGTGCAGGTTCGAGTCCTGTTCTGGGCACAAAACATCGAAAGGCTTCCGTAAACACTCAAACGTTCAACCATACCAATTTGCAGAATATACGCAAAAAAGGCCGTCAAAGACACCCCCTCTGACCCGCGCCTTATGGAAGAACGACATACGAATGGAGAGGTGGCGGAATTGGTAGACGCGCTACTTTGAGGGGGTAGTGTCAATT
>CAMAFY010000078.1 GCA_945833885.1 uncultured Bacteroidales bacterium
ATGGGAAAGTACGGATGTTTATGCCAAAATAGTCCGATGTTTTTTGGCCCAAAACGGGTCGTTTTGCATGTTTTTTTTGCTCTTTTAGGAGATTTTGCCGCAAAATCCGATGAATCCGGCCGCATTCTGCATGTGTCGAATCGAATCAATTGATACCCATGGATGGCAAAATGCGTAAAAGCCAGCCAAATTTCGCTCTAGAATGGGCACGGTGCCTTGTCAAAATTTTTGAAGGTTTTCAGCCTTTTTGGAGGGCGTTTGAGGGGGCAGAAAAGTGTGATTCCGGGAGGAGTGTGCAATATTTTTCTCCCACTCTTCCCCTCCGTTCTTTATTCCAGTTTCAATATCTCATTGTCCTCGAACGCCTCGTAGCCACTGGTGATGACGCGTTCGCCCGGTTCCAGACCTTCGTCCACCTCGTAGTACTGAGGGTTCTGACGGCCAATGCGGATGTTGCGGCGGTATGCCTTGGTGCCGGACTTGTCGAGGACGAATATCCAGTTGCCTCCTGTGGTCTGGAAGAAGGTGCCTTTGGGGATGAGGACGGCCTGCGCCGGGCGTCCCAGTTCGAGGTTGAGGTTGCAGGTCTGTCCGGAACGGATCTGGGCGGGGCGGGTGCCGGTGAATGTCAGGTCGGTGCGGAACTTTCCCTGTCTGACCTCCGGATATACCTTCCGTACCGTCAGGGTGTACGTCTTGCCGTCGCGCTCGAAAGCGGCGGACAGCCCCACCTTCACGCGGTCGATGTAGTGCTCGTCTATCTGCGCTTCAATCTTGAAGTCGCTGAGGTCGTTCACCTGTCCTATCGTCTGTCCGGCGGTGATACTCTGCCCCAGAGCCACGTCGAGCAGTCCCAGTTCGCCGTCTATCGTGGAGCGCACCTCAAGCTTTCCCTTGCGCTGGCGCACCAGCAGCACGTTGCGCTGCATATTCTCGAGGTTGTCCTCCATCTGCTCCATCTGTATGTTGCGATACTGGGCATCCTTCTTCAGCCGTTCGCCAATGAGGTTCTGCTTTTTCTGCCACAGTTCGTAGTCCTCCTTGGCCTGCAGGAACGTCTCCTTGGCCACAAGTCCTTCGTCGTACAGTCGTTTGTACTGTTCGTAGGCTCTGCGCTTGCGCTGCACATCCATGTCGACCGATGCCTGTTCCGTCTCGTTGTTCAGCCGGTCCTGCTGCATGGCCACCTGCGTGTTGCGCAGCAGGTTCTGCTTCTCTGCCAGCTCGGCCTCGGCATTGAGAATCTGCAGGTCGAGGCTGCTGTTGGAGAGCCGGACGATGACGTCGCCTTTCCTTATCTGCTGTCCCTCTTCCGCCACTTTCTCCATGACGATGCCTCCCTCTTCGGGCGAGATGTGGACAACCTGGATGGGGACGACCGTTCCGTTGAGCCGGACATAGTCCTTGAATTCACCTTTCGTCACCTTTCCTACGGTCACGTCCTCCGCACTGACCCGCAAGGTGCTCCGGTGGTTGCCGAAGACAAGCCACAGCACCATAGCCAGCAGAAACGCCCCTCCTGCCATATAGGGGATATGCTTTCGTTGCAGGCCCCGTTTCCGCTCGATTATTCTGTCCATAATGATTTTCCCTTATAATGGTTCAACAGGCTTGTCCTGTAGTACTGAGTGAGGCGGCATTGCCACAGTTGGGCCTTGCTCTGCAGGAGGGCCACGGCTTGCGTCTGCACGTCGATGGACGATGCCAGCCCCTCTTCGTACCTTCTGACGGTCAGCCGTGCCGCTATGCTGTCCGATGCCACCTTGGCACGCATCTTTTCGGTCTCCTTGCAGCCCTGCTCCAGGTCGGTCAGTGTTTCCTGTATCAGTCTTTGCAGTTCGTTGTGGCGGTATTCCAGTTCTTCCTCGGCTCTCCTCACGTTGTCTCGTTGCCGGCGGATGTGGGCAATCGTCTGTAGCCGGTTGAAAATCGGTATGGAAAGCGAGAGGTAGACGTACTGTCCCGCATTGTTGCGGAACTGTGTGCCGAAAGCATTTGTGTGCGGCACATTCAGCTGCTGGTAGTAGGTGGTGGAAATGCCTGCCCCCAAAGATATGGAAGGGAACAGCGCACCCCGGCTGGCCCGGAAGGCATATCTGGCAGACTGCAGGCTGTATGCTGCCTGTTCGATGCCGGGGTCGGAACTTTTTGCCTGCGCATAGATGGTGGCCGCATCTGCGTCTGGGATGTCCGGAGGCACATCGCGGTATGTGTCGATTTCCAGTGCGTCGCCCGTCGGAAAGTTCATCAGCTGTTTCAGTGCCAGCATGGCCTTGTCGAAGAGTCCCTGCTGGCGGGTTACCTCATAGTCGTCGGCGGCATATATCGCCTGCATCTGTGCCACATCAGCCTCCCCCTTGCGCCCCACCTCCGCCATCACCCTTGTCTGGCGGAGGAGCATTTCGCTTTCGGTACGCTTCTGTGCGGCAATCTCTATGCATCCTTTATAATATAGCGCGTTCATGTATGTTTCAAGTACCTTCTGTGCCACAGCGTCCTTCTGTGCCGCCAGTCGGCTTCGGCCCATAAGCATGTCGGCCTTTGCCGCACGCAGGTTGTTGAAGCGCTGAAAGCCGTCGAACAGGGGTATGCCGACATTCAGGCTGTACGAGTTGTAGAACGTACTGACATGGGTGTAGGTGTTGGTCTCGGGGTCAATGGCGCGGCCGAAGTTGTATTGGCCTCCGACATTCCCTTCGGCAGCAGGAAGGAACGCTCCCGCGGCCCGTTCCTTTTCTGTCTGGCAGTCATCGAGCGCGAAACGCTGCAGCCGTACGTCGTGGTTGTGCCTGACGGCATATTGTATGCATTGGTCGGCCGTCCACGGTTCCTGAGCCTGTACTGCGAGGCAAGCCATAGAGAGTAGGGCGCAACCGACGGAGGAAGGCAAAAGCCAAGGAGAAAGGCGAAGCCAAGTAAGTCTTTTCATTGTCCTTGAAATTTGATGCAAAATTACCTTCTCCGTAGCAGACGGCAATGATTTTCCGACTCTCCAAGGTGCGATTGTATTAAAACAATACACTTTGTTGTATTAAAACAATACACTCTTGCTTCGCGTCGCCAGCCGGAATCGGCCCGGATGTCCGTTTCCTCCTTGCTTACGGTTGCCGAGGCACAAGCATGGCCAAGCGATGGAGCAGTGAGTGGAGAGGCTGAGTTTACTCAGACTATCCCGAGTCGCGAGAGAGCAAGGCGAAGCCAAGCCAATTGTCACATCAAAATCGAGGCAAATGCCATATCAGGCAAGACAACATGCCTGTTTTTTCAGAAAAAGCATTTACCTTTGCAGCGAGATTCTAAACATTGAAAGAGGAAAGCAAAAAACAGATTCAATGGCAAAATACGGAACAATACTTGTTGTGGATGACAATACGTCTATCTTCACCACTTTGGAAATATGCCTGGACGGTGTGTTCGACCGCATACTGACCCTCACAAAGCCCGAAAGCATACTGACTATGTTGGAACAGGAAACCGTGGATGTGGTGCTGCTCGACATGAACTTCTCGCTCGGAGTCAACAACGGTCAGGAAGGCCTGTTATGGGTGCAGGCCGTCCATCGTCGCCATCCCCATATCCCCATCGTGCTGATGACGGCATATGCCGATGTGAAGCTTGCGGTGAAGGGACTGAAAAGCGGTGCTGTGGATTTCGTGACCAAACCATGGGATAACCACGACCTTATCCGAGTGCTGAAGGATGCCGTGGATGCCAGCACTGAGGTGGTACCGCTGGAAAAGATGGAGGAGGAGCACGTCCGCAAGGTAGTGGACAAATGTCATGGCAACATCAGCAAGGCGGCGGAACTGCTCGAGATTTCCCGTCAGAGGCTTTATAAAAAGTTGGGCAAATGATAGGCATTGCAGTGTTCGCGGTCATTGCCGCCGCGGTGGCTTTGGCGTTCTTCTTCTTCCACCATCAGAACAGGCTGAGGCTCCGTGCCCGGCTTATGCGCGAAGCGGTCAGAAACCACGAGTTTACGTTCCGTCTCCCCGTAAAAGGCCTGTTCTATGGCGAAAGGGCATTGCAGGAGGCATTGAACGACCTTGGGCAGGACATCAACAGACTGGTGGCCCAAAAGGAGGTGGAGTCGTGGCAAAGACTCACCCGCGTGCTTACGCATGAAATCATGAACGGCTGCACCCCCATACAAAGCGTCAGCCAAGCCTATCTGGAGCATCCCATGGTGGCAGGTACAGCCTTGGAGAAGGGAATCCATGCCATAAACGAGGCCAGCAATCATCTTATCCATTTTGTGGACAGTTATCGCAAGCTTACCCAACTTCAACAGCCCGTCGTCACGGATCTGCCGCTTCGGGATTTCGTTTCAGACATCAAGGCGCTGTATCCCGATGTGGAATGGAGGGTGGACATCCCTGCTGAGGTCAGCGTCCGGGCAGATGCCACGCTCCTGCACCAGGTGTTTGTCAACTTGACAAGGAATGCCGTGGAAGCAGGGGCAAAGACCCTCGCCGTGGATTGGAACGATGCGACACTCCGTATGAGCAACGACGGCTTGCCCATACCTGCAGAGGTGCAGCGGGACATCTTTATACCGTTCTATACGACGAAGCCGACGGGCACAGGCGTGGGCCTTGCCTTGTCAAGGCAGATTATGACCCTGTTGGGAGGTTCGCTCAGTCTCGCCGACAAAGCCAAAGGCGGCTATCATGTCACTTTTGTGTTGGGATTTGAACGTAGATAGAAAATAACAGAAAAGGGGAGGGACCGGACATCCGCAAACATACATGCGGTTGTCCGGTCCCCCTTGTCGTCTAAAAAATCAAAACAGGTTGGTTTTCATCCTTCGTTTTCTCGCCAAGCCAAAGTGAGTAAACTCTCTTTGGTCTTTTGGCTTAACGAAAACGTTCACATCCTATTAGCCCTTATTTTGCATTCAGGATGATTTGTTGCAGTGCGCTGACGTCGTCCGTATCGACGTTGCCGTCGCGGTTGATGTCCGTGCGGACTTCGGTGATGGTGGCATTTCCGTTGATGGCGGCATTGAGTGCGGCAATGTCCACCACGTTCACCCTGCCGTCGCCGTTCACATCGCCGCGGGCATAGACCTTGAGCAGAATGTCGACAATGGCACCTCCGTTGGTGATGATGCTGTTCGAGGTGTTGCCGCCCGGGTCGGTGCTTGCCCAGTCCACCTTGTAGCGCATACGGTAGGTGCCGGGTGCGGAGGGAGCGGTGAACGATGCCATGCTGATAATCTTGTTCGTCTTCAGGTTGCCGTCCTCACCGCTGTTGAAGTCGTGTGTGCTGACGGACACCAGGTCGGTGAGTCCGTCGGCGGTGTCGCTGTAGGAGAATGTACCGTCGTTTCCGGTATCGACATATAAATATCCCGACATCCATCCTCCGTCAGCCTGATAGTGGAATTCCGGGGTCAGCGTTTCGTTGGCAATGCACGAGAATCCGTCGGAAGAGGTGGTAAAGTCGTAATATACGGCACTGTTCTTGGCCGATGCCACGCCGATGCTCTGCTGGTTGCCGTTGGCAGGTTGCAGACGTATGGCCTGCAGATAGCGGTCGCCGTGGGTGCTTGTGGCCGATTTGTCGAAGTTGATGGGGTAACTTTCGTTGACGGTCAGTGCGATGCTTCCGCTTGCACCGCCGCCATCGTTGGCCGTTGCGGTGATGGTGACGGAGCCCGCTGCCACGCCGGTGACAAGGCCTTCGCTGTCGACGGTGGCCACGGCGGTGTTGCTGCTCGACCAGGTGACCGAGGTGTCGGCAGCATCATCGGGGGCAGTGACGGCAGTGACGGGCAGTGTGAAGCCGGTATAGAGGCTGTTGCTGGCAGCCGAAAGGGTAATCTCTGTGACGGTCGCCTTCGCTTCCACTACTGAAATGGTGATGCTCGCCGACACGTTGCTGCCGTCGTTGGACGTTGCGGTGATGGTAGCACTTCCGATGGCTACGCCGGTGACGATGCCCTGGCTGCTGACAGTGGCCACAGCGGTGTTGCTGCTCGCCCATGTGAGGCTCTTGTCGGTGGCGCTCGTCGGGGCGACAGTGGCGGTGAGTTGCAACTGACGTCCTTCAGCTACATTGGTGGACGGTGCCGAAAGGGTGATGCCGGTGACGGCAACCTCAGCAGCCTTGACCGTGATGGTGACGCTGCCCCGAACGTTGCTGCCGTCGTTGGCCGTTGCGGTGATGGTGGCGGTGCCTGCCGCTACGCCGGTGACGATGCCCTGGCTGCTGACGGTGGCCACAGCGGTGTTGCTGCTCGACCATGTGAGGCTCTTGTCGGTAGCATTCGTCGGGGCGACAATGGCGGTGAGTTGCAGCTGACGTCCTTCAGCTACATTGGTGGAGGGTGCCGAAAGGGTGATTCCTGTGACGGCAATCTGCACGGCCTCGACCGTGATGGTGATGCTTCCCGACACGTTGCTGCCATCGTTGGCCGTTGCGGTAATTGTGGCGGTGCCTGCCGCTACGCCGGTGACGATGCCCTCGCTGCTGACGGTGGCCACAGCGGTGTTGCTGCTCGCCCATGTGAGGCTCTTGTCGGTGGCGCTCGTCGGGGTGACAGTGGCGGTGAGTTGCAGCTGTTGTCCGATTTCCACGCTGTTCGTGGTGGCA
>CAMAFY010000079.1 GCA_945833885.1 uncultured Bacteroidales bacterium
TAGAGCGTCAGATTCCGGTTCTGAAGGTCCTGGGTTTGAATCCCAGCCGGGTCACTTTTCCATAGAGGGTGCAGCAACAGTCCGCGTGATTGTTGGTGCGCCCTTTTCCGTTTGACGGAAAACCGTGGGACGGGGGACGGCACCGGGAGTCGGGAAAGCACCTTGTCAGCCATCGGGATTGGCGTATGCCGGTTTGTGCGTTCCGTCGCCATCGGTGCCGGAAGGCTGGGGATGAGGCGAAAATGTGCGGGAGGTACAAACCTGAAAACGGAGGGAATTTGTGACAAAATGAGGGGAAAGTGTGGGAAAATGTCGCAAAAAACACGCTCCGATAGGGCGAGTGTGCAAATATTATCGCTACATTTGTTGTGTCAATTAGGGTGCTTTCCCGTAAAATTGCGGAAAAGTAAACTGTTAAAATCCACTTTAGCCTTAAAAACGTAAGAAAAATAATATGGACATTACCGTACTTTTCAAACTTACATACGGACTTTACGTTGTGAGTACCATGGATGGCGCGCGCCCCGTGGGATGTATTATCAACACATGTTTCCAGGTGACGAGTCAGAATCCCATACTCGCCATCTCGCTCAACAAGAACAATTATACGTTGGAGGCGCTGCGCCGCACCAAACGCTTTGCACTCTCCATCCTTGCCGAGGACACCGACGCCAGCATCATCGGAAGTTTCGGCTTCCGTTCGAGCCGCGACTGCAATAAATACGAGGACTACGGTTACGACATCGTGGAAGGCGCTCCGATGGTGAACGGAAAATTCGCCGGACGTCTGGTGCTGGATGCCATCAATTTCGTGGACAACGAGACCCACGTGGTGGTCTTCGCACGACTTGTCGATACGGTAAAGGGCGAGGGAACTCCCATGACTTACGACTATTATCACCGTGTGGTGAAGGGTCGTGCTCCGAAGAATGCCCCCACTTATGTGGCACCCGAGGTGGAAAAGGCGGCTGCCGAAAAGCCGGAGACCGAGGCTGCACCGACCACCAAGCGGAAGTTCCGCTGCAACCGTTGCGGTTATGTGGCAGAAGTTGAGGGCGATCTCCCCGACGACTATCTGTGCCCCATCTGCAAAGCCCCTAAGGCGGAGTTCACGGAAATCTGATTTCCCTCTCCGCAAGGGGGCACAAATCCGCCTCCGCCCCGTAAATCCCTGCCTGGAAGACTGTACCTATCCATAGCGAACAGTCTTCCAGGCTGCGTTTTTTTGCGGCATCTTCCCGAAAAACACTCCTGCCTTTTAGCGAAAACCAATCCGTTTCTTGGGGATCTTTGCGGTTTTGAGGGGCGAGAATTTACATTAAGTAGGTTTCAAAAATTAGTTTATACAATAATTGTTGTTATGCTTTTGTATAGGTGATAACATCATTTCCGTGCTCTTTGGCGCATATATTACGTTTGGTTTCAGTCATATAGCCCGCTATACTTCATCAACACAAAGCAAATATCTGCATTCAAATACCACAGAACTTATGTTAAACTAATTGTTGAAACCTACTTTTTGAGAATGATTCGGTAAAATTTTGCATTCTCATGAACGGAATTTACCGTCTCGTGAAGTGCTTCATAGCCGGTTTTGCGCGGAAAACATCCCCCCGATGTAGGATTATCCTACACCTTCACTACCATCCTGCACATTATCCTACACCCGGAAATCCATAATGTATGCAGGTGATTTCTACGAAGGGTGTAGGATGTGTAGGAGAAAATCGCAAAAAAAATCTCTGGAGAGAGAAGAGTTTGTTATTTCATTCCACATCATCACATTATTGCAGGATAATATCGTTTTATTTTGTTCACTTACTTATCACTCCACAAACCGCAAATGTTTGTAGCCGCCCTTCCCGGATGTTTGCATCGCAAAGCCCACACTTTGTCATGCAAACATCCGCACTTTCAATGAACAGGATCAAGTGTCTTATACAGATTTCCAAACTAAAAATGATAGACAAAGCACTATCGAAACCAGAATCAATAGTATCCTTTGCCATCACATACACCACAACGCCCCCGACCATCGCAGACACCACATTTATGAGTGTATTTTGACTTGGTGGATACACTTGCAGGACCATAGTCATATACCTTGCCACTGCCTCCACATTTCTTGCAATTACCAGAGCCATTACATCCAACACATTTTGTATTCGAAGAATAACTGCTACTGCTTGAACTGGAAACGTATGTCGAAGAAGTTGAAGTGGCGTAACCGTAACTTCCACAGTTTCCGTATGAATATCCGGACATTCCCATCAAACCCATTGCCACACCTTCCCACACTGATGCACTGCATGATGCAAGTCCCACCACTGCTATCTAACAAACAGCAACCATTGGCAATACCGAACGTTTTATTTTCTTTGCAAATCCTTTGAAGATTGACATCTCGTGATACCCTTGTTCGTGTCGGGCGCAACTTCTATTTGTTTTTGTTCTTCAACTGTTTATGTTGAAAAACACGAAGTTGTAACCCCTTCTATATAAAAATCGCGATTCTAAAGAACCGCGATTTTCTATTCCAATTCAAATGATAAACAATCGTAGGGAGGAAATACGCATTGTTCCGAACAGCCGAAAGGCGGCTGGAAGACGGAAAATCCAATTTGTGGATACCTTTCAAAAACAAAAGAGACGCGAAAGAAATCGCGTCTCTTCAAATGGGGTGACAGGTTTCAGATGCAACCTGTATGAAGGTCGGTTTCAAATGCCTCTAAGGCAAACATCCGATAAAGGATGGGCCTTAGAGGAAATGATGGGCATTAGTTCCTGATGACAACCTTACGGGTTGTTGCAGTCTGGGTCTTCTTGTTGAAGGTGCGACAGAGGTAAACGCCTAACTGTGTCGGCTTGCTGGGCAGGCAGACGCCGTCAGAGGTGAACCACTGTGTCTCGCAATCCTCACCGTCAACATAGATGTTGTCGATGGAAGTTGTTTCAAATGCCACAACCAGCGGCGAACTGTGTGTGCCGATGAGGGCGTCTTCCTCGTAATTGACGGTCACGTCGGAGACATAAATCACACCGTCGCGTTCCATCTTGAAGAACAAGGTCTGCTTCTCTTCGCCGGGAACGGTGAAGTATGCGAATCCTTCTTCGTCCGCTACCTCGACAGTCCGGCAATCTGTATCGTCGAATACGGCGACTTCGCTGCCAACGGCGGGAATGCCGTCCCAGGTGATGGAGGCCACGATACACATGTTGCCGGGATACTGGTGGTAGTCTATCGGATGGAAGACATTCGATTCATAGGTCGTGGTCAGAGGAGCAACGGCGCTGCGGGATGTTGCTGCGGCAGTAGGATACTCGAAGGTGCGGTCGCTTGTAGCCGCGCTTTGGATCATGTAGCCTTGACCCGGTGTGAGGGCCTTGAGCGAACCGTTCCATCCGTAGCCGTTGTACATTGCAAAGCCTCGCTGACCCTTGATGATATCGCCATCCTGCGGGTTCATGCCAGCGAGAGCGTCGCTGACGCTTGCGGTCTGCATGGCGTTGTAGGCAATCCAGTTCCAACCGGGCTGCAGGACGATGCGGCGCTGGTCGGTGGTAAGGCGCTTACCGATGACGTTCAATGTCTGAGGTGCGGTCATGTGGACGCGGTACATTGAGCGGTTGTCAACGTCGAATGTCTTTCCGTAGAATTGGCCATTCTCAAATGTTCCGAATTCAGACTGACTCTTGACGACGTCGGTATTTCCGGCAACGGGGCTGAAGACTTGCTCTACATTCATTGCATCGGCGTGTACGTAGAACGAAATCCAGTTCCAACCCTGTACAAGGTCGCGGGTCTGTTCGATGAGGTCAACGGCGTTCAGAGCGACGGGAGCGTCGAAGGTTCCGTAGACATGGTTGTCGCGGAAGGTGACAACCTGCGATGTGCTGAGTTGCGGATACTTGGTTCCCGTGCTGTTGTCGTAAGCGTAGAATACTACAGACTTGCCGGCATCCTCGTCATTACCGTAGATGTCGAGTTGTATGAAGTAGTTGTCGTAGCGCTCGTTGTAAACCGGGCTGGCAACACCGCGGCATTCGCCATCGATGAATGCTGCCACCATGTCTTGTGTGTCATTGGTGGGTTGTCCGATGAATGACAGCGTTCCGACAAGGTTCATCGTTTCCTCGTAATCGGCAGGATTGACATCCCATGCGGGAACATCGCCTGTCACGACAAGTTTGATGGTGAGGGGTGACGAGATGTCGTCGTTACCAGTCAGGTAAACCGTCTCCTCGTATGTGCCGATGGCAACACCTTCAGAGATGTCAAACCTGATGGTCGTCGTGGTGAGCGGTTCTGCAGCGCCCTCTTCCACGCTGGCGGTGAGCCATGTGGGGAGTCCGCTGAGCGTCCATATCTGCTGAGATCCACTGTTGTTGGTGAACGAAGCCTCCACGTATTCAGCCTCGCCTACGTGCTTGTTGACGGTGACATTCGGAGTATCCCATGTCAGACCGTTGCAGTTGACGTATGCAGTCCAGACAACCGGGAGCGACTGGTTGCCGTTGAGGTCGAGAATCTCTTTTGCCGTGAAGTGGAGTGTGCATCCTTCGATGTCGGCAGCGGATTCAGTGATGTTGAGCACCACCTTGTCGTCGCTTGCTGTGAAGGAGAATCCGACGTTGGTCTCCGTCCGTGCGGCGCGCAATGCCGGTGATTCATCAGTATACTTGAAGCCATTGCCAGACTCACAGTAGGCAACGTTGTTGCTTACGAGGTCCTTTGCAGAGCCTTCAGTGATGATCTGGTTCGCATCGTTGAGGCGTTTGGTTTCAAACGGATAGTAGGCAACCAGTCCGTCTTCCTCGCCGGTGAGTCGCGCCTTGCGGCGTTCCTTGAGCAGGTCGGCGGTGAGGGTGGCGTTCCAGAGTCTTACATCGTCGATGGAGCCCTTGAAGAGGCGGTCGTAGGTGTATTTCCCGGTTGTGCCCTTCGTGCGGCGTGCACCGATGATGAGGCGGTCGGAAGCGGTCTGTCCGACGTTCGCAGCACTGGTAGAGAGTGTGCGTTTGCCGTCGACGTATACCGATACGTGTCCTGTGCGCAGGATGTTGAGTGCGATGTGGTGCCATGCGTTGTCCCGGAGCGATGCCTGTCCGGCTTCGTAGTCGGTGCCGAGCGAGGTAAGCTGGAGCTTGCCGGCGCCGTCCATCCAGAGTTCAACCTCTCCGCTATGGAAGATTTCGGCCTCGCCGGTCTGTGTTCCGGCACGCATCCACAGTTCTATTGCGCAGTTGTCGGATGCCAGAGGCGGTATGGATGCCGTGACGATGTCGAGGTGTGAAGTTCCGTCCAGCGTGACGGCCTTGTTTTCGTTCTCCAGTCTCCATGCTTCGGCTCCCATCTTCATGTGGCGGTTGCGGGCATAGTCGGTGATGAGCGTGCCTTCGCCCTCGTTCATCTTCCAGTATCCTATCAGATGCGGGGTCGACGGCTTCTTGCTCCTCGACTTGTTGAGGAGTGCCATGGTGAGGTCGTGTGCCTCGTCCCAGAGTGTCAGTTCGTGGATGGCACCCTTGGCGCTGCTTCCAATCTGGATCTTGCCCTGTCCGCTGTATGCCCCTGCAGGCTGGTCGTCGAAGAGGGTCACGGTCTTGCTGTCTTCGGCGTATGCTGCGTTCAGGAGCGGCTGTGCACCCGCCTTGTAGCTGGTGGTCAGGTAAATCCATTTGTTCCTTGGCATGGCATTCTTCGAAGTGTAGGTGTTGCTGCCGATGCCCATGGTGAGGTGTCCCTGGGCGTCGGTGCCGATGTCCAGTTTCGTGGCGCCGTCGCCATGCGAGAGGATGGTACCCTCGCTCGTGACGTAGATCCATGCGTCGATGCTGAAGTCGTGGTTGTTGAGCACGATGTCGGCTTCTGTGGCAGCCGTGCTTTCGTCGGTCGCCATGTCGAGTGCCACATCGTGCATCACGGCAGCACCGTTGAGCACACCCGTCACGCGGAAGTTCGCCATGTTGGTGAGCATACCCTTCTGGATGTCCTCGTTGAAGAGGATGCTGATGTCGTCGCCAGCGCTGAGCACGCCGTCAGAGGGTTGCGGCAGTCCGAGCGGTTGCGGACGCGACATGTCCTTGACTACGGTAATCTCCTCGCTCTGGTTGTAGACCTCCTCGTTGCCGTAGGTGGCTACGGAGAGCACGCGGAAGCGGTAGACGGCATCGGAGTATTCCTTCATCGGGAACCTGTAGCTTACGGTAGCCGTCGAAGGCAGGTACTCGTTGTTCAGCGTCTTGTCCTTGCTGCTCAGCACATACTCGTGGAAGGTGGTCCAGTCGAGGTCGCCCTGCTTGCAGTACTGTAGGCGGAAGGCCTTCAGGTTGTTGTAGTTGCGGTCGAACTGGCTGAACGATACATTCAGCACGGGTTCTTTGCCCAGCATGGTGTTGAGCGTCGTATGGTCGAGCTTCATGGTCACTGCCGACGACGACGGGATGAACTGTGCCGAGATGTATACGGTGTCGGCAATCTGTTCCCATGTGCTGGTCGGGTCGTACTGTGACTGCGAAGCGAGTACGATGCCGATGTTGTCGTATTCGAGCACGCCGAGGTTGG
>CAMAFY010000080.1 GCA_945833885.1 uncultured Bacteroidales bacterium
TACAGCAAGATATTGCGCTGGCAACCTTATAAGCAGGACGGAACAGGTTTTGAAGTGCGGAAGAAACGGGCTTGAAGCGCGGAAGAAATTGGCTTGAAGTGCGGAAGAAACGGGCTTGAAGTGCGGAAGATATGTCCAAACTCTCTTTGAATGCCGCACCGTTTGGTTTCGTTCACCCACCTTATTGTTTTGTTCATCCATTTTGTTGTTTTGCCCTCCTACCTGACACTCACCTGAAACCTTTACGCAAAGTATTGCAAGAAACGCAAATTCCCCGATGGAACACTGAGTCTCCGTCGGGGAATTTGCGTTTATTATATGGTTGTTTTCCTGGCAAATACCTTGAAATGCCACAGAAAAATCCGATTAACGGTTAGGCGTTTCCCACACTTTCGTGTCGGTACAGTTGACCATCACGTGCTGATCACCGACCATCAGGCAGAACTCTCCCGCCTCAATGCGCCACTTTCCATCGTAACCTACGAAGGCAAGGTCCTCTGCCTTAAGGTCGAAAGACACCGTCTTCGTCTCCCCGGGATTGAGGTCAATCTTGGTAAAATCGCGGAGACGACGCACATCAGGCGTGCTGCTTGCCACCATATCACGGCTGTAAAGGAGGACGCTTTCCTTGCCGGCACGCTGTCCGCTGTTGGTAACGTCGACACTGATATGCAGCACATCGGCAGGACCAAAGGCGGGGTTCTCCACGCGAAGATTGGAATAGGCATAGGTGGTATAACTCAAACCGCTGCCGAAAGGCCACTGCACATAGACCTTGGCATCGTAATTGTAGGCTCCGGACATCGTGCCCACGCTTTCGCAAGGTTTGTAATCGTAGGTCGAAAGGGCGTTGGTATAACGGGGATAGGAGAAGGGCAACTTTCCGCTGAAGTTCGCATCACCGGACAAAAGGTCCGCAAGTGCCTCGCCGCCATAGTTCGAAGGGAGCATGGCATCCACCACGGCTTTTGCCATAGGTTCCACATCGGCGATGATGCGGGGACGGCCACCGCTGAGGACCATCACAATGGGTTTGCCCGTCGCACCGAGGGCGCGCACCAGATTCTTCTGATTTTCCGACAGGTTAAGGTCGTAAAGATTGCCGGGAGTCTCGCAATAACTGGTCTCACCGATGCAGCATACGATGACATCCGCATCGGTTGCAGCGGCCACAGCAAGGTCAATGCCCGTGACAACATCGGTGTTCCACTGCGAATTGCCGCCATCGGCCACAGGATATTCCACACCCGCCACATAATTGACCATATCCTTGCCGAACTTCTCCTGCATGGCAGCCAGAATGGTCTGATATTGATTGCCGACAAGTTCGTCCGTGCGGTGGCCCTGCCAAGTATAACTCCATCCGCCATTGAGGCATCGGAGGGAATTGGCGTTAGGACCTGTGACCAGAATCCGTTGTCCGGCCTTCAAAGGCAGGATGCCGTCCTCGTTTTTCAGGAGCACGATGCTCTCCTCTGCGGCCTGACGGCTGACATCGGCAAATTCCTTGCTGCCGAACTTCGGATATTTCGTGGCATCCCATGTGGGGTTGTCGAAAAGTCCGAGACGATATTTGAGGCGAAGGATGCGCGAAACGGCATCATCGATACGCGACATCGGGACGAGACCTTCCTCGACAGCCTCCTTGAGAAGGGTGCAGAAATTGGCATCATAGGGGTCCATCGACATGTCGATACCGGCATTGATGGCCATGGCAATCGCCTCCTTCTTGTTAGCCGCCACGAAATCGCGCAGGTAAAGGTTGTCGATATCCGCCCAGTCGGTGACAATCATACCGTCCCACTGCAAGTCTTCCTTCAACCATTTCGTGAGGAGTTCGTAGTTGGCATGGAACGGCATACCATTGTCATTGGAGGAATTCACCATAATGCTCAGCAAACCGTTGCGGCAAGCCTCGAGATAAGGTGCGAAATGCTTCTCGCGCAGGTCGGTACGGCTGATGCTTGAAGGGGTACGGTCGCGTCCGCTGACAGGGACACCATAGCCCATATAGTGCTTCATGCAGGCAGCGATGTGGTAAAGGTCAACATGGTTGGGGTCGTCGCCCTGATATCCGAGTACCGCCTCACGTCCCATCTCGGCATTCACATAGGCATCCTCACCGTAATTCTCGTAAAAACGGGGCCACGAAGGGTTGCGGGCGAGGTCGACGGTGGGGTTGTAGGTCCATGGAACCATGGAGGCACGGGTCTCGTAAGCGCAGATTTCCGCAGCGCGACGCGTGAGGTCACGGTTGAAGGTGGCGCCCATATTCAGGTTCTGGGGGAAGAGTGTGCCGCCCATACTGTAGGTGGTTCCGTGGTTTTGGTCAAGACCATAGATGTCGGGCGTTCCGGTATATTTCATCGAAACCTTCTGGATGGACGTCAAAAGGCGGGCATAGAATTCGGGCGTCTGCGCCTGTGTGTTCGGGGCATTCAGCACAGAACCTATCATATAGTTCTTGAAGATGCTGTCGAGTACCGCCTCGCTCCACAGCCACTCCTGTGCAGTGGAACGCGAATAGTCGGTGAAACGGTCGATGTTCAACTCACACATCTGTCCGACCTTCTGTTCGAGGGTCATCTTTTTCAGATGTTTTTGTATACACTGTTCAATCTTCGCATCGGAGGGTATGGCCTGGGCGCAGGCAACCCCCGCTCCCGCAAGGGCAAGTGCGATTGTTAAAAATGTCTTTTTCATAGAGGGATGTGGACTTTTAGGGTGGGTCTGTCAATCACCACCGCAAATTTCATTTGTTTTTAGTGGGGCGCGTTTGCCGCCGTTAACGATTTTCGCCGGCAAAATTACGGCATATTCCGCAATCGGACTTTGCAGTTTTTGCCGTATTATGGCACTATTTTTTCCAATACTCCCCCACTCCCTCAACCCAACATCAAAAAAACCGATGTGAAGGTTGGATTTCATCCTTCGATTTCTCGCCGTAGCAGAACACAAACACTTCCCAAACGATTCCGTTCTGCCCATCTGGCTTATCGAAAACGTTGAACTTTGTTCTTCATTTTCTCGCCAGGGCAGGACAGAAACACCCGGAAGAATACAAAAAAGCGTCTCCCGTATCCCCGTAAAAAACGGGAACTGAGGAGACGCGCGTTCAAAACAGAAAAGCAGATTAAAAGAGTTTAGTCAGTCACGATGCGTAGTCTTTGTTACGATATGGAAATAGAATATCACTTTTTCATACAAGACTTTATCCGCATTGTTCTGAGAAAAGCAGGTGCAATCACTGCATAGTCATATTGCTTTTCCCTGTGTCAGCACTGCAAAGATACGAATTTATAGGCAAAACTACCAAGCAAAATCACGGATTTGGAGAATATTTCTAAATTCTTTTCGACAAACAGGTAAAAAAGTAATTCAAATAGTTTATAAAAGGACGGAATGAAGAAAATTTTTCTTTCCGCCTTTTTTCAAAGAACCTTAATAAACGTCGAAGGCTTTTTCTGCTCATTCGGAAAACACATATTCATTAACAAAACATAAAATGTGAACAGAAAAAAGGGAAAAGACGAGCAATTTGCCAGTTTTATCCAAAGATTTTTGTACTTTTGCAAGGAAACAAGGCAGTAATTGTACATTATTCCGGGTAGAAGCAGGACTTAAACCCACACTGATTCGCATCATTTCCGAAGACTTTTTCCGCCTTAACGGCCGGAATCGCACGGACCTTGTGCTGGCCAGCGGCACATAATAGAAAAAAGTCCCGCCATTCCGTTGGGCATGATTTGCAGAAAAGGTGGAAACGTGGAAAACAATCAGGAAGGAAGATGCGGAATATGGGCAAAGATGTAAGGCGGTGAATATCCATTACCACGATGATTCCTTATTGTTTCGCGGATTACACCATGCCGTCTTGCGCATGTCTCCAGCAGAAAACAGACGCGGAAATCTGGAAAATTCAAAGAATTTCCCCCGACTTTACAGAAAAGCAATTCAACCTTCCCCCGACATCTACCGATTCCACCCCCCTACGGCTACATGGTTTTCGTCATGAATCCATGATGTGGTGCTGCAAAACCACCCACGGTGGACCATGCCCTGAGCCGCACCGCGCCGCAAATTCCCGAATTTGAGCGCGCCCCCTTGCTGCGGGGAGGCGACAGACGAACGCTGTTTGCGGCAACGGAAAACGACATTCCACAGCACATCCATCCCTAAACATTCGAAGAACAACATCCTATATATATAAATATATGAGTACGCTTGACCATATCGACCTGGCGATACTGCGCGCATTACAGAAAAACGCACGGCTTACTACAAAGGAAGTGGCGGCGCAGGTGAATCTGAGTTCCACACCGGTATTTGAACGCATCAAACGTCTGGAACGCGAAGGCTTCATCAAACAGTATGTAGCCATTGTTGATGCCTCGAAACTTAACCGCGGTTTTACGGTGTTCACCAGCGTAAAATTGCGACATTGCACCCTTGAAGCGGCACAGGAATTCACAAATTGCATCAAGAGTCTCCCCGAAGTCACCGAATGCTACAACATCAGTGGTGCCAACGATTACCTGTTGAAAGTGAACGTTGTCGACATGAAATCATACCAATACTTCGTGCTTGGCATCCTTGGCACCCTCGCTTGCGTAGGACACATCGAGTCTTCGTTTGTCATGGAGGACACGAAACACGAATACAGTGTCATACTGGAATGATCCGACCCTTGGACAACCGCACGGCATCCTCCGGTTTTTCGTAGCGGATCCGCCATATTTTCGCTGCCAATCCACCCGTTGTCCCATCATGAATCGCCCATGCCCGCCACGATATCGGCAAAGATATGGAGGCGGAATTTCATCATCAAGGCACAGAACACAAAACTCCGCTGAAAAGAGTTCGCAAGATTATAGGAAGAACAACGAAACAATCATCCCGTTTCTTCTCAAAAACCGATTAAAAGACGCGCCAGAAGGTGCGTCTTTTTTTGTATGCAACAATGAATTTCTCCTTTTTCTCTTAAGTGATGCGCTGTATCCTTTCTATAATTAAATAAAACAAGTTAACAGCATGTAAATGTAAATTCAATTAACATTTCAAGGAATTTCAATCGGAAAATTTGGAAAAATCGGTACAATTCCTGTATATTACGGTATAAAACGCAGATACATCCCAAAGGCTGCTTTGTAAAAATATTGAAAAATTATAACTTTGTGGGCAAAATCTAACAAAAACACATCAACTATGGAGTTCAAAAAAAGACTGTGGATGCTCTGCATTTTCACAATCCTTTGTGGGATGGCGGCATCAGCATTAACGCTCACTGACGGCAGCCGGTACCGTCTGAAAAACGTGGCGTCCGGAAGGTATCTGGGCACAGGTAGCAGTAGCAGCAACAATTCCAGGCTGTATTTGGAGACGCTTGATGCGACCAACGAATACCAAATATGGACACTTTCAAAGGTTGGCACCAAATGGTGTATCTACAACGATACGTACAACTTCGGACTGGACATTGCGCCTACACAGTTGTACCCCGTCCTTTGGACCTATAGTTCAAGCAACGAGAACCAGCAGTTTACCATTACCAATGTCAGCGACGACACCTTCCTGCTGAGTTGCACCGCAAGTTCGACCACCTATTATCTGAGCTATTCGACATCTGGCACCACGTATACCGTGACCCGAAGTTCCTCATCGTCCACGGCAAGCCAGTTCGTCTTCGAACTCTGCGACGATTCCGGCTCTTCCATCGTCGTGGACGAGAACGCCACCAACATGGACGAATGGCCCACTGACACCGACTGGCAGGACGAGACTTCATTCGGCACGAACAAGGAGGCGGGCCATGCCACCATGATTCCCTACCGCACCACTGCCGCCCTACAGGCCGATGCCGCCTACGACAAACCATGGCTGACACCGGAAAGCACGGACTATCTGAACCTCAACGGCACCTGGGACTTCATGTATGTGGCAAGCACCAGTCTGAGGCCCTCGAACACCGAGATGTACGCCATCAGCCGTACGGACTTCACAAAAGGCAGTTCATGGGGAACAATTCCCGTACCCTCGTGCATCGAAATGCAGGGATACGACAAGCCTATATATGTAAATGTGAACTATCCCTTCACGGACAATCCCCCATACACCGTCATCACCGCCTCCGGCATCGGTGCCAGCCCCGTGGCCACCTACCGCCGTACCTTCCAGATTCCCACAAGTTGGGACGGCCGCCGCGTATTCTGGCACAGCGACGGTCTGTACAGCGGAGCCTATGTGTGGGTCAACGGCTACTACGTCGGCTACACCCAGGGCGGAAACAACGATGCGGAGTTTGACATCACGCCCTACACCACGACGGGCGAGAACGCCATTGCCATACAGGTCATCAAATGGACCGATGCCTCATATCTTGAAGGTCAGGACATGTGGCACATGAGTGGTCTGCACCGCGACGTGTATCTTTACAGCACGCCAAAGGCATTCGTGCGCGACCACTACATCACCGCATCGCTCAATACCTCAGACTACGCTTCGGGAACCT
>CAMAFY010000081.1 GCA_945833885.1 uncultured Bacteroidales bacterium
GTGTTGACGAGCATGTATTTCTTCCCCTTCGAGTTCTCCTTCCTGCCGGGAGCGAACACCAAGATGATGATGGCGGGTGTGGGATTGGTGTGGCTCATTGTCAACCTCTCGCGGGGAACACAGCAGGGAGGATTGAACCGCGACCTCTTCAACCTGTCGGTGTGGGCAATGGTCATCTCCATCATCTCGTTTGCCGGAGTCACCTTCAACGAGACCTACGACTATACGTTTGTGACGTACATTGTGTCGATGTGGGTGTGGCTCGGCGGTGCCTATACCGCCACGCAGATGATGAGGGCATTGCATGGGTACCTGAATTTGGAACTCATCTGCCACTACCTGATAGCGGTATGCGTGGGACAATGCCTGATAGCCTACGGCATGGACCAGTTGCCGGCGCTGAAGAACTTTGTGGACGGCTTCCTTGCCAGTGGTGGCTTTATGGGAAAGGTGGATGACCGCCTGTATGGCATCGGTGCCAGTCTGGATGTGGGAGGTATGCGTTTCGCCGCGGTGTTGCTCATCATCAGTTACCTCGCCGTCAGTTCTCGGAAGGCGTTGGGATGGTGGCGTCGTGCGGCATACACCCTCTCGTTCCTTATCATCGTCTACTTTGGCAACATGATAGGCCGCACCACCACGGTGGGAGCCGGCATGGCAATCTGCTACTGGCTCTATGCCTTGGTTGCCGGGAACGACGGCGAGCGGGCGGAGGCA
This sequence comes from uncultured Bacteroidales bacterium, assembly GCA_945833885.1. GTDB lineage: Bacteria > Bacteroidota > Bacteroidia > Bacteroidales > Bacteroidaceae > Alloprevotella. The sequence continues at coordinate 718 of CAMAFY010000081.1, forward strand.
AAAAGACTATGGTTAGTACTGGGCTCTGCCTTGCTGGTATTGTTGCCGGTCATCATCCATTTCTACCATACCAACGCCACCATTCACAGCAATATCCGCTTTGCCTTCGAAGGTTTCTTCAGCTTGGCGGAAAAGGGACGTTGGGAAACAAACTCCAATGAGATATTGAAGGCCATGTATGTCCTGCCTGACAATACGAAAACCTGGCTTGTCGGGGACGGATATATGGAGAATCCCTATGATATGGACCCCTATTATACCGGCCCGAAATGGGGAGGCTATTACCATGGTACAGACGTCGGCTACCTTCGCTTTATCTACTATGCCGGTATTTTCTGTGTGCTGGCCTTTGTGGCATATATGTTGAAAGTGGCACAGGTGTGCATGAACCGTTTCAAGGGTTATGCGATGTTGTTCTTCGCCCTGTTGGTGCTGAACTATGTGGTATGGTGCAAGGTCTCGAGCGACCTTTTCCCCGTATTTGCCATTTTCCTGTGCATTACTGCCAGTGATTTGGAAGAGGCGGAAAGACTGGAAGCAGAACAGGATGCGGACATTCCGAAAATTGCGGTATGAAAATCATCTATTGCAACCACTCGGTCTACAACCCTGGGGGGATGGAGCGCGTGATGCTCAACAAGATACGGTGGATGGTGGAGAGACTGGGATGGGAGGTGATGATTGTCACCACCGACCAGAAGGGACGGCCACCGTTCTACCCCGTACCGGAAGGGGTGAGGATGGTGGACCTCGGCATCAACTATTCGGACGACAACGACAAACATCCGCTGCGGAAAATTGCCGGATACCTGCGCCGCCGCCGACTGCACAAGAAACGGCTGACACAACTGCTGATGCGCGAACGGGCGGACGTGGTGGTGTCGCTCTACCCCTCGGAGTCGTCGTTCATCCCCGACATCCCCGACGGCAGCCGGAAGGTGCTGGAACTCCACTTCTGCAAGTTCTTCCGCCTGCAATATGGCCGCCACGGGCTGCTGGGATGGATTGACCGCCGGCGGACACGGCAGGACGAGGACATCGTGCGACGCTTCGACCGATTCGTGGTGCTCACCCGTGAGGACCGCGGATATTGGGGGGAGATGCCGAACATCACCGTCATCCCGAACGCGGCACTGCCGATGGGAGAACACCGGAGCACGGGGGAGCGGAAACGCATCATCGCCGTGGGACGGCTTGACTATCAGAAGGGCTTCGACCGACTGTTGCAGGCCTGGCAGCTGGTGCAACGGACAGGACGCTACGGCGACTGGAGGCTCGACATCTTCGGACAGGGTGAGTGGCGCGGGATGATGGAAAACTTCATCCGCGACAACGGGATGGAAACTACGGCCTGCGTGAATGCCCCGACGAAGGACATTGCGCGGGAATATGCCGAGAGTGCCATGCTGGTGATGAGCAGCCACTACGAGGGTTTCCCGATGGTGATGATAGAGGCCATGGCGTGCGGCCTGCCGGTGGTGGCGTTCGACTTCAAATGCGGACCGAAGGACATCATCCGCGACGGCAAAAACGGCATTCTGGTGCAGAACGACGACATCGCTGCACTGGCACAGGCCCTCATGGGCATGATGGACGACGACATCGCACGCCGACGGATGGGCGATGAGGCCCGGAAGGTCGTCGACGAATATTCTGAGGAGCGCGTGATGGGGATGTGGAAAGAACTGTTCGAGGATAAGAAATAAACCACGAATTTCAAGATTTTATAAGGTCAAGAATTTGAGAATGTCATGCGGAAGGGGCATAAAGAATGAACCACGAATCATGCGAATCTCACGAATGTCAATGAAATTTTTAATAATCAAGAATTTGTGAATTTGTGAATGCCACGCGGAAGGGTAATCTGTTTACCGCTAATTGTCCGCATGGTGCGCCCCGGAGGGGCAGCCTGTGCATAGCCCAGGGCAGAGTGGAGCGACACCTTGGGTAGTGAATGCGTTTAGGATTGACGCGCTGAACCGCAGGTCGCCGGCCGAAGGGAAAGACAAAGTGCAGAAGTCCTATGAGAGGGCATCGCCCTCCACCACATGAAGCAGCACGACGACCACATTTTATAAGATCAAGAATTTGTGAATTAGTGATTTTTTCAAGCCAATAAGATTCGTAAGATTTGTCCGATTCATGGTTCCCCCCCCCCCTTCTAACACCCCGCATGGAATTCGCTAATTCTCAAATTCTTGATAATAAGATAACGCGTCCACATTCGTAAGATTCGTGGTTCCTTCCCTTTGACACTCCGCATGGAATTTATAATAGATTAATCGCGTTGCATCGTGATGCCATTGATAAGCGCGATGATTTTGTGGTGCTGCCAGTCCTGAAAACAATTTGTAATCATTCTTCGTACCAGCCTTCACCCATTCTTGATCCTCACTTTCAACTAACTGTTGTTGATTTTTTATGACCAAAAGACTTTTGCAAATTAACCCGGTGTTGCGCACCAACACCTCTACGGGACGCATCGTCCAGGAGATTGGAGAGTTGGCAATGGCGCACGGGTGGGAAAGTTATATCGCCTATAGCCGGGGAAGGGACGGGATGAAACCGTGCCAGTCGCAGGTGGTGCCCGTGGGGGGGAAGGCGGACGTGGCGTGGCACGGACTGATGACGCGCCTCTTCGACCGCCACGGATTGGCATCGCAACGTGCCACACGCGAACTGGTGGAGCGGATGGAGGACCTGCAGCCCGACATCATCCACCTCCACAACATCCATGGTTATTTCCTCCATTACCCGACGCTCTTCGAATATCTGGCGCGGATAGACACCCCGGTGGTGTGGACCATCCACGACTGCTGGGCGTATACCGGACACTGCTATCATTATATGTTTGCCGGATGCCAGAAGTGGAAAAGCGGATGCGGGAACTGCCCGCAGCGGAGACTCTTCCCCACCAGTTGGTGGAAGGACCGTTCCCACCAGAACATCCTCGACAAGGCCGCGGCGTTCACCGCCATCCCCCGCGAACGGTTGACGGTGGTGCCCGTGTCGCACTGGATGAAGGGGGAGATGCTCCAGTCGTTTATGGGGAAATGCCGTTTCCGGGTTATCCACAACGGCATCAACCTCGTCACTTTCATGCCCTACGATGACGACCTCGTGCGCTACAAATACCATATCTATAAGGACCGCGTGCTGCTCGCCGTGGCGAGTATATGGTGCCGCGAGAAGGGATGGGACGACCTGATGCGTATGGCGGCGATGCTCCGCGACGATGAGGTGCTGGTGATGGTGGGCGTCACGGAGGGGCAGCGGCGGAAACTCCCGAAGAACATCGTCGGCATCTGCCGCACGAGCAACGTCGACGAACTGGCACAACTCTATTCCCTCGCCAACGTGTTCCTGAACCCGACGTGGCAGGACAACTATCCGACGGTGAACCTCGAGGCGTTGGCATGCGGCACCCCCGTGGTGACTTACCAGACGGGGGGCAGCGTGGAGGCGGTGACGGACCGCACGGGGATGGTGGTGGAGCAGGGTGATGTGGATGCCATGCTCGAGGCGGCGCGCACCATCTGCTCCCGAGGAAAACGCTTTTACGGGGAGGCGTGCCGGGAATATGCCATGAAGCATTTCGACAAGGACGAACGCTACGCCGACTATCTCCGCCTCTACGACGAACTCCTGCGGTGATTATCATCAAGAATTTGTGAACACGGATTGGTTTTCGCCCAACGCATCACATTCGTATAATTCGTGTGATTCGTGGTTCCATGCGGATGGCGTATATTGGATTTACCACGAATTTTACGAATTGCACGAATCTTTTGGGTTGTGAAAATCCACAAATTCAGAACATCCACATTCGTCCGATTTGTGTTCGTCAAAAATTATTATCTGCGTTCGCTGTTCGCCAACCATCAAATCTGCGGAGGTCCTCGCCCCGGAATGCGGAATTTTCGCCCTCAAACATCGGAGGTTTTGGGAGAAAATGCCTTAGAAATGGATGTTGTCTCTCTCCCCGAGAAAATTTTTTTCCGTTTTTCTCCTACACATCCTACACCATACATGGAAATCTGCAATGCTGATTGATGTTTTCCAGGTGTAGGATAGGGTGTAGGATGGTGCCGGAGGTGTAGGATAATCCTACATCCCTGCGGGAAACGACGGCAAAAACGGGTTTCTCATCCGGCAAAGCCGCGCAACGAGAATGCAAATTTTTACCGGATGGTGAACGATTCGGTAAAATCCCTGCTTGAAATCCCCCCACAATAAATCTTTTTTGCCTGAAGAATATTTGATGAAAATTTTACAACTTGGAAAATTCTATCCCATAAAAGGTGGGGTGGAGAAGGTGATGTACGACCTGATGACGGGTCTTTCCGCCCGCGGCACGGCGTGCGATATGCTCTGCGCCGCCATCGACGGCAGGACGCGGACGGTGGAACTGGAACATGGTGCGCGACTTTTCTGCTGCCATACGCTGAAGAAAATGGCGGGGACGATGATCTCCCCCTCCATGGTGCAGACGGCGAGAAGGATATGCAGCGGCTACGATGTCATCCATGTCCACCATCCCGACCCCACGGCATGCTTCGCCCTATGGGTGTCGGGCTTCAAAGGGAAGGTGGTGCTCCACTGGCATAGCGACATCGTCCGCCAGAAACGTCTGCTGAAGATGTATCTGCCGATGCAGGAGTGGCTCATCCGCCGCGCCGACCTCATCCTCGGCACCTCCCCCGTCTACGTCGCGAAGTCCCCCTATCTGCGTCAGGTGCAGCACAAGATTTCCTGTCTCCCCATCGGCATCGACGCCGTGGAGCCCGACATCGAGGGCGCCGAACGCATACGCCAGCGCTACGGTGGGCGGAAAATCATCTACACCCTCGGCAGACTCGTGCCTTACAAGGGTTTCAAGCACCTTGTGGCGGCGGCGAAATTCCTCCCCGACGATTTTGTGGTGGTGATTGGCGGCAACGGACCTTTGCACGATGCCCTGGAGCAGCAGATTGCCGACGAGGGGCTTACGGGTAAGGTGGTGCTGGCGGGGCGCATCGACGATGCCGAGATAGCGGCACACTATACGGCATGTACCCTCTTCTGCCTCCCCTCGGTGCAGAAGACGGAGGCGTTCGGCATCGTGCAGATTGAGGCGATGTCGTGCGGCAAGCCCGTGGTGGCGACGAAGATCCCCGACAGCGGCGTGGCGTGGGTGAACAAGCATGGCGTGTCGGGACTGAACGTCGCACCGGGAAATCCCCGTGCCCTTGCCGATGCGGTGTTGCAGATTGTCGCCGACGATGCCACCTACGCCAACTTCTGCAAGAATGCCCGCGAGCATTTCCGCAGCCATTTCACCATTGATGCCATGATCGAAAAGTGCATGGCGTATTACAGGGGGTTGGAATAAATCCCCGCGGTTTCCCTACGGTGGTGTAGGATTGTCCTACACCTTCGGCACCATTCTACACCCTATCCTACACTGGAAAATATCCTACACCCTATCCTACACTGGAAAATCGCTAATCATCATTGACCATTTCCGCGTGTGGTGTAGGAAGAGTAGGAGAAAATTGAAAAATATTCTTGTGTTTGTCTAAAGCATTGTTGTTGAAAAAGAGAAATTGATTTTTTGATTGTGAAAGAGAAAAAGCCCCTTAGCACCGCGGCGAAGTGTTTGAAACGTGTGTTCGACATCCTCGTCGCCCTGTGCGGACTGCTGGTGTTCTCGCCGGCGTTCGTGGTGTTGTATTTCGTCATCCGTCACG
>CAMAFY010000082.1 GCA_945833885.1 uncultured Bacteroidales bacterium
GGAAAGTTCCGCACTTTACATCACAATGTTCCGATGTTTTGTCCGGAAAGTTCCGATGTTTCTTTTGGGCATATCCGTGAAACGTTTTTGCCTGTTCAAACCACCGTTTCGGGGAAGTGGAGGGCATACGTCCCACAGTTCCGCATCTTCCGAAAAACAAAGCCGCCGGCACCCGTCCAATGGACAGATGCCGGCGGTTTCTTATGGGCTGACCGCAGGTGTATCCCCGTGTTGTCAGGATAGCGGATTTCCGGGAACCGCAATGCCTTTTGGCGTAGTCCGGAGATGTTGGAGCCGTGCTGCGGCCTGGCAGGTGTTGCCGTCCGGACGGTGACAAAGGGCTAACGGGCAAGTTGGAATTTGAGGTTGATACCGAAATCCTGCGTACGGGTGGGGTAGGAGGACGAAGTAAGCAATGGCCGGTTCACCTGACGGTCGTAGTAAACTGAGAGGGTCAGATACTTGGAGATGGCGTAATCGGCGGTGAAACTGGCCTGAACCACCTTGTTTCCGCTTGTAGCCTGCGAGTTGAGGGTCAGTATATTGCGCTGGATGGCGCTTTGGTTGCGGTAGGAAATATCCAGGCGCAGGTTGAGGGAATGGGCGAAATCGGCGGCCTTGCTGCTCTTGCTCGCCTTCTTGTTGCTGGAACTTCCGCTCTCTTCGTCGTCACCATTGCTCTTGCCTTTGCCGCGTTTCTGGCGCGAACTGCCGTCGCCGAAGAGTTTGAAGTCGTTGATTTTGTAGCCGGCACCAATGGTAAAGTCGCGGGAATGCGTCTCTGTCAACTGCTGCGACGTCATGGAAAGGGTCATGACACGCGAGCGTCGGTGCTCAACCTTTGCGGTAACGTTGTTGAGGAACGTCATATCGACTCCGACGAGCGGCGAGAAGTTCTCGTTGACGCTGATGGTCGACACGTCGAACATGGACGAAGGTATGGGGGCTCCCGTCTCTACATCGTCCACAAATCCGAAGTCGCCGTCGCTGGCATGGAAGGCTGTGAAGGTATTGTAACTACCAACGGCATAGGTACATTTGTACGAATGGTTGAGATTGAAACTCTTGAACACCTTTTTCATGCGTGGCAGTTTGGCAAGTCCCGCATACGACAGGCTCCAGTTCGGCAGAAGTTTGCGGAGTGACGGGAAAATGTCCATGCCACCTCCGGATGCTGTGTAGGCATCAAGGAAGGCCGGGATCATGACATCCGTGGAATAAGCCGTAACCGTTCCGTTTCCAGGGTCGAACGTCTGTCCTGCCAGGGAGGTTCCCTGAGGATAGCGCATACCATGGAAGCGTTTTTCGAAGCGTTCGCGGTAGACGGGTAGGAGACTGAGGAACTTTTCGAACGTGGCGTTCCGATATCCGTTGTCCGCCGAGCCGATTCCCTTGAAGGCCGTGCCGAAGGCGATGGTCGTCATGTTGAAGGTTCCGGTCTGTGTGACGGGCATTCCCTCGAACATGTATTGGATTGTGCGTGCCTTTGTGACGGTCCGCGAGAGATTCATGTTGATTTTCAGTTCGCGAACAGGCTCCAAAGTGGCCTTGATGTCAAGGTTTTCCGAGTTGTTGACCGTTGCCGGCGATACAATACTGTCGGAACAGAGGAGCCATTCGCGGTCGTAGGCCTTGCGAATGAAGTCTTCTCCGGCAAAGCCAAAGGCAAAATCGAGGCCGGGAGCAAAGATTCCGGACGTGCGATGTTGGCCAAGCATGTCGCCGACATTGGGCAGGAAGCCCGGAACAGACATGTTCTGCGTGTTCTTGTACGAGAAATTGATGTTGCGTATGAGCATCAATCCGCGTGCCGTATACTGCAAAGTCTTGTACCAACCCATCTCTTCGCGACGGCGTTTGGGGATGACTTTCAGTTTAATCTTGGCGGTATCTTGCGAAAGCACCTCAATGCGGTTGGCGTCGAGCACGCGGAAACGTATGGGATAACGCTCTCCGTTCCAACGAAGTGCCGTTACACGTATGGATTTTGTCCGTTGGTTGTGGGGGATAGTGACGGTGGTGTCGGCAAGAAGTTGGATTTCCTTTTCGAAGAATTCCGGTTTCTTCTGCTTGTCGGCCGTCTTTCCGCGTGCCTTTTGCCCGCTGAACTTCTTGTTGACATCCTTCAACCATTTCGAATGGTTGTAGAGTGTTTCGAAGTTCATCTTGCCATTGAGGGTGGCGTTGCGGCTGTTGGCGATGGTGTTTCCCATGCTGCTGCCGTCAGGGAGTTCCGTTCCGCGCTGCCAGTTGTAGGTTGCGGCGTACTTGACATCGGAGGTGAGCCAGTCGAACAGCGGAATTTTGTTGAGCGGAATGTTCCACGACAGGTCCGTTTGCTGCTGATAGGAGAGCGGATCTCCAAACTTCAGGAGGCTGGTGCGCACGGAATCCTTCCAGGCTTCGTACTCTGTCGGGTACAAATCCTTGTTGACCGCCACGTAAGGTTGCTCGATTTCGGCATTCGTTCCTGAGGAGAAATTGAAGTGAATCTGCTTGGTGGGGTCCCAACGGAGCGAGAAGTTTCTGTTCCAAAGGAAGTCGCTTGAGAAACTCAACGGCAGTGTCGTGTTGTCAATCTGCTCCATGTCACGCTCCTGAAGTTCGTAGTAGGTGCGCGAAATGTCCGTATTGAAGGATATGCTTTGCGGCAGATAACTGATGCCAAGTTCCTTAGGCAGACGCAGCCATTGCGACTTTCCCTTGATGAGTTTCTTGAAGGGCTCCACGGGTTTCATGGCAGGACTGTAGGAATAGGTGAAGTTTCCGCGCCAGTTTTCATTGCGTTCCCATGCTGTGGTCTCGCCGGTGGTGTAGTGCAAAGAGTGGGCATATCCGAGCGAGAAGTTGGCAAGGTCGTAGGGCATGGGCTGACGTTTGGTCACACGGTTGAAGCGGAAATTGCTGACACTGAAGTTCTTTGAGATGACAACCTTGTCGGTAATGTTCTGCAAAGAGTCGCGTTCGGCCTTGGAGGACAGGCCATCAAGGGCCTCGTCCATCGACATATCGGTGTCCAAAGGATTGTACATCGGTATGGAACGCTCCTTACTATAAGAATAGTATATCGGAGCATTGAGTTTCACTTTCTCGGGCAGGAAGCGTCCGGCTTCGATGTTTGTCGTGATGGAGTATTCGCGCAAATCGTCGTCGCGGCGCTGACTTAGGGTCTCTTCAAGCCCGCCGAATCCGTTGGTTTCCACGTGTCCGGTGAAGGCGATCGACGCCAGATCGGACACCTGAAGGTTGACCTGTGTCCTTGCAGCCCAGCCACCTTTGTTGGCAAATTCCTGCAGACGGAGTTCGTTGGTCCATACTTCGATGCTCTTTACGGCGCGCGAATTGTTGCGGACACCGATCATCACCGTCTTCACCTCACCGAGCGAGGGGTTGCCCTGTACGCTGATTTTGTTCTTCGGGTGCGCTTCGTCGTACTCGGAATACAGCGTTGAGAAGGAGATTAGTCCGAGTGATTTCTGGCGGTTACGGTTCTTCTTGGCGTTTGTGAGGAGTTCCAGGTCGATATCAAGCATGTTATCCTGGGGCCACACCTCGCATTGTCCGGCCGAACCTGAGTAGTTTCCGGCAGGAGTGATGGTCAACGGGATTTCGTATTCGTAGAAATTGTTCTTGTAGTCGCTTCCAAGACGCAGGAAAAGGCTCATCTGTCCGTCGGCAAGTTCCGTGGCATCGTCGGGAAGTGCGTTGGCATGCACGAAAAGTTGCAGATGTTTGTAGCGTCGAAGGTCGAGCGTGGTGTTTTTGTATACGGCACGTGCGTCGCCGGATGCAAGATCCTTGACGGTAAGTGCCAACGATTGCTCGTTGTTTTGCAGCACTACGGCGTTGCCGGGGTCGATAACTCGGCTGATTCCAGGGGGAAGCACATAGTTGACAGGCTGCTTTTCGTTGTTTTCTTCGAAGTTTACGGCGCTGACCTCCAAGGTTCCGCTGGCATCCGGCGCTTTTCCGGTGTAAAGAGCCTGCTCATAGGCCCGCCATTCGCCGCGAACGAGGTTGAGAGTGGCGAAACGCAGGACAGTAGGATGGTCAAATCCGGTAAGAAACATGCGCATGAAGCGGACACTTGAGAAGTCTGTGATGTTGCCTTCGCGGTGTTCGTACTGGTCAACCGGGATTCTGAACAGGTACCATCTGCATTCGTTGGTCTGTCCATCGCGTGTTTTGACGCTGGCGATGCGGCTGTCGACGATAAAGTTCTGTCCAACGGCCATCGATTCCGGAGAAATCCTAACGTGATACTGGTAGTATTTCTCGTATTCGTTGAGGGTATAGTCGGAATTTATGTCCTCCGCGTCGGGCGTACTCTTGTAAGTTGTGGAATAGTTTTCCGGTCCGTCGTCCGAAGCCACCGAGTTTCCGTTGGGCAGATTGATGTATTTGTATCGTCCAAGTATGTCGGTTTGACGCTCGTCCCAGTCCGTTCCGCGGAAATAATGGTAGCGGTCGGCGGAGGGACTCTGCATGATGGAGTCGTAAACCTCGGGACGGACGATGCCCTGAATCTGTTGCAGGAATTCGGCATAGGCGCCGAATGTGCGTTCATCTTCCGATGACAGGCCGTTATATCCCACGTCCTGGCGTTGGCGTGCTCCGCTTTGGGTGTTGAAAGCATAGGTCACTGACGTCTGGTTTGGCACACGTCCCCAGATGGTTTCCGTATAGTCTGTGGAGTTGGGTTCGGTAGGCAGACCGCTTTCATAGAACTTTTTGCCGTCCTTCAGTATGTCTTCTGATATCTCACCAAGGTTGAAATAGAGGTCGCCGGTGTGCATTTCCGGTGTGTGACCTCCGCTGTAATCACCCGAGGTGATGGTGCCGTCGTATTTGAGGAACGGGTCCATAAGCCAGAATTCGATGTACTCGATGTTGGCGGTCTCGAAGTCGTTCATGTCCAGTTTGCGCATCATACCGCCCCAACGTTTGTTGGGCTGCAGCAGATGGCCGTCGGCGTCAATCGAAGGGTCGAGGTTGTAGGGGCCGCGTTCGTTGGGATAATAGGCAAGGTTCAGGACACTGAGTGTGGCGGCGTCCTGATAATTGATGCTTTTGTTGGGATAAAGTTCCGAAATCGGCACTTCGCGCACGTCGGGGCTCGAAAGTTGGAAGAGGTCGCTCTTGATGTATCCCGGTGTAAGACTGCTGCTTCGGCGTGTGAAGAGCGGGTCGATGTTGTACCAAGCCAGCAATGCGCGGTTGTAACCATAGCGGACGTCGTTGGAAAGACGGCTTTCGGCAAACATGGAAGGCGTGCTGCAGATGGTCCATTCCGAGGGTGTGGAAACGCTGATTTCGGACTTTGAGTTCTCGAAGTCGTCGATATACGAGGCGTTGCCTTGCGCTCCCTTGTTGGCACCGGCGATAAGTTGGGCGAATTCTGCCGAGAAATTGATGCTCGACGGCGACTTCGCGTTGATGAAAGGTACGCGGTTGATGAGATCGGTGAGCCATTGGAACTGTCGTTTCCACGCGATGTTACCTCCCCAAATGGTGTTGTTCAGGGGTTCTTCTCCCATAGCCACCTTTGTCGTCAGCGGTTGTTCACCGAGGTGCATGATGGTGGCACCGATGGAAAAGTCCTTGGAAAA
>CAMAFY010000083.1 GCA_945833885.1 uncultured Bacteroidales bacterium
AACGCAAAGACGCAGGTCGAACTGGCACAATACCGCTATATGCTCCCCCGCCTGCAACGCCTTTGGACGCACCTTGAGCGTCAGGGCGGTGGCTCCGGCGGTGCCGGAGGAGGCAAAGGCGGAAGTGTGGGCCTGAGAGGTCCTGGTGAGACACAGCTGGAAATGGACCGCCGCATCATCCTCAACCGCATGTCGCTCCTCAAACAGCGCCTTGCCGACATCGAACGCCAGAAGAATACCCAGCGGCAGAACCGCGGACGGATGATCAGAGTGGCGCTTGTGGGATATACGAACGTTGGAAAATCAACTCTCATCAACCTCCTCGCCAAGGCCGATGTCTTTGCCGAAAACAAACTCTTCGCCACGCTCGACACCACCGTCCGCAAGGTCATCATCCACAATCTCCCCTTCCTGCTCGCCGATACGGTGGGATTCATCCGCAAACTTCCCACCGACCTCGTCGAAAGTTTCAAGAGTACCCTCGACGAAACCCGTGAGGCCGACCTGCTGGTCCATGTTGTCGACGTCAGCCATCCCGACTTCGAGGAGCAGATAGACGTGGTGAATCGCACGCTCTGCGACCTTGGCTGTGCCGATCATCCGCAGATTCTCGTTTTCAACAAGATGGATGCCTATACCTTCACCCCGAAAGCCGAGGACGACCTCACGCCTGCAAGCCGCGAAAACACGCCGTTGCCGGAACTGATGCAGACATGGATGGCACGGACTGCCGGAACTTCCGAGACGAAAAATCCGACAGCGGGAAGCATTCTCGACGTCATCTTCATCTCGGCACGCGAGAAGACGAACATCGATGCCCTGCGCGACCTCCTCTATCGCCGCGTATCGGAACTCCACGTCCAGAAGTATCCGTTCAACGATTTCCTTTTCGAGGATTACCAGCATCCGGAGGAAGAGGGCGAAAGCTGACCCCCCACAGCATCAGCATATCAAATGATGGCCATACGCCGTACTTCCCTACCCCACACGGAAGTACGGCGTTTTTTCGGTCTGCGCCGCCGGACAGCCCGTAGCAGTTGGAGGAAAAGATACCCATGGTGGTCGTCTTTTCCCCCATTGGGGGGATGAAATCCAAGTTTTTTGAAGAAATATTTGTAAGCAATCGCCTTTGTTCGTATTTTTGCAAACAACAAACAATAAGCATAGTTTATGGCCAGCAGAAAGTATTGTATCAAAACCGAAACCTTGGCACAGTTGGCAAAGGCTCTCGGACACCCTGCCCGCATCTCCATCATGCGTTTTCTGGCAAAGCGCGACACCTGCTATTTTGGTGCCATCCACGAAGAACTTCCCATTACAAAAGCCACTGTCAGCCAGCATCTTTCCGCGCTGAAGGAGGCGGGGCTGATACAGGGGGAGATAGAAACTCCAAAGGTGAAGTACTGCATCAACCGCGAAAACTGGGAGTATGCACGCCAACTGTTCCAGGAGTTCTTCGACGCCACACTTTGTGAAAAAGAGAGTTGTTGCAACCGACGACAAACCGAGTGTCATCAAGTTTACTTGAATGACCGAGGTGCGAAGGAGGAAGGCGAAGCCAAGGAGAAATAGGTTTTAATGCGTAATTTTACGAACGTTTCATTAAGCGAGGGCAGAGGCTAAGTTTACTTAGACTATGCCGAGCGTCAGAAACGAAGGAGACTATACAAAAATATACAAAATCATAATCCATCATGAAAGACATCAAAGTACTTATGAGCGGCTGCAAATGCAGTCAGAAATTCTACGACCTCGTTGTAAAGACCGTCAATGGCCATGGCATAGATGCCAAGGTAGAAAGGGTGGATGACATCGTGGAGGTGATGCAGTACAACACCATGACCCTTCCGGCACTCGTTGTTGACGGTAAACTTGTGGCACGTGGCCAGAAGAATGAGGCTGAACTGCTTGCAATCCTTTCAAAATGAAAACCAATAATCAGTGATTCTTTGACATGAAACGTCATATCATCATTCCCCTTCTGTTCCTCGTCATGGGAACAATCTGTATGGCACAGAATTCTACAAGCAACTGCCGTACATGCCAGTTGTCCACCTGCGTAGAAGAGTCTGCCGTTTCGGCGAAGGACAGGGGCGTCGACAAAAAGAATTCCACAAGCGTGGAGGTTCTCTATTTCCATGGCAAGCAGCGTTGTAAGACCTGCAATGCCATAGAATCCGAAACGCGGACTATGGTCCAGAACGATCTGGCATCCGAGGTAAAGGCAGGCAAGGTGCGCTTCCGCATTGTGGACATCTCCACCTCCGAAGGCAAGGTACTCGCAGCGAGGTACAAGGTTTCCTGGTCCTCGCTTTTCATCGTCCAGCGTAAGTCAGGCAAGGAAAAGGTGAGCAACCTTACACAGTTTGCCTTTGCCAATGCTGCGGGCAATGCCGAAGGTTTCCGGAAGGAACTGAAGAACAAGGTTCTGCAACTCCTGAAATGATTTGGGAAAATAGTATGGAATACCTTCAGAATTTGCTCGACAGCAGCGAAATTCCGGTGCTTACCGCCTTTGTCCTCGGTCTCCTCACCGCCATCAGTCCCTGTCCTTTGGCAACGAACCTCACCGCTGTGGGCTTCATATCCCGTTCTTTCCGTACCTCCTACGAAGACCGTTACAAGGTGTTCCGCAACGGACTGCTCTATAGTCTCGGACGCTGTATAGCCTATACCTTGCTCGGTGCCGCACTCATATATATAATACGCAAGGGGGCCGATACTTTCGGTCTGCAAAATGCCGTAAGTGTGCTGGGCGAGTATGTGCTTGGGCCGGTGCTCGTTGTTATGGGCATGCTGATGCTGGCATTCGAGTTTGCCAATATTGGCGGAAAATTCGGGTTTTCGGGCAGTGTATGGGCTGAGCGTCTGAACGGTGCTGCAGGTGCCTTTCTGCTCGGTGTACTGTTTGCCATGGCATTCTGTCCCACCAGCGGACTCTTCTTCTTTGGGTTGCTCATCCCGATGTCTGCCGCTGCAGCCGAAGGTTATCTGCTCCTCGTTGTCTATGGTATCGCCACTTCGCTCCCCGTTGTCCTTATAGCGTGGGTACTGGCGTTCAGTGTCCGGTCGATGAGCAGGCTCTTGGGTGGGATAAATGCGTTCCAATGCTGGTTCAACCGTGCGGTGGCCGTGCTGTTCATTGCCGTCGGAGTGTATTATTGTTATATCATGTTCCTCTAACGTTATCTGACAAAGTATCCTATTTTTGCCATGAAACCGCCTATCCTATATCCATTGCTTTTCGCCCTTTTTGCCCTACCCTCCGCTGTCTGTTCGCAAACGGTGTCGGAAGAAAGCACAGCAGTCTCCATCGCCGACAGCATTCAGGCACGTTATAACTATGCCGCCAAGGGCGAATCCAAACGCTATACTTTCCTGGAGTTCGGAGCCACTTATTGCGTGCCTTGCAGGCAGATGGAGGGCGTGATGCAGGAATTCCGTGACAGATATTCGGAAAGCGTGGCGGTGACATTCATCAATGTTGCCCTTGCCGAGAACGCACCGTGGGCGGAACATTTCGGCATCGACCTCATTCCTACGCAGATTGTCCTCGACGAAAAGGGACGTACGGTCTTCCGCCACACAGGGGTCATTTCTGCCGACGACCTCATGCAGGCGATGGTTCTCTGTGGTTTGAACGACAAGGAGGAATGATGGAAGGTAGCTATACCAACTTTTTTAGAATTTCCTATTATGATACAGTCTTTTGCCGATTGGCTTGTCTTCAGTGTTTTTGGCCTCGAACAGACTTCACGGTTGGGCGGGGCATTGAATTTCTTTGTCTATGACACGCTGAAAATTCTGCTCCTCCTCTTTCTTATCAGTACGGTGATGGGAGTTGTCAACGCCTATTTTCCAATCGAGCGCCTTCGCAATTTCCTCTCCAGCCACCGTCTCTATGGCATGCAATACCTCCTTGCCAGTGTCTTCGGTGCCATCACCCCTTTCTGTTCCTGCTCTTCCGTACCGCTTTTCATCGGTTTCGTTAAGGGCGGAATCCCCCTGGGTGTCACCTTCTCCTTCCTCATCACCTCGCCCCTCATCAACGAGGTGGCGGTCGCCATGTTTGCCGGAACGTTCGGATGGACCGTTACGGGCATTTATGTCCTTTCAGGCATTGTGCTGGGCAGCATCGGAGGCATTGTGCTGGGCAGGATGAAACTGGAGCGCTGGCTTTCGCCGTGGGTCATCCAGATACAGCAGGCATCGGAGCGTAACAACGAGGAATGGGAAGCCTGCCATCTTTCGTTTACCGAGCGTCTGCCTTCCATTGTCAGTGAAGCGTGGGTCATTGTCCGTGGTGTGCTGGTGTATGTCCTCATAGGTGTTGCCATAGGAGCCTTTATGCATGGCTATATCCCCGAAGGATTCTTCGAGCAGTATCTGTCGCGCGACAGTTGGTACGCTGTTCCGCTGAGCGTCGTCCTTGCCGTGCCGATGTATGCCAATGCTGCGGGAATTGTGCCCGTGGTGGAGGTTTTCGTTGCCAAAGGTATACCATTGGGTACTGCCATTGCCTTCATGATGTCAGTGGTAGGACTTTCGCTTCCCGAGGCTACAATGCTGAAGAAGGTCATGACGTGGCGGCTCATCCTCATCTTCTTTTCCACGGTGGCCCTGTTCATCATCCTTTCAGGTTATTTGTTCAATTGCATTCTTTGATATTCACATATATGAAAATATTAGTATTGTGTACAGGCAACAGTTGCCGCAGTCAGATAGCACACGGATTCCTACAGTCGTTTGATGGCAGCCTTGAGGTCCGTTCGGCAGGAACGTCACCAGCAGCATGCGTCCATCCGCTTGCCGTGAGGGTGATGGCAGAAGCCGGGATAGACATCTCCAACCATACGCCCCGCAATGTAGAGGATTTCCTCTGCGAGGCGTGGGATTATGTGATTACCGTGTGTGGAGGAGCGGACAGAAGTTGCCCCAATTTCTCCGGAAAGGTTTCCCACCGCCTGCACATCGGTTTCGATGACCCTGCGAAGTTTGTTGGGGACGAGCGTCTTATCCTTGACGGGTTCCGTAGAGTAAGGGACGAAATCCGTGAGCGGTTCTATGCCTTCTATAGGCAGGAGATACTTCCTGCAGCACATTAGCA
>CAMAFY010000084.1 GCA_945833885.1 uncultured Bacteroidales bacterium
CGTACGTTCCAAAGATCTCAGTCTTCTTAGCAGAATCTAAGTACATGTGTGATGATAAAATAGAAATGAATGAAAAATGGGGTTCCGTTGTAGAAACCATGTGCAAAAGTACGTAGTAATGTTGTAATGTGCAACGTTTTGGCGCGAATATTTCAATATTTTCCCCTGTTTTTTCCTTCGAATGTCATCCGCGTGTGTGGTTTCCTGCTTTTTTGTGGCGTTGTTCCCTTTCCTTTTCATGGAGAATTCTGCCGTTTCCGTGGTGGGTCTGTACCCCTTTCGGTGAGTTTTTTAGCGGCTATTCCCCGTTGTTTATGAGCCGGTCGTAGGCATATTTCACGTCGGTCATGATGCGGTGTCGGGTGTAACATCCGAGAATGCCGGTACCTCCGTTGATGTTCGAGGGGATGGCGACGGGTTCAGCAGCCCCGATGTCGACCAGTCCGTTGTTCAGAAGATTGTCGTTGAGGTCGGTTCTGGAGCAGATGACGCCCACGAGATAGTCGTAATAGGCTTTCGAGATGGTGTAAAGGTTGAACTCTCTCCACATTTCGGGGTAATAGGCCATCTTGTCTCCGCCGCTGCTTTGTATGATTTCGCGCAGGAGCAGCGTGTGTTCCGTGCCGTCGATGCCCTTGTCGGAGAAGGGAAGACCGGCAGGAAGGTAGGGCTCCCATCCGGGCATGACATCGTGGATGCTGAGGGCGAGTTGCTTAAAGACGAACTCGTCGGAGTATTTCCGCTCGCCTATGGCGAGACTTGGCGTCTCTCCGTACTTCACCCATTTGTCGTTCCAACTGAGGAAGTAGTAGTTTTCCTCGTCCGCAGGGTCGTTGAAGGTGATGCGGTACGTAAGGATGTAGTCGTTGCTCCAATATATGGGGAGCGGACCTTGGCATTCCGCCTCTATGCGTTCCATCCTGACGGGTTGTGGCACGGTGTCTGTACACGTCACCTCGCGCCCTTTGAACTGCGTTTCTATGCGCACTTCTTCGCCGGGCTGCGGTTTGATGTCGGAGACGTAGCGCCGTTTTTCCGCATCGTAGGGCATTTTGCCCATGTCGTGGCCGTCGATGTACAGGTGCATGTCGAGGTCTGTGACGTAGATGCGCCCTTTGTGCTGGTCGGAGAAGAAGTAGGTTTGTGTGGCCATGGCGATGATGGTGGAGTCGGGATTGACGATGGCGTTGATGACCAGCAGGTCGCCGCCTTCGTCATCGCGGTAGTCATCGAGCGAGATGTCGCTGTAACATGCAATGATGCTCGTCATCACAATGGCCACAAGGGCGAGCCTTTGGAGATGGCGCACGCCGTATTTGAGGATATGATGATAGGTGTTGTATTTCATAAGTTCAGAATTCCAGACTGTAGGAAACGGAAGGCAGTGTCGGCAGCAGGGAGAATTTCCGGAAGCGGCGGTGCGTGATGTCATCGTAGATGGCGTCGTCCTTGATGATGGTCATGGCGTTCATGTGGCAGTAGGCATTGTAGAGCCCTATGTTCCATGTGCCTTTGTGGCCGCGCCGGGTGCGGGTGTGGATGTCGAGGCTCAGGTCGAGACGGTGGTATGCCGGCATGCGCACGTTGTTGCGCGAACCGATGTATCCGAATCCGGTGAGTTGCATGTTGGCATCGCCGCTGTTTCCGTTGCCAGTCTGCGGAGCATCGGGGAAGGCGCTGCCGGGTTCGTCGTAGTTGTAGATGGCCAGCGTCATTCGGTTGCCGGTCATGAACATCCATTCGGCATGGAGTTCCAGGCGCGGGTTGAACTTGTAGTTGGCGCCGATGTTCAGTTTGTGGCGGTTGTCGAATTTGGCAGGGAACTTCTTCCCGTGGTTCAGTTGGGGCGATTTCCGCCAGTTCCACATCAAGCCGTATCCGACATGTCCGCTGAGACGTCCGACACTCCGTTCTACGTTCACGTCGATGCCATAGCACCATCCTTTGGTGTCCACGAGTTTTTCTTCCCATCTCAGCGCGGTGTTGAGGGGTGCTGTCCCCTCGGCATACTCCGCCAGATGGCGCATATCTTTGTACCAGCCTTCAACGCTGTAAAGCATCTGCCAGGGTAGTGCGCCATAAACACCGAGGGTGTACAGGTCGCTCTCCAGTGGAGCAAAGCAGGTTGCGGTAGGTTGCCAAAGGTCGGTAGGCAGGTTGACAAAGTTGCTTGACACTTGTTGCGCATATTGGTTCATGCGGCTATAGGCTGCCTTGACGCTATGCTTGCTTCCGCACATGACGCGGACTGATGCCCGGGGCTCGAATCTCAGGTGTGTCTGCCCTGCCGATGCGAAATATACGGTGCGCACGCCGCCTTGGAGGGCAAGGACTCGGACGGGCTGCACGTTTGCTTCGGCATAGAGATAACTCTCGCTGCCGTCAATCTCCTCGTTTCCGTTGCGTATGGTAGTTTCATTCTCGCCGTCGATGGTCAGATTTCGGATATCGGAAGGCATATAACGGTGCCAGATGGAACCTGCTCCTGCGCGTAATGTCAGTAGGTTCTCGTATGAATAGCGGTAGTCGAGCCGTCCGCCGAGGTCGCCAATACTGTTGTGGGTCCGTGTGCCTGAGTAGCCGTAGGTCAGAGGGTCTGACAAATCATGTTGCAGTTCCGATTCCTGGTTGTAGGTAGAACTGTAGCGGCTGTAGTAGGCAGTGGCGGAGAGGAAGTGCTGATTGTGGACATATTCGATGGCGGCTGCGGTTCCCCAGTTGCCCCAGTTCATGCGGTTGCGGTCCTCATCGTAGAAGTCCTTGCAGGCATCAGGGTTCTGCAGTATCGGTCCTGACGGAGTGTAGATGTACGAAGGTGCCGTGTTGTTGAAGTCGCGGTCGGCAATCTTCAGCCGGTCGTGCCCGAAATATCCGACGATGCGTGCCGAAAGTTCCGGCGAGAACCTGTGGTCGATGCGGGCGTTGGCGTCGGTGAAGGCGTAGGCCATTTGGATTTTCTGGCCGTTTTTCTTCTTGATGGCGTTGACGACGGCGAGTGTTGGGGTTGAAAGGATGTCAATCCATGTGCGTCGCACCGCCGCGGTGAATGCCGTGCGGTCCTTACGCAGTGGGGCAGTGACGAAGAGGTTCCCGCTGAGAAGTCCAATGGAAAAGCGTCCGTGACATTGCTTGAAGTCGGGGCGTTGTGAGTGGATGTCAACGATACTTGCGATGCGGCTGCCGTATTGTGCGGGAAATGCGGCCTTGTAGAAGTCGGCCCGCGAGACGCTTGCGGCGTTGAACGAGGAGAAGATTCCCCCGAGATGGCTCACTTGGTAAAGGGGTAATCCGTCGAAGAGGAAGAGATTCTGGTCGTTTTCGCCGCCTCGGACGTAAAGGCCGCTGAATCCCTCGATGCCTTGAGTCACACCTGGTTGCAGTTGTATGGCTTTCACCAGGTCGGGTTCGCCGAAGATGACGGGCATGGTGAGCAGGTCCTCCGACTTCAAGGTGTGCATACTCATCTGCAAACCTTCGGTATGTCGTTTCGGGGCATCCGCAGTAATGACAGCCTCCCGGAAGACACCGCCTGTCAGAGTGTCGCTTTGAGAGAAGGCCTGCGCGCTTCCCATAAGGGTGGCACAGGCCCATAGCATGATGTAATAATGCAGATTAGTTTTCATACTTTGTGAGGGTGAGGGTCAGACGTGCGGAGTCCCGGCGCTCGGGGAACACCTGATGTGTGGCTTCCACTTTGTATCGTCCGCCTCTGATGTAGACATAGCCGTTGCGGAATTCACCGTTCTCTGTCACTCCTTTTGCGATGACGTGCACTTCCTTTTTGGGATAGTCGAAGATGTGGAAGTTGGTACGGAAGGTGTCGAGGCTGAAGTCGAATTCCTCCGTTCTTTTACTATCTTCGTAAACCTTGCAGTAGGTGATTTTTTCGCCATCAATGGTCAGGTCCAGCCATTCCCCTTGATACCAGTCGTCAAATTGGGTTCCGCTTGAACTTTCGCAAATGATGTCGTAAGGGTCTTCGCATGCGAAAAATATCGACAAAGGGAGAGTAAGGATAAAAAGGTAAAGCAGTTTTTTCATTGTTTTTAGTGCTGTAAGAATGTGTTGATTGCCGCTTTAAGAAAACTTAGAAATAAAATTTATGGTAAAGCTTCATAGATTCCACCATAAACTATAATTGTCCTGTAACAGGAATGTGGATGTTTTCCTGCACGTTCTGGGGAATCTTGAAGGCTCAGGACGAAGGCTGGAATCCAAGACAAAAGGTGAATGTGTAGTATTTTTTCATCTTCTTTAAAAGTTTTGTGGTAAAATCGGGTGCAAAGGAACCCTTAAACTTCTGACAGAAACGGAAGATTGTCGAATAAAATGACAATTTAGTCGTTAAAAATTGTTTTTTTGCAAGGTGTTCTTTACAATCATTGCAGGACACGTGTTTGGAACTTTCTACGTGGTTGCTGAACGATGGTGTGGAAAACGAAAAGGGCGGCACCCTCATGACACCGAAAATGCCGTGAGGACTGCCGCCGAAAATGGGGGAAAGGAATGAAAAAATGCTTCAGAATATCAGTGCTTCAGGATTTGTGGCTCCATGAAAGACGTGTGATGAAATAGCCAGCATGGACAAAGCCGAAGGCGGAAGTGAAGATGAAGAGCGGACCGATGTGCTCCCATCCGATGGTCTCCTGATGCCACGATGCGAGGATGAAGCATAGGAAAGACAGGACGACACCCGCCACACTCAGCACGGTCTGACCGCTGCGACGCCCGTCGGTGACGCTGGCGAGATGGGAGTGGCGGACACCATACAGCGAGTAAACGTCGAGGCCGATGAGCATCCAGATGACCAAACGTATCCAAGTGTCGGCAGGAAGGAAAAGCATCATTCCCACACAACACATGATTCCTGCCATGGGAACCCAGGGAACGAAGGGCGTGCGGAAGCCACGTGGGGCGTCGGGCATCGAACGTCGTACTACAAGAATGCCGGTGCAGACGAGGGTAAAGGCGAAGAGCGTGCCGATACTTACCATCTCTCCAGCCACGTCGGCAGGCACCAGAT
>CAMAFY010000085.1 GCA_945833885.1 uncultured Bacteroidales bacterium
TGGTCGGTACCGATGTTGAAGAAGCGATAGCGCTTGAGATGTATATTCTGGTGAATCTCGAAGTACAAGCAAACTGTCTTCATATTATTTTCTTATGGTATAGGGTTGTTGTTTCAGATGTTGTATAGGTGATGCGGGGTGCAATTACTGCCATCCGAGCACTTTTTTGTAGCAGTTGTAGATGCGTTCTCCCACCTTTTCCCAGGTGATGGCGTCCACTTCCTTGAGTCCCTCTTCCTGGAGGTACTTGTAGAGTCCGTCGTTGGTGCAGATGGAGTAGATGGCGTCTGCCATGGCTTCGATATCCCAGTAGTCGGTCTTGATGACCTTGTCAAGGATTTCTCCGCATCCCGACTGCTTGGAAATGATGCTCGGGCATCCGCATTGCATGGCCTCGAGCGGTGCGATTCCGAAGGGCTCTGATACGGAAGGCATGACGAAGACATCGGAATTCTTGTAGCATTCGTACACCTGTCGTCCGCGTTGGAATCCCGGGAAATGGAAGCGGTCAGCAATGCCTAAGTTGGCGGCAAGGTCAATCATTTCGTTCATCTTGTCGCCTGATCCCGCCATACAGAATCTGATGTTCTTGGTACGTTTGAGGACGAGAGCGGCGGCTTCGACGAAGTATTCGGGTCCCTTCTGCATGGTGATACGTCCGAGGAAAGTGACAACCTTCTCCTTGGTGTCCTCCTTTCGGGGTATGGCTTGCAGTTCAGGTGAGAGGGGATATACGGCATTGTGCATGGCGATACACTTGGCCGGATCCTGATGATAGTGGCGGATGACGGTCTGTCGTGTGAGTTCCGACACGCACATGATGCAGTCCGCGTTGTCCATACCGTTCTTCTCGATGCTATAGACCGTGGGGTTCACCTGTCCGCGTGAGCGGTCGAAGTCGGTGGCGTGTACGTGGATGACGAGCGGTTTTCCGCTTACCTGCTTGGCATGTACGCCAGCGGGGAAGGTCAACCAGTCGTGAGCGTGGATGATATCGAACTCACGTGTTCGTGCGATGACTCCAGCAATGATGTTGAAATTGCCGATTTCCTCGTGGAGGTTCTTGGGATAACCGCCGGCGAATTCCAGTCCGCCGATATCGTTTGTGCCTTTGTAACTGAAGTCGGCATAGATATGGTCGCGGAATTGGTAGTATTCTTCGGGCGTAAGGTTCTTGAGTCGTCCCTTGAGCCATTCGTAGTCGGGGTCGCGCCATACGACGGGAACCTCGCTCATGCTCAGGATGTTCAGGAATTTCTCCTCTTCACCGCAGGGCTTTGGCAGGCAGAATGTGGTCTCAACACCAGGAATCTTGGAAAGACCCTGTGTGATACCATAGGATGCCACAGCAAGACCGCCGTAAATCTTCGGGGGAAACTCCCAGCCAAACATTAATACTTTCATAGTATGTGATTCTTTTCTTTTGTATGGTAAAGCAGATTCCTGCATGCTCCGTTCCGGTGTGTTGTCCGGTGGATGTCCGTCCTTTCTCCCTGGTGGACTGGTGTCGCTCTTCGGGAAAAGTTGGTGTGACGGTGTCCGCGCAGCGTGCGGCTCAGCCGTTTTGTCCAGGAATCTTTATGGAGTTTGTTGTGAGGAGATGATGATTAGTCTTCGGCTTCCTCTTCGGCCTGAAGCACTTGCAGGAGGTGGAGAGAGCGGAGGATGCCGCTGACGTTCATGGCGAATGACACTGCTCCCCGTCCTGAGAAGCGTGGATTGCCGTCGAAGAGTTCGGGGATGGTGCCGATGCAGTGGTAGAAGAGTTCCTCCTCGAAACCGATGAGTTGGCGTTCGATGTAGTTCACTCCGCTCATCTTATAGACTTTGTGGTAAGCCTCGAGGTAGAATCCCATGAGCCAGGGCCATGCTGTGCCCTGATGGTAGGCGATGTCGCGGTCTTCCTGACGTCCGATGTAGTAGGGATGATAGTTTCCGCTCTTAGGTGTGAGTGAGCGGATGCCCTTGGGAGTCTTGAGTTCCTTGGTGCAGAAGTCGAGGATGGCCTTGCACTCCTTGCGTGTGAGTGGCGAATAGTCGAGTGCGATGGCCAGGAGTTGGTTGGGTCGCATCTCGTAGCAGCGGTCGGTACCGTCGACATAATCGAAGAGGTATCCGAATTCGTTGAGGAAGGTGTTGCGGAAACTTTCCTCCATCAGTTTGCACTCCGATTCGATTTGCTCGGCGATGGCTGCGTTGGCCTTCGTTCCGCTTTGGAGGAGCATCTGCTGGAAGAATTTCTTGGCGTTGTAGTAGAGGGCGTTGAATTCGACGATATATCCTGAGCGTGGCACGATGGGGCGTCCGTAAGCCGTGCTGTTCATCCAAGTGACAGCCTGGTCGCGTCCGTTGCTGTAGAGGAGTCCGTTGTCGTGGACGAAGAGGTTGGGGTGCTTTCCTTCCCAGATGAACTGCATGATTCGCTCCACGAGCGTGCCGTACTTGGCGTAGCACTTGTCGATACCTACGATCTTCGCATACTGTTGCAGGCTCCATACGGCCCAGAGGAGCACGTCGGGCTGTTCCACTTCGTAGATCTTCACGCTGACGGGACGGTGTTCGATGAAGTCCATGATTGCCTTTTCGGCTGTCGCCATGTAGCGTTCGAACTGTGCGACGTCGCCGATGCTGAGGGTGAGTCCCGGCAGACTGACGAAGGTGTCGCGGCCACGGGGCTTGAACCAGGGCCAACCTGCGATGAGGTAAGTCTCGTTGGGGTCGTTCTCAGGTGTCACACTAAACTGGCGTGCAGCGTTGACAAGGCAGTTCCAGAAGTTGTCGCGGGCGTCGTGTTTCTCAATCTCCGCTGCCATGATGTCCTTGAAATCCTTGGGATTTCTTTCGCCGAGGCTGGCGGTGAACACGATGCTTTCACCCTTCTTGATGGGCATTTCGAAGTATCCGGGCACGAGCAGGTCCTCGGTTTCTCCGTATCCGCGTTCGCTTTCCTTGTCGTAGACGAGTCCGCGGTACCAGTCGGGCTGGTGTACCCATGCGGCCTTCTTGCAGTCGGTCTGCATGAAAAGGTCGGGATATCCCTCATAAAGACGCATGCTGATACCCTGCTTGCAGTCCTTGTAGGAGGTGTTTGCCACGCCGTTCTCGTGAGTCCAGGCACGTACGCTGCGGAAAGCCAGGTAAGGCTTCAGACGCAGGGTGGTGTCGGAGTGGGCCTCGAGGAGGGTATAACGGATGAAGAGACGGTCAGTTTCGCTACGGAACATCACTTCCTTCTTCAAACGGACACCGCCGACGCGGAAGATCCATGTAGGAGCCTTTTCCCAAGTGAAACTTTCTATGTATTTATGGCCCTTAGGGCTAAAGTTGTCTCCAACGTATTTGTGGAGACCGAGGTTGAACTCCGCGCCATGTTGGATGATGCTTTCGTCGAGTGACGATAGCAAAACATGGTTTTCATCGTCAAGAGTATCCACGGGTACAACGAGCAAACCATGGTACTTGCGGATGTTGCAGCCTACGAGCGTGGAGGAGCAATACGCACCGGTCTTAGCCGTCAGCAGGTACTCCTTGCGGAGCGAGTCCTGAAGGTTAGCCATCTGCGTTTTGTCGAATTCAAGATAGGACATAGACTTTCGGTTATTTTTTTAGTTGATTTTGTACGGAAATGTTTGCCGGCAGGCCACCGTCCGCCTTGCGGGGATGGGGCTTCTGCTGTGTTTTTCATGAAAGGGTGCGGGAAGCATGGTGGACTTCCCAATAATGTCGTACGTCAAAAAACATACTTTTGACGCCTCAAAATTATGTAATTCCCATAAAACGTGGAAATTTTTATCGTAAAAAGTGGCACTTTTTCCGTCATTTTGCAATTTTTACTTGCTTTTTGGTCCTTATTTATGTCAAAATTCGTTTCCCCGGCTTTTCATTTTTTCCGGTATTCTTTTCCAAATACTCCAGTCTGTCTTCCTGTTGAACCTGTAATGTCTGTCCGAATGGGCTTTGGTGTCACGTTTGAAAGGAAGGGGTGAAAACGGATGTTTCCGCCGTTTCCGGAAAAAAAGAGGGTGTGTCAAAAGTACCTGACACACCCTCTTTTTAGCTTCATGCACAATGTTGCCTCTTTGGGTTAATTTTTATGCTGCAATTCTAAAATTGTGATTATTCGTTCCAAGAAGCGTTATATGGGACCTGTTCGGCTTACGTTGGCATGGAAAATGGAATGACATTACTTCCATAAGCTCATTTTGTGCATTTCGCATGAGTTTTCTCAGATTATGGGACATGGCGAGTATGGTCTAACATCTGTGGATAAAAAATCATCGGAACCTAAGCGGATTGTATTCCGAATAAATTCCGATGAAATATTTTTTTTCTCACGGCATCCAAGGAACTTGCCAAAATCTCATCCGACCCCAATATGCCCATCGAC
>CAMAFY010000086.1 GCA_945833885.1 uncultured Bacteroidales bacterium
GTTATTGCCAAGCAATAGATGTTAAAGATAAGACATATTTAATTGTGACAGCATATAGTATGTACCCTAAGATTGTCGATTGCCAATTACCTCACGAACTGTACTGTTTGCGAGCATCATCTGATGTCGAAGTCAGAAGAAAACGGAAGAACTACAATTCAAGATGAAAATTTTGAATGTCTTTACAATCACATTAACGAACTGTCGTATTACACACAGTAAGGACGACGACTTTACGATGCCTTGATTAAAATATGGCAAACAGAAGATGCGACCGAACAAATAGTTTCTATAATCCGTAGAAGTTTAGATACAAATGACGCAATGGAAAAGCTAACGGAAAAGTTCAATGTTGCAAAGTTTGTTGCTAAATATATTTTAGACATTCCTTTGAGCGAACTAACGTCTATAACATTGGAAGACCTAGAGCATAAACACTCGTACTACTCAAAGGCAGAAGAAAGCATTGGTGTATTAGAAGATATGCATGATGAACTTGAAAACAACAAAGACAACGAGGACAACAGTGACAACTGCGGGATGTGCATGGGTGATGGTGTTGACATCGTCCGCAGGGTCAAATCGGTTAAATCAGATAAATCCGTATTCAATACTTTCCCCTTTTCGGAAATCAAAAACATCGGACTTCTTTGAGGCAAACATCCGTACTTTCGATGCAAAACCTCCGTACTTTTGCCCAAAGAAGTCCGATGTTTTGCAACTTCCGGACTACTGTCTCTTCTCCCTCCGAAAAAAGTTTTCGGAAAATATCCTACATTTCCTACACCCGACGATGAAACTCCCAGTATTTACTGATGATTTCGGGTGTAGAATTTGGTGTAGGATTTTATTTTGGGGTGTAGGATTTCCTCATTTTTCATGCAAAAAGGTAAAAAAAAGCAGCAAAAAAGGCATAGCATTTTGCCAAGAACATAAGGAAACTGCTCGGGATAGAATCAGTTTTCTCTCCAAAGCATGGGACACAAAGAATACCCCATAACCATAAGTTGGTTTGTTCCGACCTTTCCGGCAGAAGAAAAAACATAGGATGAAATCCGAATAATTTTTTCCGTATTGCCGTAGTTTTTTTGGTATGTCGTGCGTCTAAAGGATATAACAACAAAAAAAGAGACATGAACAAGAGTAAAGAATTCGAGTATAACGGCGTGGTGTTCAACGGTTTCATCATGCTTTTCTTCCAACTGGCATTCACAGCAGTGCTTGTATATTTCGTATATTATTTGTGCGAAGTAAGCCTCAATTCCTGTTTGCTGACGGCAACCATTGCCGGTTTTCTTGCAACACTGATATGCTGGGGCGGTTTTGTGAAACTCGAACCCAACGAAGCCTACGTCGTTTTGTTCTTCGGAAAATATCGCGGAACATTGACTCGCAACGGATTCTTCTGGATCAATCCTTTCACCAGCGTGCGCGCCCTCTCTCTCCGTGCGCGAAATCTTGATGCCACTCCCATCAAGGTGAACGACAAGATGGGAAATCCCGTGATGATAGGTCTGATGCTGGTATGGCGTCTGAAGGACACATACCGCGCCATGTTCGAGATTGATGCCCAGACGATGGCTGCCAGTGAGGGCACAGTCATGAACAGCAAGGCGAATGTGATGATGGCTTTCGAGTCGTTCGTGAAGGTTCAGAGCGATGCTGCCCTGCGCGAGGTGGCAGGACACTACGCCTATGACGTCGACGATGAGGACCCCAATGCCATTACCCTCCGCAGTGGTAACCGCGAGATTGTGGACGAATTGGAGCGCAAACTTGGCGAACGCCTGGAAATGGCGGGTATAGAAGTGGTGGAGGCCCGCATCAACTATCTTGCCTATGCCCCCGAAATCGCCGCCGTCATGCTGCGCCGTCAGCAGGCAGGAGCCATTGTTGCCGCCCGCGAGCAGATAGTGGAAGGTGCCGTTTCCATGGTGAAACTCACCCTCGACCGTTTGGAAGACGGTGGTATCGTGCAACTCGACGCCACCCAGAAGGCTGCTCTCGTAAGCAATCTGATGGTGGTCCTCTGCAACGAAGAGGCTGCACAGCCCGTGGTCAACGCCGGAGCATAATCGCCCGTTTTGCGGAAATATTCATCACCGTTCCCGGTTTTTCCGTAAACACATTATGTATTTTTCGTTAGCAGATATCAGGATTATCAGAGGCATATTTCCGGATTTCTATAATCTGTCTACCGGTTTTCTGTAAGTAAATTCCGAATATTCAAAGGCAAATCCCCGATATTTTATAGGCATATTCCGGCGGGCAAATCCGCGTTATGCCATGCCTTGCGGGAGAATGCAGGAAGCACCCCTTGACGAAAAGCGCCGTACCCCCAGCAGAAAGTTGGGAGTACGGCGCAAACCGTATGGCGTCACGACGTGGCGGACGGAGACCTTTGCGGCAATCAGGCGCGGAAGAGGGCGATGATTTCGTCGATGTTCAGGGTCTGCTGCTCGCCGGTAGTCATGTTCTTGAGCGTGACAACGCCGTCGCGCATCTCGTTTTCTCCGACGAGGGCCACGAAGGGAATGTTGCGGGCATTGGCGTAAGTCATCTGCTTTTTCATCTTCACCGCGTCGGGAAAGACCTCGGTGGCGATGCCTGCCGCGCGGGTCTTCTGTGCCAGAGAAAGGCAGTGTGCGGCCTCCTTGTCGCCGAAATTGATGAAGAGGAGTTGCACGCCCGTCTCGGTCTTCGCAGGATAGAGTTCCAACTGTTCGAGCACGTCGTAGATACGGTCGGCACCGAAACTGATGCCGACGCCGCTAAGTCCGGGCATTCCGAAGATTCCCGTCAGATTGTCGTAGCGTCCTCCACCGCTGATGCTGCCCATTTCGGCGTCGAGAGCCTTGACTTCCACGATACATCCCGTATAATAGTTCAGTCCGCGAGCGAGAGTGAGGTCGAGTTCAATGGTGTTGGCGGTCTCTCCCTCGAGGGCGTTGAGCACGGTTTCCACCTCCTGGCATCCGAGCATTCCGGTCTCGCTGCCAGCAAGCACCTTGCGGATGTCGGCAAGTTTCCCGGCATTCGTGCCGCTGAGGCAGATGATGGGTTGCAGGCGTTCCACCTGTGCGGCGGAAAGTCCGGCGGCGGCGAGTTCGGCATTCACACCATCGAGGCCGATTTTGTCGAGTTTGTCGATGGCGACGGTGATATCGACGATGCGGTCTGCCGCCCCGATGACCTCGGCGATGCCGCTGAGGATCTTGCGGTTGTTGAGTTTGATGGCGACGCGGATGCCGAAACGGTGGAACACTTCATCGGCGATGAGGAGGAGTTCCACCTCGTTGAGCAGGGAGTCGGAGCCCACAATGTCGGCGTCGCACTGGTAGAATTCGCGGTATCTTCCGCGTTGCGGACGGTCGGCGCGCCATACCGGCTGGATCTGATAGCGCTTGAAGGGGATTTGAAGTTCCTCGCGGTGCTGCACGACATAGCGTGCAAAGGGAACGGTAAGGTCGTAGCGCAGACCCTTTTCGCAGAATTTCGCCGCCAGTTGCGGTGCGGTAGCCTC
>CAMAFY010000087.1 GCA_945833885.1 uncultured Bacteroidales bacterium
CGTAGCGCAGACCCTTTTCGCAGAATTTCGCCGCCAGTTGCGGTGCGGTAGCCTCCTCATAGAGTTGCGTGGAGACGCTGCGGGTGAAGTCTCCGGAGTTGAGAATCTTGAAGAGCAGTTTGTCGCCTTCCTCACCATATTTGCCCATAAGGGTGGAAAGGTTCTCCATCGACGGGGTTTCAATCTGCCGGTAGCCGTAGAGGTTGAAGACGGAGCGGATGGTGTCGAAGATATAGTTACGGCGTGCCATTTCGAGAGGTCCGAAATCGCGTGTGCCCTTTGGAATACTTGGTTTTTGTGCCATTTGCTGTTGGGGATGTATATCCTGCCGGAGGGGCAGGGGAAGGGTGGTGTTTTAGAATTGCTTGATGAGGTAAACCTGTGTGGGAAGGTGGTCGGAGTAGCCGTTAAGCCATACGCCTCCAGCATGGGTGCGCAGCGGTCCGCCCTTGTAACGCCCCTCCTGCTGGAAGAGGAAGTCGCGCATGAAGATGGAATGCTGGTAGAACGTCAGTCCCTTAGTCAGGTCGATGTCCGCCACTTTCGGCGGATTCTTCAGGTTGTATTTGGGGTCAACGGCGTTGGCGGAGACGAGAATCTGGTCGAAAAGGTTCCATTTGTTGTTGTAGAGCAACGTTCCCTGACCCTGTTTCCGCAGGGTATAGTACCAGGGATTGAAGAAATCGGTGTCGCCCTCCAACTTTTTCGCCTCGAACTTGCAGGCGATTCCCTGCGTCAGCGACAGGTTGTCGGGGTCGTCGTTCAGGTCGCCCATGATGACGAACTTCATGTCTCCGCCATATTCCTTGGCAAGAGCGTCGACAAGCCGGCGCACCTGGTAGGCGGCACGTTCGCGTGCGGGGCTTTCCGCTCCACGGCTGGGCCAGTGGTTGACGATGAAACAGCAGCGTTCGTCGGCCATTGTGCCGATGGCGCACAGAAATCCGCGGGTGATGTGTGTGGTGTCGCCATAGAGGGGCAGGGCCTTCACGCGGTTATCTTCGAGGACGAAGCCCATATCCTCGGCACTACCGTCGGCTGTGGGGTAGATGTAGGGGACATAGAGTTCACGTTCGAGGTTGAAGAATCGGGGGTTGTAGAGAAAAGCGCAGTCCACTCCGCGTCGGTCGTCGGTTTCGTGGTGGACAATGCGGAGGTCGCGTGCGGAAAGTGCGGGTTGTGCGATGAGGTCCTCCAGCACCTGCCGGTTCTCGACCTCGGAGACGCCGATGACTGCCGCGCCGGCTTTCACGCGGTCGGTGCAGAGTTGCGACAGCACTTCGGAGAGGTTTTTCAGTTTTGCGCGGTACTTCATGCCGTTCCAGGCGTAGGAACCTTGCGGCAGGAATTCGTAATCGTTCTTCCCGGGTGCGTGGATGGTGTCGAAAAGGTTTTCGAGATTATAGAACGCCACGCCATAAAGCGCCAGCCGTTTCTGGTTCTGGTCGGTGGAAGGGTTGGCGGCGCAGAGATGGAGAGCCGTGAAAACGAGGCAGAGGAAAAGGAGTCTTCTCATGATGAAACGTGTAAGAAAGTGCGGAAAATGCGGTGCGAAATTACAGAAACTTGGCGACACATACAATATAAAATGAGTGCATAGTGAAAAAAAGCCGTGCTTTTCGTTAAATTACCGCAAAAAGGGCGTGCAAAGGTGGGTGAAATCATAAAAAATCCTTTAACTTTGCAAACTGCAAAAAATACACTATTAACGTCATATATGAAGAAAAGTACGCTCCTTGTGGCGTCCATTCTTGCTGTTGCAGCCCGTGCCTCGGCGCAGACATCGGCTGATTCCCTGTCGGTTGACAATGCTGACTTCACCTTTACCGAGAGTCAACTTGACGAGGATAACGACGCACAGCAGACGGTGGCCGCCATATCGTCGAAAAAAGACCCCTATCTCAGCGAGGTGGGCTACGCCTTCAGCGCGGTGAGATTCCGCGTGAGGGGGTATGATAACCAATACAGCAATTCGTATCTTAACGGAGTGTCGCTCAACGACCTCGAACTCGGACGCTTCAGTTACAGTATGATCGGTGGTATGAACGACGCCACCCGCAACAAGGAGGGTGTAGGACAGATGGACTACAACCTCTTCGGAGTCACTGGTATTGGCGGAGGCGACAACATCAACATGCGTGCCGGACAATACGCTGCGGGGAACAAACTCACCCTCAGTGGCTGTAACCGCAACTACACCGTCCGTGGACAATACACCCATGCTACGGGCTTCAACCGTCGCGGATGGGCATTCGCCGGCATGCTGGGCTACCGTTGGGCAGACTATAATACCGCATACATCGAGGGAACCTTCTACAACAGTTTCAGTTATTTCCTCGCTGCCGAGAAGCGTTGGGGCGACCGTCATGCCCTGAACCTCTCCACTTTCGGCGCACCCACCGAGCGCGCACAGCAGGGAGCATCGACCGAGGAGGCGTATTATCTGGCAAACAGCCACTACTACAACCCGAACTGGGGATACCAGAACGGGCAGAAGCGCAACGCACGTGTGGTACACGACTTCCAACCTACCGCCATCCTGACCTGGGACTACACGCCGCAGCGCGGAAAACGCCTGTCAACGAGCCTCGCTTACAAGTACTCGAAGTACTCGTCCAGCGCACTTTCGTGGGGAGGAAACGCCTATGACCCGCGTCCGGACTATTATAAGAACCTCCCTTCGAGCATCTTCAACATCTATAATCCCGATAAGAACTGCCACGAGTTCCTGGATGAGAATCCCTATCTCCTGAATCAGTTCTACCAACTCACGGATTATTGGCAGACGGAAGCAAACCGACAGATAAATTGGGACCGCATGTACTACGTGAACCGCGAGAATGCGCTCCAGAACAACGGCGAGGCGCTGTACTATGTGGAGCGCCGTCATAACGACCAGCAGGTGTTTGTGCTGAGTTCCACCTGGAACCACAGCGTCAACAACCATCATAAATACGCCGTCGGCGGAGATATCAACCACACCAAGGGCATGCACTACAAGACGATGGACGACCTTTTGGGTGGAAATCCCATCCTCGACATTGACAAGTACGCTTCCAAGGACTACGGACGCTACAGTTCCGAGGCGCAGAACGACCTGAACAACCCCAATCGTCTGATTTCCGAGGGCGACCGCTTTGGATACGACTACAATATCTTTGTCAACCGCATCAAGGCATGGGGCAACTACCAGTACACCAGCAACCATTGGACCTTCGTAGGACAGGGACATGTTGACGCCACCACCATCTCGCGCTATGGAAACATGCGTAGCGGACGCTATGCCGACAACTCTTATGCCCACGACGGACAGAAGGACGGCCATGAGGCACGATTCCTCGGAGGCGGCATGAAGGCAGGCGTCACCTA
>CAMAFY010000088.1 GCA_945833885.1 uncultured Bacteroidales bacterium
GGTGGAAAGCAGCAGACTTTTTCCGAACCGGCGCGGACGGCTCAGGAAATAGACCGAACCTTCGTTGGCAAGCCTGTGGACGAGGGCGGTCTTATCCACGTAGACATAGCCTCCTTCTCTGATCTTATCGAAACTCTGAATGCCGATGGGGTATTTCATGATGTCGGAAATTTGGGGATGTGGTGTTAGTACATCGGGGCATTTTCAGGTTGTGAATTAAGCATTGGCGTTGATGTACACTTCCCGATGATTGTGCAAAATTATAATTTTATCTGCGCTTTTGCAACAGAAATCACCCGTAAATGAGAATTCTCCACCAGATTTTATCCTTTTTAGCACATTTCTTGAGGATAATGGAGCACCGATACAAAGGCAAAAGCATAAAGATATCCGTAATCTCGGCATTGATTGTCCGTGTAATCTTTCGAATGCGGATGGAACGGGAGAACTGTAATATCGACTACGTATGAAAAGGCTTTTACGGATATGTGTCGCAGATGATACACATCTATTACCCGAGTTCGGGATAAGAATCTCAGAAAAGATGGAGTTTTCCATCGTTCCCAGCGTGTACTGGTAGTGCCTCCAGTCTGTTCCCCAAAACAACATAGCGTCAGCAATGTTTCCGATATGCCATGGCGAGAAAACGAAGAACAATGTTCAATGTTTTGATTAAGTGAGGGCAGAGGAAAACAGTTTCCTGTGCCAGTTGGGGAAAACGCTGAAAGAAATTCGACGTTTTCCAAACTTATAGTATAAAAAACGCCATACCATAGTATTTTTATTTTTTACCCTCATACCATCACCTTTTGTGTAATTGTCTGTTTTTTTAACTCGTTAAACTCGGCTATACGGGTGAGGGTATGAGGGTATATGGCTGAAATAGGGGGTAAGAGTGGCGATTTTTATGTGTAAAATGGTGAGTCTGGTGCCGATTTTTACATGAAAAATGACATTATTGTACGAAATTCTATAATTTGTTGTCACAAATTCATGTATTATTCTGGTAACTTTATCCCGAACTTGGGTGCATATATTATTTTTTTTCTGTGCTTCTATGTCTATGATATGTTTTGTAGAACCCTCCTTTTGCGAATCCGGAAAAAAGGAATTTTGAGGATGATTTTATGTACTCGTCTTGCTCTTAAGTAGGATGTCTCCCTTTTACAATGTTGCTTTTCCGCGTGTTTTGCGGCACTTTTTCAATCTTTTCCTTGCTGACGATAAGATTTGTGCGCGATATGCCGTGCCAATTCGGGAGAAAGGTGTATCTTTGACGGCAGAAAAGTGTTGAAAACATTAGAAAAACGCATTGAATTATGAAGATTTCTACCATATTCCTTTCCTTCGTGTGTACCGGATTTGCCCTTTCCGCTTCGGCTCAACAAGTGGCTCCGGTGAAGAAAAACCTTGCCGTCAGACTCTCCAAAATGCAGGAACGTCCCCCCTTGTATACGCTGAGATCTGCCCGCGTGTTGGAGCGTCATCGCCTCACGCCCGGTGTTTGCATGGAAGTCTATGAGGACTATTTCGGCGGAATCTCGAAGCGGCTGTGCCGGATTGACGACAATTCCACGCTGGTTGCCCGCCGCCTGCGACCGGTTTTCCGTGCAGGGGCAGAGGATTCTCCCACGATTCTCTATGAGGATTTCGAGGCTTGGGATGGTGGAAATGCCGACTGGCTCCCCGAGGGGTGGAGCGAAAAGAATACCAATGCCGAGCAGGCACTTATGGAGGAGGGGCGCTTCACATGGCATGTCGACGTCAAACACCCCCAGCAGACCATTCCCAACGCGGTGGAGGGGACGAATTTTGCCATTGTCTACTACGCCAACACCACCGGAGATGACGGCAAAAAGGTGGACCTTGCTCAGGACGAGTGGATGATTTCACCGAAAATCCGTCTGGGAGAGGAGCCGAAACTGAGTTTTTATCTTGGATATTCACCGATGTTCCTCTTTGATCTCAACAACGAAAACATAAATTGGGGACAGATGGACTTTGTCAACCGTAAGCCTTCCACCACACTTAAAGTGATGATAAGCGCCGACGGTGCCGATTGGGAGGAGGTTTATGACGTCTACGACGAATGGTGCGAGGTGGCGTTTTCCGACCTTTTCAACAGTTATTTCGACAGCAGTTATTATCCCGTGGAACTTTTGTTGGACGACTATGCCGGCAAGGAGGTGCAGGTTGCCTTCCGTTTTGTCGGAAAGTTCGGCAACACGATGGAGATTGATGCCGTCCGGTTCATGGGAAAAGGCGGTGAGGTGGTTGGTGTCCGTCCACTTAATGTGTCTTCCGAGGCGTCGGTGGCTTGGCAGGACAACTGCATCACCGTCCGTCATTATGAGGGCCGTGTGAAGGTTTTTGACGCTGCCGGACGCTGCCTTTCCGACGTCCTTGCCCAGGGAGCGGCGGAGATTCCTACCCAGGGTTTCCCGGAAGGAGTCCTGTTCGTCCGTCTCAACGATGGCCATTCCTTCAAATTGGTGAGGGGAGAGTAGGATAAGGGCTCAGGTTGTGCAAAAGGAAGATGCTTTAGCCCAACCGTCGGGAGCCGCATGTGCCTTACCGTTATTTTGTGCTCCGCTTTCTAAATTGCCGTAGTTTCATGTGAAAACATCCGTATTTTCGGACAAAAACAGCGCCATTTCCAGACCGGAAGTTCCGTACTTCTGACCTGGGAATGGCGCTGTTCGTGCTTGTCTTCCTCGGCATTCCCGTGCGGGAACTTTGGAATATGGCGCGAAAAAATCCCGATGCTTACCTCTGAAAGGTGCGGCATCGGGATTTCTTGTGTTTACTCGCGGAGAGATTTCCCTGCGAAATTCGTCGGAAACACCGGAACTTGCGAAGTGGATTACTTGCGCAGACCGAGGCTCTTGACAATGGCGCGATAGCGGTTGATATCGCGATCCTTGAGGTAGCGGAGCAGTGCGCGACGCTTACCTACGAGTTTTACGAGAGCGCGTTCAGTGGTATGATCTTTACGGTTGCGCTTCATGTGTTCCGTCAGGTGGGAGATACGGTAGGAGAACAGAGCCACCTGGCTCTCAGCAGAGCCCGTGTCGGTGTTGGACTTTCCGTACGTTCCAAAGATCTCAGTCTTCTTAGCAGAATCTAAGTACATGTGTGATGA
>CAMAFY010000089.1 GCA_945833885.1 uncultured Bacteroidales bacterium
CATTCATACGGGTGAAGGTATGAGGGACTGTTGTTTGAAAGAGTCATTCCGAACCAGTTGCCTTGTCCTGTAAAGGGCAAAATAACGGGGGTGTTCGCGGCCATTATACAGATTTTATCGTAAAAGCGTGTTCTTGTTATGGGAGGATTTCCGCATAATTCTTGGTAATGTGTAGATGTCCTTCTTTCAAACTGAGAATGTCCTTCGCTCAAAGTGTTGACGTCCTTCTTTCAAACTGAGGATGTTGTTTGCTCAAAGTGTGATATATTTCTTTTAGGGTGCTGATATTTTTTGCCCAAAGTGCTGATGTTTATCAAGCAAACTGCTGATGTTCTTCGCTTTAAATGCAGATGTTCTTCCTCTAATCCTTTGAGGTTTTTCAGGTAATATGTTGACGATATTTTACGAAGGTGTTGTATATTTTTTGTATATTTCTGTCTAAGGGATTCCCGACTATAAGTTAAACATCCGCAAATTGTTCATGTTCGTAAGATTGGCATTGAAAAACAGTTGATGATATTCCGTAATATCATGATGTGAGGGATGCAAGATTTTTGTTATTCTTGTGTGTGCAGTATATCAAGTATAGGTAAATCTTTTGATTTATTTGTTAAAAAAACAATAGGGTGTGATAGTTTTCTGCAAAGTTTAGCGTATTTTTGTCATAGAAAAAAAGCAGTCAGCCATAAGTTCATTTGTTCCGATGGGACAAATGTACAAAAATTTAATAAGGAGAATGTCTACAGTTAAGCACTGCGGGATTTTTATTGAGGTGCCGTTTTAGCATCTTTCGACTATAAATCCTGTACGTTTTGCCGTAAGGTTCGCGCTTCCTGTTATTTACAGAAGTTTTTATTTCGGGAAAAACACTCAGAATTTGAAGGACCTAATTTATAGAACTCCCCTAAGCAGTTATTGAACAGTATGGATGTATCCATTTTCGATTTGTTTGCATCTGCCACAGCCTTCACGCTTGCTATCGTGCTTGCCAGCCTTAATATGCCGGGCGGTGAGCAGTGGCAGTCCATGCGGCGTATGAACAAGTTGCTCATTGTCTGTTATAGTGTCATGGGCATTTCAAATCTCGTCACCTGTCTGCTCGGTGTAGACGAGGCTGCTGATCCGGTGACGATGGGGGCAATGCTTGTGATTTCGATGTATCAGGCCATGCTTTTCACCGCAACATGCGTGGTGTTCGCCTCGCCTCGTACGATTACCGCGGGATGGTTGACTACTAACGGTTTGGGAATAATGGCCGTAAGCATCGCCATCATCTATGCTGTTTGCATGGGTGGCCACTTGGTGGATGCCGGTCTTTGGCTGGGAATAGCCGTCTATGTGGCCCTGTTGGTTTACTATTGCCTCCTTTTCCACACCTGTTATCGCAGGAGTCTGCAACAGTTGGAGGAGAGTTATGACGAGGATATGCGCGGAAGTCTGCGTTTGGTAAAGCGTTGCTTCTTGGGAGCGCTCACCGTGGGATTAAGTGCATTGCTCTATGTTGTCTTCCGCATGGGTGAACTTTGGTATAATATTTTCACGTGTATCTACACGCTATATTATATATACCTTGTAATATGCGTAATCAACTACCGCATAGAAGCCGGATACATTGTCAAGGTTGTCGCCTCGCACAATATGGAGATTGAGCCGGAACTTTCCGCCATCACCATAGGGAACGACGCTGAGAAGCGTCTCTCCGATGCCATTGATCGGTGGGTAGAAAGCAAGCAGTATGTGCGCAGCGACCAGACCGTGGAGGAGATTGCCGCCGAGTTGGGCACCACCCATGCCGTGCTGAAATCGTATTTCGCCAATCGTGTTCACACCCCTTTCCGCACCTGGCGCCAGGACCTTCGTCTTGAAGAGGCGAAACGGCTGCTTCGCGAAAAGGAAGTGTCCACGTCCATAGTCCATACTATGGTAGGAATTTCCGACAAGAGCAATTTCTACAAAATTTTCTGCAAGCAGGTGGGGATGACTCCTCAGGAATATGCGTCGCAGTTCGAGTAAGGTCCGTTTCGGAAATATCTGGTGGTGTTATGACTCGCCGCCGTAAAGTTTTCCTAATTATTGGGATAATTATCACCACATTTCAGTCTCTCCTTGGCAGAAATGTGGCTGTTTTCGTTTACCTTAGCGCAATATAAGGTGGGTTCTACAGGTTATCATCACATATTTTTTTGTTGTATAAGGGGTCGCTTTTCGGCTTAAAATCCCTGAAAATCCCGCAAATCTAATTTATAGAACCCACCTTAAAAGAACAAAGGCGCCGTTACGACGGGTCGTCAAATTTGTAGAAAATAATCATCTCCGTTGGCAACTGCGTAGATATCTCAAAACTTATTCGTACATTTGCACATGGATTGTGGGGAAAACCACGCTCCCGCAACCTTTGGAACGCTATGGGAACATACATCAACAGAGGAAATAGTGAGTTCAGGGACATCGTGAGCCACGAATATGTCGACAAGTCCGCCCTGATACCCTTGGTGAACTCCACGCTCAATTCTGAGTCGCGCTACAGTTGCGTGACACGTTGCAGACGTTTCGGCAAGTCGATGGCCGCCAAGATGCTGTGCGCTTACTACGACAAGTCGTGCGACTCGCGCGAACTATTCGTGGGGCTGAAGGCTGAGCGCGACGCATCGTTCGGGATGTTCCTCAACAGGTACAGTGTGATTTACCTGGATGTGACGTCGTTCACCGCCCGTCCTGAACTCGGGGAAAACATCGTTCGGGCCATACAGGATGAGATAATGTGTGAGTTGAAGGACGTGTTTCCAGATGTGAAGTACAAGGAGAACTCCGACCTTATGGACACACTCTCGGCCATTCACAACGGCACGGGAGAGAAGTTCTTCTTCATCATCGATGAATGGGATGCCATTTGTCGTGAGTATCCCGTGCGGCAGAAAATGAAGGAAACCGCTGAATTCATCAGTCCGACCATCCTTGACGAGTATGTCATGTTGCTCCGCCGGCTGTTCAAGACCCAGGATTCCGACAGGGTTTTTGCCGGCGCATACCTTACGGGAATCCTGCCGATCAAGAAGTACAATACCGAGTCTGCCCTGAACAACTTCTGCGAGTATTCGATGATCG